>JABJAB010000049.1 GCA_018666235.1 Ilumatobacter sp.
GATCAGTCGCGCTCCACCGTGCAGAGCACTTGCCGCTGCGGCCAAACGTGCGTAGTCGAAATCGCGGTGGAGCCCAACCATCACCGCATCGAATGGTCCACCGTCCACCGTCCCGTCGTTGATCACAGCGACGCCCCCGCGGCTCTCAACCGCTTGCACGATTCCCGGGCCACCAGCCACGAGAACCCGCTCACCTGGCACGATCAGGAGTGCAGCGGCAGTGGATGATCTGACGATGTCGCCATCGGCACGGATTCCGACGCCAAGGAGTGCGGCAATCTGTTCCTCGACGCGGGCAGCCGAGTTGTTCGTTACGAAGACCACTCGACGACCAGATGCTCGAAGTCGGGCAACGGCATCGGACGATCCCGGAATCGGCTCGCGGGCCAGCCAGACCACTCCATCAAGGTCGCACAGCACCGTGCGCATGGAACCCATATTGTTGTCCATCACGCGTAGATCGTTGCACCCGAGGCAGTCCAACACTGGCATGCTGGGCTGGTGCCACGCTTCACTCCATTTCCAGCTCTCCGCTACTGCGATCGCACTATCGACGACGTGATCGCCCCGCCCTACGACGTGTTGTCCGAGGCCGACATCGACGCACTCAACGCGCGCAGCACGTTCAACATCACGCACGTCGACGTACCACGCGAAACCGCCGGTCCCCAGAGGTACACGCGCGCAGGCAACGTGCTTCGCGAGTGGATCGACGCGGGAGTGGTCGACTTCGACGACTCCCCCACCTTCACGATCTATCGCATGCGATTCATCGACGCCACCGGAGCCCCACGCGATATTGCCGGAGTACTCGGCGGTTTGGAAGTCGTCGACGATGGTGCCGGCGGCGTCCTTCCTCACGAACGGGTCACACCAAAGGCGTCGACCGATCGGCTCGACCTCACTCGCGCCACCCAAGCCAATATGTCTCCGATTTGGGGTCTCTCGCTCGCCGCTGGCCTGACCGACTTGCTGGCCGAACCTGGTGAGCACTTGTCATCGGTGACCGTTGATGGCGTCGAGCACGTCGTGGAACGTGTCAGCGACGCGGGCCGCGTCGCTGCGATCGCCGAGAAGGTCGGATCAGACGATGTCCTGATTGCCGACGGCCATCACCGGTACGGCATCAGTCGCACCTTCCGCGATGAGGTTCGGGCCAGTGGCATCACGAACGCCCATGTCGAAGACACGCTGGCCTTCGTCAGCGAACTGGTAGCCGACCAGCTCAGCGTCGAGGCGATCCACCGGCTCTACACCGATATCGATTTCGATGGGCTTCGATCGGCACTGGGCACGTCGTTTGATCTCTCCGATGCCGGGACGCCCACGGCCGACACGCTCGCTGCGATGGAGGCCGACGGGAAGCTCTGTTTGATTGGACCCGATGGCACTGGGCAGTGGCTGACACCCAAGCTGGGCGCCTTCGATGAGGTGCGGTCACTGGATGGAGCATGGCTCGAACACGTGCTGGCCGAGGTTGCGCACTCTGTGACCTACCAGCATGGCGTGACCAACGTCGTCGAAGCCGTCACGAGCGGCGCCGCGACCGGTGCCGTCCTCATCCGCCCGGTCAGCGTCGCTGAGATCGAGCGCACCGCTCGGGAAGGTCTGCTGATGCCCCCGAAGTCGACCTTTTTCACGCCGAAACTACGGACTGGCCTGGTCGTACGCAGCGTCGTCTGAGACGCCTATGGAATCAAGTTCGCAGCAGCTGCAGCCAGGAGCGAACGCACACTTTTGGTACGCCGCGCCGGGAGGCAGCGCTCCGCGACCAGTTCGGTTCTGGTCTGCGTCAGGCCGCCGCTGCGGAAGAACCGCCGCTGGACCCGGCCGGTCACCACGACTTCCTCACCGGCGACAAGAGCACCGACGGCGGCAGCTGACGGATTGCGCCATGCCACCGGCACCGAAACATTGGCTGCCCGTCCGTCGTGTTCGACGCAGGTGCTGAGGTCGAACTGAACGATCAGGTCGCCGCTGGCCAGTTCGCGGTGAATGGGCTCGTTGGACATGATGCCGCTCACGACGGCAAGATTGATCTGCATGTGGTGCTCCCACGGGAATCGAGTCATTCGGCGGGGAGAGTCGGTGAGCTGCACCATATTGAGGCGCGCTCACATAGTTGGTTGCGAACCAAACACGAAACAGCCGTCATCGCGGAATGTCGAGCGGCAATGATCCTGTTGGGACATTCTGATGAACGCAATGCCGCATGCCGAGACTCATGCCGACGGGTCGGTGGCCCGTTGGCAAGTCTGGACGCGGCGGGGCATGGTGATGGCGATCTGGGTCGCCGCGATCATGGCCTGGTGGCAGTACCAGACGTCGAGCGGGCTCTCAACCACAGGTGCTGCGCAGGCGTTTATCGACACCGTTGAATTCGCCTGGTGGGGCGTTGTCGCATACGTGGCGGTCTACCTTGCCCGCCCGCTCGTGTTGTTCCCGGCATCGGTCCTCACCATCGTCGGCGGCGTGCTCTTCGGCCCAGTCGCGGGCGTCGTCATCGTGATCGTCGCGTCCAATGGCTCAGCAACTCTTGCCTACCTTGTGGGCCGATTACTTGGTCACGCCCCAGGCGGCCAGGTGGGCGAACGGGGCGATCAAGCGGCATCCTCGCTGGTCTCGCGTTGGTCGAACACGATGCGCGACAACAGTTTCGAGACCGTGCTCGTGATGCGCTTTCTGTTTCTTCCCTACGACCTCGTCAACTACGCCGCCGGCGCACTGCGCATCCGGTACGTGCCGTTCATCATGGCCACAGCAATCGGCTCGCTGCCCGGCACGATCTCGTTCGTGCTCCTCGGCGCCTCGCTGGAACGCGTCGATCAGGGACTCGGCGGCATCGACCCCATCGCGCTAGTCCTGAGCGTTGTGATCTTCGTGAGCAGCCTCGTGATCGCACGCGCGGCCAAACGACGGCAAGCTATGCCCAGCGCGACGCACCGTCTCTCCACAGAACCGAGCACCACATGATTGGCCACGACCCCCTGACCACCTACAAGGCCGCCGTGATTGGCGCTGGCTCGGGTGGCTTGACCATGGCGACCGGTTTGTCGAACTTCGGCCACGACATCGTGCTGATCGAAGGCGACAAGATCGGCGGCGACTGCACGAACGTTGGGTGTATTCCGTCCAAGGCGTTGCTGCACGCCGCTGAAGCAGGCGTGGATGATCCATTCGCCTGGGTTCGGGCGCGGCGCGATGGGCTTGCAGCTGACGAAGACGTCGAGATGGAAACGCACGACCACATTCATCTCGTGCGCGGCTGGGCACGCCTCACCAAGTCAGAGAACGGCGCGCACGTCGTCTGTGTGAGCGGACCCGATGGGGACGTTGAGGTCCACGCCGAGAACGTGATCGTGAGCACCGGTTCGAAACCGATCGAAATTCCGGTCGAGGGTCTCGGGCCCGAGCGCGTCCTCACCAACGAGAATATTTTCGAGATGGAGACCGTCCCCGACACCATCGTGTTGGTCGGCGGGGGCGTGATCTCCCTCGAGATGGCTACGGCCTTTCTCGACCTCGGGAGCGAGGTTCACATCGTCGAGCTTGCAGAACGGTTGATCGGCACGGAGGACCCTCTGGTGTCGTCCACCATCGAGGCAGCGCTGCGCGTTCGGGGAGCACACACGCATACGTCGGCATCGATCGAACGCTTCGACGAGGCACTGCAGACGGCCCACCTCACCAACGGCGACGAGATTGTCGGCGTTGACAAGGTGCTGATCGGCATCGGTCGTCATCCAAAGCTCGCCGGGCTGGGCCTCGAAGATGCCGGCGTCGACCTCGCACGGAACGGCATCATCGCCGACGACTGGGGCCGGACGTCCGTCGACGGCGTCTACGCCGTCGGTGACGTCACCGGAAATACCGCAACGACGCACGGGGCGAACTCGATCGCGCGTCGCACGATTCGAGCCATTGCGCTGCCGCTGCCCAAGATCGGGAACGCCCGAGCGCTGCCTAGCGCTGTGTACTGCCGGCCGCAGATCGCGTCGGTCGGCCTGACCATGACCGAACTCGATGCGCTGCCTGAGACGGGGCGGATTCGCCTGGTCAAGCACTTGAAGGACATCGATCGCGGGCTGACCGACGATGTTGAGCACGGCTTTGTTGCCGTCGACGCCGAACGTTTCACTGGAAAGATCCTGCGCGCCGCGATAGTCGCTCCCGATGCAGCCGAGATGATCGGCATGTTCACGATCATGATCGACAACGGCATCGGGCTCCGCAAGCTGTTCGGCACCGTGCACCCGTACCCTGCCTACTCACAGGCAATCGGGTTCATCGCCGATGAGTTCGCCACCGCGACGTTCCGGAGCCTCCCGCGCGAATGGTGGGCAATGATGCGCGGTCGAGTCGCCAAACGTCGCAAGCGTGGCACCAGTTGAGGGCGGTACCCGCTTCGACCGTCGGTGACCTGTGGTCCCCGCAGACCGATGCAGGCGTTGTCGCTCAGGTCATCGTCACGCTGGTGGTGTTTGGTCTGCTGGTGTGGCTGGTTCGGCGTGAGAAGGCGCTGGTCCAGCTCGTCGTCGGCCTCGGTATCGTCGTGCTCGCATGGTACGGCTTCCGGACGATTCATTGACCCGGAGACGACCCGTCCGGCTGATCGCGAGCGACCTGGATGGCACGCTGTTCGGACCTGAGCACGCGCTCACGCCGCGCACCATTGCGGCAGTACAAGCTGCAGTTGGCGCCGGTATTCATGTCATCGCCGCAACCGGTCGATCGACCACGTCCGCGGTGCCACGACTTGCCCCCGTCGAAGTGATCGACACTGCAGTCTGCTCGAACGGGTCACTGATCCACGACCTTCCGACTGGCCACACCACTGATCGATTTCCGATCGATCCGGCAATGGTCGAGCGACTGCTCGCGTGCGTGTCGGCCATCGACGACCGGTTTGCGTTCTGCTGGGAAACGGACCATGGCAATGGGTGGGACGATGCGTTTGACGACATCGCATTCGTGCACGAAGACCTCGGCGAAGAGCGTGGCCTTGCACGCCGCCCGATCATGTCGGACCGCACCACGAAAATCATGGTCCGCCATCCGGAGATCGAACAGGAGGAACTGCGCGAGTTTCTCGTGCCGCGGATGGTTGACCCGTTGACCGTCTCGACCAGCGGAGTGCAGTTTGTCGAGATCACCGGCGTCGGCATCAACAAGGCAACTGCGGTGGCAGAGCTGTGCAGCCGTTGGGGAATCGATCGGCGCGATGTGGTGGCACTCGGCGACAACCACAACGACGCGGCGCTGCTCGAGTGGGCAGGCCTCGGCATCGCCATGGGCAACGGTTCATCGTTGGCCCGCTCTGCAGCTGACCTCGTGATCGGCACGAATGTCGATGACGCCGTCGCCCAATGGATCGAAGCCCTTCTCAGCAGTTCCTGAACGGCTCGCGAATGCAAGTATCAGCGCCATGTCCGATACGTCGACCACTCCCCTGCGCTGGGGAATCGCATCAACCGGCGGTATCGCCGAGCAGATGACCCGAGCACTTCGCACGTTGCCACATGCCGAGGTTGTTGCGGTCGGCTCGCGATCCCAAGAGTCAGCTGATCGGTTCGCGTCCGAGTTCGACATCGAACGCGCCCATCCGTCGCACACCGATCTCTGCGCTGACCCGAACGTCGACATCATCTATGTTGCGTCGCCGCACAGCGAACACCACGATATGACGATGGCCGCGCTCAACGCCGGCAAACACGTCGTGTGCGAGAAGGCCTTTGCGCTCAACGCGGCCGAGGCCGGGGAAATGATCGACTCGGCGCGTCGAAACAATCGGTTCCTGATGGAGGCAATGTGGACATGGTTCATTCCTGCCGTCGTCGACATTCGCCGACGAGTCAACGCCGGCGAGATCGGCGAGATCGTCAGCGTCGATGCAGACTTTTGTTTGGACATCTCTGATCCCGACGGTCGCCACCGCCAAGCCGATCTTGCCGGCGGCGCGCTGCTCGACCTGGGCATCTACCCGCTGACCTTTCCGTGTTTCGTCCTCGGCGAGTACCCAGATGAGGTCAAGGCGATCGGCCGGCTCACCGCCGGCGGAGTCGATGCGACTGTGGCGGGAGTTGCGGCGTTTCCGAGCGGAGCGTTGAGTACGTTCCAGACGTCGCTCGACGCGGTCAGTGGGCTCGGTGCCCGAATCGTCGGAACCACGGGCCGGATCGATGTGGACCCACCTTTCTGGTTCACCTCTTCGTTCACGGTGCACTCCCTCGGGGCTGATCCACAACACGTCGAGATGCCCAGCGAGGGCCTGGCCCACGAGGCAGCGCATGCGATGGAGCGCATTCGCGATGGCCACATTCACAGCAATGTGGTCACGTGGGATGCGACGCTGCGGACCATGCAGCTGCTTGACGAGGTACGCCAGCAGGTCGGCGTGGTTTACCCCTCGGAGCGCTAAAGCGAGCGACGCGAGGATGCAAACCCATAGGCCGCAGCGCCGATCCAGATGACGGCGAGCAGGATCACGATGGAGTTCGTGTAGTTGCGCGGCAAGATCGTGTCGTTGTTGAGACGATCTCCGTAGCGGCGTCCAACCGGCCACCGCATAGCGACGATGATCGCCGTGGTCCAGCCCGCCCAGCGAACCCAGAAGGGAATCGCTCGGCCGATGATCTTCGATATGAGCAAGCCGGCAACGACAGACAACGATTGCCACACGATGTCGTGGGCGATGATGCCGATCGTGACCAAGCGAACGATGTTGAACCATTCGGCCTCGTCGTCGGAAAGCATCAGGGGCGCGCCGTACCCGATGATCACCCATCCGAGGAGGGTGCCAACCCAGAACAGGGCGCCGTACTTGCTGCCCGGGTCACCGGCTTGGTCGCTGTGTTGGTCACCGGGTTGGTCGCTGTGTTGGTCACCGGGTTGTGTCGTTCATCGAACAATCACCTTGACGAGCTACTTGGTTTGATTGACACCGAGCCGTGCTGGGGCAATCAGCCGGATCGGAAAGCCGTGGTCGAGATGCAACGGTTCGCCGTTGACCTGCATCGCAAGCAGGGTCTGGGCCCGCTGGGAAAGATCCTTCGACACTGTCGACGTTCCATACCGTCGACCAAGAGCGGACTCTTCCTGCAGCGACACCACGTCTAAGAGGCAAGAGATTTAGTGCCACCCCCTGAGTGCTTTCAGTGCGACCCTGAAAGTTCCCAAAGAATCTCGAATTTTAAGTGCGGTGGCGGCTCGGACCGGCACAGTCCGCCACGTGATCAGTCATTTGGGACAACCTCTCAATCGACCAAATCTGGGACAACCGAAACCCGAATCATGTGCCTTTTATTTACTAAACCCCAGCTCAGGCGCCCTTGACGGGGACGTTGCTGTTTTTTCGATGAATTTTCAGACGGAGGGGCAGTGATGGCTAATCAGAACATAAGCGTGGAGCTAGTTCCACCGTACAAACGGTGTGATGACGACCAGTCACGTCTTTGCGCCGGACAGCTGAGCGACTGTCAGGTTCGCGTACTGCAGTTTCGCGTCGGGCAGGTTCGCCTTGTCCAAGTCCGCGCCGGTCAGGTCCACTCGTTCCAGAATCGGATCGCGCAGGTTGGCCTGGCCAGGTCGACGCTGTTCAGGTCCGTATCGAGCTCACACGTCCAGGCCTGCCACTCAAAGTCGAAATTGCGCCCTGCGACATTTCCGAGCGGGTGTGTCGTCGGCGCGATCGTCGTCTCCGGTTCAATCGTCGTCGAGACGGAGTCGCTACCACTCGCACACCCAGTCAACATCAACGCCGTGAAGTGCCAGCGGGCGTCGAACCCGAGGCGTGGAGCATCCAGTTCTCAGGCTGAGCGATCTTCCTGTGGCACGTCGTAGCTTGGGAGCGCCAAGCCAGCGCCGACAGACAGAAACTGGCAGTCGGGCTCGGCCTGGCCACGGCGAGCCATCAGATTCCTACCTCGGACGCCTTAACCCGGACTTAACAATCTGGCAACAAAACTGCTCGGAACGACTCGTTAGTCTGAACATGCGGCCGACTTGAGCCGCCTTTAAAAGGAGAGCAATATGCTATTCAAATTTGCCTGGACCCATTCGCCGGAAGCCAGAGACAACACCATTAAACAGTTTATGGCTACTGGTGGCATGCCACCGGAGGGCGCAACGCTTGTGTCGCGGTATCACAATGTTGACGGAACTGGCGGCTTTGCGATTCTCGAATCCACAGACGCGGGCGCCCTGGGAGACTATGCGCTTGACTGGAACGGAATGATTGAGATCGTCATAACGCCCCTAATGGATGATGAAACCATCACTAACGTTCTGGGCGCAAAATTTTCTTGATGTGAACATGCGTGCGGTCTAGTCGTGTCGCGCTGTCATCAGAAAATTGTGTGGGATTTGCTCGGCAAAAGCCTCCAGACTGAGAACACGACTCCGATCGGATCGTCGGGGAACAGGCGGTGGCAAAGGCTCCATGCTTCTGTGTGCGCATGCGCTCCAGCCTCGGCGAAAAACGAAGCACGCCTTGATCACCGTTGAAGGAGCGCATTTATCAAGGCGTGCTCGTTTGTGTACGGGTCGGCAGCTACATCGCCGCCACTAGGTCAATGGCTAGTTACCCGTTGGCGAGGTTCGCGACGCCATCAGGTACGCCGACCGCAGCATTGAGTCGAACACTGACCTTCAGGCGGTGATGTCCTCGGCCCAGCGGTAGCTGTCGCTGCGCTCGACCTTAAACCCACGCACTTCGTGACGCCGACATGAATCGGACGGCGGCCCCTGCGTTTTCGTCGCTGACGGAGCCAACGAGGCCCCGCCAGTTCCGTAGTGGTGCCGGGCCTGATCGATCAGAGACCGTGGTAACTCGTGATCACCGCTGCGAGAACCACTGGTGAGTTCCAAATTGGTTTGCCCTCACTGGCTCGCCTTGCGTCACGAACCATTCCACGCCCTTCGTTACCGAACGCAAGTAACGGCGCATCATTGGACCGAGGACCAAAAGTCGAAGAAGATACTGCAGCCCACGGATGCGAGTAAGCGATCGTGGCCACACGCTGATTGCCAAGTTGCAGGCCCCAGGTGGTCGAGGGGAAATCCGCCAACTGACATGGGAGGTCGGTTCGCCCGGCGCGCCGATGTCGAGGTCGTAGCCGACACCGTCGACCCAATGAGTGAAAGTCCTCTCATACACCCAGCCGCTTCGGTAGTGAATTTCGTCGCGCGACGCAGCCCCCGGCCACTCCGTCACAGGGTTGTGCTCACAAAATGGATGCACATGCTCAAGGTGCCCTGGCGTCGCGATCACGGCCCAGACCACTTCAGCCGGAGCGGAAATCTCGCGAGTCACTCGAATTGGTCTTTCTCGCCGCGCGTAGTCTCCCACCACTCCATCATTGCCGATGGTGGATCCGGCTGAGGTGACGGAAACCTGCCAGACCGGGCCAACCAGCATCCACTTCGTCGAGTTGTGCGTAACGGCGCCACCGGTGGGAACTGCATCAACACGCAGGGTTGACGTGTGCGTGACACGTTCTGAGCCCAGATAGCACAGAAGCCGCTGCCCTTTCGGACGGCGACCTCTGCGTTTTGGTAGACCCAGTTTATCCGAGGCTGGCACACAGGCTCACAGAAAAGCTCTGTGGTAGATGCCCTGGTAGATGTTTGTGCAGTGCTCGGGGACTTCTTTCGTATCTTTCGTAACCCCGTAGCCCGAGCCTGCAGGCACCCAGGCCGGTGGTGGCACCCCCCCCCTCAGTAGGCACTCCAACAAGTGTTTGGTATCGGGGGCGGTTGGCATGCGGGGCTTTCGGGCTCGAACCTCATGCCTACCTCTCGACCAACCTCGAGCCGTTTTCGGCCAGCCTCAGGCCAACCGACGGGCGCCCCCCGGGCGTTCGTCCCTGCCTGACGCCAGATTCAGTTACCAACCGCCCGACCCAGCCGTCGACCATCGTCGGCGAACCTGTCGATCCCGTCAATCCTGTCGAGCCCGTCAATCTGGGATGCCTTGAACATCAGGCCTCCGGAGTCGATGTTCAGCCTAGGATGCGCGCCATTGCGGCGCGAACCTGTGTCTCGCCGACGCCTGAAACCACTTCAAGACCAGCGGGACCGTCGAGCACGTAGGTCAGGCCCGAGCCCACAGCCTTCTTGTCGCGATACATCAGCGACACAAGCTCATCGGCATCGAGCCCGAGCGGCGGGTTGGTCATCAGGTCGTACTCGCCTGCGACCACGGCCCGATGCCCTTGGACTCGGGCAGCGTCGATGCGACCTAACTCGAACCCCAACTCGGCGGCATAGATCAGACCGACCGCGACGGCCTCACCGTGCGCCAGTTCGTGTTGCGTGGCGATCTCGAGCGCGTGGGCAAATGTGTGCCCATAGTTCAGCAGCGCACGCCGTCCACCTTCGCGTTCGTCCGATGCCACGACCTCGGCCTTGATCTCGATACACCGGGCGACGCGTGCTTCGAGATCCATCGCCAACAGGTCATCGCCGGTGAGGAAGTGATATTTCGCCATCTCGCCGAGACCACAGCGCATCTCGCGCGGCGGCAGCGTGTCGAGGAAGTCGAGATCGCACAGCACACCGGTTGGCTGCCAATACGCGCCGACCAGATTCTTGCCTTCAGGCAAGTTGACGCCGGTCTTGCCACCAATCGCAGCATCGACCATCCCGAGCAAACTCGTTGACACATGAACGACGGGGATGCCCCGGTGCCACGTCGACGCCGCAAACCCCGCCACATCGGTAACCATGCCACCACCGACACCGATCACCACGTCGTTCCGAGTGAGGCCCATTCCTGCAAACCCGCGTACCAGCGTCTCGATGGTGTGGAGCGTCTTGGCACCCTCACCCTGACCGATCACGAACGTCTCGACATCGAGGCCAGGAAGGACGATCTCTGCAGGAATACCGTCCTGGGTGATCACCGCCGCCCGCTGCGCAGTCGCCGGAAGCAACGACGCGAGCTCGGCCGACACGCCCCGACCAACCACGACGTCATAGCTGCGGTCACCGAGAGGAACGTTCAGCCGGCGCATCGAAGCACCGCCTGGGCCACATCGTGCACCGACCGATTGTCGACCGACACGATTGCGTCGGCGACATCGCGATACAGCTCGTCACGATCTCGGTGCATCGCACGCAACATTGCCTCGGGGTCGTCGTCGAGGAGCGGCCGATGCGCACCGTTCTTGACTCGATCGATCAGCACGTCCACGTTCGCGAGTAGCCACACCACATGGGCATCGCTCTCTGCAAGTGCGATCCGATTCGCCGCCGAAAGCACCACACCACCTGCAGCAGCGACCACCGAGGGCTCGTCATCGTTGAGCGCATCAACGAGTGTCTTCGTCTCCAGCTCACGAAACTCTGCCTCGCCGTCCGTCATCCAGATCTCCCGAACGGTACGGCCGGTGCGCTGTTCGATCAGCTCATCGGAATCGAGCAACGGTCGGTCGAGCTTGCGCGCCAGCACGCGTCCAACCGAGGACTTTCCTGCGCCCATCATCCCGACCAGCACCAAGTGCTTCGCGCCGCAGACGTTCACGACAAGTTGGCGCTGAAAGACTCGGCATTACGAACAAACTCGTCCATCGAGTCGCCGCCGAACTTGCGCTGAGCTTCGGTTGCCAGTACCAGCGACACCATGGTCTCGGCAACGACACCCATCGCTGGAACCGCCGTCACGTCGGTGCGTTCCTTGAACGAGACGCCTGATCCTTTGGTGGCGGTGTCGACGGTTTCAAGGGTGGGCTTGTTCAGCGTGGCGAGTGGCTTCATTGCTGCACGCACGACCACGAGTTCGCCGGTGGTCATCCCGCCCTCGGTACCTCCGGCGAGTGTGCTGCCTCGCCGGTATTCGTTTGCGTCGGAGTCCCAGCTGATCGGGTCGTGAGCGGCACTTCCCCGCCGTCCGGCAACCTCAAAACCGTCTCCGATTTCGACACCCTTCACCGCCTGAATGCTCATCACGGCCTGCGCAAAGGCGGCGTCGATCTTGCGGTCCCAGTGGACGTGGCTGCCGAGCCCGACAGGCACCCCAAATGCCAGCACTTCGACGACTCCGCCGAGCGAGTCGCCTTCCTTCGCGGCAGCCTTAATGGCAGCGATCATTGCCTCGGACGCATCGGCGTCGAAGCAGCGCACCTGGTTCTCGTCCACTCGATGGAGTTCACTCGGCGTCGGGCGAGCAGCAGACGATGGGACTCGGGCGTCACCCATCTGGATGACGTGCGAGATGACCTCGATATCGAGTGCCTTGAGCAGTTTCTTGGCAACCGCGCCAGCAGCGACGCGCGCTGCGGTCTCTCGAGCGCTGGCTCGTTCGAGCACGTCACGGGCGTCGGTGAAGCCGTACTTCTGCATGCCCGCCAGGTCTGCGTGGCCCGGCCGGACCTGTGTCAGCGGGTCCTTCGTTGCGCCTGGAGCCGGCGACATCTCGTCGTGCCACTTGTCGCTGCGGAACCACTCGCTGTTCTTGATCTCAATGGCTACCGGAGACCCCAGGGTGCGCCCATGGCGGACGCCACCGATCAGCGTGAGCTCGTCAGCCTCAAAGCGCTGGCGCGGGCCTCGACCATATCCAAGCCGGCGACGGCCCATCTCGGCCTGGATCTCCTCGACCGTGATCTCGAGGCCGGCGGGCAGGCCTTCCATGATGACCACGAGGCCCTGACCATGGCTTTCACCGGCGGTGAGATAGCGAAGCATCTGGTCAGGCTATCTGGGAGCGTTTCGCCGAGCAGCGAGTTCAGTCACAGCCGCCGCACGCATTGGCGCCGTGTCGGGACGATGGCCGAGCCAACGTTCCTGCTGCAGCGCGGCCTGATGGACAAGCATGCCGAGTCCGTCGATCGTCGTCGCGCCAATGTCAACCGCGGCACGCATCCACGCTGTTTCAAGGGGGTGATACACCAGATCGGCGACGATCTGTCCGGCTCGCAAGAGGCCGGGGTCACACGCCATGTCGACGGAGGTCGCACCGCCGGGTTCGACGCCCATCCCCACACTTGTTGCGTTCACGACGATGTCCGCTCGCGTCACATCACTGACGATCCCGACAGATGCTGCTGGTGACAGCGTTGCGGCCTGTTCGGCACGATCCTGCGTGCGATTGAGCACCGTGATGTCGGCAGCGCCGGCGCGGCCGAGTGCGTCGATCACCGATCGCGCCGCGCCCCCGGCTCCGATCACAGCAATACGAGCATCGGTGACATCGACACCAGCCTCGGCAAGCGAGGCGACAAATCCAGCCCCGTCGGTGCTTGAACCCACGAGTTCGTCACCATCCCAGCTCACTGTATTTACAGCATCGAGTGCCCGAGCGGCCGGCTCGAGGCGATCGACGAGTCGAGCGACATCGGACTTGTGTGGCATCGTGACCGACAGCCCAGCGAGACCGAGGAGGCGCATCGCGCTGATTGCCTCTTCAGCGCTCCCCCGGGCGA
>JABJAB010000005.1 GCA_018666235.1 Ilumatobacter sp.
CGAGCGCACGTAGTCAGGTGGCCGCAGGTCTCGTCCGAGTTCGACCAACGCGTAGGGATCGGGGGTTTGTGTCGCGGGTGGCAACGAGAAAAAGCTTTGCGATGTCGGTCCGGTCGGTCCGCCGGCGAGGCCCGGCCCGTCGAGCACGATTGCGCCGTGGACCTGTGCTGAGCGGGCGCCTGCCAGTTGCAACGCGATATAGGCGCCGAGGCCGCGTCCGAGCACGGAAATCTTGCCGTCGGGGCTCTGCTCGACGAGTGCAGCAAGTGCAGCGTCGGCGTCGCCGAGCAGCAGTTCGGCGGTGTATCCGCCGCCACTTGGAATGCTTGACGCTCCGTGCCCGGTGAAGTCGAGTCCGGCGACGATTCCGGTCCACGAATCGGCCCAGTCGGGCACCGTTGCCGGTGCGTGGTCGCCGAGTCCGTGCAGGAGCAGAATGGGGCGGGCCGCGGGATTGGTTGCATCACGAAGGTGATGCAGTGCGAGGTCGACCTTGTTGTGGCGCAACATGGTGGGCGTTGAGGCGGTCACTGTGCATCTCCGAGGAAGTCGAGCACGAGGTCAGCAACGCGCTGTGGCTGTTCGATGTGGACGAAGTGGCCGACGCCGTCGAGCACTTCGCAACGACCCTGCATCGGCATGTAGGGCAGCACCTTTTTGGGTGGTGTTCCCCAGCCCATCTCTTCCATTTCGGAGCCGAGAATGCCGAAGAACGGAATCGGCAGACCGGGCAATCGCATCAGTGTCCACTCTGGCCGCCACGGTCCAAACCCACCGAAACGCATCGATGAATCGATCTTCCAGCGCCAGCCGTCGTCGGATTCGAAGCCGCCGGTGGTGACCAGGCGGCGGAGCCAGTCGATCTCGAGTCGCGGGTTCATACGGCCGCGTCGGGCGGCGAGTTCGTCGATCGTGCCCGGCTTGCGTTGCAGGTCGGCGGTGCGGCGGCGGTGATCCAGCCAGCTTTCGATGTCGCTCGCCATCATTTTCGTGCGTTCGTGTTCGGCGATGTCTGGGATGTTCCGCTTGTACGGGATGCCATCCATGTTCACGAGGTGGGTGAACCGGAACGGTTGGGCATCGGCGAGTTGGGTCATCAATGCCCCACCCTTGGAGTGACCGACGACGGGGAGCGGCTCGCCCGGCTTGACGTGGTCGAACACCGCGAGGGCGTCGCGCATGTCGGCATCCCACGAGTACAGCTCGGCGTGTTCGGAGTCGCCGTGTCCGCGTTGGTCCCAGGCCACGACGCGCCAGCCGCCGGCGGCCAGGCGTGGTGCGAACAGGTCGTAGGTGCGGGCGAAGTCGAATCCACCGTGCACGGCAAGCAGTGGCGGTGCTGCCGCGTCGCCCCACTCGTGAACGGCGATCCGTACGCCGTTCGCGTCGATGTCGTACTGGCGTGCAGGGGCTTCTGCGCCAGGAAAGTCAACGGTCCTGTCGGCAATGGTGCTCACGTCGCCGAGGGTACGTCCTGAGGTGTGCTGCAGAGTATTCCGGGCGAGTGACGATGCCGCGGGCGGCTGGGATCGGTGTGACGGGCACTGGTGGGGCCTGCCGGGAAGCTGGTCGTCAGGGCGCCTATCATGTCCGACATGACGGGAACCGATCGGCGTACACGTCCACGTCCCCGCCTCGCTGGTGCTGCTTTGGCCAGTCTCCCCGTGGTGCTGGCACTCGTTGCGGGTGCCTGCGGAACGACGGACAAGGCATCAACTGAGCCGCTGCCGCCGATTCGCACGACAACGTCGACGACCACCATCCCCGGCACGACCTTGCCGGAAGGAGTGCGTCAGTTTTACACGATCAAGCGGGGCGACACGTTGGCAATCATTGCCGGCGCAACGGGCGTCACCGTGCAGTCGATCATCGTGTTGAACAACATCGACGACCCTGACGCGATTCAGGCCGGACAGACTATTGAAATCCCTGCGGGCATTGTCGTGATCACCGATCTGGACGCCCTCGTCACGACGGTCGCCGAATAACACCTTCGGGCTGCAGCCCGAGAAGTGCTCAGCGCAGAGTGTGCGCGTTCATGATCACTTCACGCGCGAACGGGTCGAGTTGCCGACCTGAGAGACGCTCGGTGACCTGAATGGCGTGAGTGGGCTCTTCGACGAGGCCCGACCAGCGGATGTAGCCGCCCATGACGCCAACGATGCGATCGCTGACTTCCTCGGCGTGCACCAGCACCTTGACGTTGCGGTTGAGGAGTTCGTGAATCTCGGTGTACAGACGCGTGAGGTAGGCGTCGAGGTTGTCCTGATTGAAGGCGCGGTGTCGGTAGGGCAGCTGCAACTCGTCGTAGTTGTGCAGGTTGCTCGGTGCCGAGATGATCGAAATGACGCAGCCGAAGCCGTTCTCGCGCAGCCAAATGATCTCTTCTTGGCGTCGGACGCGACGATGGCTGTCGCCGACTCCGCCGGGACGCTCGCAGATTGCGAGCTTGTCTTTGAGGATCCAGGTGAAGTTGCGGGGAGTGATGCCGAGGGCCCACTTGCCGCGTAGACGAGGAGGCATCAGCGTGCACCTTCGAGAAGTGGGCGAGTTCCTGCGACCTTCGTCATACCGAGGAGCAAGGCTACCCGCTGGTTGGTGTGTGGGAGAAAAGTCGCAGCCGTTGTTTTGTTCGTTCGACACGCCATCCCGCCCCAACGTCGCACCCGGTGGCGTCGCCGCGAGCAACGGCAAGGACCCGTTCGACAGTCGCCGCGTCGGGCGGGTGACGGTTGAGTTGGTCGTCGTCGTTGATGGTGGTGCTGAGAATCCACTGGCGCACCGATCGTCGGGCGAGAGGGAGCGGCGCGGCGGCCAAGCCCTGTGCGTCGGTGGGATCAAGCTCGGCGGCGAGTTGGTCCAGCAACACTTCGTCTTCTCGCAGCAGCGTGCTCGACCTGGTTAGTAATGCGGTGACGTCTCGATCGGCGACGTCATTGAGC
>JABJAB010000050.1 GCA_018666235.1 Ilumatobacter sp.
CCGAACGTCATGCCCATGCTGTCGACAGGCCCAGGCAATCGCCTGCTCGCGGCCGCCGCCGCCAATCACCAAGACGCGCATCAGGCGATCACTCCCTCGAACGCCAGCTTGGCCTGCGCATCACCGACAGCGAGCGGGTAGTCGCCCGTGAAGCATGCGTTGCAGTACCCCTCGCCGGACTCGGTGTCGTTGACAGCTCGCATCATCCCTTCGAGCGACAGGAAGGCAAGGCTGTCGGCACCGATGTGCTCTTGAATCTCAGCGACCGAGAGCCGTGCGGCCATCAGGTCGTTGTCGTGGCCCATGTCGACTCCGAAGTGGCAGGCATGCTTGATCGGCGGACACGTGATGCGCACATGCACTTCGCTCGCCCCCGCATCTCGAACCAACTTCACGAGCGGACCGGCGGTCGTGCCACGGACGAGCGAATCGTCGATCATGATCACCCGCTTCCCCTTGAGGTTTTCGCTCAGCGCATTGAACTTCAGCGCGACACCGCGTTCACGGATGTCTTGCGTGGGTTCGATGAACGTGCGGCCGATGTACCGATTCTTGATCAGCCCATCGTTGAACGGCAGTCCACTCTCCCGCGCGAAGCCGATCGCGGCAGGAATCGACGAGTCGGGTACGGGAATGACGACATCGGCATCGACCATCGATTCCCTCGCCAACTCGACACCCAGCCGCTGCCGCGCGTGGTGCACGCTCTTGCCATCCCACACAGAGTCGGGACGCGAGAAGTAGACGAACTCGAACGTGCAGCGCGCACCTTTGGGTTGGGGCGCCAGCACCTGCGTCCGCTCGATCTCGCTGCCGCGCAACGTGACCATCTCGCCAGGTTTGACCTCGTCGATGTCCACGCAGCCCAGCGTTGACAGTGCACACGTCTCGCTCGCGACGGCATGGCCGCCATGAGGGAGGCGTCCGACGCTCAGCGGACGGAAACCCCATGGGTCGCGCACGGCAATGACCTGGTCGGCCGCCAAAATCACCAGGGAGTACGCGCCTTTCCAGGCAGGCAAAGTTCGCTCGATCCGCTCCTGCCAAGTCTGCCCGCCGGCAGCAGCGAGCATCAGCGTGAAGACCTCGGTATCGCTGGTGGCCGTCAGGCCGAACCCCTTGTTCAGTAACTCGTCACGCAACGCCGTTGCGTTGACCAGGTTGCCGTTGTGGGCCACCGACAGCGGCCCGTGCATGGTCTCGACGAGGAACGGCTGGATGTTGCGCTCGGCATTTGACCCCGTGGTGCTGTAGCGGGTGTGCCCGATGGCGTGGTAGCCGGTCAAGGGTGCGAGCGCCTCGGGCGTGAACACCGTGGAGACGAGACCCGCTTCTTTGTGCAACCGCGACCGTTTGCCGTCGCTCACGGCAATACCTGCGGCCTCCTGTCCTCGATGCTGCAACGCAAACAGCCCGAAGAACGCCAGCTGCGCAACGCCCTCTCCGTGCGGCGTCGACAGACCGAGGACGCCGCACTCGTCGCGTGGCTTGTCGCTGATCCGCACCGGCGTTTCCGTTGTTTGCGTACCCAGGAGGTGTCGTTCGCGACCCGTAACGGGTGCGCAAACGGATGTGTGGGGTGTTGTGCTCATGCAGGAATCTCCAGTGCGCTGACTGCGTCGATGATGCGTTGTTCGGCGGGATAAGTGGCCCGTTCGAAGGTGAGCCCCGTGAGGCGCTCGTAGGTCTCGATGTAGCGAGCGCTCGTCTGCTCCCACACCTCGGCGGGCAGCTCAGGGACGTCGCCCTCGCCGGTGTAGCCGACGTCTGCCAGGGCCCGGCGGACGACTTCTTTGTCGAGGCTCTGCGGCTCCCGCCCGGCGGCCAACTGCTCCTCGTACGTGTCTGCGACCCAGTATCGCGAGGAGTCGGGCGTGTGTACCTCGTCGATCAGCATCACGGCGCCAGTTGCGTCGAGGCCGAACTCGTACTTCGTGTCGGCCAAAATGAGCCCGCCAGCAGCGGCTCGTTCGCGGCCACGTTCGAATACCGCAAGTGCAGCGGCGCCAACCTGATCCCACACATCACGATCGACGTGGCCGTCGGCAACAACGTCCTGAATGGCCAGCGGCACATCGTGCTCGCCGAAATCGCCCTTGGTGGTGGGCGTGATGATGGGCTCGGGCAATGCGGTGTTCTTGGCCAAACCATCGGGGAACTGATGGCCGTAGATGCTGCGCGCACCAGCCGAGTACTGCGTCCACAATGCCGTGTCGGTGACTCCACTGATGTGTCCACGGACGACGACCTCAACGCTGAGTGGAGCGGCCTCGCGGGCAACAAGGACGTTCGGGTCGGGCAGCGACACGACATGATTCGGCACGATGTCGGCGGTTTGCTCGAACCACCAGGCCGCCAGTTGGTTCAACACCTGGCCCTTGTAGGGCACCCGGGCGATGATCCGATCGAAGGCAGACAACCGGTCTGTGGTGACGAAGAGCCGCTGCCCCGAGCCGAACGCGTACGAAACGCGCACCTTGCCGAGCCGGCGATCATGGAGTGGTAACTCGATGCTGTCGAACGGCTCGGGGAGTGTCACGTGCTCAGAGTCCCTTGGCGTGTCGCACGCCATTCTCGAACAATCGGAGACCCAGACTGGATGGCTCACCAGCACCCCGCGTCTTCACCGCCGCACTGCGTCCGTGGTGCGGATGTTGGCGCGCCACAATGTGATTCTCAGGGTGCGGCATGAGGCCGAGTACCACGCCGCTCGAATCGCAGACGCCAGCGATGTCGGCAACCGAGCCGTTGGGATTGGTGCTGCGATATCGCAGCGCAACCTGCCCAGCAGCGGCGAGAGAATCAGGGTCGGGGTGCACGTAGCGGCCCTCGCCATGGGCGATGGGGCAGTGGATCGGGTCCTCGATTCCCGAGGTCCACACCGACTTGCTCTTGACCTCGGTCTCCAACACGACCCACCGGCAGTCGAAACGGCCCTGCGCGTTGTGTCCGAGAGCGCCGGGCAACAACTTGGTCCGCGTCAGCACCTGAAAGCCGTTGCAGATGCCGATCAGTGGCCGGCCGCGTGCGACAAAGTCGCGCAGTTCATCGCCCAACCCCATCATCAAGTCGAGCGCCAGCATGCGACCAGCACCCAACGAATCGGCGTGACTAAACCCTCCGGCGACAACGGCCAGTCGGTAGTCGCCCAACAGCCGCGGTCGCTCGACCAACTCGCTCGCCAAAACGATCTTTGCGTCGGCGCCTGCCAACTCAAGCGCTTGGCGGACGTCACCATCACGATTGGTGCCGGGCCCGGCGATGACGACGGCGGGAACCTGGCTCATGACGTCGCCTGCAGTCCGTTGTGGGTGGCGTAGGCCTCATGGTTGAAGGCATCAGCCAGATCGGAGACCAAAATTGGTTCGACTCCGGGCAACGACAACATGCCGGACTCGCTGACCTCGCCGATTTGAAGACACTCGTCGTCCATGATCCGCTTGAACGCTGCCACGCTGCGCGGCTCGATCTCGACGACCAAGCGACCCAGCGACTCGCTGAACAGCGACGTCGATAGATCGTCGTGCGGTAACACGTCGATGGTGGCGCCGAGGCGCCCGGCCAGGCACATCTCGCCGAGGGCGACGGCGAGTCCGCCTTCGCTCACGTCGTGGCAAGCCGCGACCAGTCCGGCCTGCATGGCGGCGTGCAGATGGCGATACCGATTGGGAGCATCGGGGTCCGGAGCTGGAGCGGCGCCGGCCACCGGGGGAGCGCCCAGCACCTTGTCGAGGTGAGATCCGGCGAACTCGGAATCAGTCGACCCCAAGAGCATCAGCACATTGCCGGCCTCGGCCAGGTCAGGGGTAACGCACCGATTGGCGTCAGGTACATGTGCGACCGCAGTAATGACGAGCGTCGGCGGCACGGCGTGACGCTCGCCGTCGTTGCCGATGTACTCATTGTTCAGGCTGTCTTTGCCCGATACGAACGGAGCGTTGTACATGTAGGCCGCAGCGCAACATCCCTCGACCGCAGCGGCCAGCTCGCCCAGAGTGCTGGGACGACGCGGGTCACCCCAAGAGAAGTTGTCGAGCAGTGCCACCATGTCAGGGTCAGCCCCGACGGCCACCACGTTGCGAATTGCCTCGTCAACAACGGCGTAGGCCATCGCCTCAGGGTCGTGGATGCCGTACCACGGGTTGACGCCGATGCCGATCGCGATGCCGTGCTCAGCCAGCGGTTCGGCCAGGACCACACCATCGGCAGGCCCATCACCAGCCGCGCCAATGAGCGGACGCACCACGGTTGACCCCAAGATTTCGTGGTCGTAGCGATGAATCGTGCCTGCCTTGCTCGCGATGTTGGGATGTGACATCAGCGCGATCAGCGCGGCTTTCGGATCGGCCACCTTCCGGCCGACCGATGGCGATCGATCAGGCTCGGGCAAGACGGCATTCATCCGTCGCTGTGGACGACCGTCGTGCAAAAACGCCGTGTCGATCTCAGCTACCGGCGTGCCGCCTGATCGCACTGTCAGAACGCCATCACCGGTGAACGCCCCGATGTCGGCCACGCCAACACCCACGCGCTTGCAGCGATTGAGAATGGCACTCACGTTCCGCGATGGCACCGAGATGACCATGCGCTCCTGCGCCTCGCTCAGCCAGACTTCCCAGGGCTCGAGGCCAGGGTATTTCCGCGGCACGAGATCCAGTTCCACGTCGGCGCCGATGCCCTCTGCCATCTCGCCCACCGCAGAGGACAGACCGCCGGCTCCGCAGTCGGTGATCGACGAATACAAGTCTTCCGCACCGATCAACGCGTCGATCAGCAGCTTCTCGATGATCGGATCGCCGATCTGCACACTCGCGCCTGCGACCTCGCCAGTAGTTGCATCCATTGTCGCCGACGAGAACGTCGCACCTCGAATGCCGTCGCGGCCGGTTGCGCCGCCGAGTACCAGCACCCGATCGCCAGCGTGGGGTCCTTCATGCAGAGGGCGCGCCGGAGACGTACCGATGCAGCCGGCAAAAACCAGTGGATTCGTGGTGTATGCAGGGTCGTACAAGATTGCGCCGGCCACGGTGGGCAGCCCGATCTTGTTGCCATAGTCAGCAACACCGTCGATCACGCCCTCGCGGATTCGGCGCGGATGCAGCGAGCCGTCCGGGAGATCGCTCAGCGGCAGGTCGGCCGGCCCGAAACACAAGATGTCGGTGATCGCGATGGGCTTATGTGCAATACCCAGCACGTCGCGAATCACGCCGCCGACACCGGTGTTGGCTCCACCGAACGGTTCGACTGCAGACGGATGATTGTGCGTCTCGGCTTTGAGCGCAATGGTGATGCCTTTGCGAAACTCGACGATGCCGGCATTGCCGACAAAGGCAGAGCGCACGAACGGCGCATCGATGGTCTCGGTGCAGAGCCGCAATTGCCGCATCAGCGGCTCGATGACCTGCTCGCCCTCGGGCCCGCCCGTCGCGTCAATCGCGGCCCGGAAGGTTTTGTGGGCGCAGTGTTCGCTCCAGGTCTGGCCTAACGTCTCCAACTCGAGATCTGTGGGATCGCGATCCAATCCAGTGAAGTGATCACGAATGACCACCATCTCCTCCGGGTCGAGGTAGAGCGCCCGCTCGACGTTGATCTCGGCCAGTCGCGTCTCGTCGGCTCCGCGAATCGGAATGATCGTGGCCGTCGAACGAATATCTTCGCCACCGGGGTGTGCGGGTTCGATCGTGCCCCACGCCCATCGTTCGATGATCGTGTTCGCCACAACGCGCTCGATGATGTCGTCGGCCACATCGTCAGCGAGGCCCTCGTCGAAGCGAATGCGCAGACCTGTCGCGGCTGCCTCGATGTCAATACCCAAGGTGCCGCAGGCGTGCCGCACGGCATCGGCGCCGCTGTCGGTGACGCCGGGTTGCAGGGTGATCTCGACCGCATGGCTCGTCGGAAGCTCCCAGTTGCCACGCTGAAGCAGCGGGTCGACGAGCACACTGTGGAGCCGATCGAGTTGTGCCGAATCGAGGTCTCCGTCGACGAACACAATGTCGGCAATGGCGACCTCGCCGATGTTGCCGAAACCAAGATCACTCGCGCCTCGCTCGATTGCCGCGGCGCGCGGATCGGCCTCGATCGGATGAAGGGTGAGACGGTGCCTGGGGGCCACCGGCGCGACTGTAGGGAACCCCATACGACACCAGTGAAATTTGTACAAAAGGTTTGCGGGCTCGATGCCGGCGAAGAATCTTCGCACGAGCAGCCAGTTGGCCCGACACTGTCGGGGCCAAGACGAATGAGCGACACACAAATGAGCGGAGTGCCGCGTTGGGGCAGATCACTGCGATGATGGAGCGATGACAGACGGAGCGACACGGGTGGTGCTGATCAGGCACGGAGAGTCTCAGGTCACCGTCGACCGCGTCATCGGCGGCCACCGCACCTGCAGCGGCCTTTCCGACCTCGGACGACAGCAAGCAGCGCGTCTCCACGACCGTCTCGCCGACACGCACGAACTTGACGGTGCGGTGCTGATCAGCAGCAACTTCGACCGAGCGATCGAGACTGCCCAGGTCATTGGCCCCGCCATCGCAGGCGCGGACCTCCTGATCGACCCCGGATTCGGTGAACACGATCCCGGACCCGAACTCGACGGCATGACATTCGCTGCCTATGTCGACCGGTTTGGATCCCCGGACTGGGGCGGCGACCCCCATCACGAGGTCTTCCCGGGCGGTGGCGAAACCATTGCCCGATTCCACCTGCGGGTCGGATCAACCCTGTCGAAAACGCTCGCGACGCACCCTGGGCGGACGATCGCAATCTCCTGCCATGGTGGTGTTGTCGATGCCATCTTCCGTCAACTCCTGCGTACAGCGCCCACCGGAGCGTTCGACCTCTGGACGTCGAACACGTCCCTGACCGAGTTCGTGCCCTCGCAGCGCGCTGCCGAATCAGCGACCGACTCGAAGTGGCGCCTCGTCCGGTACAACGACGCCGCACATCTTGCAGGCCTCCCACCAGCCACCAACCCTCCCGCTCAACGTCGCGACGACTGAGCGTCGCTGGACCGGAACGTCA
Organism: Ilumatobacter sp.; assembly: GCA_018666235.1. Classification (GTDB taxonomy): domain Bacteria; phylum Actinomycetota; class Acidimicrobiia; order Acidimicrobiales; family Ilumatobacteraceae; genus Ilumatobacter_A. The sequence goes on from JABJAB010000050.1 coordinate 7,027, forward strand.
TGACCTCGCAGCGACCCGCTCGACACTGGATCATCGTCGGTGCAGGTTCAGCCGGGTGCGTGCTCGCCAACAGGATGTCAGCGGACCCCGATTGTCGCGTGACGCTCCTCGACGATGGCCCCGACTTGCGGCAGGATGCGATTCCGGCAGCGGTCGATGGACCCAACTTTCTTGACGCCCTGCACGAGCCGGGCCGAACCCACGCTGATCTGCTCGCCAAGCGCACCACCGACGCTGAAGCGAGTCCGTACCCGAGGGGCCGAGGTTTGGGAGGATCGAGCGCAGTCAACGCCATGGTTGCGCTGCGCGGCAGCGAACAGCAATACCGCGACTGGGGATGGAGCGATGCTCACCGCGCCTGGGATCGGGTGCAGATCCCGGCCGAGGCGGCTGCCGAAGCGGAACTCGGCGTCGTCGATCGAGCACTGATTGCGGCGGCACCACGAACCGAACGGGCGCGGCTGACGCGCCGGGCGGGCCGCCGGATCACATCGGCAGAGGCCTACCTCTGGCCGGTGCTCGACCGACCGAATCTTGTGGTGCGGCCGAACACAGCCGCCGATCGTCTTCGCATCTCAGGCCGCCGAGTCACGGGTGTGCACCTTGTCGACGGCACCTCGATCGACGCGGACCATGTCGTTGTCGCGGCCGGTGCAATCCACACACCTGCGATCCTGCTCCGCTCCGGGCTGGATACACCGGGCATTGGCCAGGGCCTCCAAGATCACCCGGCGGCTCCGCTGACGTTGTTGCTGCGCGGTGGCGTCGACAACCGCCCGGGCGGCCTGGTCATCGGCACGCTCTTGCACCAGCACATCGGTGAGGATCTCGTACAGCTCCTCCCGATGAATCACATCGGTCGGCTGCCCGGCGCGGAACGTCTCGCACTGTTCATGCCGGCGCTGATGACTCCGTCAGGTGCCGAGGGCACCGTCACGATCGACAACGAGGGTCAGCCGCTCGTCGACTTCGCACTCTTGAGCCATGCTGACGACCGTGCAGCACTCGGCGCAGCGGTCAGGCTTGCGCTGGATGTCTTGTCGCAACCATCGTTCACGGACATCGTCGAAACGGTCTACATCGACGAGCATGGCACGACGGCGGACGCGCTGGCCGACGACACGACCCTCCAAACGTGGCTCCGCAGCCGGGCAGGCGACTACGTCCATGCATCGAGCAGCTGTGCGATGGGCGTCGTCGTCGATGATCACTTCAGCGTGGTGGGCTACGAGGGATTGTCGATCTGTGACGCGTCGATCTTTCCCAACATCCCAGATGCAAACACGCACCTTCCCGTGACTATGGCCGCTGAACGCTTCTGTATGCGTGAAACAATGTCGGCATGACTTCGGACTTCAGTCTCGGCCTGCACGAACTTGGCGATCAGTGTTTCGCATATCTGCAACCGGACGGCAGTTGGGGCTGGAGCAACGCCGGTCTCGTTGTCGGCGATGGGCAGTCGCTGCTTGTGGACACCCTCTTCGATCTCAATCTCACCCGCGCCATGCTCGACGCAATGGCCGCGCACACCGCTGCGGCGCCCGTGGACTCGCTGGTCAATACCCACGCGAACGGTGACCACTGCTACGGAAACAGCGAGGTGCGCGTCCGATGGTCCAAGGTCGACATCGTGGCATCCGCAGCCTGTGCCGAAGAGATGCCGCACACGCCGCCGTCGATGCTGCACGCGCTCAACCAGGCGCCAGGCGAAGTCGGCGATCTGTTTCGCAGCTTCTTCGGCGAATTTGACTTTGACGGAATCGAACTTGAGCTGCCGACAACGACGTTCAGTGGCCGTCATGCCCTTGATGTGGGGGGACGTCGCGTCGATCTGATCGAGGTGGGTCCGGCGCACACGGACGGCGACGTCTTGGTCCACGTGCCCGATGCCAAGACCGTCTACACCGGCGACATTCTCTTCATCGGCGGCACGCCCATCGTGTGGGCTGGCCCCCTGAGCAATTGGGTCGCCGCATGCGACCTCATGCTCGAGATGGACGTGGACACCGTGGTGCCGGGCCACGGCCCACTCACCGACAAGGCCGGCGTGCGCGAGGTACGCGACTACCTCGCATTTGTCGACACCGAGGCCGCCGGTCGGCAGGCAGCAGGCATTGACGCCTTTGACGCGGCGCGAGATATTGGCGCGGCCCTTGCGGCCGACGAACGATTCAGCAGCTGGGGTGAGTTCGGACGGATCGCAGTGAACGTCGACACCGTGTACCGCTCGCTCGACCCACAGCACACCACGCCTGACGTGGTCGAGCAGTTCCGTCGGATGGCTGAACTTGAATCGGCCACGCCCGGCCACCCGTGACACCGTCATCGTCGAGCAACGCTGGACGCTTTCACGACGTCGTCATCATCGGCGACGGACCAGCGGGCAGTGCCCTTGCCCAAGCCTGTGTCATGCGTGGCCTGGACGTCGTTCTCATCGGTGGTGACGCCGATTGGTCGGCGACATACGGAGCGTGGCTCGATGAGGTTGACCGCCTCTCGATCCTGACCGGCCTCGACGTCACGGCAGGCACACCGCTCGACGTCTGGGCTTGGACTGATCGGCGCCACGAATTACACCGCCCGTACACGCTCCTCGACAACGCCGCGCTGCGCTCAGCGCTTCGCCGCGATGTGCCGACGATGGCAGCGAAGGTGCTCAGCGTTGCGTCCGGGAGTGACCGTCACCGAGTCATCCTCG
>JABJAB010000051.1 GCA_018666235.1 Ilumatobacter sp.
GCGTTGACCGGCATCATCGTCATCGGCATTGCCGCGTTCCTCGTGATCGGAATCATGGAGGGGCAGGGGCGTGCCGAGCAGTTCATCCGGTGGATTGCGCGCAAGCTTCGAATGAACGAAGACCGCCTTGCTGGTGCACTGCACCAGATTGCTGAACGCCTCGAGGAACTGATCAGCGATCGTGCCCTGCTCAAGCGGGTCGTGATCTTCGCGCTGCTGAACTGGCTCTTCGATGCTGCCGCCCTCTGGGTGTTCCTGCGCGCGTTCGGCGGTTCGCTCGACATCGATGCCCTGATCGTTGCGTTCGGGTTCGCCAACCTCCTGGCGGCAGTTCCGATCACTCCGGGTGGGCTGGGCTACGTCGACATCGCCTACGTCGGGCTGTTCATTTCGTTCGGGCTCACCGAGAACGTTGCAACGCTCGGCGTCGCCGCCTATCGATTCGCACAGTTCTTCTTTCCGATCTTCCTCGGGGCTGTGTCGTACGCATCCTTGCGCGTCGGCCCGTGGAAGATCGAGAAGCGCGACCGACTGGCAAATCTTCGCGATCTGGCTCGGACCGAGGCGGCAAAGGGCGAGACCAAGATCGATTTTGCGCTCCGGTGGGGTCGCCGCGCCCCGGTCGCTGATTTGATCGCAGCGACCGACGGTGTCGAATTTGTCGACAACGTCGACCTGAGTCACGTCGACCTCGCGGCCCTCGCCGAGGCTCGTACGGATGACGACGGTCAGGGGGACAGCGACGCTGGTATTGGATCCGAGGGCGACCCGGGCGATACGTTGCCCGTTCATGACGACACATGAGCGCCCCTTTGGTCGATGCCTCGAAGACTTCGCCCCTGGCGACATCCTTCGCCACTGGCCCGGCAAGACCATCACAGAGTACGACGATCATCTCTTCTGCATGATCACGATGAACCATCACCCGCTGCACACCAACGACTGGTTTGCGGCGGAGTCGGTGCAGGGGCGCAACGTCGTCGTCGGCAACCTTGTTTACAGCCTGGTGCTCGGCATGAGTGTCCCCGATGTGAGCGGCGCCGCCATCGCGAATCTCGAAGTCGAGACCCTTCAGCACAAGTTTCCGACGTTCCATGGCGACACCATCCATGCCGAGACCCGCGTGCTCGAGGTGAAGGAGTCGAAGTCGAAGCCCGACCGCGGCATCGTCACGGTCGAGACCAAGGGCTTCAACCAGGATGGCAAGGAAGTCTGCTACTTCAAGCGCAAGGTGCTGATCTGGAAGAAGGACGCCGCGCCCGATCGTGCTCGGCCGTACGACGGCACCGATGTCTGGGCCGACTGAACCTGAATTCTCCGGCCCTGATCGGGTCCGGCTGGCGCAGTCGTTCGGCGCAACAGCAGCGGCTTACGAGCTTGGCCGGCCCGAGTACCCCGATGAGGCACTGACCTTCTGGGACGACTGTGGCGCTTTCGAGCGGGACAACGTCATCCTCGATCTTGCTGCGGGAACCGGCAAGTTGACGCGGTTGCTGCCCATGATCTGCAACTTGCATGCGGTCGAGCCCCTCGCCCAGATGCGTGCCGAGTTCAGCCGAGCGGTGCCTGATGTCGAGGTACTCGATGGAACGGCCGAGCAGATCCCGTTTCCCCCCGGCACGTTCGACGCAGTCCTCGTGGGTCAGGCTTTCCACTGGTTTGATCACCAGGTCGCTCTCGACGAGATCGCTCGGGTACTCAAGCCAGGCGGCGGTGTCGGAATGATCTGGAATGAAGATGATGTCGACGCGGCGCCATGGCTCGCCGACGTGGTCGACGAGAAGCGAGCAACCGCCGCATCGACCGTCATCGGAGAGCATCCGGTTGTCGAGATCATCGACGCGAACTCTGGCTTCGGGCCGGCTGAGACCTTCGAGTGCCGCTGGGAGCATCTCACCAGCGTTGAAGGCGTGCTGGCGGACATGTTGTCACGGAGCTACGTCAGCGTGCTGCCGCCCGACGAACGGCTCACCGTGCTGACCCGCACGCGCCAAGCGATCGAGCGACATCTCGGTAGCGATGTCGAGACGATCTCGTACCCGTACCGAACCACAACAATCTGGTCACCACTCGTCGCGGCCACTCCAGCGTGAGTCAACGACCAAGCGGTCCGCTTGACGCCGGCGCGGTGCTCGGGTGGGGAGTGCCGACGATGCGTGACCTGCCATGGCGCGCCGAGCGCGATCCGTGGCGAATTCTCGTCAGCGAGGTGATGTTGCAGCAGACCCAGGTCGAGCGAGTGATCCCGAAGTGGAACGCGTTCCTCGCAGCGTTCCCGACGCCTGCTGATTGTGCCACCGCGTCGCTCGGCGATGTGCTGCGGCTGTGGCAGGGTCTCGGATATCCGCGACGTGCACGCAACCTGCAGGCAGCGGCCGTTGTTGTTGTCGACCTGCACGGCGGCAAGTTGCCCGATGATCTCGACGGTCTGCTCGCCCTTCCGGGGATTGGCCCGTACACCGCTCGCGCCGTGCTGGCCTTTGCCTTTGAACGCGATGTTGCGGTGGTCGACACGAACATTGCGCGCATCTTGGCGCGCACAGCAGGGGAGCGGCTGACTCCCAAACGAGCCCAGGAGCGTGCTGATGAGGCAGTTCCTGCTGGCCAGGGTTGGGTTTGGAACCAGGTGGTGATGGACCTCGGGGCCACACTGTGCCGCCCGACCCCGACGTGCACTCCATGTCCGCTTGCGGGATCGTGTGACTGGCACCTCGCAGGCCACCCGCACCCTGACCCCGCGACCGGATCAGCAGGGGTGAGCGGCAAGCAAGCCCGGTTCGAAGGCAGCGACCGACAAGCGCGCGGCAAGGTCCTCGCCGCAGTCGGTGCCGAGGCCCGACCCGCAGCCGACTTCGACGACCGGATCATCGCCGGGCTCGTTGCCGACGGGCTCGTCATCGTGTCGGATGACACGGTCCGCCTGCCCGAGTGAATTCCTGCCCGGCCAGCCGACCGATCTATCGTCGGAGTTGATGCGTCCCGCCAAAGACTTCTTCCGTCCCCTTGCCGTCGGTGCCCCAGCGCCCGTCCGCGAGATCCCGTTCCCTCCGAGTCGGATGATTCACTTCTTCCCGGCGGCGAACGAGAAGATGCGTTCGAAGGTGCCGCAGATCGCGCCGACGGTCGACATTTTGCTCGCCAACCTCGAAGACGGGGTGCCTGCGGACCAGAAAGAGGCCGCCCGCGCCGGGTTGGTCGAAGTCGCCCAGACCGTCGACTTCGGGGCCACTCAGTTTTGGACCCGAGTCAACAGTCTCGATTCGCCTTGGGGCCTGGATGACCTGACCGCCGCGGTGCTCGAAGCTGGTGAGGCACTCGACGTCATCATGATCCCGAAGGTGGAGGGGCCGGAGGACATCCACTATGTCGACCGCCTGCTCGCTCAGCTCGAGGCCAAGGCGGGGCTGACGAAGCCGATCCTCGTGCACGCCATCCTGGAGACCGCACGGGGTATGGCAAATGTTGAAGAAATCTGCGCAGCGTCGCCACGCATGCAGGGCCTGTCACTCGGTCCGGCCGATCTCGCGGCCAACCGTCGCATGAAGACCACCCGTGTTGGCGGAGGTCATCCCGGCTACCTGGTGCGCACCGACCCACCATTGGCGACTCAGGAAGACGGAACGGTCGAGACCGATATCAACGCCGATCGAACCACGTATCAACAGGATCTGTGGCACTACACCATTGCGCGCATGGTCGATGCCTGCGTGATGAACGGCATCCTCCCGTTCTACGGGCCGTTCGGCGACATCAAGGACACGGTTGCTTGCGAAGACCAGTTCCGCAACGCCTACCTGCTCGGCTGCGTTGGCGCCTGGAGCCTCCACCCCGTCCAGATCGATGTGGCCAAGAAAGTCTTCAGCCCTGACCCGACCGACGTCGCACATGCCCAGCGCGTGATCGCGGCAATGGGCGACGGCACCGGGGCGCTGATGCTCGACGGCAAGATGGAGGACGACGCTTCGGTCAAGCAGTGCCACGTCGTCGTCGAACTCGCCAAGGCCCTGTCTGCCAGCGACCCTGAACTCGCCGCCAGTTACGGATTCTGAAAGAGACGACGATGCCCACCAGCTCAATGCCAGATCTTCGCCCCCGCCGTTCGGTGCTCTACATGCCCGCAGCCAACGAGCGAGCGATCGAAAAAGCGAAGGCCATTCCGGCTGATGCGATCATCTTCGACCTCGAAGATGCGGTGGCCCCCGATGCCAAGCCTGCAGCGCGCGCTCAGGCGGTTGCCGCTGTCCGGTCGGGCGAGTACGGCAACCGCGAGTTGACCATTCGCTGCAACGGTCTTGACACCGAGTGGGGTGCCAGCGACATCGCAGCCGCCGGCGCCGCGTCGCCGTCAGCAGTCGTGATCCCCAAAGTTGACACCGTCGAGCAGGTGGACGCAGTGTCGGCACAACTCGACGCAGCGGGAGCATCTGAGAGCACGTTGATCTGGCCGATGATTGAAACCCCGACAGCGATGTTCAACGTCCGTTCGATTGCGGCGCATCCGCGTGTCGCTGTGCTCGTGATGGGCACCAATGACCTCGCGAAAGAGCTGCGTTCGCCCATCGTGGCAGGCCGTCATCCGCTCGTGCCGCACCTCGCCACCGCACTGCTCGCTGCTCGCGAGGCAGGCAAGGTCATCCTCGACGGTGTCTACAACGACGTGAAGGATCCAGATGGCTTCGCCGCTGAGTGTCGGCAGGGCATGGAGATGGGCTTTGACGGAAAGACGCTGATTCATCCCAGCCAGGTCGAGCCGGCCAACGACGTGTGGGCGCCGAGTGCCGACGAAGTCGAGTACGCGCAGCGAGTCATCGCTGCATTCGACGAGGCTGTTGCCGAGGGCAAGGGTGTCGTGACTGTCGATGGTCGCATGATCGAGAACCTTCACGTTGACAGTGCCCGCCGTGTGCTTGCCACGTCAGCCGCCATCACCGCGTTGCGGTAGTGACGTCTGGTCCCGACCCCGCCGTCACCGAGTGACGCCTGCTCCCGACCCCGACGTCACTCAGTCGAGGTTGTTGTAGGGGCGGTCACCGCTGATGGTGACGCGGCGCAGTACTCGCTTGTGTGGGTAGTAGTCGCTTGCGGCGTAGTGCTGCACGGCCCGGTTGTCCCAGAAGGCGATCGAGCCGGCCTGCCAGGGGAATCGACAGATGTACTCGGGCCGCCCGTGTTGAGCGAGTAGTGCGGTGACGATCTGCTTCGACTCGTTCGGATCGAGCGTGTCGCCCGTGCGACGGTCGAACAGCGACTCGTGGCGGAGAAACCCGCCGTGGAGATAGAGCGCCGGCTTGCCTGTTTCGGGATGGGTGCGTACGAGTGGATGTGTGACTCCAAACGGAATGCGTTCCTTCACCTCGGCGACCAAGGCGTCGGGCATCGCGCCTTGGCCGCGTCCCTGGATGAAGATGCGGTAGTCGTTGATGCCGCTCAGGTGGTTGATCCGCTCGCGCAACGCACTCGGCAGGCCGAGGTAAGCAGCGTGACTGTCTGCGAAGAGTGTGTCGCCGCCGTACGGCGGAGTCACGACGCACTGCGCTATCGAGCCGAGTGACGGCTGCTCCATCCAGGTGACGTCGGTGTGCCAGCCGTTCTCGGTACCGGGGCTGCCCGGGCCGTGGACAATCTTCAAGATGAACGGATTGTCGCCCGGCGTGCCGAACGGGAAGGCATCAAGACCGCCGAACTGTCTGCCGAACGCTGTCTGCTGGTCTTCGTCGAGGTGTTGATCGCGAAAGAAGATCACCTTGCGTTCAAGCAGAGTGTCACGGATGAGCTGCGTGAGCTCCGACGTTGGCGTCACGGTCAGGTCGACGTTGTGCAGCACCGTGCCGAGTGTGAGACCGAGATGTTCGAACTCGATGCCGTGGTCGGCAGCGCGCTGCTCCAAGTGCCCTGAGACTGGGCGGTCGCCCATCTGCTCGTACTCGCGGTACGCCCCGGCAGCCGTCGAGTTGAACGAAGCGACCAACTGCTCGATCGGCAGATCCGTCTTGTCAGCTTGATGGGTCGCTGCGCGGAACTCGTGCAGCTTGGCCGCATTTTCGATGGCGATGCGGTTGTACTCACTCAACTCGGTGCTGGTCTGTTGGTCCGTCGCGGTTGGTGGGTTCATCGGAGTCCCTCGTGTTTCGAAGTTGGGGTCAGAGCGTCAGTGCGTCCAGGATCTGGTCGAACGCCACGTCGGCGTAGGTGAGCATCTCGTCGTCGGTGCGGTCTTGAATCGGGTGCGGGGTGAATACACGCGAGACGGCCGGAAAACCGAGTGCCGTCGACTGGGCCTCTGCAGCGTCGACGAATTGGTCGGAGGCGATGAACATCGACGGGATGCCACGCAGTTCAAGATCGTTGATGTCGTGCACACTGCACGACGTGCAACTGCCTCAATCCGCCAAGGCCTCGATGACCACCTGACACTCCGTCGCGATCTGATGGCGGAGGTCGACCGGTGCCGGCTTAGCGAACGTGGGCTTGGCGTAGCGCTTGACGTTGGCTCCGATGCCAACCAATCGCTCTTCGATGCGATCGAGGAAGACGTCGCCACGCGGTTTGGAGATGTCGAGCAAGCCAACGGTGAGACCTTCGAGGGTCGACGGTCGCGCGAGACGTTCGCGTTCGACGAGTGTTTGTTCGCTGGTCGGATCGAGGAGCGCTGTCATGACACAGTTCTAGTACGCCACGGCGCGTGTGACCGGCTTGGAGCCCTTGTCGCCGTTGACCCATCCGCCGATGATCTGGCTGAACAGGCCGGCTCCGCCGCCCGCATAGGTGAGCATCAGCCCGCCAGGGCGGAATTTCGGGAGCGACTCGGCGTCGCCGAATGCTTCGGGTATGCCCTCCGCAATTCCGTCGGCGCCGCGCACCAACTCTGCACCTGACCGATTGAGGTGCTCGCTGATCCCTGCAACGATCTGTTCGCGATCCCAGCCAGCATCTGCAAAGACCCGAGCGTGTTCGGGTCCCATCACCAAGATCGCGTCGAACATCATGATCAACTTCGGATGGTTGACCGTTTGCAGCTTGAGCGCGAATGAACGGACCAATGACTCGGGTGTCCGCGACAACTGATCGACGAGACAGTGCGGCCCCTCACCAGCGAACAACGTCAGCGCATCGACGCCGTCGTCAATGCCGAGCTCGCCGGCGAGCCGTCCGTACGGCGACGTGTCGTCGGCCTCAGCGAAGCAGAAGCTGATCTTTGCCGGGCTGCCGTGCGCCGCACGATCGACCTCGCCGGGCCGACCGCCGCCGAAGTTGCGGATGACCAACTGCAAGGCACGTCCGATCGTGAGGTTGGCGCGATTGCCCTGACCCAACGCGTTGCCGCCCGAGTTCATGCCGATCGCCCGGGTGCCGGGTCCACTGCACACGATGACCGGACCGACCGGCATGGTGGTGGCAAGCAGACCGTGCATGTTGAACTCATCGGTGCACGCAGCTTCGACCGCGGTCAGTACCCATGGCAGATACTCGGGTTTACATCCGGCCATGACAGCGGCGATCGCGACTTTTTCGACGGAGATGTCGACAAGGTCGGGTGGCACGGTCGCCACGATCTCGGATCCGGCGCGACTGGTTCCGGCGAGCATCGCCATCACTCGTTGCTCGGTCGGGGGAACGACGGGCAACCCGTCCGTCCAGCCGCGGTTGAACATCATTTCCATGACGTCTTCGGCATCGGCCACGTCGATTCGGCGAGCGGCCAACTCTGATGCCCCGAAACGAACACGCAGCATGTCGACAAGATCTGGGTCGACGCTCATCGAGCCGCACCCGGGGCGCATGACGGGCAGGCCTTCACCCAGGCCGTCGACACCGGTGAGGCGTTCCCATTCGGGCCGCATCCAGCCGACCGTTCGTTCGACTTCAACACCGTTGCGGACGACGATGACGGTGGGGACGGTCTCGATGTCATGATGCCAACTCACCGCCAGATCGGCGTCGTGTGCCGCGGTCGGCGCTGAGGGGAACGACGCGTTGTCCTGCGTGTAGACCGTCAGCTCGGTTGCAGCGTGGAGCTGTTGCAGAACCGGCACGACGGTCTGGCACGTCTCGCACTCTTCTTTGACGATGATGACGATGCCGTCGGGCAGCGTTGGCGCAGGGGCTGTGTCGGCGTTGCCGGTCATGAGAGAAACTCCAGGATCTGTGGGTTGATGACGTCGGGTGCTTCGAGGTGCAGAAAGTGCCCGACGCCGTCGATGAGTCGGATCTCGACGTGGTCGCCGACCATTGTCCGGGCCGACTCGGCGACCTCGGGTCCGATGCACCCGTCATTGACGCCGTGCAGGTACAGCGTCGGTTGCTCTGGCACAGCCTGTGTGGCGTTCTGCGCCTCGATGTGTGCCGGGTCGCGAAACGCGTCGCCGAGCGCCGCCCGGTAGTAGCCCAGGGCCGCAGCCATGTGTTCGGGTTCGCGCAGCGCGTCTTTCACGTGCAGGAGGTCATCGGTCGCGTCGTATCCGGGCGACCAGTCCTCCCAGATCATGTCGATGAATGCCATGTCGTTGGCTGGCACCACCATGTCGGCGAGCCCGTTTTGGAAGAAGAACATGTACCAGCTCCGTTTGAGCTGATCGGTGTTGGTGACGAAGGCGAGGCCCATCGAACCGCCGGGCGGAACCGCCATCGCAATCACCTTCGCCCAACGGGTGGGCTCGATCGACGCTGCGCCGTAGACGATCGGGGCGCCCCAGTCGTGCCCGATCAGGACGGCACGGTGATCGCCGCCGAAGTGCTCGTGGAGCGCACACGCGTCAAGAGCCGAGGCGCCGGTCTGATAGGCGCCTGAGCCGGAGACCGTGCTCGGCGCGTAACCGCGAATGAACGGAGCGGCGACACGGAATCCAGCGTCTTCGAGCGCAGGCATCAGATGGCGCCACGAGTAGGCGCTGTCGGGGAAGCCGTGGATGCAGATGACCAGCGGGCGATCGTGATCATCAATCGACGGTGATGTCAGGCAGGTCAGCTCGACATCAGGCAGGATGACGGTGTGGTTGGCAAAAGCGCTCACGAGTCGAAGGTACCGCGGTGGCCTGTTACACACGTCACCAGCGCAGAGTTTGGAAGCGCAAGCACACAAACCTCTATCGTCATGAAGTATTGGGGAACGGGGAATGAACACGACTACACGTGGTGACGGTTTTGCCGTGACCTTTCACGGCGTCCGGGGGTCAACGCCTTGTCATGCGCCCGAACTCGTTCGCTACGGCGGCAACACCTCATGCGTGTCGCTCGACATCGAGGGCGCCGATCCGATCCTGTTCGATCTCGGCACCGGACTGCGCTACTTCGGCAACACTCTTTCGCCCGGAGCCCGGTTTGTTGGCACCTGCCTGCTGAGTCACCTGCATTGGGACCACATCCAGGGGTTGCCGTTCTTTGCGCCGTTGCTGCAAGAAGGTTCTGATGTCACGATGTACGGGCCTCGCCAGGAGGGTGACGCGACACTCGCTTCAGTGTTTGCCGACACCATCTGTCCGCCGCTGTTTCCCGTTGAACTTGCGATGCTGCCCGGTGATATCGACTTCGTCGATTGCTGGGAGTCCAGCTTCCAGGTGACGACAACGAGCACGCACGTCGACGTCATGAGCCGGCCGATTCCGCACGTCGGCAACACGCTCGGTTACCGCGTCACTGCCCACGGCCGTTCGGTCGCTTACCTCAGCGATCATCAGATGCCGGTGGACGGAACGCCTGCGATGTCACCAGGGGCGCGCGAGTTGTGTGCAGGCGCCGATCTGATCATCCACGACGCTCAGTACACGCCGAGCGAGTTCGCGCTCAAGAGCAACTGGGGGCATTGCACGATCGAGTACGCCGTCTGGGTTGCTGCTGAATCAGGGGCCAAGCGGCTCGCGCTATTCCACCACGACCCCTCGCACGATGATGACACGCTCGATCGCCTTGCCGAAGAAGCAGCCAAGTGCGGTCGAGAATTCGGCGTCGAGGTCTTTGCAGCGCGCGAAGGCCACACCATCGAAGTCTGAGCGGCCGCCTCGAGTGCTCAACCCCGACGGCATTGCAGCAACCTGGCGTGGCTGACTGGATCCCCCTCACAGCATCGATCGTCGTCGGCGTCGTGTTCCTCGTTGCGGGTGCGTCGAAAATCGCCGCCGGTGCTGAGTGGCCCGTGCAAGCCCGCGGACTGGGTGCTCCGTCCATCACCATTCCGCTGGTGCCGTGGGTCGAAATCGCGATTGGCGCTGTTCTGGTGGTCCAGGTGGCACGTCAGCCAGCGGCGCTCGCAGCAACCGCGATGCTGGTTGTGTTCTCGGTGTTGATCCTGATGCAGCTGGCACAGGGCCGGCACCCGCCGTGCGCCTGCTTCGGGGCATGGTCTGCCAAACCGCTTGGTGCCCGGCACGTAGCGCGCAACGTCGCGCTCATCGCACTGAGCGTTCTGGCACTGTTCTGACGTGGTGTCGACCCGTCAGGTCGTCGTCAGGATGAAGGCGAGGTTTCGCGCCTCGTCACGCCACGCGTCGTACCGGCCCGTCGGTCCGCCATGACCGGCGCCCATCTCCGTGCGCATCACCAGTGGTTTGGTCCCGGTTCCGACTGACCGCAGGCGCGCCACCCACTTGGCCGGCTCATGCACGCTGACTCGTGGATCGTTCAGCCCAGCGGTCACGTACAGCGCTGGGTAGTCCGCCGCCACGGTGTTGTCGTAGGGGGAGTATCGACCCATCACGCTGGCGAAGGGTTCGGAGCGTGGGTCGCCCCATTCCTCCCATTCGGTCACTGTGAGCGGCAAGGTCGGATCGCTCATCGTCGACACGATGTCGACGAACGGCACCTCGGCGATCACGCTGGCGTACAGGTCTGGGCGTTGGGTCATGCACGCACCGACGAGGAGCCCGCCGGCGGAGCCACCACGAATTGCCAAGCGGTCGGGCGCGACCACGCCTTCTGCGATCAGATGCTCAGAGCACGCAATCATGTCGTCGAACGTGCGCTGCTTGGTCAGCAGCTTGCCGTCGAGGTACCACTGACGGCCCAGCTCGCCGCCGCCACGCGTGTGCGCAATGGCAAAGACCAGGCCGCGGTCGAGGAGCGAGAGCCGCGCGACCGAGAACCACGGGGGGAGTGATGTCTCATATGACCCGTAGCCATACAGCACCGCGGCGGCGGTGCCGTCGAGCGGTGTGTCGACATGGTGGACGATGTCGAGCGGGACCAGCACCTGCTCGCCGTCGGCACCGCTCGGTGCCCAGCGTCGGCTGGTCGTGTACTTCGTGAGGTCGACGTTGGGGGTGGGCATCTGGCGCAGCTGGACGCGCTCGCCTGTCTCGACGTGCTCTTCGAACAGGGTTGGCGGTGTGACCATCGAGGAGGTGACGAAACGAATGGTGTCGCTCTCCCATTCGGGGTTGGAGGAGAGGTCGACGTCGTGCGGGTCGCTGCCGAGGTCAATCGACCGCTCGGGCAACGCGTCATCGCGGAACAAGATGCGTACCCGCGGTTGTGCTTCGGCCCATTCATGAACGACCAGGAACGCTGCGAACGGTTCGGTTCCGGTGATGCGCCGGCCTGGAACATGTGGGATGAGCTCGAACCAGGCGTTCTCGTCTGACCAGTCGCTGTCGACCGGTGCGGTGAGGACGCGGAAGTCGACAGCGCCGTCGTTCGTGGTCATCACGAACCGGTCACCCCAGTGGTCGACTTGGTACTCGACGTCGTCGCGCCGGGGTTGCACGACGGTGAAGGGCTGGGAAAGGTCAGACGGCGCCAGGCGTACTTCGCTGCTCGTCTTACTTGCGGTGTGAATCACGATCCACTCGTTCGAGCGGGTCTCGCCAATCGCCACGAAGAACCGTTCGTCGAGCTCTTCGAAAATCAGTTCGTCGTCTTCGGTCGAGCTGGTGTCGACTCGGTGGCGCCACACCTGGGAGGGGCGTTCTTGATCGTCGGCTCGCACATAGAACAGCCACTGCCCATCAGATGACCAGCCGGTCCCGGCATTGGCGATGCCTTCGATCAGGTCCTCGGTCGACGAGGCTGCTCCGTCTTCGTCGAAGCGGCGAACGCGGAGCGTGTAGCGCTCGTCGCCTGACGTGTCAATCGACCAGGCGAACATCGTGTGGTCGTGGGAAGCATCGAGGGCACCGAGGTCGAAGTATTCGTGGCCCTCGGCCTCGATGTTTTCGTCGAGCAATACGAAGCGGTCGGCGCTGTCGAGGCTTGGCCCGCGTTGATGGAGCGGGTAGCTCAGGCCTTCCTCGGTGCGACTGACGTACCACCAGGGCCCGTTGCGGACGGGCGTTGACATGTCGGTCTCCTGCACTCGCGACTTGACCTCATCGAAAATTGTCTCGATCAGGTCGGCCTGTGGCGCGAAGTGTTGGTCGCTGTAGTCGTTCTCTGCCTGGAGATATTGGAGAAACTCCGGGTCGTCGACGTCGCGCATCCACGCGTAGGGGTCGTCGACCGTCCCGGTCGGGCGATCCCACGTGTGTGGTCGGGTCGGCGCCACCGGTGGAGCAGTCGGCTCGGCTGCGTTGCTGTGGGGTTTGTCACTCTTGCTCATCACGGTCGAGCCAATGTACGCACTCAGCGGTACCGTTCAGCCTCATCATGCGTGTCTGGATCGACCAGGACCTCTGCACCGGCGACGGAATTTGCATTGACCACTGCCCCGACGTGTTCGTTCAACTCGAAGACGGCATTGCCTACGTCGCTGAGAACGGCGCTCCCCTCAACGATCCCGGCGGCTCCGGCAGCCTTGCATGGGTGACCAGCCGCAACGTCGCGGACGTTGTCCACGCCGCTGAGGCCTGCCCGGGTGAGTGCATTTTCATCGAGGTCGATCTCCCGGTCGCCGAGCTGGGAAGCGAGAACGCCGGAGACAGCGCCGCGGCGTGAAGGGCATCAACGCCCGCGTCGTCGGGCAGATCTCTTTGTCCAAGGCCGAACCCGAGTGGATGGAGCAGCTCCGGCTTCGCTCGCTGAGCCTGTTCGGCGAGCAGCCGATGGCCGAATGGTTCGCGGTCAATATGCCCGACATCGATTTCCAGGACATCGATGAGGCACTGCAATCAGGGGACGCACGGCGCGACCTCGCAGGCAACACCGCACTGCCCGGTTCTGAGGCCGTCGGCCCAGAGCGTCGTGCGGACCTCGAAGAGCAGGGCGTTCTCTTTTGTGACATGGACACTGCCGTGCGCGAGTACCCGCGCATGGTGCAGGAGTACTTCGGCACGATCATCCCGCCTGGCGACGACAAGTTTGCTGACCTCAACACCTCGGCGTGGTCGGGTGGCTCGTTCGTCTACGTTCCGCCGGGCGTCGAAGTTGCGATGCCGCTGCAGTCCGACATTCGGCCCAATTCCGAAACCGGAGGCCAATTTCAGCGCACCCTGATCATTGCCGACGAGGGCTCGAAGGTCCGCTACATCGAAGGGTGCTCGGCACCGGTGTACACCCAGGACGCGCTGCGCTGCGCCGTTGTCGAGATCGTGGTGAAGCCGAATGCCTGGGTCAGCTACACGACCATGCAGAACTGGTCGCACAACGTCGACAATCTCGTCACCAATCGAGCTCGTGTCGAAGCTGACGGCCACATGGAGTTCGTTGATGTCAACATTGGCTCGAAGCTCACCGTGAAGTATCCCGCTATCTACTTGGTCGGCGACGGCGCAAGTGGCGAAGTGCGCTCGGTTGCCTACGCCGGCAAGGGCCAGCATCAGGACACGGGGGCCAAGATGGTGCACGCCGCCCCGAACACCACCTCGAAGATTGTCTCCAAGTCGATGAGTCAGGACGGCGGCACAACCACCTGTCGCGGTCTGGTCAGCGTTGACGAAGGTGCCACGGGAGCTGCGAGCGTTCTTTCGTGCGAGGCGCTGCTACTCGACGAGCAGTCGGCCTCGCTGAACCTCCCGCACCTGGAGATTCTGGAGGATGATGCACAGATCAGTCATGAGACGAAGGTCTCAAAAATTGCCAACGAGCAACTTTTTTACCTGATGTCGCATGGCCTCTCCGAAGAGCAGTCAATGGGCATGATCGTCAATGGCTTCATCGAGCCGGTGACGAAGACGCTGCCGATGGAGTACGCGGTTGAATGGAGTCGTCTCATCGAGCTGCAGATGGAGGGTTCGGTCGGATAGTCCCGCTGCATGCTGCGCGGTCCTTGGCTGTTCGAACCCCTATCCTGGCCCGATGCCGATGCGGACGGAGTGCAAGAACTTCGAGAGCCGGTCGTATCCAAACGGCGACACGGTCAGAAAATGCAACATTGATTTGGCGCCTGATGCGCCCTGGCGATGTCCCGAGAATTGCTCGGGGTACGAGCGACGATTGGCTGATGCCGCGTGGACGCATGGAACGCTGGTCGTCCCGCCGACGCCGCCTGAGCCTGCTGGTCTTGAAGATGGATCGGCTGCCGCAGTCCTTGACGCGGCAGAGGAAATCTTGAACGCCATCGGTGATGACGTCAAGGCCGAGGTTGACGCCGAGCGCGCGGCAGCGCAGACCAAGCCGGGCATGTTCTCTCGCCTGTTCCGCAAGAAGCGCTGACGCGAGCACCCTCGGGTCGGCCGGCAGCATCTTGGTCTCGTCGCGTTTGTTCGCCGACGAGACCGTTGATGTCGCCGACGCTTCGGCCAGTGCACTCGGTGGCGCCTGCCCGCCCTAGGTTCTGGGGAATGAGCCCTCCTCCTGACCGGTCGCAGCGCTGGGTCGAAGCCGACGGGCGATTGCAGCGGGACTTCGAATTCGGCGACTTCTCCGAAGCGTTTGGGTTCATGACGCGTGTTGCGCTGCTCGCTGAAGTACACGGCCATCATCCCGACTGGTCGAACACGTACAACCGGGTCTCGATCTCGTTGACGACGCATGACGCGGGCAACGCGGTCACCGACGTTGATCGCACCATGGCAGCGGCCATCGATGACATCACTTCCTGACTCCGAGATGACTGTTCCCGACGCGGTCGATCACCGTTCCGGCCGGTTTCCGGGTTGGTGGGTGGTCGCCGGCTGTTTCACGGTCCTGCTGGTCAACTCAGGTCTCGCGTTCTACGGCCTCGCCGTCTACCTGAACGCCTTCAGTAACGAAAAGGGTTGGGCGCTCGGCACCATCTCGTTCGGCGTCACGGTCTTCTTCGTGGTCGGCGGTGTCGTCGGGCTCTGGATTGCCCGACTGATCGCCCGCTTCGACGTGCGCTACATCATGATGGCCGGCGGCGTGATCGCCGGAGGGTCGCTCGCTTTGCTCGGTCAGGTCGAGACGCAGTGGCAGATGTTCCTGGTGTACGCCGTGTTCGCCGTGGGCTACGCAGCGGCAGGTCTTGTGCCCGCAACGACCGTCGTGACGCGCTGGTTCCATAGCAAACGGGCCGTCGCTCTTTCGGTCGCGTCGACCGGCCTGTCCGTGGGCGGCATCGTGATCACGCCGTTTGCAAAGCGGTTCATCGACGAATACGGACTGTCCGCGACCACGCCCTGGTTGGGCTTGGTCTTCGTCGCGGTCACGGTGCCCGTTGCTTGGTTCATGGTCAAACCCGATCCAGAAGCGATCGGTTGGGCGCCTGACGGACAGCGTCGCGCCGTCGGCGAAGTGGCTCCCGCAGTCGGCGGCACGACGTTCGAAGACGCCGTGAAGACCACGTTCTATCGAGCTGTTGCCGTCGGCTATATCTTCGCCCTGGGTTCCCAGGTGGGCGGGATTCAGCAGTTGGTGAAGCTGGTGGAAGAACGAACCGATCCGGCGACGGCCCGGTTTGCGGTCACCGCGTTGGCGGCCACATCCGTGGTGGCCCGACTCGTGGGTGGCCGTGCTGTTCAGGTGATGCCAATGATGCGGTTCACCGTCGTCATCGCGGGGGTTCAGTCCGTGGCGCTGGTGATGCTTGCGTTCGTCAGTTCGACGGTACTGATCTTCGCGTCGATCATCCTGTTCGGCTTGACGATCGGCAATCTGTTGATGATGCAGCCGTTGCTGCTGGCCGAGCGATTTGGTGTGCGCGACTATCCGCGCATCTACAGCCGATCACAGTTCGTCGCGCTGGTCGGTGTCGCCGGCGGCCCGCTGCTGCTCGGTTGGCTCTACGACGTGTCGGGCTCGTACCGACTTCCTTACCTCGCTGCTGCGGCGTGCTGCACGGTCGGCGTCGGAATTCTGTCGCTCGCTGGCCCGGCCACCGCCACCGACCCCGTGTAGTCGTCGCCGGGCTCCGGCCCTGTATCTATTCGGCTTGGGTGAGGGCTTGGGCCAGGGTGTTCCAGCTGAGGACCGCACACTTGATGCGAACCGGGAACTTCACGACGCCCTGCAGCGCTTCGAGGTCGCCGAGGTCGATGTCGGCATCGCTCTCGATCTCATCGAGTCCTTCGATCCCCATCAATGTCTTGAATCGGCGGATCCGGGCGTTCACGTCGCCGACGGACTTGCCGAGCATTGCCTGGCTCATCATCGAGGCTGAGGACTGTGAAATCGAGCAGCCTTGGCCGCCGATCTTGATGTCGCGGATGACGGCGTCGTCGCCAGTGCCCGCTGACGTGTCGAGGTCGAGGTAGACGGTGATCTCGTCGCCGCACAGCGGGTTGTGGCCGTCGGCCTTGATCGCTGGTGGTTCGAGCTCGCCACGATTGCGTGGGGTGCGGTAGTGGTCGAGGATGATTTCTCGGTAGAGGTCTTCGAGGCCTGGCATCTGTCGCTCCCGGAGTGTCGGTCTAGAACCCGAAGATATCGGTGGCAC
>JABJAB010000052.1 GCA_018666235.1 Ilumatobacter sp.
CGGGCCAGACCATCGGCCAGGTCGGTCCACGATGACCAGCCCAGGTGGATCCGGGCGCGTACCGATGACACCGCAAACCGTTGGAGCTCGTTGCGACGCGCCGGGAGTTCGGTCGGATCGTTGACCACGCCACCGCTCATCTGCTTCCACAGGTCGCGCACCGCGGTTTGCTGCCCCGTGCCAATGTTGATCAAGAGTCCGCTGCTCCGATCGGCAGCACGCACCAGTGCGTCGACCACGTCATCGACGTACACGAAGTCACGCGTCTGACGCCCGTCGCCATGGAGTTCCGGCTGCTCGCCTGATACCAGCGCATCGTTGAACGCAGCGACCACGCCACCGCCCGGAGCTTGACGCGGCCCATACACCGAAGCAAGCGACAGCGCGGCGAACTCCAGTCCTTCGGCTTCTCGGTACTCACTCAGCACGTCCAGCACAGCCCGGGCGACGACGCCGCGCACGCCCCGCGGCACCGGGTCACTTTCCTTCACCGGGAGCGAGTTGGCTGCGGGATGCCCGTACAGCGACGTCGCCGGCAGCGCGACGACGACACGTCCGACACCGTGCTGCCGCGCGGCTTCGATCACGGCGAGTGAGCGAGTGAACGAAGCACCGTGGTCTTGGATCGAGGCGGCTCGGCGAGGGAACGCAGCGAGGTGAAACACGACGTCGGGGCGTCGCATCCCGATCAACGATGCGGCCTCGGGAGACGCTGCGTCGAGGTGATGAATCTTGATGCCGCCACCGACAGCGCGCGCCTCGGCCAAATTACCCAATGTGCCCGTGGACAGATCATCGATCACATCGACCTGGTGAGATTCGGCAAGTAAGCGGTCCACGAGGTGCGAACCGATGAAACCGGCTCCTCCCACCACGACGACGTTCATGTGGCGACGCTATCGAGAGGATCGAGTGCGAGTCAGGATGCCGGGACTTCGGGCACGGTGCCCGCAGTCAGCACGGCACCGTCAGCGACGACCCCGTCGGCGCCCACCATCGAGGCGTCGACTCGCGCGCCCTCACCGACCCGGCCCATCACGAGCGAGGCCTCTACGGTTGCAGCAGATCCGACATGCGCTCCTGGCAACAACACGCTGTCGACGATTCGAGCGCCTGGCGCAACAACTGCATCGTCACCGATGATGCTGTTGAGGATGATCGCCGCTGCATCGACGGTGGCAGTTCGCGACACCGCCTCACAGTAATCGTTGACACGTCCTCCCACTAAGAGGTCGAGATTCGCTGCCCGGTACAGGTCTGGGCGACCAGCATCGATCCAATAGTCCTGCGTCGCGTGGCCGTACAGACAACCTGCCTCGACGAGTAACGGGAACGTCGACCGCTCGATGGACACACGCTCGTTGTCAGGAATCCGATCGAGGACCGAAGGCTCGAACACGTAGGTCCCGGCGTTGATGAGGTTGCTCGGCTCGGTACCTGGGGCCGGCTTCTCGACGAAGTCGGTGATTCGGTCACTGTCACCGAGCGCAACAACGCCGAAGGCCGACGGGTCCTCGACACCGATCAGATGCAGCGTGGCCTCCGCCTCACGACGGCGGTGCGCTGCGACCAGCTCGCCAACGTCAAGGTCGGTGAGCACATCCCCGTTTGCGACAACGAACGTACTGTCGATGCCTGCCTCATTGGCAGCGAACTTGATAGCCCCGCCTGTGTCAAGTGGCGCTGGTTCAACGGCGTACGTCAGCTTCACATCGCCGCACCGGCCACCCGGAAACGCCTCCATAAACGGTTCGGGCTTGAACCCGAGCGCGAGCACAACCTCGGTGACCCCGCCACGACCGAGTCGGTTGACAAGTCGCTCGATCATCGGCCTGTGACCGATGGGCAGCATCGGCTTTGGGATGTTGTTGGTGAGTGGCCGGAGTCGCGTTCCGAATCCGCCGACGAGAACGACGGCGCGCATCAGCCGTCGGTCTGGTTGTCGCCGGCGGTGATCGTCGGGGCTTCTTCGCCAGGAACGGTGGTCCCCCCAAAGAGCTGACCGTCAGGCAATTGCTGCCCGCTATCGATGGCTCCAAGTGTCGGGAGATCCTTTGCCCACGGTGGCATCTCGATCTCGGTGTTGTCGGGCACGAATGCCACGGTGAACACCATTGCGTCCTGGTCGACGCGGATGCTGTCGAATGCTGCGATGTAGGTTGTGCCGTCGTCGGTGTCGGTGAAGTTGTCCCACACCACGACCTGAATGGCTCCGGGAACTTCCTCGCCATCGACGGTGCACGTCGTCTCGCCGCTCTCGAACACGCCGTCTTCGTACTTGTCGCCGAACGCTGCGTTCAGCTGGGCCTGCTGATCAGCAGGCCACGTCATGCCGCTGGCATCGAGTTCAACGTCGTACACGTTGAGGAAGACGTCGAACGTGGCTCGTCGGCCGACAGCCGCCCGTGAGTTGGGATGCCAGTGGATGACACCGTCGTCGTGGCTGTGGATACCCGTGCGGGCGAACTCGGTGTTGAGAAAGTTGCCGTTGGCGTCACGCTCTTCCGCGTCACCCTCGACCTGGATCCATTCGCCGCAGATATTGAACCCGTAGCCCACGTGCCAGTGGTCTCCGACTTGCGGGTCAGAGGCATCGGCAGCGGGTCGGCTCTGCCTGGCGTACACGACGAGCGCGAAGCCCAGAACGATGACCAGAGCGACGACCATGGGAAAGAGAGTGCCGCCTTGGAAGCGAACTTTCTGACCCTTGCCCTTCTGCGCGAGCCGGGCGGCTTTTTTGGTGGATGAAGAGGAGGATGCCACGAGGATCGGAGGTTAGCGGTGCTGGCCCCGGTTGCGGGATCACCCTCGATGGACGACACCTCGCCGTACCGCAAACTCCCTGATCAGGCAACTCACAATTGCCCAAGCAATCGGTCGTATGCCAAGCCGACAGCTGCCGGAGATGCGTGCGTTTCAACCCATCGACGGCCATTGGCGCCCATCTGGGCACACCGCTCAGGATCGGCCAGCAGAACTCGCAGCGCAGCGACGAAGGCTCCGGCATCGTCGGGCGGCACCGAGATGCCCGCTCCGGCAGCTTCGAGAATCCTGGGCACGGCCGTCGCTTCGTCGATGGCAGCGACGACCGGACGGGCCGCAGCCAGGATCGAGTACGTCTTCGACGGGACGGACACTCGCCCGAGGCCTGCCTTGAGCGGCACCACGTGAATGTCACCGGTGGCCAGGAGTTCGCCCAGCCGGTGCGCTTCGATGTATCCGGCGAAGTGCACATTCTCGAAACCGATGGCCGCCGACTCGAGGGTAGATCGTGCCGCCCCATCGCCGTTGATCAGGAACGTCACCTCCGGCAGCGCGCTCGCTGCAGCGAGCACGAGCTCCAGCGACTGGGAGAAGCCCACATTTCCGGCATAAAGCACGACCGGACCGCTGCCGAGGCCAAGCTCGGCGCGATAGCTGGTCGCACGATCAGCTGGCGCGATGGCTGCCGTGTCAACGAAGTTCGGGATGACATGCACGCGCTCGCGGCGGGCGGGCGCCATCTTGGCAGCAACGTTGTCCCGAAGGTCATCGGAGAGCACGGTGACCGCATCTGCTGCGCGGTAGCTGATTCGCTCAAGCCACCGCGCGGCGCTGATGACGAAGGGATTTGAGATGGCTCCGGTATCGACCGCTGCGTCGGGAAACACGTCTTGAATGTTGAAGACGAGCGATGATCGACGCATCTTGGCGACAATCCACCCGGTGAGGCCAAGGGTCAACGGAGGGGACATTGCGATGACCGCATCAGCCTTCCGAAACCAGCCACCGACGCGCAGCCCTTGGACACCTGCGAGCATCGAGTAAGCGAGGAAGCCGGCCGCACGTCGGATCAGATTCGTCTTGTCATCACCGGGGAACGGGTGCACCCTGGTGATCGAACCCCACGGGGTGTTTTCCACGCGCACCCACGAGCCGGTCCATTCGGGCTCGATGGCATGACGGCGATACCAGGGCAACGCTGTGACCACGTGCACCGCATGCCCAAGCGTGACCAATTCGTCGACAATGCGCGTCATCACCGTGCCCGTTGGCGCCGTGTCAGGCTGGAAATGTGGGCAGATGACGATGATCGGGCGTCGGGCTGCTGCCGGCCCTCCGTCAGTTGCTCGGGAAGATGTGCGGCTCATTCGAGTGCTCGACGGTAGGCCGAAACAAGCGCAGCACCCGAGCGCTCTGCAGTGAAGTCCGCGCTCCTGCGACGGCCAGCGGCCACCAGCTCCTGCCGCCGTGCGCCGACGTCGTCAAGAGCCCCGGCCCAGGCGTCTGAGTCGCGAGGCAGCACGATGCCAGCATTGCCCACAACCTCAGCGACCGCCGGCTGGTCCGCGGCGATGACCGGCGTCCCCAGTGCCATCGCCTCGACCACCGGTGCCCCAAATCCCTCGTACTCGCTGGGGAAGACCATCGCTTCAGCGAGCGCCAGGAATCCGTCGCGGTGCGAGGCTGGCACGCGACCCGTCCGAATCACGCGTCGTTCAAGTCCAAGCGATGCGATCTTGGCCTCGATGCCCCGATCTGCGCTCCCCGCGCCTCCCAGCAGCACGAGTCGCAGGTCAGGATCGTCCCAGTGTTGGGACATGACCTCCAGCAGAAACTCATGCCCCTTGTGCGGATGCGTGATCGCCGGATACACCAACACGCGGCCGTCACCGAGGCCGTAGTCGCGTCGGAGCTCGAACTCAGTGGGGGCATCATCGCCGATTCCCGCTTCGACCCCATGAGGCACCACGATGACTCGGTCAGGGTCGGCTCCGAGTTTCTCGATCACCGTCGACCGCACCCATTCAGTCGGTGTCGCGATGACTGCGGCTCGCTTGACAGAACGCGGGACCACCTCGCTGAGATATCGCAGCTTGTTGCGTGAGTGATATTCGGGGTGGGTGAGGAACTGGAGGTCGTGGATGGTGAGCACGATGGGCCGGCTTCCCACCGCAGGCGTCGTACCTCCGCCGTGGTGGACAATCCCGGCACGCCGTGTACGCCTGCTCAGCCACACGTGTTCAGCGAGCACACGGCGCGGACGCTCGTGCCCGGTGATTCCTGCCACGACCATCGGATACAGATCGGCCAGGTTCGGATGCGCGCGAGCGAACGACTGCACGACATAGAGCGTGGGCAGGAACTCGGACTGCTGCGAGGCCAGTCCCAACAATTGCCTGACGAGATACTCCTCCGACCCACCGACATCGCCCGGAACACACCAGAGGAGGTTCACCGCGACGTCGACTGCGGACACACGTTGACCTGGGCGCGGGCCACTGACCGGTCGTTCGAGGCCGGCCCCTCTGCCCGACTGTTGCCTTTGGTCCGTCATGGTTCCATCGCGTCGCCGCCTGCAGGGGCGAGTTCACGATAGACGTCTCGCGTCCGTTCAGCTGCCGCAGTCCAGGTCAATTCGCCCGCCCGCCGGGTACCCAGCGCTGCCAGTTCTGACGACCGATCGTTCGCTTCATCGATTCCGTCGGCAATCGAAGCAACGTTGCGTGGGTCAACCAGCACTGCCGCACCGTCAGCAACTTCCTCAGTCGACGTCCCGCTACTCGTGACAACAGGTGTCCCCTGCAGCATCGCCTCAGCAACTGGGAGTCCGAACCCTTCCCGCTCACTCGGATAGGCGAAAACCGTGGCCGCCGCGTAGAGCGGCCCGAGGTCGGCGTCGGGCACGTAGCCGAGAAAGCGGACATTCGGGGTTCCGGCCTGAGGTGCTGCATCGCCCCAGCCGGGTGCACCGGCTACGACGAGTGGCTGATCCGGCGAACGTGTCGCCATCGCTGCCACCAGTCGGGCGAGGTTCTTCCTCGGCTCGATCGTGCCGACAAACAGCACAAAGTCATCCGGGAGTTGATAATTGCGCTTCACCCGTTCGACCGCAAACGGGGTCGCAACACGGCCGTCGACGCCCAGTGGCACGAGCCGCAATTTCGTCGCGTCGATACCCGCTTCGATGCAATCATCAATGGTCGCCTGGCTCGGGCACAGGATTCTGTCGGCACGACGCTTGATCACCTCAAGGCTGCGCATCATCACCCGTACGCCATGCGAGGAGAACATGTCGGGATCATGAACGAACGCCAGGTCGTGCAGGGTCACCACCAACGGAGCAGCGGTGCCACACGGGACGAGTCCAGTGGCATGCGCGACATCAATCGGACCGATTACCGACTCGACTTTGGGCCAATTCAGGCGTGTCCACGTCTCGTACAACCACGGTCGCGCCAGCGGCAGCATCGCGACTTTTCCGGTGGGCCGAAAGTCAGCCGTTGGAGTGAGTGCGTGCCGACCCGCTACTTGGTGAATCTCAACTTCGGGATCAGCC
>JABJAB010000053.1 GCA_018666235.1 Ilumatobacter sp.
CAGTGCACCAGCAAGGCGGTCTTCGTTCATTCGAAGCTTGCGCGCAATCCACCGGATGAACTGCTCGGCACGCCCCTGCCCCTCCATGATTCCGATCACGAGGAACGCGGCAATGCCGATGACGATGATGCCGGTCAACGCGGCCGTTCCGTACACCGGGTTGACGCCACGCCGGGGAATCGACACGATGAGCCCGAGCCAGAACACCAGGTTGAGCACCACTGCTGAACCAATGCCGGCGGTCGCCAGCGCGAAGCCGGCATCCGGACCCTTGATTCCGGACAGGGTGAGCAGTCGGTAGCCAAGCGCCGAGCCCGCCGCATTGCCACCTGGCACGACATTGGTCAGCGCCCTGGTTGAGAGCTGGATGCGGAACATGCGCATCCCCGACAGGGACGCGCCGGCCTCGCCGAGCGCGGCGCGAGTAAGCAGCGAGTAGAAGTAGAGCGCGATGATTTCCAGCGCAAACCCAACAGCGAGCAGAACTGGGCTGACGTTACGAAGTTCGCTGGCGGCCTGAACGAACTTGGGCAACAAGCCGATGGCGAACCAGACGACGAGTGCGAACAGCGCCATCCTCACGCCGAACCGGATCGGACGGATGCGTGGCTTCAACTTGACGTCGAGCTGCGGCAATGCGGCCAGCTCACCGGTTGGCAAGACCTCACGATCCATCTCGTGGGTCTTGTCGTGGGCGTCCGGCGCCCCCGATTCAAGCTCGTCCGGCTCGCCCGGCGCGTCCGGCTCACCCGGCTCAACAGTCACGAGTACTTCCTACATGATCAGCGGGCATGACACGACGCATTGTGGCGTGAACGGTGGCGTGAACGGTGGCGTGAACGATGGCGTGAACGGTTGGCTCATTGCTCCGCGCACAGCCAATCGGTTGCGGCGTGATCAGCTGAGTGTCCGGAGCATCGCGTTGAGCCGCGTGCGTAGTGCCGGCGCGACGGAAATGTCCGTCTGCCCAAGATGGACGAGCACGATCTCGGCATTCGGGACGACCACGATGAACTGGCCTGCGTAGCCGTGACATGAGTAGCTCCCTGGGAAATCGGGCCACGACCACCAGTGTCGTCCGTAGCCGAATCCGGTCTCGTCGTCGGTGGCGATCTGGTGCGCCGCATGCGCCGTCCAGCCAGGTGGAAGAATGCGCTCGCCCGCTCCGAGGTCGGCCACTCCGTCGTGACGGTAGAGCTCGCCGAACCGCATGAAGTCGCGAGCCGATGCGTAGACGTAGGACGATCCGACAAAGTCGCCTGCACCGTCGAACTTCGGTTCGGCCGATGCCATGCCGGCGGGGCCGAAGAGCCGGTCAGTGAGGAAGGTGCGCATCGAGGCCTCACGCTCGGCTGGGTCGCCACCGGCCGAACCGTTGACGATGTCCCCGATGATGCGAGCGACAATATTCGACGTTCCCGACGAGTAGCTCCACACCGTGCCAGGTTCATGAACCAGCGGTTGGCCTGCTGCGTATTCGGCGTGGCTCGGCCCACTCTCGCCGAAGAGCATTTCGAGGCAGTTCGAAGTCTCCCCGTCGACGTAGTCCTCGATGAAGTGAAGGCCCGAGCGCATCTCGAGCAGTTGCAGCGTGGTGATTTCAGCCTTCGGCGTACCCGCCCACGCAGCCACCGGTGCCGGTGCATCGACGTCAAGGAGACCGTCAGCGACCAGGATCCCGACCGCGGCGTGGGTGACCGACTTGGCCATGCTCCAAGAGATCAGCGTCGAGTCGGCGTCGAGATTCGATGCCGGCTGAAAATCGTTGGCGGGCTGAGTGCCGTACTGCTCGGCGATCACCTCACCATGCTGCTGAATCAGCAATGCGAGTGACCGACCCTCGCTTTCTGGGCGCGAGAAAAGCGCATCGACAAGGGAGGCGACTTCGGACATCTGCGCACCGTAGCTTGGCGCGCCGAGAACAAATTGGCCTGCAGCCAACCGGAGCGTCAGACGAGGCGAGCAGAGAGGTCGATGAGACCGGGGACGTCGTGGATGTCGACCTCGAGCAGCGGCAGCTCGATGATGGGGGCGTCGCCCGCCAGCACCTCGAGTTCGACCAGTTCGGCGCGCTCGGCCACAGCAAGGTGGGTCAGTTCCGCGTGCCAAGCGACGTGGTCAGCAAGGGGACCGTCGTCGAGATCGGCGAGCAGCAGTGCATCTTCGTCGGCGAGGGGCTCGGGCATCGGGTGGATCAGGTTGACCACGAGACCAGCGAAGGGGAACCTCTTCTCATGCAGCGCGTCGAGCAAATGTTTGGCTTCGCCGACGGCCTCGGACCGCGGGCTCGATACGACGATGAATGCGGTGTTCTCATCGCGCAGCAACGCAGAGACTTCCTTGGCTCGCTTGCGGAGACCGCCTTCGATGTTCGCGAGCGACCGGAAGAACCCGATGGTGTCTTCGACGATCTGCGGGCCGGCGAGTCGCTTCACTGCCCACAGAAACATGGAGGCGGCGGTGTCGGTAATCTTCGCGAAGGCCCGCTGGCCGGCAGTGAGCGCACGGTAGACGGGGTGGCCGAGGAAGCCGACGAGCCGGTCAGGAGCTTCGAGTAAGTCGATGGCATGACGGCTCGGCGGGGTATCAACAATGACCAGATCCCACTCACCACTCGAGTGCAGTTGGTGCAGCCGTTCGATGGCCATGTACTCCTGCGCACCCGACAGAGATCCAGATATTGCCTGGTAGACGGGGTTGTTCAGGACCGCATCGGCTTGCTTCTTGTTGCTCGACTGATCGCGGACGAGACGGTCGAAGGTCTGCTCGGCATCAAGCATGAGCGCCCAGAGTTCACCATCGTTGGCGCCAGTGGTGATCCCGGGGACCTGGTGCGGCTCGTCGGCTTCGGCATCATCGCCAAGCCCAAGTGCGTCTGCGAGACGCCGGGCAGGATCGACGGTGACCACGACGGTTCGTCGACCTGCCTGCGCCGCAGCGACGCCCAGCGCGGCGGCCGTGGTCGTCTTGCCCACTCCTCCCGGGCCACAGGTGAGCATCAGCTTGGCCTCGGTGACGGCGACTTCGAGCGAGGTCACTGCGTCGCACCGATCGGAACAGCGCTGGCAAGCGCATCGGCGAGAAGCTCGAGATCGGCGGCATCAAGTCGCGGAGTGGCAAGACGAGGCAGCGTGATGATCGGCTCGGCGCGAGCAGTAGCGAGTCGCTCGATCTGCTCGCGCTGTTGGGCCAGGCGGCTTCGGCCGAACGCCGCAGCGGACTCGAGCGAGGACTTGGCCGCTGCCGACAGCTTGATCTTGTGCGAGCGTGCGGCCATCGCCGGTGACTTGTCGAGGCCGGGACGGTCGGGCCAGCATGCGTTGACGACGAGCGGCAGGAGCGAGATGCCCAGGTCATCGCCGAGTTCGTTGGCCAGTTCGATCATTTCGGTGATCGGGGTCTCCTCGGGCAACGCAACGAGCAGTGCCATGCAGCGGGCAGGGTCGGCAAGCATCTCGCTCACCTCTTGGGCCTGATCGAGTACGGGACCGGACTTCACGACGTCGGAGAGCCCCGAGGCCGACCGGAGGAAGGGTGCGGCATGACCGGCGGGCGGAGCGTCGACGATGATCAGGTCAGCGGTCTTGTCCCGTTCGAGTTCTTTGATCTTGCCCAGCACCAGCAAATGTTCGAGCCCGGGCGTGGCCGCAGCAATCATCGGGAGCGAGGCGGCCGATGCGGCACGGCGCAGCAGTCCACCGACGCCCTTCAGCTCGAGATAGTCGCCAAAGGCCTGCTCAGCGGGGATGCTACGAGCGCGGATCGTGCCGCCGCCAGGGCCGCCAACCTTGCGTTGCAGCACGTGGTCACGATCATTGATCTCGCGGCCGCCGAGCAGCTCACCCATGCCGGGTCGACCGTCGACGGCAATGAACAGGACGTCGGCGCCCTGCTGTGCTGCCGCGAGCGCGTGCGCTGCGGCGACCGTGGACGAGCCAACGCCACCCTTACCGGCAACGACGACGACGCTGCTCTGCGTGAGCCAGTCCGTCATCGACAGATCGATTCGTCAGCAGCGGCCATCGATGTCACGGTATCTGCAGAAATTGCCTCGTTAGGCGACCCCGGCCGACTCCGCGAACCGGGGTCCCGCAACACCGACATGGCTGGCCACTGGCCGGCCAACGGCACCGCATGCCAACGCCGCGGCATCGATCAGGCCCGATACTGAGCAGCCGGTGTCAACGCCCATGGCTTCGAGCGCGTGTGCAACGTCTTCGATGGCGACGTTCCCACTCGCTCCCGGGGCAAACGGGCAGCCCCCAAGACCGCCAACGGCAGCGTCGATGCGGTTGGCTCCGGCAGCAAGCGCTGCCAGACCGTTGGCGACTGCCAGCCCCCGCGTGTCGTGCATGTGGGCTCCGATCGACACGTCGACAGCTGACGTGACGTGCTCGACCAGGAACGTCACCTCGGGCGGCACGGCCACACCGATGGTGTCGGCAAGGCCGATCGAGGACGCACCGGCGTCGACCACCCGGCGGGCGACGTCAACCACGCGGGCCGGATCGATCCGCTGCTCGTACGGGCAGCCGAATGCTGTCGACAGCGTCATCTCGATCACCGCACCCTGATCGATCATCGGCGCGGCGAGCGCTTCGAATGCGGCAATGGCATCATCGGTCCCAGCGCCTGCGTTGTGGCGGCTGTGGGTGTCGCTGACCGAAACGACGTATTGCAGATGCGTGAGGCCCGCTGCCATGGCACGTTCCGCGCCCCGACGGTTGAGCACGAGGCCCCACCGCACGACCTCGGAGCCAGCGGTCGCGGCGCACAATTCGTCGGCGTCGGCCATGGCGGGCACTCGGTCGGGTCGCACGAAGCTCGTGAGTTCGAGTTCGCGGACGCCGGCCGCGACCAGGGCTTCGAAAAGTGCCAGTTTCGTTTCGGTCGGGACGGGGGCTTCGTCTTGCAGACCGTCACGCATCGAGACGTCGCGCAGGATGATGCTGGAAGGAAGATCGTTCACCTACACAGTCTTGCCGAACCCGATCACGCCAACCGCTCTCGCGTGAACGAGCGTCTATGACGAGCGCCACACAACTGCCGATTGGCCTCGGCGAGCGCGCACCGGTCGAATACGGTTGAGTTGTCCAGCGTCGTCCTGACCACTCGACAAATCAGCTCGTACCACCACGGAGTCACCACGTGCTCAGATCAACGTCGATGAAACTGTCCACTGCCTTCATCTCAGCAGCGCTGCTGTTTGCAGCATGCGGGTCCGACAGTGACGATGACGTCGCAGACGCATCGACCGAGTTCGACGCCGAATACGAGTACGACGACGAGTTCGGCGACGAGTACGACGATGAGTACGGCGACGAGTACGAGGGCGACGCTGCGGGAGCGGCCGGCACCGTTGACATGTCGCTCACTCGCGATGACGTCGATTGCTCTGCGGAGGGACTCGGC
>JABJAB010000054.1 GCA_018666235.1 Ilumatobacter sp.
TCGAACGCTGGGCGCATCTTCGACAGGCTCTCGACCGTGGTGCCGGGGCGCACGCCCTCGTCGTGCTCGATGAGGATCGGGTCACCCTTGCGCTGCGGCACTTCGACCGGA
Organism: Ilumatobacter sp.; assembly: GCA_018666235.1. GTDB lineage: Bacteria > Actinomycetota > Acidimicrobiia > Acidimicrobiales > Ilumatobacteraceae > Ilumatobacter_A. The sequence goes on from JABJAB010000054.1 coordinate 112, forward strand.
ACGATCTCCTCGGCCAGGCGGCCCTCCTTGATGGCGTCGGCGGCCAGCTCATTGGAGCGGGCGGCGAATTCGTCCTGCTGTTCACGGGTGATGCTGTCACCGGTGTAGCGGTCAGTGCCGAGGCCCATGAGGCAGGCATCAAAGGCACACCAGAGGCCGTCGGCGATGATGGCGTCGCGCAGTTCGGTGTTGCCGTACCGGAAGCCGCTCCGGGCGCCATCAGCGAGGTACGGAGCATTGGACATCGATTCCATGCCGCCGGCGACCACGATGTCGGCTTCGCCGGTGGCGATCATCTGGTTGGCGAGGTAGATCGAGTTGAGACCGGAGAGGCACACCTTGTTGACGTTGATCGCAGGGACATTCATCGGGATGCCTGCGTTGACAGCCGCCTGGCGGCTGGGGACCTGGCCCTGACCAGCCATGAGGACCTGGCCCATGATGACATGGTCGACTTCTTCCGGAGCGACGCCCGCGCGCTCAAGCGCAGCAGCGATGGCGAAACCACCGAGTTCGGCACCGGAGAATGACGAGAGCGCACCGCTCATCTTGCCGATCGGGGTGCGCGCACCAGCGATGATGACGGAGTTCGAGTTTGCAGCCATACGTGGCACGCTAGTCGCGCCTTTCCAGCGGGCAACAACTGCTGGTCTGTCGAACACACTCTCAAACGCGCCGAACTTGGGCGGGTTGGTTACCGCTCAGTAACCTTGGACCCCATGGAGCAGATTCTCGAGGCGATTCAGTCCGGCGCAAGTGGCGATGACATTGCGAACCTTCCCATCCCGGAGAGCTACCGGGCCGCGTTCGTCAAGCGTGACGAATCGGACATGTTCGAAGGTGTCGACTCGTGGGACAAGGATCCGCGCAAGTCGCTCCACGTCGACGATGTCGCCACCCCTGAACTGGCGCCGGACGAGTGCCTCATCGCGGTGATGGCGTCGAGCATCAACTTCAACACGGTGTGGACGTCAATCTTCGAGCCGCTGCCGACGTTCGGATTCCTCGACCGACTCGCCCGGGAAAGCGAATGGGCCAAGCGCCATTCGCTGCCCTATCACGTGGTCGGTTCGGACGCGTCGGGTGTTGTTCTGCGGATCGGCTCTGCAGTCCGCAACTGGAAGCCCGGTGACCGGGTGACGGTGCAGTGCAACCATGTCGACGGACAAGACCCAACTGCGCACAACGACTCGATGATGGCCAACAACCAGCGGATCTGGGGATTCGAGACAAACTTCGGCGGCCTTGCCGACATGTCGATCGTGCGCGCCAACCAGCTGATGCCGAAGCCGACACACCTGTCGTGGGAAGAGTCGGCCGTCAACGGACTGTGCAGCTCGACGTCGTACCGGATGCTCGTCAGCGACAACGGGGCGCGGATGAAGCAAGGCGACAGCGTCCTCATCTGGGGCGCCACCGGCGGCATCGGCGGCTACGCCGTGCAGTACGTCCTGAATGGCGGCGGTAGGCCAATCGGAGTCGTTTCGTCACCGGAGCGCGCCGAGATCCTCAACCGCATGGGCTGTGAGGCGGTCATCGACCGCAAGGCTTCGAACTATCAGTTCTGGTCCGACGAACACACGCAGGATGAGTCCGAATGGCGTCGCTTCGGCAAGGACATCCGTGCGGTCAACAACGGTGAAGACGTCGACATCGTCTTCGAGCACCCGGGCCGCTCCACGATGGGCGCTTCGGTCTTCGCCGCGAAGCGGGGCGGCACGATCGTCACGTGTGCCGCGACCTCTGGCTACATGGTCGAGTTCGACAACCGTCACTTCTGGATGAAGTTGAAGAAGCTCCTGTCGTCGCACTTCGCGAACTACACCGAGAGCTGGGCAGCCAACAAGCTGCTCTGCGAAGGCAAGATCCAGCCGCTGCTCACCGACACCTACACCCTCGATCAGGTTGGCGATGCTTCGCTTGCGGTCCATCACAACAAGGCCGAGGGCAAGCTCGGTGTGCTGTGTCTCTCGCCAGCAGAGGGTCTGGGCGTCGACGATCCCGAGCGCCGCGCGGAAATCGGCGAAGACAAGATCACCGTCTTCAGGGGCTGAGTTGCCACACCGGCTCTAGCCTGCCCGCCATGACTGAGCTGGCAGCGGTGCTGTGGGACATGGACGGCACGCTGGTCGACACCGAGCCGTACTGGATCGAGTGCGAGCACGAGCTTGTCAACGAATTCGGCGGCACCTGGACCAAGGCTGATGCGGCTTCGCTGATTGGCTCAGATCTTCTCGATACTGCAGCGGCGTTGCGCGCTGCAGGCGTCGATATGGAACCGGTGGCACTGGTCGACCGGTTGATGGATGGTGTCATCGAGCGCGTGCAACGTGAGTTGCCGTGGCGACCCGGAGCCCGCGAACTCCTTGCAGCATGTCGGGAGGCGTCGATTCCGTGTGTGCTCGTGACAATGTCGTGGCGCCGGTTCGCCGACGCAGTCCTGGTGTCGGCACCAGAGGATTCGTTTGTCACCACGATCACCGGCGACGAGGTCACCCAGGGCAAGCCGCATCCCGAACCGTATCTTGCAGGAGCCCGAGCGCTCAATGTCGATGCTGCTTCCTGCGTCGCCATCGAGGACTCGCGAACCGGGGTTGCCTCGGCGTTGGCTGCCGGGTGTGCGACGCTGGGCATCCCCCATGTCGTCAGTATCGACCCTGCACCCAATCTCACGATCGCGCCCACGCTGGCCGGCCTCACCGTCGACGATCTTCGCGCTCTTCTGCCCGCTTGACCACGGCAATCTCTTCGTCGGGCCGCATGCCGCGCTGCGTGCAACATGACCAGCGCTGACGACACACCCGTTGCCGACGTCGCCGTTGCCGGACCGACGGCGAGGCAGCGTCGCGGGGTGTTGTTCGGGCTGATCGGTGTGCTCGTCGCCGTCGTCGCCGGAGGTTTTTGGCTCACCCGTGAGGATCCGCCGCCGCCGCCCAAACCGGATATTCCACTCGATGCGTGGGCGCCGTACTGGGCGCTCGACGACGCGCTGCCCGAGTTCGAAAAGCGCGTCGGTTCGCTGCGCGACGTATCGCCGTTCTGGTTCAACGCGACAGGTGTGGACAGCATTGAAATCGACACGAATGCACTCGATGAAGGACTCGACGAGTTCTTCGAGATTGCCGCCGACGCAGGCGTGAACGTTGTTCCCTCGATCATTGATGCAATGCCGGCGGGGTCGATGGCGGCGATCATCGCCGACCCGGTCACTCGCACGCAGCACGTTGAAACGATCCGGTCATTTGCCGCCGGGCTTGACGTTGCCGGCATCGACATCGACTACGAGCAGTTTGCGTTTGCTGATGGTCGAGACACCTGGGCTGCAACACGGCCCAACTGGGTGGCGTTCATCGCCGAACTCGGCGCGGCGTTGCGTGCCGATAGCCGAACGCTGGCGGTCAGCATTCCACCTGTTTACGACGCAGGGCAGACCGCTGACAGCGGATATTGGGTCTACGA
>JABJAB010000006.1 GCA_018666235.1 Ilumatobacter sp.
CAACAGATCGATGGCTATGCGGACGCAGCCGATGGTGATCACGCGATCTTCAACAAGAACCTCGCTGATGCCGGCGTAGCCGGGCGGGTGCGTCACCTGCGTCTGTTCTCCGACGATGCCCACGAACAGGTTGATGGCGACATTGGGGTGCTGTATATCGATGGCGCGCACCGGTACGCCCCGGCACGAGCCGACATCGTGTCCTGGGGCGCACGGGTCGAGGACGGCGGAACGTTGCTGATCCATGATTCGTTCTCGTCAATCGGTGTCACTTTCGCAATTCTCCGCGAATTGTTACTCGGTTCGAAGTTCCGGTACGTCGGTCGGTCACGATCGATGACGATCTACCGAGCCGACCTCGCGAGCGGACCGCTTGACCGAGTGAAGAACGCCGTGCGCCAACTCGCTCAGTTGCCATGGTTCATGAAGAACGTCGGACTCAAAGTGTTGTTGACCGCCGGGTTGGGCAAGGTCATGGTCCGGCTCGGACGAACTGCGCCCGAATGGCCGTACTGAACTGCTGATGGACGACCAACAGTTACTCACGGGCTGGGGGAGGACTGCGGCGAGTTTGGCCACCGTCAAGTCAGTCGGTGTCGAACAACTCGCCGAACTTGATGTCGGCGCCCGCGGTGCGATCGCCCGCGGCCTTGGCCGGGCATACGGAGATCCCGCCCAGAATGGGGGTGGCATTGTCATTCGGATCAAACCATCTGCCAATCCGGTGTGGATCGACAGTCGAGCGGGGACGGCCACCGTCGATGCCGGGGTGAGCTTCGATGAGTTGTTGCGTCGCATCGTGCCGCACGGATTCTTCGTCCCCGTCACGCCGGGCACACGGTTCATCACCGTCGGTGGAGCCATTGCCAGTGATGTCCACGGCAAGGGTCATCACACCGACCTCACCTTCGGTCACCACGTGAGGTCGCTGGACATCGTGCTGGCCGACGGTACTGAGCACACCGTCGGGCCGACCGCCGAACCCGACCTCTTCTGGGCGACCGTCGGCGGGATGGGGCTGACCGGTGTGATCACCCGAGCAACATTTGACCTGTTGCGGATCGAAACGAATCGGTGTCTTGTCGAGACACAGCGCCTGGCCGATCTTGACGCGCTGATCGCTGCGATGAGCGATGGCGACGCGGATCATCGCTACTCGGTTGCGTGGATCGATCTCGCTACGAAGGGTCCGACCCTTGGTCGCTCGATTCTTGAGCGTGGCGATCACGCCACCCTCGATGACCTCGCCGAGTACGCGCCAAAAGCACTCCGCGATCCGCTTGGCTTTGCACCGGGCTCGCTAGCGTCCGTGCCCCCGGTGCCGAACGTGATGAGCCGGCTTGCGGTTCGTACGTTCAACGAGTTGTGGTTCCGCAAGGCCCCCAAACAGCACCTTGGCACGCAAACACTCACCGGATTCTTCCATCCCCTTGACGCCATCGGCGATTGGAACCGCTTCTACGGAGCCCGCGGATTCTTGCAATATCAGTTCGTCGTTCCATTCGAGGCAGCGGACACGCTGCGCGAGATCGTCGAACGGGTCGTCGCAAACGGAAATGCCAGTGTCATTTCAGTGCTGAAGCGATTCGGTGCCGAGAGTGGTGGCCTGTTGAGCTTCCCCAAGCCGGGCTGGACCTTGACGTTTGACGTTGCCGCTGGTGTTCCCGGGCTGGGGTCATTCCTCGCAGAACTCGACCAGCTCGTGGTCGGTGCCGGCGGCCGTCATTACCTTGCCAAGGATGCCCACACCACGCCCGACATCATTCGTGCCGGCTACCCGCGGCTCGACGACTGGAAGACGATCCGACGGTCCGTCGACCCGCATGGCCGCTGGGCCAGCGATCAGGCCCGCCGACTCGACCTGCTGTGAACCACCAGACTGGACCGCTCATGAACAATGCCATACACCAACCGCAAACCATCGTCGTTCTGGGTGGGGGCAGCGAGATCGCTCGAGCGATCGTTGTTGCTCTCGACTCAGCATCGCTCCGCACGGTGGTGCTCGGCTGTCGGAACACCGGTACTGCAGACGTCGAAGGTCTCGCAGCCCAGCTGGGAGGGGCATCGGTGACCGCACGACACTTCGACGCGATCGACCACGGTGGACACGTCGATTGGGTTGCTGCGGTCGTGGCTGATCACGGCGACATCGACATTGTCATTCAGGCCTTTGGTCAGCTGGGCGCAGATGCGGCCGATGATCCCCTTGCCGCAGCAAACCTGGTCGACGTCAACTTCGCTGGCGCGGTCAGTTCTGGTCTGGCCGTTGCCAATCAACTTCGCAAACAGGGCCATGGCGTCCTTGTCTCGCTGTCGAGCGTGGCCGGTGTGCGAACGCGAGCGTCGAACTTCGTCTATGGCTCGACAAAGGCGGGCCTTGATGCATTCACCACCGGCCTGGGCCATGCGCTCCACGGCTCTGGAGCGCGAGTCTTGACGGTCCGACCCGGCATGGTCCGCACATCGATGACCGAGGGAATGCAGGAGGCACCGTTCACGGTCGACGCCGACGAGGTTGCCGCTGCAACTGTCAACGGGCTGCGCAAAAAGAAGGCGGTCGTGTGGGCGCCCGCCAAGCTCCAGGGAGTGTTCGGGCTGCTGCGCGTCGCACCCAACGCCGTCTGGCGCAAACTGGACACGTGATCGGCACGAATATGGCGACGGCCGACGCGGAGCTGCAGGCGAACGCAGCACGACTTCGAGCCCTCGGGGTTCATCGCGTCGAGAGCTTTGCCTGGCGCGATCTTGACGACGCCGAAGCAGGCGGGTCCGAACTCCACGCCGACGAAATCTTCGCGAGGTGGGCTGACGTTGGCATTGACATCACCCACCGGACCTCCACGCGAGATACTCGGGTCATCGAGCGCAATGGCTACCGGGTCGTGCAGCGTGGCAGCCGCTTCGACGTCTTTGCTCGGGTGATCGCCGCCCAGCTCTGGCGACGGGTCACTCGGCGCCGCTCGACAAGTACAGCCACCATCGAGATCTGGAACGGCGTGCCCTGGTTCGGTCCGCTTTGGGCGCCACGGCGCCGCGTGGTGTGGATGCACCATGTCCACCGGGATATGTGGGCCGACGTCCTGCCCGCGCCGCTCGACGCCGCTGGTCGCTTCCTCGAGACTCGGTTCGCACCGATGTTCTACAAACGGAGCACTTTCGCGACCCTGTCGGAATCATCGGCGGATGAAATCGAGCAGATTGGTATCGACCGTCGCCAGCTCACGATCATTCCGCCAGGGGTCCACGAGAGGTTCACGCCGGATGAGACGGTTCGCAGTGACCATCCAGAAGTGGTGGTGGTCGGGCGGCTCGCTCCGGTCAAACGGCAGTGTTTGGTCCTCGCAGCGCTGGCCGAGGCTCGGGATCGGGTTCCTGAACTTCGCGTTCGACTGATCGGCGACGGTCCGGATCGATCGCAGATTGAGGATTGGATCGGTCAACACGACGCCGCCAGCTGGGTCACGGTGTGTGGTCGGGTGAGCGACGATGAACTCGTGCGCTCATATCGGTCCGCGTGGCTTGTCGTCAGCGGTTCACACGCCGAGGGTTGGGGCATGTCGCTGACCGAAGGCGGTGCCTGTGGGACGCCGTGCGTTGCCACCGACATCGCGGGCCATCGCGGCGCAGCAGTGGACGGCGCCACGGGATTGTTGGTCGCCGACATCGCAGACCTTGGCGATTCAATCGCCGGACTTCTCGAGCAATCCGACCAGCGACGAGAGATGGGCGTCGCCGCTGTCAGGCATGCGGAGGGCTTGTCATGGACGGCGGTTGCCGCCCGTCAACTCGACGTGCTCTGCGTCGCCGTGTCTGCAGCGGCCTCGCGGTAGGCGCGGCGCCGGCGACGCATGCTGAAGAGGTCTGCCAAGCCCCAGTAGGTCACCAGCTTGAAAGCTTCGACCACGATGCCGCGGTTCATCTTTGAGGTACCGGCGACACGGTCGCGAAATTGGATCGGGATCTCGACGACGCTGAGGCCCTTGCGGACCGTCCGGTAGGTCATCTCGACCTGGAATCCGTAACCACCGGCTTGGACGCCATCGAGGCTGATCGCTCGCAGCGTGTCCGTGCGGTACACGCGATATCCGGCGGTGGCGTCGTTGATGGCCAAGCCGAGCATGATTGCGGCGTATCGATTGCCCCAGCGCGAGAGCCATGTTCGACGTCGCGGCCAGCCGACGACGGAACCGCCAGGAATGTAGCGAGAACCGATGACGAGGTTGATGCCCCGTTCGGCGACTGCCAACATCGTGGGCAGTACGGCAGGGTCGTGTGACATGTCCGCATCGATCTCGACCACGGCGTCATAGTCGGCTGCCAAGGCCAGGCGAAAGGCGTGGAGGTACGCATCGCCGAGGCCGCGCTTGTTGGGCCGTTCGACGAGTTCGATCCGTTCGCCCCTGGCGATCCGCTCTCGCACGAGGAGCCTGGTGTCATCGGTGGACGCATCGTCGATGACCATCACGTCGGTGCCGGGCACGTGCTCCTGGATGCTGTCGAGCACAGTCGTGATATTCGCCGCCTCGTTATGAGTTGGCACGATGATCAGGACGCGCATGCGGCAATGACACTACACCGCAGCTGCGGACGTGAGCGTTGTCTCGGGAGGACTGTGGGGCGCCTGTTGCGGGCGGCGATGTGCGGCGAGCACCGACAGCGTCGCAGAGGTGACGACCGCTGCCACGGCGACCCAGGTGAGCGGACTCGCCCGGGTGAACTGCAGCGGCCAGTTCGGGCCGTCGGCGTAGTCGTAGCGCCACTCGAACGCGATGATCAAGCCGCTGACCAGCCCCCAGGACACGCAGGCCAGCACCATGGCGAGGCGCGTACTCCAGCGCTCGAGAGCGTGGACGTGGCGGGTGATCACGATGGCGCACGAGGAGGCGGCAGCTCCAGGGCCACCGACGACGAGGAATCCAGCGACGAGCACGAGATCGACCATGAGGCCGGTAAGGCGGCCGATGCGGTCGGCCTCTGTCTCGTCAGGTTCGCGCTCGATCGTCATCTCGGGAGCGCTGGCCTCGCGGCGTCGCCACGACGTCAATCCGAGCAGGAGAAGAATCCCCACTCCGGCTGCTAGGGAGAACCGCAGCGCAGCATCGACCGAGTCCTGAGGTGTCCACCGAAGTTCGACGCGTCGGCCCTCAGCGCCGGGCTCGATCAGCCAACCGTTCGCATAGCCGTTCATCAACGTCGGCTCGCCGAGGTCGCGTCCATCGACGTCGAGTGTCCAGCCAAGATTGTGGCTTTGAGGCAAGACGAGCCAGGTCATCTCTGTGGTGTCGGGCAGGGTCGCATCGATAGCTGTTGCACTGAGCGATGAAACCGGCACGGCTGGCGTCGGTGCGGTGCCGCCGGACGGTTGGAGGTCCCTGTCGTGATTGTCATCGAGGACGATCCGGTCGAAGTCGATGCCACTGAGGTCGCCCTTGGCCGTAGTCAGGCGGTGATCACCGGTGCCGAGTTCGAGCGGACCGTTACAGCCAGTCACCGTCAGAACCCCATGCGGCGGCCCACTGACGGCAACCTCGAGTGGTTCGCCGTCGAGCACGAGGAGGTCATTGCGGCACCCGGTGTCGATATCCGGCGCGCGCGATGGTTGCGGCATCGGCTCGGATACCTGCCCGAACCACACTTCGGCGAGCGCGATGGGGAGTTGACGAGGAACGCCGGAGTAGTACTCGACCACGGATGCATTCGAGACGCCGGAGATGGTGAGCGTGACCGACGTTCCAGACTGTGCTGGCACCAGCAGTGTCGCAATCGCGACACCGTCGATAGGGGCAACGATTGGAACAGGAACGTTGCTTTCCGGCCCGATGCCGTCGCTCACCGTGATCTGTGTCGGCACGGCGTAGCGACCATCATCCCACCAGGCGATCGTGAGCTCTTCAAATTCGAGGCCCGCTGGATTCGACACGGTGAGGGCCGAACCTTCGGCAAACTCGAATGTTGTTTGCCACGCGGTGGAAAGGTCGCCGTCGATTGCAGCTGCGCCGGTGCTGGTGACGCTGCCGGGCAATCGCGACGATGCCAGCGCGGTGATGTTGGTCTCGGTGTCAGCCAGCGCGGTGGTCTTCACCGCTGCCAGCGTTGTGTCGCTGGCTGTGCCCGCCAGGCGTGCCTGGCCACTGAGTTCGAAGGAGCGCGTCGATGGCACGTCGAACTGCCGATCGAGCACCAACTCGGGGGCCTGGCGGTTGGGAGTTGCGGGATCAAAGCGCTGCCTCGTGAACATGTACGTCAATCGATCGCCGGGCGCGATGCTTTGAGTGGCCGCGACTGGCAACCGCACGACCCGGTCGTCAAGAACGGGGGTGCCATCGGTCCGGACGGGCGTGACCTCGGCGAAGCCCACCCCGGGTTGCCCGGCGAACGTCGCGATGTCGCCAACGCTGTCGGCGAGGACCTCGATTGATACGCGTTGTGTTGACAGTTCGTCACCGAGACCTACCCGTTGGCCGGGAGTCGAATGGGAGGCCTCGGTCAGGTCGACCTCGAACGACCCGTCATCGGTGGTGACGCGGGCACGGGTGATAAACCGCGTGGCGCCAACCTGTGGTTGGGTGAGCATCAGGTGGCTGAGACGTTCGGGCCGGACAAACGTGACGTCGTACCGCAGTCCGCTCGTCGATTCGGCGATGGCGCCACGCCACGCTGTGGTCACGTCACCGTCAGCGGCGAAGTTGGGTGCGTCTTCACCGACATAAACGATGTTGCTGCCGTATGAGGTCGCGGTGACGTCGGCAACGTCGCCGAGATGTACGGCAATGGTCTGGTCAGTGAGTTCATCGTCGAACAATTCGAGTCGGCTGTCGCCTGGATCGTCGTCGGTGTGCAGGACGCCGACGGACTCGATCGCGCCAAGATTGAAGCCCAGCGTGGACCAGCGTTGACTCTGCTTGCGGTTGGTGTCGGTGATGACCCACCAGGGTGCTTCGGCAGCGGCGAGCGACGCATCATCGATTGTTGCGGCGTAGAGCAGCGCCATCGATGGCTCCAACAGGTTTGCCGCAGCGAGATCGACCACTCCATCACCGCTTCCTGCCACGATCAGCGGTGCGGTGGCATCAAGTAGGACGAGTTGATCGCCGCCGCCGGCAATATCAAATGCCGCATTGATCGGAAAGGTGGTGGCGGCGTCGGTCCGAGCGAGGGCGATCTCATCGATCAGCAGTGAACCGGATTGGTCCTCGATGTATCGCCCCGCATAGTCGGGTGTACCCAAGACGCTGCTCACATCGGTCCAGAGCGGTCCGGGGCGGGCCAGGCGGTACCGCTCGTGTTCGAGGTCGTTGCGGACGACAACTGTGTCGACCGCGAGGAGCTCGGCGATGGTCGGCAGCGAGGCTGGCTCAAACCACCCCTCGAACAATCGTCGCTCGAACGCGTTGAGGAGGTCCGCTGTCGCCGGGCTCCCTTGAGGAATCAACTCCCGATAGAGCACTGATCGGTCGGTGAGTCCCGGCAAGACGGGGTCGACGGTGCCTCCCCAGCGGTAATTTGCGAAGTCTGAGCCTGGAATCGTGTAGATCCGACCAGTGGGACTCGTCGCGTCGTTGACGTACTCGGCAAGCTCGGTTGTCGACGAGGGCAGACGTTCGGGTCGAAGCAAGCTTGCCGACGTCACGTTTCCGGTGAACCAAGGCAAGAGGTTGAGCAGAACGGCGATGGCGGCTGCGGCGGGAAGTGCTGGTGCCAAGCGTTTGAATGGTCGGGACCATCCGGTTGCGAGATGTCGTTGCATGGCCATGGTGCCGGCCCCCAGCCCGCACGCCAGGGCGAGCAGGGCGAGCGGTGCGGCGCGCGGGGTCGAGCGCAACGCGGCGCCCGCAGTGGTCTCGGTCGCGAAGTGCTGGAACCAGGTGCCGTACCAGGTGCTGTCACCCAACGGGGCCGCGCCGACGCTGAGCACCAGTCCGACGCCGAAGAGCAACAGCATGGAGCCACGCCCGCGGAATGGCGTCAGAAGTCCCAGGAGGGCACAACCGGCCAGGCCAAACGACAGGAACATCGCTGCCGGATTGTTGAAATAGGCGGCCGCTGGACCGATCCACGGGTCGAGGAAGTCGCCGCCGTAGAAGAACCAGTACCCGAGTCCCCGGAGGATCTCCGAGGAGGTGCTCGCTGACGCAACGGTTTGGTATGTTTCGGTGAAGTCGAGAACAGGAAGCCCGTAGATTCCCTGCACGCGGAGCCCGGCCATCCACCAGACCGACACCGCTACCGACAACGCGCCGATACGCATTGCCGCGGCGGCAACGGCTCGGGCTGCAACCCGCCCGGAAGCTGCGTCAGTGAGTAGCCACAGCACGGGACCCAGGCCGGCGAACGCCAGCGAGGTCGCGTTCACGCTGCCGACGAGGGCGACGACAATGGCGAACTGTGCCGCCGGCCTCCACGACCGTTCGCGGGCTGCTCGAGCGGCCAGAAGCACCATCCAAGGGAGCGCTGCCCAGGGGAACAGGATGGCTGAGAGCCGAGCGAGGTAGCTCAGCAGGTAAGGGCTGAATCCATAGGCGATCGCGGCGATGAACGAGGCCGACACGTCCCAGCGGAGCCACCGCAACAACCGGTAGGTGCCGTAGGACGCCGCGAAGATCAGTCCTGCCCAAAGCAGTCGCTGTGCGAGCCAGTCAGGTGCGCCGACGGTTTCAAGTAGCCAGTAATACGGTCCAAGTGGAAAGAGGTATCCGATGTTCTGATGGGGAACGGTGCCGGCTCCGACGGACGGATTCCACATCGATGACGCAGACGCCAGCAGATCGCCTGGATCGAGCGTCAGGTAGGTCTTGGTGTCCGCACTGACCTGACCGCGTGCGGTCCAGAGCATGGGGAACAAAGCGAGTGCAGCAAGCAGCGCCGTGACGGCCGCATCGGGGCGTGCACTGATTCGCCGCCACGGTGCGACGCCTGGGCGGCGAGCCATGTGGAACAAGGTACTGCCGCCGACGGTCGGAAATCATGATGGCCGGATCCCTGACAGCGACAAAGACGGGTCCCGTCTGCCATCAACTCCGTCGAGTCCAAAGGCGGCTGGATCAGTTGGTCGAGGGATCGAATCTGTCGAGTGACTTGTCAAGCCATTTCCACACGAATTGCACTCCGGCGCTTGTGAGGTGGACGCCGTCGTAGCGCACGTCCTCGCCGTTGATTTTGTCGAGTGCCTCGCCGCCAGGACACAGCAACTCGTCGAGTGGCAATGTGCTTGCTCTCGGGGTTGATGACGCGACGCGTTCGAGGATCGTATTGAATTCGGCGACCCGTCCCAGGTCGTTGCGCGCCAGAGCGTTGACGATGGTGCCAGACGCTTGCTCCATGCATGGAAGACGGAGGAGCACGACATGTCCGCCGCCGGCGCTGGCCGCGTCGACAGCCCGATCTATGGCGCGTTCGACATGGTCAGACCAATCTGAACTCGGGAACGACAGGCGTTGACCATCGACAATGTGGTCGAGCACCTCCCAGGCGCCGATCATCACGACCGACAGGTTGGGCCGGTAAATCGCAGAGACCTCGGACCAATCGTCCATCCACTCCTCGCAAGCGGCAGGGCCCCGAAAGGTCGGCTTGTCGTCGTTGACGTCGATCGTGTCACCGTCGGTAATCGCGCAGCCAAGCCGAGCGTACGCGACCGATCTCCACCCTGCCGGGAGTTCCTCCGGTTTGTTGACGGCCAGGACGTACGCAGTCGAGTCTCCGAAGAGGAGCAACTTTGGTGGCGGTGCGGGCACCGCCGGCGGTGCGGATGGCTCCCCGTCAGGAGGTGGTGTGAGCTGTTGATCGGACGGCAGCAATGCCAACTGCTCGGAAGACTCGGCCGGACTCGACTGAACCACAGGTGGAGCAATGGCAGGAGCAGGTTCTGCCGCTTGTACGAGATTTGGCCGCAGAACGTCGACATCGGGCAGGCTGGGGAGATCGGCGGCGAGCAACGTCACTGCCGCCAACGCTGCCGCGACACCGCCGGCGCTCCATCCCGCAACCAGGCGCAGCGGTCGGAAATCGCTCGTTCGAACTGGCATCTCGACAGAGCGATACATCACCTCACTCAGCGCCAGTGTGACGGCGATCTGCAGGACGGCGAGCGACACGATCGGCATGTCGATTCCCATCGGTGGGCCGACGAAGACGAACACCGGCCAATGCACGAGATAGATGCCGTATGACCGTTTACCGAGACCGACGAAGAACGGGGACGCAAGCCATCCGAGCGGGCCATCCGATCCCGGCACGCTCGCGGCCACGACGAGAACAGCGGCACCGATCGACAGTACGAACAGGCCACCGTGATAGAGCCAGGCGTCCTCGTCTCCCACCGTCGCGACCGCGACAATGAAGCCCACCAGTGTCGCAGTCACGACAAATCGATTGCGGATCACGCGTCCGGCGCTGAATCGGGCCGGTGCAGCGACAGTCAGCCATGCCAGCACGGCACCGACGAGCAGTTGTTGGGCTCGGGTGTCTGTGCCGTAGTAGACCCGGCTGACGTCGGTTGGATCGAACAGTACGGCCATCCAGATTGCCGACAGCACGCCAGCGGCAAGCAATCCACCACTGACCCATTGGGCTCGACGGCCACGGAGAATCCAGGGTGCCAACGCGATCATCGCCAATGGCCACAGCACGTACCACTGCTCCTCGACGGCCAGTGACCATATGTGGCGCAACGGGCTTGGCCCGGCCAGCGTCTCGAAGTAGCTCGTCTCATTGAAGACGAACCGCCAGTTGGCGACGTATCCCAGGGCGGCAACGGCGTCGCCTCGCATCGCCTGCCATTGTCCCGGCGTACCCCACAACCGTGTCGCCACGATGCTCAAGGCGACCACGATGACGAGAGGTGGAACAAGTCTGCGGAATCGTCGCATCCAGAAGCCACCGAGCGCGATACCTCCTGATTGGCGCTGCTCGTCGAGCAGCAGGCGCGTGATCAGAAATCCTGAGATGACAAAGAAGAGGTCGACCCCAAGAAAACCGCCACGCATCCAACCGATGTCGAGGTGATATCCGAGCACAGCAACGACGGCCAGGGCACGTAAACCATCGAGCGCAGCAGCGTAGGAGAAGGGCGGTGGCGCATCGGTGGACAAGCGCCGAGATTGTAGTAATGAATTCAGTCGGCGGGCGGGTCGGTCGGCGATGTCGACATCAGCAGGCTGGTGAACACCGGTTGCGTCGCGACTCACTTCCGGTCAGGCCGGGACCGAACAAATGTTGACGCGACCACCAGCGCAATCGAGGTCAACATCAGGCCGTGCAGATGGTCGAATGTGGTTGTCCACCCAGCGTTCGGGAAGGGAGCCTCGCGCCGCTCGACGAACACCACCGATACAGCGACAAGTGCCGCCAGAAGCAATCCCGATGCAGCGAGAATCGGGCGCCATCGCCCAACGTGTCGAAGCGCATGCTCGGCAGCGGCCACAGCGAGCGCCACCAAGCCCCACACTGGTGTGACGAGTATGGCAACGGCCATGGCAAAGACGCCGTTGAAAATCCAGCTGTGGGCCACCACACGGTCGGCCGAATTGACGAGCGACGTTCCGGCACCGGCGACGTCGCGTCGACGCCAGGCCCGGGCGCCGACGACTCCGATCAGTCCAAGCACGGAGATGAACGAGATAATCAGGCCGATGGTCACGGCTCGCTGCGCCGTCCAAGTGATCCTGACTCGTTGCTCACCTGATGTTGGCTCAATCCACCACCCGTTGAACCCCCCGTCGACGAGCTGCGGCTTGCCGAGGTCGCGGCCCCCGACAGCTGCAGTCCATGCCTCGTTATGACCCATACCGAAGACCAGCCAGCATCCAGCAGGGCAGTCGATGTCCACCACATTGCTCCGGTCGCCCTCCTCGACGAGCTCGACGGTATTCGCCGCGCTAGGCAGCGTGGACGTCCGTCTCGTTGACAGCACCACCTGATCGAGGTTCCAGGCCGCATCCATGGGCCGGCCCGCCACGATGTGTTCGCCCGCGGCGAGATCGATTGCGCCATCGCAGGAAGCAGCGCGAACCGCCCCGCCGGCAAGCAACGTCGCCACCGACGCCTCGAAGCGGACACGAACCGCCTCGCCGTCGATCGTCAGCGGAGCGAGCTTGCACGCGGATGTCACGGTGTTGTCACTGACCGACTCGGCGACTTCGATGCCGGTCGTGTCGGTCAGCTCGACGATCCCGGCTGGCATGGTGACCGTGTCGCCGTAGCGACGCTCGATGGCAGTTGACGGCGCGATCTGCGAGATCGAGATGGTGAGGGGCTGCCCTGCCGCGCCGATCCGGGTGGGCAGCGCGATACGACTCCGCCCGTCGACACCGGGTGGCGGTACGGCAGCCGTGACTTCGAGATCTGGGCCAGCGATCACGACTTCGGTAATCGTCGACCACAGCCCAACTGGCTGCACCATCTCGAGGGTCTGTATGGGCTCGGTGATCGCAGCAAGGGTCAGCGTTGCTCCGGTGACGTTGTCGACGGGGGTCAGCCACGTCGTGGTCGTGTCGCCATCGACCGCCGCAGCGCCACGATGATCGACGCCAGGCAAACGCCGATCAGCGGTCGCGCCTTCGTCGCCGATAACTGCTGCGATGTCGACATCGTTCGCTCGTTGGTCCAAACGAACTGTGCCCGTCACTTCGACCGACGCCGTCGACGACAATGGAAGCAGCCGGCGTAAGACGGGCTCAGGATCTGACCGCCAATGCGACGTTGCCTCGATTCGTTCGCGCGTGAAGACGATGTCAAGCAACTCGTGGTCGGGTGAGAGATGTTGCAGCACATTGGTGGGCGGCCTCATGTACTCGATAGTGGGGCCAAGCCCCATATCAATCTCCGTGAAGCCGACGCCGGCCGCCGCCGCTGCTGTCGTCCCGGCCGTACCGGTCACGCCGGTGAGGACGATGTCGATCGGCCCCTTCGCCGGTGCGTTCAGGAGCACACGCTGCCCTGATGGGGCCGTCGATGTCTCGTTCAGTTCGACGTGGAGAGGATCTGTCCCTGTCAGCTCGATGCTGATCGAGGTGATGGTGCGATCGTCCGGGGCAGAGAGTTGGTGTAGCGTGAGCGATTCGACGACCTGATTGGGCGTCAGGCGCAACACCTCGCCGATCGGGTCGCCGTGATCACCAACCGACCAAGCGGTGGCAAGGTCGCCATCGATGGCCATCACCGCTCGGCTCTCTGGTCGATACGCGAATGGCTCGCCGTAGGCGGAGGCGAGAGCGGTGACCGGCCCGCGCTGCACGGCAACTGTTTGGGCACCCTCAACATGATCGTTCTCGTACGGATTCAGCCGCTGATCTGCCGCGGTCGGAGTGAGCACGTCAATGCCAGGGCCCCCCGGCTCGGTGTGTCCGAGGACGTCCTGTGACGAGCGCCAGTGGCGCGCCCGATCCCGACTCGAGTCCGTGACGATGACCGCCATGCTCGGATCGACCAACTCGATGTCGCCCCCGAGGTGCAGGAGTTCGGTGCCGTCGATCAGGCCGGCCGCAGCAGCGTCGACGATGCCGTCGCCTGAACCCGAGAGGAGAATCTCGTTCGTCTTGGCGCGAATGATCGTTTGTGGATCGGCAATATTGGCCAGCACGACCGGTGCCACGGCTGCAGGCGCGGCCACGATGGCGTCCGCATCGACGAGTGGCCGGCCGAACAGATCGGTCGCGTGATCCGGCCCGGGCCGCGCCTCACCGAACACCGTCCGCTTCGCGATGCCTGGCGCGTGAGCGATGAGATCATCGATTGCTCCTGGTCGTGGGGTTCTGAACCGGAGGGCGTCGACGTCGTTGGCCACCCAGACGGTGCTCACGCCGAACAGGCGAGCGACAGGCGCGAGCGATTCGGGGTCAAGCGTGCCCGCCTGCACGCGGTCGTCGAGCGCGTACAGCAGATCCATTGCAGGAGCTGCTCCGAGCGGCAGGAGATCTCGCGTGACCAACGGGCGTGTCGTGGCCGATACCAATGGTTGGTCAACGGTGTAGCCCCAGTTGAAGGCTCCAAACTCTGCCCCCGGGAGCTGGAGCACGCGAGTGTTCGGGAGTTGTGCGTCCAGTGCAGCGGCCGCGGTGTTCCATACGTCCGGCAGTTCACTGTCGCGATCGAGGGCTGGGTCGACGAGGCCGGCCTGCCAGACCGAGGGCATGTTGACAACGGCAGCCACCACGACGGCAGCAGCACTGACGCGCCGGGCGGAGGCCCAGGCTGGAAGCGACGCGCGGATGGGCACTGTCGACGCTCGCTCGACGAGGCCAGCAGTTCCGAGTGCCAAGCCCAACACGACAATCGGCACCGCCCGTGTGCTGCTTCTGAGGGCGAGCGCGAGTCCGGCTTCGCTGTCGCTCGTCAGCAGCTTCATGAGCGGCGACGAATCGTCGATTGGGTGAACACCGACGGCGAGTACGACGCCGAGGCCGACCAGCAGAGCGGGGAACTGGCGGTGACCGATGCGGCCAAATCCGATGCCAACCAGACCGACGATGGCCAAAGCGAAACTGATCACGATGCCACTCGACCGGGTCAGGTAGTCGATCGAGGCGGTGGTGGTTGCGGCGAATGCGTCGCGGCCGTAGAAGAGCCAGTAGCCCATGCCGCGAAAGACCTCTGGGCCGGTGGAGTTCCGGCTGACGTCTTCCAGCGTCTCAGAGTACAGCAACACCGGCGCGCCCCATCGAGACTGGACGAGGAGCATCGCGACCCACCAGAGCGATACGGAAACGCAAACCGCTGCCACGCGAGCAGCGACGGCTAGAACCCGACGGAGTTCGAGTCGTCGCTGCCACACACCCAAGGCGATCCAGATCGCAGGCGCGGGGACAATCATGGCGAGGGCGGTGGCGTTGGTCGAGCCGACGGTCGCAACAATGAGCGCGATGACCGCAGGATCGCGCCAGCGATCGAGCCGGGTCGCCTGAACATCGGAGCGGGTGGCACGGATCGTTGCTGCGACGATCCACCCGAGACCGGCCCAGGGGAGGAGGAGCAGCGACGTCCGTGAGATGTACGGCAGCAGATATGGCGACAGCTGGTACACCGCGGCTGCGGCAAGAGCGGCAGCACCGCCATGTCCGAGATGACGGGCACAGTGGCGTGCTCCCGCACCGGCGGCGAACA
The DNA here is from genome assembly GCA_018666235.1 of Ilumatobacter sp. Lineage (GTDB taxonomy): Bacteria > Actinomycetota > Acidimicrobiia > Acidimicrobiales > Ilumatobacteraceae > Ilumatobacter_A. Next base: position 15,100 of record JABJAB010000006.1, read on the forward strand.
TGATCGAACCGATCCAGAGTCGGTGAGCGACCCAATCGGGAACCGCCAGCGCGTCGAACACCCAGAACCATGGGCCGCTCGGCCACAAATAGGTGATCTGTTGGTGTGGCACCCATCCGGCCAGCTGATCTGGCTCGAAGGTCGACGCCGCTCGGTCGATGAGCCCACCCGGATCCGTGTACAGGTACAGCTTGGTGTCGGCCGGCATGCGGCCCGGCGAGCTGAACAGGGCAGGCAAATACGCAAGTAGGGCGAGGATGGCAAAGTCGATTCGACGGGCCAGCACAGCGACCAACGGCGTGCGCCGCCCGCCTATCTGCTCCTGTTCCGTCTCCTCACTCATGGAATGGCCCCAAAGACCCCGTAGAGCCCGGTCAGCGTAGCAAGGCCGGCACCACCGAGGATGAGGACGACGTCCCAGCCCGAGCGGTCCCAGCTCGCACGATGGTGGTCGGGATCACTATCAGGTTCGGGCCACCAGGCTCCGACGGCAATGAACAGGGGAAAGGCGGTGAAGAGGAAACGCGGCCGAGCTGTGACCGTTTCGGGGATCAGCATGAGTGCAATCACCACGGCGACGAATGCAACAAGCGGGAGGGGAAGATGTCGCTTCCACAGGCACCACAGCATCGCAAACATCGCTATCAGAGTGAGCGCCGTCAGCGCGTCGGCTGGCGAGCTGAGCGGGCTCGTCACAAAACGAAACGTGTTGACAACCGCAGTTGCGCCGAAACTGGTTCCCTCGGACCACGCCTCGCGTTGCACACGGAACCAGGCGCCACGCTCACCGGTTTGGGCATCGACATAGAGCTGGAAACCAACGAAGCCGAGCGGGGCGAGCGCCAGCGACACGAGTGCCGCCCAATCGCGCCGACGCCTGATGGCAAGAAGCGCCGCCACTGCGCACGCGGCAACCAGTGCGACTCCGTTCGGGCGCGTTCCTGTGCCGACGGCTGCGGCCAGTCCAGCAAGCAGCCAGCGCTCCTCGACCAGGAACAGCAGACAGAGCGCAGCGAGAACAATGAAGGTGGCCTCTGCATAGGCGAAGGACAGGACGTAGCTGCCGGGGAACACCGCATACAACGTCATGGACCGCGCTGCGACGGCAACGCTGAACAGGCGGCGCGCAAGCACGCCGACCAACACCACCGACACCGCGCCGAGGAGGAAATTCGTCAACAACGCCGCAAACGTGTCACCGCCGGGCAGCACGAAGTCGACGACACGGACCAGCCATGGATACACCGGGAAGAAGGCGGCGCGGGCCTCGAGCTGCTCGTAGGTGATGTTGTCCGGGATACCTTCCGGGTAGCCACCGCGCACGATCTCGAGGTACCAGCGGCCATCCCACGAGGTCAGGAGGTTGCTGATGGTTGATCCAGCGCTGGGCTCTGCTTCATCGAGGATTCCATCGGCAATGTCCTTGCGGACATCGACGACACGCTGAGCGGCTCGAACGCCCGCGCCCGCGATGACACAGAGCCGGCTGACCAGGTAGATGGTCAAGCCGACGACAACCGCCCGGAGGAAGCGGGGGTCGCGAATGTCCTCTCGAATCGGCCGATCTGGCGGCTCGGTGAACTCGGTGTCGAGGGCATGTCGCCCGCCTCGAGCAATGTCCATGCGTCGATGAGCAGCAGTTGCGCCGTGGCGTTCGTCGTCGCTCACAGATCGAGGTTTCACCAGGCGTGCATCGTCATGATGCGCTTCTTGGGGCCGAATTTCGGCGCTGCTGAACCGTGGCGCGCGACGTACCGCACCACGCGCCCGCGTTGGCCAGCGTACGGCTCGAGCAGCTCCAACATCCGTTCGTCGGTCCCACGGGCTTCACCGGCCAGGTTGTGGGCAATCACGTTCTTGAGATGGAAGTCACCCACCGCGACGGCGTCGGGATCACCGATCGCTGGTCCGAGCACGGATCCGATGGTCCACCGCCCGACGCCACGCAGCAGTCGAAGCTTCCGGCCGGCCTCGGCGCCGCCGAGCGCGGACCATTCCCAGAACTTGGAGGCGTGGCGGGCGACGTCGATGAGCGGCTCGGCTCGCTTACGTTCGATACCGAGCGGGTGGAACCACCAGCTCGGCTGGCGCGCCAACAGGCTCGGTTCGGGAGGCAACAGCAACCGGGTGAACGGGCCGGGCGCTGGTTCGCCCAACTCGAGGCACAGTCGCTTCCATTGTCGGTGTGCCTCGCCGATGGTGATGCGCTGCTCGAGGATCGTCGGGAGGAGTTCGTGATACAGGTCCCCGCTTGCTCCAAATCGAAGGTACCGGTCGGCGTGCGCGGCTGTGGCAACGACAGGGTGCTCTGCCGCAGCCAAGCCGTGATCATCGGTGTCATCTGCACCAATCATGCGGCCGGACTGCTGCTGCAACCACGCGCCGCCTGGACCAAAGCACTCGACCACGACATCGCCTCCTGACCACCGGATCGAGACGGTTCCCGGACCAGCAGGCGTCAATGTGGCTCGGACGAAGTGGCCTGTGCTGGACGGGCCGTGTCCGATGGTGGTCAGCCAGGTGGTAGGGTCGAGGCTTCCGTGACGTAGCCACGACAGGGTTGCACCGATGTCAGTCGAGCGCTGTGCGATCCGTGTGGATCCAGCGGAATGACCAGAGCCCATTCACAATGCTAGCAGATAAGGGGCGCAGGCCAGGGCCTATTCAGCTGAGCGCAACGGGGGTCTCGGCCTCGACAGGGTGGTGGCACGCGACGAAGTGGCCATCGCCCATCGGCCTCAACTGCGGTTCCTCGAGCGAGCAGATGTCGGTCGCATATGCGCACCGCGGATGGAAACGGCAGCCGGACGGCGGGGCGACAGGCGATGGCGGCTCACCGATGATCTTGCCGACGGAGTGATCGGCTTCTGGGTCAGGTTCAGGGATCGAATCGAGCAGAACGTTGGTGTACGGGTGCGCTGGACGTGCGTAGAGGTCGTCGCTTGACGCGACCTCACACAGCTTGCCGAGGTACATCACAGCCACCCGGTCGCTGATGTTTTTCACCACCGCGAGATCGTGTGCGATGAACACCAGGGTCAACCCGAACTTCTTCTTGAGGTCTTCAAGGAGATTGAGCACCTGGGCCTGCACGCTGACGTCGAGAGCTGACACGGGCTCGTCGCAGATGATGAGCGTCGGGTCGAGCACGAGGGCGCGAGCGACAGAGATGCGTTGGCACTGTCCGCCGGAGAACTGGTGCGGTTTGCTTTCTGCAGCGCGGGCGGGGTCGATGCCGACCGATTCGAGAATCTCATCGACCAGCTTGCCGCGTTCCTCCTTGGTGCCCCGGTCCCAGATTTCGAGCGGTTCGAGCACGCTGTCACGTACCGAGCGTCGCGGGTTCAGCGATGACACCGGATCCTGAAAGATCATCTGCACCCGAGTGCGGGCTTCACGGACGTCGTTGTTGCTGAGCGTCGTGAGGTCCCGGCCCTCAAACACGATGGATCCTGAGGTCGGTGCTGGGATCTGCATTATGGCTCGGCCCGTGGTGCTCTTCCCGCAGCCGGACTCGCCGACGATGCCAAGCGTTTCGCCGCGCAGGACGTCGAAGCTGATACCCGACACGGCTTTGACGGTATTACCGCGCCCGACCTTGAACTCGACGACAAGGTCTTCGATGCTCAGTACCCGGTCGCCGTCGCGAAGATGTGCTTTGCCCGTACCGGCCATCAGGAGACCGCCGAGATGTCGACGTTCATGTATCCGGTCTCTTGTAATGCGGCGTCTCGTTGGTTGAATTCGGGGGACCCAACCGGATACCAGCAAGCGTAGACGTGGCTGGGGTCGGCCGCCTTGGTGAGAGGCGGTTCTTCGACATTGCACTTGGGCAGTGCGTAGAAGCACCGCGGAGCGAAGTTGCAGCCCTGCGGCGGGTTGACGAGGTCCGGTGGGCGGCCTGGGATGGTGGCGAGGCGACTGTGGCTTGGGTCGGTCAGCTTCGGGATGCTGCGCATCAACGATTTGGTATACGGCATCTTCATGTCAGCAAAAAGTGTCTTGGTCGGCGCGTACTCGACGAGCTTGCCGCCGTACATCACCGCAATTTGATCAGTGTGGCCGGCAACAACGCCGAGATCGTGGGTGACCAGAATGACCGACATGTTGCGGTCACGGCGTTGCTCGCCGATCAGATCGAGGATCTGTGCCTGGACCGTGACGTCGAGGGCCGTGGTCGGCTCGTCGGCGAACAGCAGGGTCGGGCCGCATGCAAGTGCAATGGAGATCATGACGCGCTGTCGCATGCCGCCGGAGAGTTCGTGCGGGTACTGCGAGAGGCGACGTTCAGGTTCAGGAATGCGTACGTCGCGGAGCAACTGAACTGCCGTGGCAGTTGCGGTGGCCTTGTCCATGTCGAGGTGCAGCCGGAGCGGCTCGGTGATCTGCTTGCCGATCTTCATTAGCGGATTTAACGAATTGAGCGGATTCTGAAAGACCATCGACATCTCGGCGCCCCAGACATGACGCATCTGCTTCGCGCTGAGACCCAGGATTTCTCGACCGGCGAACTTAACCGAACCGTGATTAACACTCGAGGACGGCAGGAGCCCCATGATTGACCGACTCAGAACGGTTTTACCTGAGCCTGACTCACCGACAACGCCGAGTGACTCGCCACGCTTAAGACTGAGGGTCACTCCATCGACCGCCCGGACGAGACCTCGTTCTGTACGGAAGTGGGTCCTGAGGTCCTCAAGTTCCAGTAGGGGAGTTTCGGCGGTATTGCTCACAGTACAGTTTCCTTCGCGTCGAAGTAGCTCCGGATCCGATCCCCAGCGAAGTTAAGTGCCAGCACGGTGAAGAAGAGGACGATGATCGGGATGATCGCGATCCACGGGTATTTCTGCAAGTCGCGCGACCCGGCACCGGTCAGAATGACCTTGCCCCAGGTAGGGCCTTTCTCCACCGAAAGACCAAGGAAGGCCAGGCCAGCCTCGGCGACGACAGCAACGCCCATGCCAAGCAGAGCAAGCGCTGACATTGGAATAACGACGTTCGGGAGAAGTTCGCGGATAATGATGCGGCCGTTTTTCGCTCCGAGGGTCCGAGCGGCCAGGACAAACTCGCGCTCAGTGAACGAAATAGTAGTTGCTCGAGCGACTCGTCCGACCGGAGCGATTGTCAAGATGCCAAGCGTGAGAGAGATTGTTCGCAGGCTGCGCTCAAGGAGCGAAGTGATCAAAATTGCAAGGACAAGCGCCGGAAATGACAACAAGATAATGAAAATGAATGAGAAAATGCGGTCCCACCAGCCACGGAAGTAGCCGGCAAGGATGCCCATCAGGCCGCCAAAGAACATTCCCATGGCGATAGCGACGAGGCCGACGGTGAGTGACACACGTCCACCGAAGGCGGTGCGAGCGAGTATGTCGCGGGCATCTTGGTCAGTACCAAATGGGTGCGTCATTGACGGCGGGTACGGGGGTCTTTCACCACGTTGGATGTAGTTTGCATCAGGGTCTTTGAACGGCAGCCAGGGCGCAAAAGCTGCCGCGAAGAACACGATGCCAAGCCAGATAACGGCGATCCAAAACCCTATACCGAGGGTTCGTTTTTCGGCAGCGCCCTCAGCGTTCGCTTTGATAGTTTCATCGTCGACGCCGCTCGTCTCGACGATGCCATCAGTGGCGGTGCTCATTCAGCTCTCACTCGCGGGTCAATGAGGGAGTAGATGAGGTCAACAAAGATGTTGATCATGACGAAAGCAGCCGTGACGATCATGACGATGGCCAACACCACGGGGAAGTCTTCACGCAGAATTGCTTCGACGATTGCACTGCCGAGGCCCGGGATAATAAAAACTTGCTCGACAATCAGGGACCCTCCAAGTAGTGCCCCAGTGGTGATGCCGACGATGGTGATGAAAGAAAAAAGTGATGGCCGCAAGGCGTGCTTGAACAACACATTGCGTTTGGAGACCCCTTTGGATCTCGCAGTGAGAATGTAGTCCTCTTGCAGCGTGGTAATGAGGTCAGTTCGCAACAAGCGTTGATATATCGCAGCTGCTGGAAGCGCCAGTGAGATCGCTGGAAGCATCATTTGCCAGACCCTGGACCAAAATGGATCGGAAGCGTTATAGATCAACGGAAAGATTGAGAACTTCAACGCAAACAGGTATTTCAGAATCACAGCGAGGCCGACGTTTGGCACCGCTATGAAAAGGAACGCCGTGATTGTCGAGATCTTGTCGACAGCTTTGTCCGCCTTTGACGCAGCTAGTAAGGCCCAAGGTACGGCGACCATTATCGCCATTGTCTGGGCCATGATTAAAAGCATCAAGGTGCGGGGCAGACGTTCCTTGATTAGATCGCTTACGGGAGGCTGCCCATCACTGCTGAACTGCACTCCGAAGTCGCCGGTGATGAATGCGCTAGCCCATTTGACGTACCGGACGGGCAGTGGGTCGTCGAGGTTGTACTCCGCCTCGGCTGCAGCGATGATCTCAAGGTCCTCCGGCGTCGTACTCGCCGCGGTGGGCCCGAGGATGTTGAAGAGCGGATCACCCAACAAGTTCATTGCACCAAACGTGAGCGCACTGACGGCTAGGAGCAGCCCGATGGCTGCCCCTAGCCGTTGAAGCCAATATTGTTTCAAATCGGTTTCTCAGTGGCTTTCTCGTGTAGCGAGCGTGGAACGATCTGGCTTAGCTCGCGATGTACACCGAGTCGAACCATGTCCGACCGTTGGTGGCGCAAAGGAGCGGTTCGCCGTCAGCGTTAGTGCGATCGCACACACCGCGCACTTCCTCGGCGAAAGCGTTGTCCCAGATGGTGTGAGTGAAGAAGATGTACGTGAAAGCGTCGTTAACCTTCTGCGCTAGCTCCTGGTACTGGCCGATGCGTACTGCCTCGTCGGTTTCAAGCTGTGCAGCGAGTAGAAGCGCGTCGCGCTCTTCGTCGCAGAGACGGGGCCAGTTGAGGGAGATGCCGCTGATCGAGCGGCACAACAACCAGACGTTGTCGCCTGACGGATCGGTAGCGCCAAACTGACGCCATGTGTTGACGTTGTACTGGGCGAACGCGGTCTGCAAGATGTGCTCATCCTGAGGCAACTCGTCAAAGCTGACGTTGAAGCCCGCATTATCCCAACCCTCGTCGAGTATCTCGGCGATACGGGTCTGAACGACGGATGGGCCGCTCCACTGCAGTTCGATGTTGATCTTGCCATCGGTGCACGTAGCAGTCGACTCGCCAAGAACGGTGTTGATGTCAGTGCCCTTCTCAGCGCAGTATTCGGCAACGAGTTCAAGAGCCCGTTCAGGATTGTCGCCCTGCTGCACAACGTCGGGGTTGTAGTACTTGCTTTCTTCCGTAAAGCCTTGGTTTGCATCGCTGGCAATGCCGAGCCCGATCAGGTCACGGTAGTTCTGCAACGGTGTTGCCTGAGCAAGCGCTTCGCGGGCACGGATGTCGTCGAATGGTGGAACAGATGTGTTGATCATGGCAAAGGATTCCTCGCCGTTCTCATCAATGAGGTTCTGGACCGAATCGTCGTCCTGGAGGTCGCCGACCGATGCCTGGTTGGTGGTCTGCAGGGCGTTGATCTCGCCATTAAACAGAAGTTCATTGCGAGTATCGGGATCAGTCACAGGCAGGAACTCGACGGCATCGAGGTAGACGTCGCCGCCCCACCAGTCATCGTTGCGAACAAACTTGGTAATCGAATCCTCTGAGCGGCTGTCGAACAAAAACGGTCCGGTGCCGACAGGGGCCTGATTGAGTGTTGGGTCCTCCAGCGTCGCAGCAAGCCAGGTCGGCGATGCCACCATCCCGAGTTGGCCGGCGAAAACACCGTCAAGATAGGCGTTTCCTTCACCTGCGATCAGGTTGAACTGAATCGTGAGGTCATCGAGTAGTTCGATCGCGCCTTCCGCAGGGAAGAACGGTCGGACGGCGAGACCGACAAGCGGGTCGTTACGCTGCGTCTCGAAGTTGACCTGGACAGCTTCTGCGTTAAGGGGCGTCCCGTCGTGGAAGGTGACGCCTTCGCGAAGCTTCACGGTCCAGACGTCGAAGGTTTCGTTCGGCGTGACTGATTCGGCGAGGTACGGGACGACCGTGCCATCGGGCGTGAAAGCAGTGATCGTGTCGAACACGGCGTTGGCCATCATCAGGCCGGGTGACGACAGCGATGAAGAGGCCGGGTTGATGCCGTTGACGTCAGCCTCAAGGCCATAGCGAAGCGTTCCGCCCTGGGTCGGGACGGCCTCGGCCTCGTCCTCGGCGGGAGCTTCGTCCTCGGCTGGAGCTTCGTCCTCGGCTGGAGCTTCGGTGTCGGCGGGAGCTTCGTCCTCGGCTGGAGCTTCCGTCGCAGCGGGAGTCGCGTCGCTGCTCGAACTATCGCTATCGCTACCGCATGCTGCAGCGACGAGTGAAAAACTCACCAACGCTGCAACACTTATCGTTTTCGCACTTCGTGACGATCGTGCCGTCATTGAATTCCCCCTCGGACTCGTGAATGAAAGTCATGACTGTCGTCACTCCCTTCCACTGTAGACGGTTGCAACGCAGGACACTCAATGCGGATTAGAGAAATTTAGAGACAACAAATATCTGCTGGTGAATCCGAAGTTGTCTCATCGATCCGAATCAGCGACACTGCCGTAGTGTGCAGTGATTCGACGGGTACGACGCCTCAGCGTCGAGAAAACTGGAGACGGCACCCAGACCCTCGGCGGCTCGCCCCAGCGCACCCGCATGCCACAGAGATACTCGCCCGCCATGACGCTGCCCTCGACTGCGGCGTGCCGACGTACGTTGATCCGATCAGCGGATTCAGCGTCTTCACGTCGGACTTTCTTGCATCACGCAATTTCTGTTGCTCATCTGGCTGCCGCCACTGTCCATACGCCTAATCGCTCGTAGCTCGGAGCTACTGAACGATCAAAAATTGAATTCACTGAGCCCAATTCAGTCACGGTGTTGATTTGAAAACCAAAGCCCCCGAGCCGTTGTGTACAACTTGGACTTGTTCAGCGACTTGCGGGAGTTACTAAATCGACCAGATACGAGCGAGAACCTTTACAAGTTGACTCAACGACGGCAGGTCGATCGGTCAACTTCACGGAGATGTGCAGCGGAAACCCTGGTCGATGTTGCACCATGAGATGTTGCGTCCGCCGATCAGAAGTAGGCGCAAGACGTCTGTACTGCGCAGATCATGCGTACCGTCGCAATTAGGCTGATCTCAAGGGTGTGAAGTCTGTCCGCATTTTTTACCGGCTTATTATCGACTGATCAGGCGGCGAAAAGTCTCCGTTGTCGAGCAAGGTCACGTCGTTGAGTGCTTAACGTTTTGTACAGTTGACGCATGCCGGTGATGCACCCCACCACGATCGACGAGGCAACGGCGCTGCTGGCGCACCATCCCGGTGCGATGGTGCTCGCAGGCGGTACCGACGCGATGGTCGAGATCAACGACGGGCACCGACGGCCGAACGCGTCGGTCGTCGCGGTGAACCGGATTGCGGCCCTGCGGTCCTGGCGACACGACCCGGCGGCAAAGACGCTGACCGTCGGCGCTGGCGTCACATACACCGAACTGATGCATGAACCGATTGCGTCGCTCGCACCGGCTTTGGCCGAGGCCTCGCGTACCGTCGGCTCCCCACAGATTCGCAACGCCGGAACGCTCGGGGGGAACCTTGGGACGTCCTCGCCGGCAGGCGACGGTCTGCCCGTCCTCGCCGCACTCGACGCCAAGCTCACGCTCGCGTCGGCGGCCGGTGGCAGAACAATGGCGGTGACCGACTTCATCGTCGGCGTCAAGCGCACCGCCATCGAGCCGGGCGAGCTGATCACCGAGATCACGCTTCCTGTTGTCGAGGGCTGGCAGGGCTATGCGAAGGTGGGGGTACGTAATGCCATGGTGATCGCGGTCGCGAGCGTCGCGCTGGTGGTCGACCGCACACACGAGCGCGTTGCCGTGGCCCTCGGATCCGTCGGGCCGACGATTCTGCGCTGTCCCGACGCTGAAGAATTGCTCGCATCATCGATTGACTGGGCAACACTCACGGCGCCCGCCGATGCACTCGAACGTTTCGCAGCCAGTGTGTCTGCGGCCAGCCGGCCGATCACCGATCACCGCTCAACTGCCGAATACCGCCGACACGCCGTTGGGGTCTTGGCCAAACGGCTCGCGCGGCGAGCAGGAGCATCGTTATGAATGAGATCTTCACGTTGCATGTCAACGGCGAGGACCGCGAGGTCCGCGATTCGTGGCTCGGCGAGAACCTTCTCGACGTCCTCCGCGACCGCCTCGGCCTCATGGGCGCGAAGGGCGCATGCGAACAGGGGGAGTGCGGTTCGTGCAGCGTGCTCGTCGACGACGAACTCGTCTGCTCGTGTCTCGTCATGGCTGCAAGCGCGACGGGGCAGGCCATCACGACTGTCGAAGGCGTCGCCCCCGTCGGTGCTCCAAGTGATGTGCAGCAGGCATTCGTCGACGCTGGTGCGGTGCAGTGCGGGTTTTGCACGCCGGGGTTGATCATGGCAGTCCATGATTTACTTGACCGCTCGCCCGAGCCAGGCGACACCGAGATTCGTGAGGAACTGGCAGGCAACGTGTGTCGCTGTACCGGTTATGGCCGAATTATCGATGCGGTTCAGCAAGTCGCGGTCGCCCGACGATCCGCCGGTGGCGAGCTGGGAGCATCGACATGAGCGTGATCGACCAGACCACCACGACGACGCCGCGACACGGGGCGCTGGGCACGTCTCCGACGCGTCCTGACGGCGTCGAGAAGGTGCAAGGCACATACGCCTTCTCCTCGGACATTTCCGCAGACGGCTGCCTGTTCGGTGTGACGCTGCGCTCGCCACACCCCTACGCCCGCATTCTGTCGATCGACCTCTCCGCTGCGTGGAAGATCGACGGCGTGCAAGCAATCGTCACCGCCGACGATGTCCCCGGCCAGTTGACCTATGGGCTGATCTCGCAAGATCAACCGGTGTTTGCCTCCGACGTGGTGCGCTATGTCGGTGAGCCAGTCGCGGCGCTTGCAGCCGATGACCCCGAGGTTGCTCGCCGCGGCATGGAAGCGATTGTGGTCGAGTACGAGGTGCTGACTCCGTTGCTTGACGCTGACGAAGCAATCAGTGGCATGCGCGACCCGATTCACCCAGACGGCAACGTGATCCGTCACCAGCGGATCGTCCACGGGGACGCGGCAGCGACTGGCGACGTCGTCATCGAGGGCACGTACGAGATCGGCATGCAAGATCAGGCGTTTCTCGGCCTTGAAGCCGCACTCGCCCTCCCGGATTCAGGTGGCAAGGGCATTGAACTGCATGTCGCCACCCAGTGGTTGCATGAAGACCGGCACCAGATCGCGGCCTGTCTGGGATTCGACGAAGAGAACGTGCGGCTGGTCCTCGGTGGGGTGGGAGGCGCCTTCGGCGCGCGCGAAGACATCAGCCTGCAGGTGCACTGCTGCCTCCTCGCGTTACGAGTCAGCCGACCGGTGCGCATGGCGTACAGCCGTGGTGAGAGCTTCCTTGGACACGTCCATCGTCACCCTGCGTCGATCTGGATGCGCCACCACGCCACCGCCGACGGCGAGATCGTCAAGATCGAATCGAAGATGGTCTTCGACGGGGGAGCGTACGCGTCGACCTCGTCAGCGGTGCTGATCAATGCGATCACGTTGGCGCAGGGTCCATACCGCTGTCCAAACGCAGTGGTCGATGGCTGGGCGGTGCGAACCAACCATCTCCCATGCGGCGCAATGCGCGGGTTCGGAGCTGTGCAAGCCTGCTTTGCGTACGAGTCGCAGATGGACAAGCTCGCAGCCGCGTGCGGCATTGATCCGTTCGATATCAGGCTGCGGAACGCGATGACGACTGGCGACACGTTGATCACCGGACAGCCGGTGTTGAACGTGGCCCCTGTCGAGGAGTGCCTCCGTGCAACCAGTGCCCTGCCACTCCCCGACGAGCCCGTCGGCGGGCTCCTGCTGCCCGATGGGTCCCAGGACGCGATGAAGTTGCCCGGCGGGGCTGGCCGAACCGCCGATGCGGCCGACGTGGTGCGCGGCATCGGCTGGGGTGTGTCGATCAAAAACCTGATGTATTCAGAGGCGTTCGACGACTACGCAACCGCTCGGTGTCGACTCGTCGACAGCCCCGACGGGGTCCACGTCCATCTCAAATTCGCCACGTCGGAGGTCGGCCAAGGGTTCGTCACGCTTGCGCCGCAGATCGCTCGGACGGTGCTGGGCATCGATGCGGTAGTGATCGATCCGATTGATACGCAGGTTGGTTCGGCCGGGTCGACATCGGCCTCGCGTCAAACCTGGATGAGTGGCGGTGCTGTCAACAAGGCGTGCGGAGTCGTGCGCGATCTCGTGTTTGAGCAGGTGGCCGCCGCCAACGGCTGGGACGCGACGGGTCTTTTCATCGACGGCACCGACATCGTTGACCCAACCAGTGGTTCACGCCTTGACGCCGCTGCGGCATGTTCCGGGTTGAACATCGACGAGACCGTTGAGTACCGGCATCCGCCGACCACTGAGATCGACGAGAACGGCCAGGGCAATCCCCACACCGCGTTCGCCTTCGTCGCCCACCGGGCAGTCGTTGATGTCGACCCCGATCTCGGCCTGGTCAAAGTGGTCCAGATCGCCACCGCCCAAGACGTGGGTCGAGCCCTCAACCCGCTCTCGGTCGTCGGTCAGATCGAAGGCGGCATCGCCCAGGGGCTGGGACTGGCGGTGATGGAGGAGATCATTCAAGTCGATGGCGTCATTCGCAACGGCAACTTCACGGACTACCTCCTGCCGACGTTCCTCGACATGCCGCCTGTCCTGGCCACGCTGATCGAGCAGCCTGACCCGCTTGCCCCGCTTGGCGCGAAGGGTGTCGGCGAACCGCCCTGTATCTCCTCCACGCCTGCGGTTGTGGCTGCCATCCGTGATGCGCTCGCTCAAGCAGGTGTGGACGCCGCGCTGGACCGGGTTCCCGTTCGGCCTGCCGACATCTGCCTCTGAAATGGCGGCATCCCGGTGTGGCCCGAGTAGGTTCCCCAGACATGTCTGAAGAGCGCGAGATTATGACCTGGGACATGCTGGGTGAGGCCACACGAACGCTGTCGCAGATGGTGGCCGACGATGGCTACGAGCCCGACATGATTCTCGGAATCGCCCGGGGCGGATTGCTCCCGGCAGGGGCCATTGGGTACGCCCTCTCGATCAAGAACGTCTACACAATGAACGTCGAGTTCTACACCGGCGTGGACGAGCGTCTCGAAGTCCCGCGCATCCTCCCGCCGGCTCCCGATTTTGTCGACCTGTCACACGGCAAGATTCTTGTCGTTGACGACGTCGCTGATACGGGCCATACCCTCAAGTCGGTCGAAGAATTCTGTGAGGGCAAAGTTGGCGAAGTCCGCACTGCCTGCATTTACGAGAAGTCGCACTCTGTCGTGAAATGCGATTACGTGTGGAAGCGGACCGATCAGTGGATCAATTTCCCCTGGAGCGACAAGGATCCCGTCGCCAAGCGCGACTGGGCCGTCAAAGACGCCTGATCCTCACCAGCAGCGTCAGTTGCTGAAAGCTCGCTGTTGAGCCAGTTGCAATCGTTCGGCAAGCCGCTTGGCGGGAACGATACCGAGGAGTTTGTCGCCGTTCCAGACGGTGACGAGTGGATTCGTCGGGTTCACGCGGGGGAGCACTGACGACAGATCATCGTCTGGCCCAGCCTTGGCCAGTGTGCTGAAGGGCGTCATCAGCTGGGTGAGCATCACCATCGCTCGCTGATCGGACGGGATGGCCCACAGCTGATCCTCGAGGACGAGCCCGTCCACATGGCCGTCGCCGTTCGCGTCGAGCGCGACCGCCCCGGCATGACCGAGTCGTTGCCGCTGATCGATCATCGAATCAGCATCCATGTCGCTACCAGCATGGGCAATGCCGAACCATGTGAGGTCGCGGACCTTCACGCCATCGAGTTGCTCACCGATGTATGAGGCCATGATCTCCGCGCGAGCGTTCATCGCAATGAACACGCCGGTGACGGCAATGAAGATGCCCTGCATTCCTTGGATCATCAGTGCTACGCCGATGATGCCGAGACTCCATCCGAGGACGCGACCAGCATTGCCAGCGTCGCGCATTGCCCGGTACTTGTTACCGGTGCGCGCCCACCGCACCGCTCGAACCACGCGGCCGCCGTCGAGCGGTGAGCCGGGGAGCATGTTGAACACGGCGAGCACGACGTTGATGAACCCGATCCAGATCAAGACGTTGGAACGGAACAGGAATGCCAATCCGACACTTATGACACCGATCAGCAAGCTGACTGCGGGGCCGGCGACAGCGATCAGGCCGTCGGCCTTCGGCGTGGGCGACTCACGATCGAGCCGGGCAACGCCACCGAGCGCCCACAGATCAATCGACTCGGTGTTGACGCCGTAGCGACGCGCCACCAGTGCATGGCCGAACTCGTGCAGAAGGATGGAGATGAAGAAGGCGAGCGTGGCGATCAGGCCGGCGACGACGCCGAGCGCGGCCGCGAGGTTGGCCCCGAACAGTGCAGCGACAAGCGCCATGCTCCAGTGGGCGCGGACCGGAATTCCGAAGTACCGACCCAAGTTCAATGATCCGGGTGATCTCATGATGTGTTCAACCGTACGCCCGTTCCCCCTATTCCGCCCGCCACCCCTCCATCCGGTTCCAACGAGCCCACTCCACTCCATTCGGTCCAGTCCGGTCCAGTCCAGTCCAGTTCGGCCCAGTCCAGTCCGAAAAATGTGGCGTGATGTTCGCTCAGCGGCGCTCATCCCACACATTTCGGGAGTTTTGTGGCGTTAGGAACGGTGGGCGAGGATGACGGTGGCGCAGTTCCGGCCGCTGGCGCCCCACACACCGGCGCCGGGGAATGTCGCGGCGCCGGTGAGGTAGAGGCCGTCGACTGCGGTCTCATACTTTGTCAGCTCAGGATTCGGGTTGCGGAAAGCAGCGAGCGGGCCGCCAGCAAAGCTCGTTGCATGTCCGGCCGGAAGATGGAATGCCGACTCGTAGACCGCTGGCGTCATGGCACGCCATTCGACAATGGAGTCCAGGAACCCTGGCTCGCACAACTCAGCGAATGCCTCGAGCCAACGTCGAGGCTCAGCGCCGTGACGGTTCGGATCAGCCCACCCGGCGCCGTCAGGGCCGCGGAACCCGTACGGCGTGAACAGTGCTTCGAGGCTGAACACGTGACGGCCCTCGGGGGCCATCGTCGGGTCAAGCAGGGTTGGAACGTTGACGAGCATCCCGGGACGGTCGAGGATCTCGCCGCGCTGCATCAGGTGGTAGCCGCGATCAATGTCGCTGAGTGAGGGCGCGATAACCGTGGTCGGTCCGAGCGGCCGATGATGCCCTTTGAGCACCGGGGGAGCGGTGAGGATCGCATCGATCTTGGATTCGTAGCCCTCGTCATGGGGCACATTGCGCCATCGACGGATCAGATCGTCGGCCTTCGCCGGCGGGTTTGTGAGCCATTTCAAGAAGGTGTCGTGAGGATTGCAGGCCGAGACGACCACGGGAGCGTCGAAGCCGGTGCCGTCGGTCAGGCTGACGCCCCTCACCGCGTCGCCGTCGCAACTGATTGAAGCGACCGGGCTGTCGGTGCGGATTGAACCTCCCGCAGCGATGAAGGAAGCCAGCAGGGTTTCGGTGACCTGGCCGCTTCCGCCGACCGGTCGGCCAACAGTGCCCACGTGGCGCATTGCATGGGTCAATGCGCCCAAGCCTGACCCTTCGAACTCGGGCGAGATCCCCCAGACCATCGGGCCAGTCAGAGCCCCAGGCCCGGTGATGGCTGGCGTCGTGAAGAACGACCGCAGCACGTCCGCGGCACTCCGACGCGACCACCGGAGCAAGGTCGGTGTTCCCGCAAGACGTTTGCGCAGGGCGAGCTTCGTGAGCCCGGCGAGCGTGGGCGGCTCGGATGCCGCGTCGAAGATCATGCTGATCGCTGGACTCGCGGCCTTGACGTATCGGCGGTAGTTGTCGACCTCGTCGGGAAACGAAGCTGCGAGTGACTGAAGTGTCGTTTCGAGATCGTGATGATGGGACCAACTTGCACTGGCCTGGGTGCCGTCCCACGCCATGTTGTGCTGCGCCGGCTCGACGTCGATGTACTCGAGGCCGTGCGCAGCCAGGCCGAGTTCGGAGATCACTGGAGTGGTGCGAAAGGTCAGATGGTCACAGTTGCAGATGTTGACCGTGGCACCCCCGAACGACTCGCTTGCCGCCGTACCGCCCACGTGCGACCGTGCCTCGAGCAGCAGCGTCTTCATGCCGCCCCGCGCCAGATACGCGGCAGTGACGAGTCCATTGTGGCCGGCTCCGACCACGATGGCATCGAAGGTTTGTGACTCGGGTTGATCGCTCACTAGCCCAGTCTCCCGCGCGGTTGGGTCAGCGGCGTAACGTGAGCGTGTGTCATCTGTTTCAACATCACGCCGCCTCGACGAACTTCGCGCCCCACAACTCGATGAGGCGCTCAGCGCATCGAGCATCATCGTGCAGCCGCTTGGCGCCATCGAGCAGCACGGACCGCACCTACCGTTCAACACTGATCTCCTGATTGCGGATCGAGTCGCGACAGGTGCTGTCGATGCGGTCGGGGAACAGCACGACGTCTGGTTGCTTCCTCCTTTGGCCTACACGAAGTCAAACGAGCACGCGTGGAGTTCCGGCACCATCTGGTTGTCGGCGTCCACGCTGCTTGCCGTACTTGACGACATCGGCCGCTGTATCGCCAAGACCCCGGCTCGAAAGCTCGTGTTCCTCAACGGGCACGGCGGCAATTCGGCCCTCGTTGCAGCCGCCAACCGCGAATTGCGGCTCGCTCACGGGCTGATGACGTTCCTGGCCCATCCGTCGATTCCACCCGATCAAGGCGGCCACTCCGCAGCTGGCGAACTCGGCATGGGGATTCACGGCGGAACTGACGAAACATCGCTGATGCTGCATCTCGCCCCCGAACTGGTCGACATGTCGGTCGCGACACGAAACGTCCCCGAGCAGCTCGCCGACAACCAGCACGTCAAGTTTGGCGGATCGGTTGCCTTCGGCTGGCTGTCAAACGACTTCGGCCCCGACGGACACATCGGTGACCCGCTTCCGGCCACCGCGGAACTCGGAAAGCAACTGTTTGACGGCGCAGTGAAATCGTTGGGCGAAGCGCTTGGCGAGATCGCCGCCTTCGAACTCCCGATGACCTGAGGTTCGGGCCGCGCGGCGCACCACCGTCGGGCTGTTGTCCAGAAAAAGCACAACGGTGCGCCCCTCAGGCCACGAGGACCAGAGGAGCGCACCGATATGATCAATCACATTGTCGGTATCTCGATGTGAGCTACGCAGCTCCGAGAGCGGCGAGGATCAGGCCACCGACGGCGGTTGCGTCGGCCTGAAGGCCGAGCAGTTCGGCTACAGCGGTTGCTGCGTCGCCGTCTTCTGACGTCTGGAGTGCGCTGTTGAAACCTGCCATCACTGTCTGGAGCAACAGTGAATCAGCTTCGGCGGCGTCGGCAGGGAAGCTGGCCAGCAGCGTGTCGCCAGCAGCGCGCAGCGGTGTCGCTGACGGAGCCGTGTGAGGTGCGTCGAGGAAGCCCAGGGCCTCATCACCGAACAGTCCCAGCTGTGTTACGTACTCGGTGTAGGTCGCTGGGTCGGACTGCACGATGCCGACAAATTCCTCGCTGGGTGCGTCAGCCGGGGCTTCGGTGGTTGCCGGGGCTTCGGGCTCTTCGACGGCCTCGACGGGAAGTCCGATCGATGCGTCGATGTACTCGTTGGTCACCAGGTCGGCGGGCGTGAGCCCCTCGACGCCGAACACCGGGCCGGCGATCTCGATGAAGCCGGTCAGCCGGTTCTCATCGAAGTTGCCAAGCGTGGCGTCCGGGCCATTGCTGACCAGACCGAGTTCGAGCTGCAGTGCAACCGATGCTGCACCGAGTTCTGCGTCGTAGACCCAGAAGTCGTTGTACTCGTTGACGGCCTGAACGATGAGCTCGTTGGTGGCAGCCGGGTCGTTGATGTAATCAATGGTGGACTGCTGCACGATGGGAGCGAACGCCGCCATGCAATCGCTGAGTTCGGCCTTGCGTGCATCGATCACGGCGAGCGGTGCGGCATAGGTTTGCCAACCGGCGTCGTGGATCAGCTGGAACTTGACGGGCTTGCCCCAGTCGGTGAAGACATTCTCGTAGTTGTAGGGCTCGGCTGAAGCGAAGCCCTGCTGGGCGATGGCACCGTTCTCGGCGATGAACACCGAGGGGCCGCCGTCGTAGCTGCCGTCGAGCTGGCCTTCAGTGACCTGACCATCAGCGAGCAGGAACTGCATGTATGCGCCTGTCTCGAAGTATCGAATGGTGACGCCGTCGCCGTCCTTTGCGGTAGCCAGATCGGCAATGGTCTGGGCGTCTGGGTAGGTCGCTGGGTCCCACATGATGATCTGCGGGTTGATCTCGAGCGGTGCGACAAACGCCGTGGTCGGGTTGTCTGCGTAGTTCTCGATTGCTTCGTCGGTTGCGACGTAACCGAAGGTGACGTCAGCGTCCTGTGCCATCAGCGAGACGACCTGCTGGAAGCCAACGGCGGGGCCACCGGTGCGAATCTCGATGTTGACGCCAGTTGCGACACCTCCGCTCGCGACCAACGGGCCGCTGACGACCTTCTTGTCGGCGTCGATGGATGGGTTCTCGCCGACCATTTGGTACAGGGCGCCGTGCTCGGCTTCCGGGAACCAGTCGGTCTGGATGACGATGGTCTCAGGACAGACAGCGGAGAGGATTCCGTCGTCGGCGGGTGCGTCGGTGTCAGCAGGTGCCTCGGTGTCAGCAGGTGCCTCGGTGTCGGCAGGTGCCTCGGTGTCGGCAGGTGCTTCGGTGCCGGCTGGCGCTTCAGTGTCTGTCGACGCCTCGTCGTCGCTGCCGCATGCGGCAACAGAAATGGCGGCGACTGCACCGAATGCAGCCAGCTTGGTCAGGCGAGTGTTTTGCATGAGTAGGTGTCTCCCCCTGGAGGTTGTGGTGATGGACCGGAATGTTGACGCCGGTGGACACACACTAGGAGAAAGAGCAACGGGCTCAGAACTGCGACGCGTGAACTTCTTGTTTCGTCCTTGCGCCCATCGTCACACCGAGACTGGTGTGACGTCAGTTGGAGCGCTTCTCGTGCCAGTTGCCGACCACCCGGTTGCCGATCCATCCGAAAAGCACAAACACAGCAATGCCCAGGAATGCCGACATGACGACGGCGCCATACATCTGCTCATACTCAGTTGAGTTCTGATAGAGGTTGATCAGGCGTCCGAGACCCGGCTCTCCCTGCCGGAAGAAGAAGTCTCCGACCACCGCGCCGACCACCGAGAGGCCCGCAGAGATCTGCAGTCCAGTGAAGATCGAAGGCATGGCCGCCGGGTACTGCAGCTTGAAGAGTCGGGTCCAACGCGAGGCGCCATTGAGCGACATCAGTTCGTGGTATCCCTTGTCGACACTGAGGAGACCGAACAACGTGTTCGCGACGATCGGGAAGATGGCGATGATGACGCACACCATCACCCGGGCCTTGAAGTTGAATCCGATGACGGTGCCGATGAGCGGTACGAACGCGAGGATCGGCATGGCCTGGAGTGCAATGAGAAATGGCCAGATCGAGTTCTGGACCCAACTTGCTTGACTCATAATCGTGGCCAGCACGAAGCCGAGTGCGATAGCGATGGCGAGGCCGAGCCCAGCGACCTGGACCGAGGACCACAGGCCATCGAGCAGCTTGAGGAGGCCACCGCCGGTGCGTGAGCCGCCCGCCCCGCGTTCGATATTCCAGGTGAGGATCGATTCTTGAAGGACTCGGTGGGGAACGGGGACCAGCGGCTTCTTCGGTTCTGACATCAGGACGTGATGGGTGAGGTACCAGAATCCAATGAAGCAGCCGAAGACCGCGGCGGGTCCGGCAAACCGGGCAAGGCCGGCGGACTTCTTCGGTGGGTTCGGCGTCTCGGCCTCTGATGCGTGGGCGATTGCCTCGGCGCTTGCTTCGGGGTCATCGAGTGCGGTCACGGGTGCGCTCCTCGCAGGTCCTGGGAGATCTTGCCGGACAGTTCGGCAAAGGCGGGCTCGTAGCGGATGTCATGGCTCCGGGGGTATTCGAACGGCACCTCGTAGTCGGCGACGATGCGTCCCGGACGGGCCGACATGACGAGGACCCGCGTGGAGAGAAACACCGCTTCGGCAATCGAGTGGGTGATGAAGAGTCCAGCGAAGTTCTTGGTCTTGAACAACGACAGGAGCTCGTCGTTCAGTCGCTCCCGGCTGATCTCATCGAGTGCACCGAACGGTTCGTCGAAGAGGAAGACATCGGGTTGCAGCACGAGTGAACGGGCCAGTGAGGCGCGCATTCGCATTCCGCCGGAGAGTTGCTTGGGGTACTTGTCCTCATGCTCGTCGAGGTTGACCAGGGCAAGCGATTCGTCAACACGGTCCGACATCGCAGCAGAGCTCTCGCCGTGGAGTTCGGCAATCAGTTCGACGTTCTTGCGGACGGTGCGCCAGGGGAACAGAGTTGCATCTTGGAAGACGTATCCGATCGAGTCGCGGTCGACGTTGCACTCGCCACCGGTATGCGTTTCGAGGCCGGACGCGATGCGGAGCAGTGTGGATTTCCCACAACCTGAGGGGCCGACAACGGTGACGAATTCTCCAGGGTCGATGTTGATCGAGACGTTGTCCAGTGCATGGGTCCCGTCGGGAAACACCATGGACAAATTGTTGAATTCGAGCGCATGCTCGCGGGTGGCGGACAAGTGCGGTGCTCCCTGTTGGTGGTCTGGGGTGAGATCAGTCATGCGGCGAGACGCTGTCCGTTTCGCCACACGATGCGGTCGGTCGGCCCGAACGCGATTGCTTCGCGTACTGTAGCCGCGCGGGCAGCGACGAGATCAGCCGGTTGGCCGACCTTGATCGTTTGGGCTCCGAGGCCCGTGACATCGGCAGAAACACCGCTGACCGAGGCCCATGCTTCATGCGGAAGCATGTGGGCCGTCATGATCATCAGGCCAGCGGTCTCGAAGGGGCAGGCGCGGCCAACGGGATTGAAGGGGTCTTGAAGGTTGTCAGCGCCGGCCGCGACGCGCACGCCCGCAGCGCGCAGGGCTGCGACGGCGGTCAGGCCGCGCGGCATGGGGGAGTGGCCCCGTCCTTGTAAGAAAAGGTTCGTGTGCGGGAGTGCGACGACGCCGATGCCAGCGGCGGCCACCGCCTCTGCCGTAGCTCGCTGTTCAGGCTCCGGCTGCATACTCAGACTCACACAATGACTGGCCGTGACCTGATGCTCGAAGCCCGACGACACCAGCTCGGCCAGCTCGGCGAGACCCCGTGCAGTCGGGTCCAACGTCTCGTCGGTGTGGAGGTCGACATCGACGCCGTGGTCAGTGGCTGTTTGCAGGAAGAACTCGGTGGGCCCGAGTGTGTCACCTCCTTCGAGGTGCGGGCACCCGCCAACGAGGTCGGCTCCGGCAGCGAGGGCCTCGTTGAGCAACGCGCGCTGGTCCGCGGCGGATGGGCCCATCACCGGCCATCCTGAGAGTGCGACAATTTGGACATCGATCACCGCGGCGACCCGTTGCTTCACCTCGGCCAGTGCCTCGATGCTCCGCAGCCCGTGAGCGGTCGTGGTATCAGCGTGGCTGCGCACAGCGCGGTAGCCGTTCGAGGCCATCAAGCGGGCGGCACGCTCAGCACGTTCGATTGTCTCGTCGACACTAAGCAGATGGCGGTTCTCGCCCATCGCAGTGATCGCTCCCATGAGATCGCCGGTCGGATTGACGATGCGCTCTGCAAGGAACGCCTTGTCGAGATGGGCGTGGGGTTCAACCGCTGCGGGCAGTAGGACGTAGCCGTCGAGATCGATGACTTCGTCATCGCCGTCGGCTGGCAACAGTTGTCCAACCTTGGTGATCACGCCGTCAATGATGCGGATGTCCTGTTGCAGATGTGTCACATCCGTGTGAATTGTGGTTGCCCGTTGCAAAAGCGTCGATGCCATCGTGGGAACATAGACGCCATGGTCGCTGCAAAAGATCTCAAGCTTGGTGCATTCTTCTTCGGAGGCGTCGAGATGGACGACGCCGGCGCGGGCAAACCGGACCCGATGGACCGCCGCTACTCGAACGAGGCCTGCTGGCAGGCGACCCTGGATTACGTCAACTCGGCAAAGGAAGCCGAACGCCTTGGCTTTGACTCGTTCTGGACGACCGAGCACCACTTCCAGTACGAGGGCTACGAAGTCATTCCCAATGGATTGCTGATCTCGACATGGATCGCGGCGCAGACGACCACCTTGCGCTTCGGAGCGATGTTCAACGTCGTCCCGCAGTGGAACCCGATGCGTCTCGCGGAAGACTTTGCCACCCTGCACAACCTCTCGGGAGGTCGAGCGATGCTCGGCGTCGGTCGTGGAACCGTCCCGCGCGAGGTACTACACCTCAACGACAAGGGTGTGTCGATTGGTTCCCAGGACAACCCGGATCAAGCTGCGGCTGACCTGTTCAACCGCGAGATCTTTGAGGAGTCGATGGAAATCGTCCGTCGTGCGCTGAGCCAGGAGAGCTTCCGGTTCGAGGGGAAGCACTTCCAGATTCCGATCCCCGGGATCCCCGACCGAGGCGAGACGGTCACCGACCTGACGCTGATCCCGCGACCGGTCTACCCGTACGAGATCTGGCAGGCGGTGACCTCGCCACCGACTCTCGACTACGTGCCGACGGTCGATCACGGTGCCGTCTTTTGGAACCAGCACTACAGCTTCATCAAGCGATTCTGGGACACGTACGGAGAGAACTACGCCTCCTCACATGATGGGGTCGAGCTGCAGGCTCATGAGAAGCGCATGCTCGTCGTGTCATACCGCATCGAGGACACGATGGAAGAGGCCCGGGCCAGCGCATTGAACGGTCACGACGAGTTCTGGAAGTTCCTTGGCCCCTACGGCTGGAGCCGTGGCTACATGGGCCCAGATGGAAAGCCCGCTCAGCCGGGCCTGATCCCGACGCTCGACGAGTCGATCGAGAACAAGACGATGCTGGTCGGCACGCCCGAACACGTCGCGTCGGAGATCCAGTTTTTGAAGGACCTCCTCGGCTTCGAGTACCTCACGATCTTCCCTCACCTTCTCGGTGACAGCTACCAGAAGGCCGACGAGCAGATGGCCCGCTTCGCGCAAGAGGTGCTTCCGCTGCTGAGCTGATGTTGTTGATGGCGAACCGGGGGCAGTCACCTGCCACCAACGGCGGCAACACGGCTGTCAGCGCCCGGCGCAGCTCCCGACGATGGTGCGTGGATCAGCCGCACCAGCCAACGTTCCATTCGCCTCGACGACGATTGCGTGAGCGTGCCCGAAGCCTGAGTCCCACGGACCCGTGGACGAAACCACGTGCCCGCGGTCGCGGAGACCAGCGATCCAGGAGTCGGCGGCGTGGCCCTCGATTGACACGCTGGGTCCGCTCGCAGCGGTCCAGGTGTCGAACCCGGTCTCGGGCCCCTTCAAAGCCCAGCGCCCCGCGTTGATGGCCATGCCCGGCGATTGGCCGTGGTGGAAGAGACGAGTGGCGACTTGCAACAGAATTTGGGGCTGAGCGTCACCGCCCATCGTCCCAAAGACGCTGAGCAGCTCACCATCGCGCGTGGCCAGCGCTGCGGACAGCGTGTGAGGAGGGCAGCGACCAGGTCCAAGTTCTGCCGGATGCCCTGGATGCAAGTTGAACCCCATGCCGCGGTTGTGGAGGTTGATACCGGTGTTGGGCTCGACCAGGTGGCTGCCAAGTCCGGAGGCGTTCGACTGGATCAGTGACACGCCCATCATCCGGCCATCAGCGCTACGCCCTGCGGTGCAGAGGTAGGTGGTGTCGCCGTCTCGATCCGGCGCCCATCGGTTGCTGGCTCGTTCGCGATCGACCTGGTCGATTCGTCCGGCGATCTCTTCGACGAGAGCGGCACCGTCGGCGTGTTCGTGCAGCCGGTCGGGACGATCGTGGCCCGCGGCGGTCGAGGCTTCGATCAGCAGGTGGGCCCACTCATCGTTGTCGGGATCGGCGGGAAACTTGCCGGCGGCGCGTAGTTGGTCGACCAGATGTGCCGATCCAAGCGTCAGATATCCCTGGGTGCTCGGACCAACGGTGTGGAGGTCGACGCCGAAGACCGATGTGGTGAGGGGAGTGACCCAGTTTGCCTGTGATGTCTCGAGGTCGGATTCCGTGAACAAGCCGTCGCCGAGTTGGATCAGGCCGTCACCGAACGCTCCTCGGTAGAACGTGTCGCGTCCTCCTGCGGCAAGATCGGCGAGTGCCAGCGCGACCCCCGGTCGGCGGACGAGGGACCCTGGGGAGGTGGCCTGGTCGAAGAGTTCAGCGAGGTTGGCCCGGCTGGTCGGGTCGAGACGGCCGCCGATTCCGGCCAGCAGCGGACTGGCCGGAAAGCCCGCCGACGCCAGCTGGATCGCCGGCGCGAGGATCACTTCAAGGGGAAGTGATCCAAATCGTTCGTGCAGCGCGGCCCAGCCGTCGACACAACCAGGCACCGTGACGGATCGGATGTCGAGCTTGAACGGCATCTCGCTGAAGCCTTGCGACCTGAGCGCATCGGCGTCTGCACCTGAGCCGGCTTGACCGGCAGCATTGAGCGCGAAGACCTCACCATCGACGTGGACGAGCGCGAAGAGATCGCCTCCCATGCCGCACAGATGCGGTCCGGTCACCGCGATGGCGGCGTTGGTCGCAATCGCTGCATCGACGGCGTTGCCGCCACGAGCGAACATCTCGTTGCCCGCCGTCGTCGCCAATTGATCTGCACTCGCGACGAGATGTTGCGGTGCCCTGACCGTTGATCGCGGCGGATGTTGATACGTCATGGCCCGACCTTAGGTCCGGTGTCGCGACAGTTTGCGCGTGAGCGTTCACCGTCGGGTTGCATCGACCGGGTGCCGGTGATGCCAACATCGCTGCATGTACGCAGTCGCAACGTTCCTCGTGGTGGCCATCTTGTCGATGGCGTTTACCCGTTTGGCCGCTGGCGCCTTGATCGCCACCGGACTGCCACCAGACGTGGCCAGCTTTCAGGCTCGGTCGGCTTTCAGCGGTGCTGGATTCACCACGACCGAGGCCGAGAACGTCGTGAACGACCCGGACAGGCGCAAGATCATCGGGATCACAATGTTTCTCGGAAATCTTGGCACCCCGACGTTGGTCGTCACCGTGCTCGTTGGCTTTCTGGCGCCGGGTCCGGGCAACACAGCGGAACGGGCCATGGTCACCGTCTCCGGTCTTGTGCTCGCCGTGATGTTGGTTGCCAACCGCCCGATGCAGCGATGGCTCGTGAAGGTTGGTCATCGGGAGGCGCGGCGCCGGTTACTTCCTCGCCTCGACAAGCAGATGGTTGAACTGTTGGCCGTCGGTGAGGACTTCGTCGTGGGGTCGGTGCAAGTCATGGGTGGCCCGGGGCCGACGGTACGAAGTCTGCGCAGCATCGATGACGCGCTTCCGGCGGTCCGGGTGCTGGGTGTACAACAGCCCGAGGGGTTCTTCGGAACGCCGCCGGTCGATGTCGAACTGGCTGCTGGTGACAGCATCATCGTCTATGGCCGTCGCAGCGATCTGCAACATCTCGCCGAAGGGTGAGAACGCCCCCGAAGTGATTCCGCGTTCAGCCTGACCAGACGTTGCGTTCAATCATCACGTTGCGGAGCATCGCGACATCGTCAGTCATCACGCCATCGGCACCGAGATCGAGCAGGCGGTGCATCTCGGGCGCATCATTGATCGTCCAGACGTGGACGGGAACCCCAGCGCGTCGGGCGTTGGCGATGAAGCGTTCATTGACGACGGTGAGGCGGCCGGCAGCAGTCGGGACCTGCGCCGCACGCGGCTGCGCTCCGGGCAGGCGGCCAATGAGTCGAAGCGCAGCGATCTCTGCCGGGGCCATCGAAGTGAGCAGCCCGGAGCCGAGACGCGTCCGCAGCGCGCGTAGCCGTTTCAGACTGAACGCGCCGACACAGATTTGCGGGAGGAGTCCCCGCTGCTCGACCAGCTCGATGAGGGGGTCGACTGACTCATCGGACTTGCAGTCAATGTTGAACCGGCGGTCCGGCCATCGGTCGAGCAGGTCGATCATCCGCGGGATTGGCTCGAGGTCATTGACCCGCAACTCGGCGATCTCCGCCCAGCGTAAATCGGCGATGTTTGCATCGATGCCACATGTTCGCTGCAGGTCCGAGTCGTGGAACGCAACGAGGACGCCGTCAGCACTGCAGTGGACGTCAGTTTCGAGATACCGGTACCCCAAGGAGACGGCGTGCTCGAAGGCGGCCAGCGTGTTCTCAGGCGCTTCCAAGTTGCCACCGCGATGCGCGAACGCGACCGGACCTTCGTGACTGAGATATGGGTGACGGCTCACGCTCAGATTGCTCGACCGGCAGCCTTCCAGTATTCGTCCTTCAGGAGGCGCTTGTAGAGCTTGCCGGTCGGATGGCGGGGGAGTTCTTCACGGAAATCGACCGAGCGTGGGCACTTCACATCCGCGATCTGGCTCTTGCAGAACTGGATGAGTTCGCCAGCAAGCGAGGCAGCTTCTTCAGCCGTCGTCGGCATCACCCGCGGTTGCACAACGGCCTTGACCTCCTCGCCAAAGTCATCATTGGGGACTCCGAACACAGCGACGTCGATGACCTTGTCGTGGGTCACCAAGACGTTCTCGGCCTCCTGCGGATAGATGTTCACCCCGCCCGAGATGATCATGTACGCCTTGCGGTCTGTGAGATACAGGAAGCCATCGGGATCGAGGTAACCGACATCGCCCAGCGTGCTCCATCCCTTGGGGTGACGCGAGCCCTTCGTCTTGGCTGGGTCGTTGTGGTACTCAAACTCGGCTCCACCGTCGAAGAACACCGTTCCCGGCTGTCCCTGCGGCACCTCCTCGCCATCTTCACCGCAGATGTGCAGCGTGCAATTGATCGGCGACCCCACGGTGCCCTCATGCGCGAGCCACATATCGGAGTTGCAGTAGACGAAGCCATTGCCTTCAGACCCTGCGTAGTACTCGTGGATAACCGGCCCGAACCACTCGATCATCGACTTCTTCGTCGGCACCGGACACGGCGCAGCGGCGTGAATCACGTACTGAAGAGATGACACGTCGTACTTGGCTCGGGTTTCCTCGTCGAGCTTGAGCATGCGCACGAACATCGTCGGAACGACCTGGCTATGGGTGATGTCGTACTCCTCGACGAGCTGCAGATAGCGCTCAGCATCAAAGTTCTCCATTGCCACGATGGTGGCGCCCAATGCGTGTTGGGCCATGCAGAAGCGGAGCGGAGCTGCATGGTAGAAGGGCGCGGGCGACAGGTAGATCGTGGTGTCGTCAACGCCGAACAGCAGTTGGCAGAGCCCGGTGACGCCGTTGTTCCACTCTTCGAGCGGCTCGTTCGGGAATGCTCGAGTGATGCCCTTGGGCATGCCGGTCGTACCGGACGAATACAGCATGTCCATCCCAGCGATGCGCGCCTCGTCGAGCGGTTCGGGCGACTGCGCTTCGACTGCGGACTCATACGCCTCGTAGCCATCGATCGAGCCGTCCAACATCAGGCGGAGTTCGACGTTCGGTGTGGCCGACATCACTTCTGCGGCTTGGTCGGCCTTGTACTTCGAGGTGATGTAGGCGCGTGCTCCGCAGTCGTTGATGATGTATTCGAGTTCGGCGCTTTGCAGACGCGACGAGGCGGCAGTGTAGACGAGACCCGCGTAATGGCAGCCCCAGATGACCTCGAGATACCGATCGTGGTTCTCCATGCAGATCGCAATGTGGTCACCCGGGTTGAGGCCCGCGGATCGCAGGAGCCGGCTGAGGCGGTTGGCGGCAGCGTCCAGTTCTCGGTAGGTCTGGGTGAAGCCTGAGTTGGCCATGATGATGGCCGGCTTGTCACCGTGCTCAGTGAGATGTACACCTGGGATCATGGGGCCGAAGGTAGTCGCCGATACCGTGACGCCGTGCATTCGGCGATGGTCATTCGGGGGCAGCGATGACGTCCGCCCGGTTCGCGAAGCTGATGTCGGGGGACTCCGATTCGCTCGACCTCGACGAGGCATCGCTCGTCATGTCAGCTGTACTGCAACCGGGTCTCGACGAGATCGAATGGTTGGCCGCGCTGGATCTCATCGCGGCTGACTGCCCGACTGCCACGCCCGAAGGTGTCAGCCGGTACCTCTTCGATGAATTGGGGTTCGCGGGCAACAAAGACGCGTACTACGACTGGCGCAATTCGTGCCTGGATCGCGTCATTGAGACGAGGACCGGCATCCCCATCAGTCTGTCAATTCTGATGATCGAGGTTGGCCGTCGGGTTGGTGTCAAATTGGTGGGGGTCGGTATGCCCGCGCACTTTCTCGTCCGCTCGGTGGAGGACGACACGACGTTTTTCGATCCCTTCGACGGTGGCCGCCAACTCGACCGCGACGACGCTCGTGCGCTCTTTGAGACCATCACCCGCGGTCAGGCTCCATGGAGTGATTCGCATCTGCACCCGACGCCGAATCGGGCGATTGTCATTCGAATGCTCAATAATCTGAAAAGCGTTTTCGCGCGCCGATCGGATGAGGTGCGATTCGCTCTGGTGATGCAGCTTCGCGCACAGGTCGCGGAACTTGCGGTGCTTGAGGCCGACGAGTTCGCGAGCGCCAACGCCATCTTCAACTGAACGCATCGCAACAGGAAGACGACGACATGATCGACCGCGGTATCAAACAGGGCCTTGGCCAGATGATGAAGGGCGTGCAAGTCATTGGTGCTGCTCTCGGCGGGGTGCAACGTGCCTACACCAGTCATTGGTTGAGTCAAGTGAGTTTCGAGGAACCGATTGTGATGGCGAGCGTCTCTCCGAAACACGACACGTATCCATTGATGGTCGAATCGGGTGGATTTGCGGCAAGCCTCCTCGGCGCCGACCAGATTGTCGAAGGCCAGTACTTCAGTTACCCCGGTCGCAAGATGGAGTATGTCGCCGCGGAATACCTCACCGAGTGGCCGGATCTTGCGGGCGGCCCACCAATCGTCCCGAACTCGATTGCTTGGCTCCGGTGTGAGACCTTCCAGCAGATGACAATGGAAGACCACGAGCTGCTCTTCGCCCGGGTTGTCGAAGTGATCCCGAACCGCCTCAAGGATCCGCCGCTGCTCTATTCCAGTCGGCTCGGGTGGCGAGCATCGGGGGACAAGGCCCGTGAGCCGGGAATGAGTATCCGCGACCAGTTGCTGGCGCGCGTCGAGGCCGAAGGTTCAGCGTCCGACGATCGGTGACCAGGCTTCGCTGAGGCGGGGTCCGGTTGTCTACCTTTCTGCCATGACCGTGATCGACGCGACCTCGACCTTCACCGCTGACGAGCAACGGGTGATCGACCTGACCACCGAGCTGCTCGACAGCTTTCCGCCGGCCGACACGGCCCCGCAGACCTTCCTTGGTGAACAGTTTGATCTTGGCCTGGCGTGGGTGCACTTTCCTGAGGGCAACGGAGGGCTTGGACTCAACCCAAAACTGCAGCAGCTCATCAACGAGCGCGTCTACGGCGCCGGCGGACCAAACGCGATGTACCGCAACCCGATCGGTCATGGCATGACCGGGCCGACCGTGGTCGCGTGGGGGAGCGAGGACCAGAAGCAGCGCTACCTCCGGCCGCTCTTCACCGGCGAAGAGGTCTGGTGCCAGCTGTTCTCCGAGCCTGGCTCTGGCTCGGACTTCGCAGGGTTGTCGGCGACGGGAGTCCGAGACGGCGATGAGTGGATCTGCAACGGCCAGAAGGTGTGGACGACCTTGGCCCATCTCTCGAAGTGGGGCCTCCTTGTCGTGCGCACTGATCCGCAAGCCGTGAAGCACGCAGGTCTCGCTGCATTCGTCGTCGACATGGAAGACCCGACGGTTGATATTCGTCCGCTTCGCCAGATGACCGGTGAAGCCGAGTTCAACGAAGTCTTCTTCACCGACACCCGCATCCATGAGAGCGAGATGCTCGGCAAGTCCGGAGACGGGTGGCGAGTGTCGCTCACGACACTGATGAACGAGCGGCAGTCGATTGGTGGGGGTATGCCCGCCCGCGGTTCGGGCACGATCGCTGCGCTCACCGACGCGTGGAACAATGCGCCGGCCGACGCGAAGACGCCGACCGCTCGCGACGAGGTGACCAAACTGTGGTGTGAGGCCGAGGTCCTCCGCCTCACCAACGTTCGCGCCAATCAGAACCGCAAGATGGGAGATCCGGGGCCCGAAGGTTCCATCGGCAAGATGGCAGGAGCCGTCTTGAACCAGAAGATTTACGAAGGCGTCATGGATCTCCTTGGCGCCGACGCGATGCTCTATGGAAGTTACGAAATGATTCGGCCGGAGACCGCCATGGGTGCCGACACCCTCCAGAAGGCATTCCTGCGCAGCCGGGCAAACACGATTGAGGGCGGCACGACTGAAGTGATGGCGAATATTCTCGGCGAACGCGTGCTCGGGCTGCCCGGCGACGTGCGGGTCGACCGTGACGTGCCGTGGGCCGAGGTGCCGCGCAACTGATCGCGGTTACTTCGAGAGACTGGCGAGGACGTCGCTGGCCCCGAGTGCTCGGTCGTCCATCACCGGTCGGTCGAGCAGCGTGCCGCCAAGCAGCACCGTCGATGCCATCTCGATCGACGACTGCAGGTCCCGAATGTTCCGAGGTGGAGGAAAGTACTCGTCTTCATCAGTGACGTGGACCAATTCGATCCCGTTGAGCGGCGCGAGGAATTCGACGACCTCGGTCACCAACTCCTCGGGAGCTGACGCACCCGCAGTGACGCCAACGATGCCGGTCAGATTGTCGGGGAGTTCCTCCACGCCGTTGATTCGGTAGACGCGTTCGCAGCCCTCTTCGATCGCGAGCTGCTCAAGCGCCCGGGTATTCGAGGAGTTGGCCGACCCGATCACGACGATGACATCACAGCGGTGCGCGAGTTCCATCAACGCCGCCTGCCGATTTGTTGTGGCGAAGCACAGATCGCTGCGACCTGGCGTCCACACGTCAGGGAATCGCGCCTTGACTGCGACGGCGACGCCTTCCCAGTCGCGGTGGGACAGCGTGGTCTGGGCGAGCAGCGCAACGGGTTGCTCAATGTGGCCGAGCGCGGCAACCTCTTCGACCGATTCGACGCGATCGATCGCGTCTGGCGCAACAGCCATCGTGCCAACGGCTTCTTCATGACCTTCGTGGCCGACGTAAACAATGCGATAACCCTTACCTGTACGCACCTTGACCTCATGGTGCACCTTGGTGACGAGCGGACAGACTGAATCAACGACGTAGGAGCCGCGAGCGCGAGCCGCTTCGAGAATCGCCGGCGGGGAACCGTGTGCTGACAGCATGATCGGACTGCCGGGCGGCACTTCATCGATGGAGTCGATGAACACCACGCCCTGCGCCTTGAAGCGATCGACGACCAACTTGTTGTGGACAATCTCGTGGTAGCAGTAGACGGGACCCGGGAACGATCGAACCATCCACGCCAGGGCCTTGATCGCCATTTCGACGCCCGCACAGAAACCACGAGGTTCCGCGAGCAGGACAATGTCAACGCGCCCCGCTGGGGTCGAAGGTTCGAGGGCCGGCTCCGCGGTACTACTCATCCGGTTCAAAATCTACCTGGTGAGGGCGGCGGTAGCCTGGCTGCTCCCATGTCCACCATCTCCGACTCTTCTGCTGGCACTGCCACGAGTGGCCTCGCGCCCATCGTCGTGGCGGTCGCGCCTGGCTCGCCAGCCGACCTGGTGGGCGTCGAGCCGGGTGACGAGATCCTGCGGGTGAACGGCGACGTTCCTCGCGACATCATCGAATGGCAACTCGCAACAGACGAGGCCGACGTCGAACTCGATGTCAGCCGCGGCGGCCTCGACCTTTCGATGACGATCGAGAAGGTTGCGGGTACATCGCTCGGCATCGAAGTGTCGAGTGCCGTCTTCGATCGGGTCAGAACCTGCGACAACCACTGCGAGTTCTGTTTTATCTACCAACTGCCCAAAGGGATGCGCCGCAGTCTGTACCTGAAAGATGACGACTACCGCTTGTCATTTCTCTACGGCAACTTCACGACGCTCACGCGCTTCACCGAAGCCGATCTCGAGCGCGTGGTGACCGAACGGCTATCGCCACTCCACGTCAGCATTCATGCCACGGACCCCGACATTCGCAGTGCGATGTTGAAGAACCCGCGTGGCGGCATGAGCCTGCGGTGGCTCCGAGCACTCCTTGACCACGACATTGCGGTCAAGGGCCAGATCGTTGTGTGTCCTGGCGTCAACGATGGCGCTGTCCTCGACGACACGCTCGCCGGCATCCTCGACCAGTACCCCGAACTCGAATCGGTTGCGGTGGTGCCCCTCGGGATCTCAAAGTTCAACGCCGAGTCAGCAATGCGCTTCCATACGCTCGCCGAGGCACAGTCAGTCGTCGACACCGTCGATGATTGGCAAGACATCTTCCAGGCGACGCTCGGCAAGCGGATGGTCTACGCCGCCGACGAGTATTACCTGATGGCGCAACGGTCGTTCCCAGTGGCTGACCGCTACGACGGCTTCCCGATGCACGAAGACGGCATCGGCATGGCTCGCACGTTTGAAGCAGAGTTCCACGGAGCTGCCACCGAAGCCACGGGCGTGCAGCGCGGCTTCTTTGCCGCAGTCGACGCACCACCGAACCCGGCCGCCTACACCGGTTTGCGACAGAACGGCTGCGGCCCAGCCGAGGCCGTCGCGGCATCCGCTGCTCCGACAGCAACCGGCATCCGGCTCCGCCCGCGACGCTCTGCACCTGTTGCTGTGCTCACTGGCGCCCTCGGCGCCCCGGTGATTACCCCATTGATCGAGTCGCTGGGTCGCACCGACGTGCGAGTGCTCACGGTCGAGAATCACTTCTTCGGCGGGAACACCGGCGTGACCGGGTTAATGACGGGCGAGGACGTCAGCAACGTGCTGGCTATCGAACCTCATGGTCACCGGTATCTCATTCCCGACGTGTGCCTGTCCGACGACGGCCGCTTCCTCGACGGCGTGGGCATTGCAGACCTCCCACGCCCGGTCGAGATCATCCCCACCGACGGCATCGCATTGCGCGCCGCCCTCGAGACAGCAGGAACAACAACATGAGTACCGATATCCCCGCGCTTCCCGAGGATCCACTCGACCTCGATCCGGATGCCATCAGCGACTTGGGCGAGATCGTTCCGGCTGACCCTTCGGCTGATCTGCCGACCGTGGTCATCATCGGCCGGCCCAACGTCGGCAAGTCGACGCTGTTCAACCGCATTGTCGGCAGCCAGCAGGCCATTGTCGAGGACCGGCCGGGCATCACCCGCGACCGCAAGGAACTCGAGGCCGAATGGCTCGACACTCCCTTCCTCATCGTCGACACCGGAGGCTGGATGCCGGGCGGCGATGCGCTCGAAGAGAAAGTCACGCGACAAGTCGAAGAGGCCGTCAAGGAAGCTGACGTCGTGTTGTTCGTCATTGATGCTTCAGTGTCATTGACCGATGACGATCAGCTCATTGCTAACTGGGTCAGACGAACCGGCACGGACGTGCTCGTCGTCGCCAACAAGGCCGACAACCAGCGCCGTGAGAACGACATTTGGGAGTACATGGGCCTGGGGCTCGGCGACCCGATGCCCACGAGCGCACTTCACGGGCGACGTGCGGGCGACTTGCTCGACAAGATCATCTCGTTCTTCCCCGAGCGGGAGGAACAGCCAGAAGAAGAAGATGCCTACGACGAGGACCAGCTGGCCGTCATCGAATCGTTGATCGACCTCGACGGCAAGCCGCCCCCGCGTGTCGCAATCGTCGGCAGGCCGAATGTCGGTAAGAGCACACTGTTCAACCATTTGGTCGGCACTGACCGGGCTGTGGTCCATGACCTCGCCGGCACCACTCGCGACGCGATTGACACCTTGGTAGAGACTGAAGATGGACCGATCGTGTTCGTCGACACTGCTGGCATGCGCAAGCGCGGCAAGATTGATGACTCGGCGGAGTATTACTCACTCGTCCGGGCCCTTCGGGCGATCGATGACTCTGACATCGCGCTGCTCGTTATCGACGCAACCATCGGTGTGACGGGTCAGGATCAACGTCTGTCTGAACGCGTTGATGCATCGGGCTGTCCGATCATCATCGTGCTGAACAAGTGGGAGCTGGTCGGTCCAGAGGCACGACTTGAGGTCCAGTCCGAGGTGAAGCGCAAGCTGGCATTCCTCGGAGATGCCCCCGTGCTCAAGATTTCGGCGCTGTCCGGCAAGAACGTGCACAAGCTGCACCCGTTGCTGCAGGACTCGATCCGTCAGTACCACAAGCGGGTACCAACCAAGAGCGTCAACAAGATCATCGGTGCAGCACAGCAAGCTCAGCCTGCGAATGGGGGAGCGAAGGTGCTCTACGCGGTGCAGGGCGCCACCGATCCGCCGACGTTCACGCTGTTCGTCAACCGCGAACTGGACCGCACCTACCTCCGTTACCTCGAGCGTCGGCTGCGCGAGGACCTCGATATGGGTTCGACCCCGATCAAGATGCGCGTGCGCAAACGGTCCTGATCAATGCCCTGGTGTGAACCCTGCGCGAAATACTGGACGCCGAACGCAATGAATGACGACGGCACGTGTCCCACGTGCGGCGAGCAGGTGGTCGAAGCTCACGAGCACGCCGACGGCGATGTGGCAACGGACGAGAAGGCGCCGTGGCATTTCAAGCTGATGATCGTCGCGCTTGTCATTTACCTGTCGTGGCGTGTCATCGCCATCTTCGTCTGATCCGACGGTCCCGTTGCAGCGCAAACTCACCGCGCTTCGATAGAGTCCCAGCTTCACATACGGGGCATTCGTGCCTCGGTACGGGCTGTGGCGCAGCTTGGTAGCGCACTTGTCTGGGGGACAAGGGGTCGCAGGTTCAAATCCTGTCAGCCCGACCACCGTACGCAGGGACTTTCCAGAGATGGGGAGTCCCTGCAGTCATTTTTCGGCCCTCACTGATCACAGAATGATCACAGAAAAACCCGAAAACGTTTGTGAGCATCAAAAAGCCGGGTCGCACACAGTGACAAAGTCAGCCGATGTCATACAGACTGGCGACGGTCGCAGCCGCTGATTTATCCCGATCTGACGACGGCTCGACATACACATCGAGCGTCATTCGCACCGAAGAGTGACCTAATCGGGTGGCAATGTCTTTCACGTCAACACCGGCAGCGCGAGCGTGAGTGGCCCACGCGTGCCGAAGTGCATGAAGCCGCAAGTCAGGCAAGCCCGCAGACTCTTTCAACCGCTTAAACGTGCGAGTGACA
>JABJAB010000007.1 GCA_018666235.1 Ilumatobacter sp.
AGCTGTCGTCGGGAAGCTCCCGATGTCGAGCAGTTTGCTCGTGATCACCTCCAAGAACTCGAAGTGATCGGCCTCGGCACCCAGGACAGTCTTGGCCAAGCCGAAGACTTCGTCGAGGACTACGGCACCGAGTCATTCACCATGTTGTGGGACGAATCGTTCCTCTCATGGCAAGCGCTCGGCGTCACCTCGCAGCCCGCTGCGGTGATGTTTGCCGCCGACGGCACGCCGATCACCGGCTGGATCGGCGCGTTCCCCGAGGACGAAGTACTCCGACTCGCAGCCGAGAGCCAAGCCACCTGACCCGAGCAGATCGCGGAGCACCTCGCCGTCTGGGCACCACCGCGGTGAGCCGGCTTGATTTCGACGCCCTAGCCAAACGCCCAAGGGATCATGGCGGTGGAAATCAACAACGTGGTCAGCGTCAGCGGTGCACCGACTCGCGTGAAGTCCGTGAACCGATAGCCGCCGAGGCCAAACACCATCAGGTTTGTTTGATATCCGACAGGTGACAAGAACGAGCACGACGCGCCTATCAACACTGCCACGGTCAGCATTCTTGGCTCGACGTTTGCATCGGCGGCGATCGAGAGCGAAATCGGCACCATGAGCGCTGCAGCCGCAGTGTTCGTGAGTAGCTCCGTCAAAGCAATCGTGGCAAGCATCACCATGATCACGTGGCCTGCATCGCCCAACCCCAGGCCGTTGGCCCGTTCGACGGCTCCAGCGATTTCAGCAGCAAGTCCGCTCTCAGACACCGCTGCTCCGAGGCTGATTGCCGCCGCCATAGTCGCCACTACATTGATGTTGATCGACCGCCAAGCCTGACCCAAAGAGATCGCCCGACCGGCCACCACCACAATCGCTGACGCGAGGGCCGCCTCAAACAGATCCAAGAAGCCCGTCACCGCTGCAACGACCAATCCAGCCGTTGCGAGAATCACCAGCGTCGACCGGTCACGACGAGCCGGGGGTTGCTCCTCTAGGGCCGCCACCAGTGAGAAGTCGGCATGACCTCGCCAACGGGACGCGAACGATTCATCGGCAAGCACCAACAGAACGTCACCAGCCCGGAGCGTCACCTGCCCGAGTTGACCACCAACATCGCCGTCCGCGCGATGAATCGCCATCACCGCGGCTCCGTAGCTGGCACGGAACCCCACCGACTTTAACGATCCCCCGACCAACACCGATCCAGGTGCTACCACCGCCTCGAAGACTCGAGCATCAGGCCCTTGCGCGGCAGTGACGTGCTGCTCCTCGAGCATCGTGAGACCCTCGATGTCATGAAGGTCGATCATTCTCGCTACGTCGCCGACAAAGCAACAGACATCACCTACCTCGAGACGCGTGTGAGGCGATGCAGCAAGAGACGTGGTCGACCGCCTCTCGAGGTCAGGGCGCTCCACGAGCGCCAAAAACGCGCCGTCGAGATCCCTGAGTCCTGACTCTGCGATCGTCCGACCTGCGATTGGGCCGCCAGCAGTCACACGGGCAGCAAGCTGGAACTCGCGGCCACGCCGGTCGACATCTGACAGTGCCGCTGCCCGCTCCGGAAGCAGCCGCATCCCGATCGTCGACAACACCCCCACACCAACCACTGCAACGGGAAGACCGACCACGGTAATCTCGAGCACGCCGAGTGGTTCCTCGCCCGAGCGGCTCAGCAAATCGGAGACAACGAGATTGGTCGACGTGCCGATCAGGGTGATCACGCCGCCCAAAACGCTCGCGAACGAGAGTGGGAGCAGAAAACGCGATGCACTCACTCCATTGAGTTGCGACCATCGCACCACGCGAGGAGCGAACATCGCGACCAGCGGTGTGTTCGGTACGACCGACGATGCGGCAGCAGTCACTGCCGCCAGCATCACGATTGAGCCGTTGCGGTCGAGGAGGCGGTCGAACACGCGCGAGAAGGTCCCTGTCGCGGTGACCGCTCCAGCCAAGATGTACAGCGCTCCGATCGTCGCCGGTGCCGGACTGGCGAGCCCGCTGAGTGCAATCTCAGAATCGATGACGTTGGCAAACATCAGGGAAACGACGGCGCCACCCAATACGACGACCGGTGCCAGACGATCGACGATGAGAACCACCACACAGCTCAGAATCACGACAAGCGCGATCCAGGCGTCGAGTGTCATTTGAGCCGTCCGTCGCGTAAGAGAGTCAATTGATCCGGTCAGGGACTCGGTCAGTCGAGCAGGCCCTTCGAGCGAAGTGCTGCGATCACATGATCGGCGGCTTCCTCAGCCGTCAGCGCCATGGTATCGACGTGAACATCCGGCGATTCGGGTGCTTCGTAGGGTGAGTCGATTCCGGTGAAGTTGGTCAGCTCACCGGCCCGGGCCTTGGCGTACAGGCCCTTCGGGTCGCGCTCTTCTGCAATGTCGAGCGGCGTGTCGACGTGGACCTCGATGAAC
>JABJAB010000055.1 GCA_018666235.1 Ilumatobacter sp.
ACGGCAAGCCGAAGACCCACCAGCATCAGCACACTGCCGATAACAAGAGCCAAGCCGACCTCGCGAATCGCCACACGTCGTCGCTGCCCTGCGAGATACACCGCTGCGGCATAGAGCGCAACGACCACAACGAACAGAACAACATTCAGGGTCTCAATCAGACGCACGGCATCCTGCGCTGCGCCGAGCTCATCAGATTCGACGATCGTGACCATGCCAACGTCTTCAGGCAGCTTGTCGAGGACGTCCAAAGACAGCCCGAACTCTTTGCCAACCTGCTTGACCAGCTCACCAAGGTCCAAGGTGACAATACCGTCGGCGGTGGAAATGGCAGGCCCGGTGTCATCTCGGAGGATACGAACCAATGTCGCGTGCGCCGTTTCGTTCACGTCGGCCCACGACCCACGAACGAGGTCGGTATTGAGCAGTCGATCCACTCCGCCAGTGGCGGGCTCACGCAAGGCAGCCGCCAAGAGGCCACCCAACCCATCGAGATCTTCGGGCAAGCGGGCGCTGAGTTCCTCGGCGACATCGACGGACTCGTAGAGCTCATCCACCAGATAGGCGGCCAACAGGCCGCGCACCTCGTCATCGGCGATGAGTTCATCGGCCACTTCCACCCACTGATCGGTGTCGAGCAACTGCCGCTCGACCCAGACGTTGAGCCCGGACACGACTCCCAGCACCGTGGCGACCACGATCAGTGCGTGAATGACCCAACCGGGTGCGCGACGGCCCGACGTCGCCGCATCATCTGTCGCGGGGTTCTGGGTATCGCTACTCGCGTCAATCTCGTGATCGTGTTCTTCCTGAAGCTCCATCTGCTGGAAGCTAGTCGCTGGCGTGTTGCTCGTCGCCGATCTCCCCGGTCGCAGGCGGCTCGTATTGGCTGATCCGGCGGGTGATCCGAATGGCCATGGCAAGAACCGGCGCCGAGAGCGTCGCCCCCAGCAACCCGGCCAACGATGCCCCGATCAGGGTCGAGATGATGTTCGCAATGGGATGGATGGCGAGTCGGTCGCTCGTGAGCTTCGTCGTCACCACGGTCTGCACCAGGTTCTGCACAATCAGGATGACCACGAGCAAGATGAGCGCTTCGGTCACGCCGGCGGACCCGAGCGCGACAAGGCAGGCAAAGACCGCCGAGAAAATCGCTCCGAGGTACGGGATGTACGAGGTCACGAACGTGACGAGCGCAACGGTGAACGCCAACGGGACCCCGAGAGCGACCATCGTCGCACCGATAATGACCGCAGTGGTGAGACTGGACACCGTGAGCGCCGCGAAGCCCTGTCGGATCACCGCGGTCGCGTCCCCGACGACCGTGATTCCCAGGTCCGGCGGTACTCCGAGGTGGCTCCCGACCCAATCTCGGAGTCGCACCCAGTCAACGAGGACGTAGTAGAGCAGGAACAGACACAGGAAGCTGCCGACCAGGAACGACACGACGCCAGAGAACGCCGTCGTAAACCAGCCGGCCAAACCAGGAATCAGGTCGACGCCAAACTGCTTGCCCTGATCGAGCCAGTCGCCGGCCGCGCCTCCATCGACATCGAGGTCTTCCAGCCAATGATCGACACTTTCGAGACCGGCGGTGAGCTGGCGGCTGATCTCGTCGCCTTGGTCGATGATGCCGTTGACGGCAATCACCGCCGCCCCGACGATGACAACGACGATGGCGACGAGCACCAGCAGAGCTCCAACGCCGCGGGGCACCTTGCGTCGCTCCAACATGTCAACAAGCGGCGAGGCGAGCATTCCGATCACGACGGCGATCACGAGCGGTACGACCAGCCCCGACACTGCCGCGAGGGCCGAGTAGCTGATCGCGGCGACTGCGGCGATGCCGATGATGAACCAGCTGGCTCGTCCCCAGCGGGTGAGGAGCGAAGTCATCGGCCCTGATTGCCGAAACGCGGGATCTTTCATTGGGGTCCGCGCTGCAGTCGGGTCGGATTCACCATCGGCGTACCGTACAGCGGCGCGCCTTCCAGGTCGGCGCCGACTGGCATTGGGAAGATCGACGTGAGGGTGCTGTAAGTGCGCCCAGTTGCGCCGAACCGTTGGCGCCCGCAAGGAGCAGTACATGTCCACAAAATTCCGGGGCGTCGTCAACGAAGACATCCGCGATTCGGTCCCCGATTGGGGTCCGTACGAGCAACCCAAGCCTCCCGCCGGCGCACCCAACGTGTTGTACGTCGTGTGGGACGACGTCGGCTTTTCTGCGTTCAACTCGTTTGGCGGACCGGTGGAGACCCCCACGATGGACCGTATTGCAGAACGTGGGCTCCGCTACACCCAGTTCCACACCACCGCGCTGTGCTCACCATCGCGGGCCGCGATGCTCACCGGCCGGAACCACACCACCGTCGGCATGGCCTGCATCGGCGAGGCCACAACGGGGTTCCCGAATTCCAACGGTCACATCCCGTTCGAAACGGCGACCATTTCTGAGGTGCTCGTCGACCAGGGGTACAACACCTACATGCTGGGCAAGTGGCACCTGTGCCCCGAAGACGAAATGAACCTGGCGTCGACAAAGCGCAACTGGCCACTGGGCCGCGGGTTCGAACGGTTCTACGGATTCCTCGGCGGCGAAACGAGCCAATGGAATCCAGATCTCATCTACGACAACCACCCGGTGGAACAGCCAGCGCAGCCTGAAGACGGATACCACTTCAGCGCCGACATCGCTGACAAGGCGATCGAGTTCATCTCCGATGCGAAGCAGATCGCTCCGGACAAGCCGTTCTTCATGTACTACTGCCCTGGCGTGGCACACGCCCCACACCACGTCGCCCCCGAGTGGGCCGATCGGTACAAAGGTCAGTTCGATCAAGGATACGAAGCGGTGCGCGAGGAGACGATTGCGCGTCAGAAGGAAATGGGCATCGTTCCGCCCGACACCGATCTGTCTCCGATCAACCCACTCATCGATGCCACGAACCCCGACGGCAAGTCCTGGTCTGAGCTGGACGTGGTTCGCCCGTGGGACACGTTGGATGACGACGAAAAGCGGCTGTTCACCCGGATGGGCGAGGTCTACGCCGGCATGGTGACCCATACCGACTACGAACTCGGTCGCGTCATCGACTTTCTCGAGCAGTGCGGTGAGCTCGACAACACGATCATCGTCGTCATTTCAGACAACGGCGCCAGCGGCGAGGGCGGACCGAACGGATCGGTCAACGAAAACAAGTTCTTCAACGGTGTTCCGGACACGATGGAGGAGAACCTCAAGTACCTCGACGTGCTCGGCGGCCCAGAGACCTACAACCATTACGCCACGGGCTGGGCAATGGCCTTCAACACCCCGCACAAAATGTGGAAGCGATACGCCTGGAACGGCGGCATCTGTGATCCGTTCATCATCAGCTGGCCCGACGGCATTGCGGCCCAGGGCGAGATTCGCGATCAGTATTGCCACGTCACCGATGTGACACCGACGGTCTACGAGATGCTCGGCCTCGAACTTCCCACTGAAGTCAAGGGATACACCCAGTGGGATCTCGAAGGCACCAGCATCAGCTACAGCTTCGATGATGCCGATGCCGAGACCCGAAAGGACACCCAGTTCTACTCGATGCTTGGCAGCCGCGACCTCTACCACAAGGCTTGGAAGGCCAACACCGTCCATCCCACAATCGCCGACTGGAGCAATTTCAGCGCCGACGAATGGGCGCTGTACCACGTTGACGAAGACCGCAGCGAGACCCACAATCTGGCCGCGACACACCCGGAAAAGCTCGAACAGCTGAAAGCGTTGTGGTATCACGAAGCAGGCAAGTACCAGGGCTTTCCGCTCGAGGACCGCGGGCCCGTCGAGGTGCTCACGACTCCCCGGCCACAATTGGCGCCGCCGCGCGACCGCTACGTCTACAGACCGAACACCGCCGAGGTCCCCGAGGGCGCCGCGGCCAACGTCCGAAATCGGTCGTACAAGATTGCCGCCGAGGTCATCGTCGATACCGGCGACGCCCAAGGCGTCCTGTTCTCCCACGGTGGCCGATTCGGTGGCCATGCACTCTTCGTCAAGGACTCACGACTGCACTACGTCTACAACTGGCTCGGAGAGCTCGAGCAAGAGATCGTCTCGGACGTCGACATCCCGACAGGCAACGTCATCCTCGGCATGTCGTTCGACAAGGAAGGCAACGACGAGCAACGGAGCGCAACCGGAACTGCCACGCTGTTCATCAACGATGAGCAGGTCGGACAGCAATCCATCAAGACGCAGCCGGGCAAGTTCATGCTGGCAGGCGAAGGTCTCAATGTCGGCAAGGACCCAGGTGGCCCAGTCAGCACGACCGCCTACACGGCGCCGTTCGCATTCACGGGCGGAGCCATTCGCGAAGTGATCATCGACGTCAGCGGACAGGCCTACGTCGACCTGGAACTCGAAGCGATCGGGATGATGAGCCGCGACTGAGTCGCAGCCGACTGGGGATCGCGTTCTGCGATCAAGCCCCCGGGGGCAAACGGTCAAACACGGAAGACACAGGCGCCTCCCGAGGCGCCTCCCAGGGCCGCGCGGCGTCTGGATCTGCTGCGGCGTGCAGCCAGCCCTTCAGGATGCCGTGAATTGATTCGGCACCGACGATCGGTCCGTCGGGCAGCGCGAACGAACGCGGCGCCAGCAGGAACGGCTCCGCCTGCTTGCCGCCAAGCCCTCCGTGGAAGCCGATGAGTTCCTCGAAGGCTGCACCCTCGTCAGCTTCTGCATCGAAGAAACTGTTGACGAGAAGATCCGGGCAGTTCGCAAACGAATCGGTCCGTCGAACGTGGTCGGCGGCGTTCGGGCCGAATGGGACGAGCGGATCGGCCCCTTCGATTCGTCCGTCATCGAGGTAGTGCACACCGTGACGCCCGATGACGATCGAACCAACGGTCTCGGAGCGCACGAGGACGAATCCGATCCCTGGATGGGCCGCCAAACTCCGAATCAGCCCGGGATGGCGCTCCGCCACCGTCTCGATCGTTGCCCGTCCGTCGATGTGGGGAAACGAAATCAGGCCGAGGTTGCCCGACGCCAAAACGACGACATCAGACGCCTCAGTGGGTGTCGTGTCGTTCCGACTCGCCGGGCCGAGCACGACCTCTCCGTCAGTCGTCCGACGGCGCATGATGACGCGTACGAGTCCGGAGAGCCGGCTGTCCTCACGTTGAATCGTGTCGCTGAAGACGCCGTTGACGTTGCCCCAGCCCTCATCCGAAAGTGCCGGGCTCTGCACGTCCTGGCCCTGTTCGACAAGCGAGGCGACGAGGTCGGGCAAGGTCGTTCCGTACCGCTGAAGGAACGTCGCCCCCTGAGTCTGACCATGATCCGACAAGACCACGACGTGGTAAGGACGGGGTGCTTCCGCAATGACCTGTTCGATTCGAGCAAGTTGCTGATCGAGGCGGAACAGCGTCTCCAGGGCATCGTGAGCTGCGATGCCCGAGTGATGTGCGACCTCGTCGTAGCCCACGAAATCCACGTACGCCGAGGGCACGCCACGGTAGATGTCGCTCAGCAGCGTGGACACCGTGATGTCGCGCAGCATCACCGTCGTCGCCGCGCGCAGCACGGGGTAGATGCCGCCTCGCTTGAGTCTCGGTTCCGTCTCTCGTCGGCGCGCTCGCCACGACGCGGCGATCTCACGTGCGACATCGGCGACACTGAGGACAATGAGACGAGTGAGCGCGTAGGGGCTCGACACGAAGTAGGTGAAGCCCTTGCCCGACGCTCGACCGCGATCGGTGACCGTGCTGAAGGTCAGCATCGAGTCGGGGCTGTCTCCGGAGAACACATTCGACCGCGACACACCACCGTCGGCGAGCAGGCCGTGACCGTCCGAACGTCCACGCTCGATCTCGGCCGCGTCCTTCGGTCGATTCGATGTGAAAACCTTGCCCGTCTCTTTATCGAACCAGCGGAATGCCGGCATATCACTGTTGTCGCCATGCAGAATTCCGGCCTGGCTGGCCCCGGTCTGCGATGACAGATCACATTCCCATCCGGTGATTCGGTGCGTGCCAGACCTGATCCATGTCGCAAGCGTCGGTAAGTAACCGTCACTCAACGCACGCCGCAGCACCGATTCGGACAGACCATCGATTTGGATGAAGAGCACGCCAGGCACTTCGGTGACCTCGGGTTCTCCGAGCCGACGCACCATGCG
The DNA here is from genome assembly GCA_018666235.1 of Ilumatobacter sp. Lineage (GTDB taxonomy): Bacteria > Actinomycetota > Acidimicrobiia > Acidimicrobiales > Ilumatobacteraceae > Ilumatobacter_A. The sequence continues at coordinate 6,162 of JABJAB010000055.1, forward strand.
GCGAATCGTGCGTCGCATCCACACCGCATCATCGTCGAGGGCGAGCAACTGGCCGGCAATTGCCGTCATCGCCGTCATCGCCAATGACGCCGCGACTGCCGTACCGAGATCCGACACGACAAAACCTGGGACGATGTCGGACGCGAGCATCAGAATCAGCCCGTTGGCCACCAATCCGAGCAGGCCTGCGGTCCAGAGGATCGCACCAGCGAGGTACCGCGCGACGAGCGGCCAGATCACAGCGTTGACCGCAGCGAGAACAACGACGGCGCCGATCGCCGCCTTCCAACCTTCGACCGTCAGTCCCGGAAGGACCCAGGTCACCAGATACAGGCTGAGCGCGTTGACGATGAAGACGCCAATCAGGCGACCGATGTGGTTCCGGAGATGATCGACCGGAGCTCGATCGTTGTGGGGCAATCGATGGCGCACACAGCCGAGCGTAGGCCAGCGGCGATGCAGACGAAGTTTCAACTGGTTTTTCCACCCGCGACCCGTCTCGCCTGGCCATGAGTACAATTTGTTGTGAAGAAGTACTCCGATCAGAAAGAAAAACTATGAAGGTAAAAATTCCACTCGGCCTCCTGCTCCTCCTCGCATCTGCGATGGGCTACCTCATGGGCACCGAGGCTGGCCGCGAGCAGCGCGACAATCTCATCCGCATCATCCGTCGTCAGAACGACGTGATTGAAGCCGAAGCAGCGACCGAAGAGGTCGCCGAGTCGGCCGATGACGCCGCAGTCGACGCTTCTGCAACCGCTGACTGACCGACTGCTGCTGCGGAGCGCTTCTGCGCTTCGCAGCGGTCACGGTGCCGGTGCGAGACTGCCGGCACCACACGAAGGGACCCTGATATGCGCAGACTCTCGCCGTCAGAAGCAGCGGGCATCATCAATCCAGTCGATTCGCTCTCAGTTCCTCTGGGCCCGGGAGTGCCCGGCGAGTTCATGCACGCACTCGACACTCGAGAAGACTTTGAGAACTTCGAGATCAACGGCGCGCTGCTCCCTGACCTTTTCGGCGTGTTCACGAAACCCGGCGTTTCGTACCGCTCCGGTTTCTACGGCCCCGCCGAGCGTTTCCTGATCAGCGCTGGCGTCGACGTGCAGTTCGTGCCCTCGGACTTTCGCGGCTTTATCAGCATGCTCGAAAGTGTGAAGTCGCGTGTCGTCGCAACCATGGCCTCGCCGCCCGACTCAGACGGCTGGATGAGCCTGTCGCTGCATGCCGGTGCACACGTTGCCGAACTGCAGCGGGCCGCTGCTGACCCCGACCGCATCTGCTTGGTCGAGACCAGTCCGCAGTTCCCGAGAACCTTCGGAATCGAACCCGAGCACCGGCACGCCCTCCACATCGACGATGTCGACATCGTGGTGGAGGGCAACTACACACCGATCAACCTCGCCGATGCCCCGACCACCGAGGTTGAAGAAGCCATCGCTGCGTTCGCGATTCCCTTCATCCCCGACGGAGCGACCCTGCAAACCGGCATCGGTGGTATCCCCAACACCATTGCGACCGCACTCGCCGAGGGACCGGGCTCTGGATACGGCATTCATTCCGAGATGTTCACGAGCGGCTTGATGCGCCTCTGCCAAGCCGGCAAGGTCGCCAACGATCACAAAGGCATCTATGACGGCTATTCGGTGACAACGTTCGCCGCCGGCATCCCCGAGCTCTACGAATGGCTCGACGGCAATCAGGACGTCCGGTTTCTGCCGGTCGAAATCATCAACTCCCCCGAGGTGATCAGCCGCAACCGGCAGATGATCACCATCAACGGAGCCATGGCCGTTGATCTGTCAGGTCAGATCACGGCCGACACCATCGACGGCAGACAATTCTCCGGCATCGGAGGCCATGAAGACTTCGTCGCCGGCGCCGCGCTCGAACTGAGCGATCGATCTTTGGTCTGCCTCCCGTCAACCACATCGGTGGACGGTCAGATGGTGTCGCGGATCACGCCCAAGCTGTCGGCAGGTTCGATCGTGACCACGCCGCGACACATGGTCGACGTGGTCATCACCGAATACGGTGTCGCTGAGCTGCGCGGCCTCACCGTGCGCGAGCGGGCGCGGGCGCTCGCCACCATCGGACATCCTGAGTTTCGCGATGAACTCCTCGCCGTTGCCGAGGTCTGGCCGACCTGATTCGCGACGCTGGTCCGGATCACTCGTCCAGATCAGCACCTCCGACAAGCCCTTTGGTAGCGTCTGGGTCTTCATGGCCGACGATCACGCGAAACCAACGTCCGCCACGACGGCTGGCACGACCACACTCGATGACGTCACTCCTGATTCGCGACGCACCACGATCCGCCGCGTGGTCTTTCGCATCGTCCTGGTCGCTGCGGTGCTCGGACTCTCAACCTGGGTCCTGTTCAACGTCTTCGACGACCTCGACTGGAACGAGGTCCGCCGGTCGATCGCCGAACTGTCCGATGCCGAAGCACTCTCGCTCACCTTCGGCTGGATGGTCTGGGTCGTCACCCAAGGCGCCCTCACCGCGTCGCTCGTCGACAAGCTGGCCGTTCGGCGCGGCGTGCTCGCCAGCCTCGGGCCCACCGCTGTTTCATCCGTTATTCCTGGGCCAAGCGACTTGCCGGTCCGGTTCCGGATGTATCAGTCCTGGGGCGTCTCCTCGTCGGAAGCGACCACCGCTGTCGTCGGGAGCGGTGTGTTCTCGATCGGGGCAAACCTCATCTTGCCGTCCATCGCCGGCGTGCTCATCATGCTCGCCGATGTTCCACTGTCAGGCTTCTTTTCGGTCATCGTCACCGCGTCCGTGGCACTCGCCATCATCGTTGCGGCCGCAGGATTCACGCTCGGATCACAACGGCGCACACAGGCTGCCGGTCGCTGGCTCGACCGCCCAGCACGTGCGGTCATGGGCCGGCTCCGCAAGTCATTGCCCGAAGAAAACCTCGGAGACGTCCTCGTGCAGAAACGCGCCGAGGCATTCGACCATTTGTCCGGCAAGTGGTTGAAGTGCTCTGTTGCCACTGTCGCCACGACAGCGGCGAAGTGCTCGCTCCTGGTACTGACCTTGCGGTTCGTCGGGATTCCGGAAGATGCGCTCGGCTGGCTGGCAATTGCTGCCGCGTATGGGTTGGTGGCCGGAATGACGGCAATCCCGATTACCCCCGGCAGCGCCGGGGTGGCCGAACTCGGCTTCGTCGGGTTGTTGACCGCTGCAGCGGATGGCGACTGGGTCAATCAGATCACTGCGGGCGTCTTGCTCTACCGACTGATGACCTGGCTGGTGTTGATTCCTGTCGGTATGGGAGCACTCGGGGTGTGGCGGTACGGCGTCCGGGCAGCTGAGCGTCGCGCTGCGGCGGCCACCGCCGGCTGATGGCGACTCTCGCATTGACCAGCACGGTGCTCCGCGAGCTCGGCGAGACAGATTGCGAGACACTCGGAAACGGTTGGCTCGCCCAACCGGTGAATGCCCTGAGCAGCCTGGCGTACTCGCTGATCGGCATCGCCATCGTGTTGTCCGTGCTGCGTTCGGACCGACCACGAGGTGGCCCAATCGTCTACGCCGGATGTCTCGTCGCCGTCGGACTCGGCAGCGTCGCATTCCACGGTCCGCAACTGAGTGGTTCCCAGCTGATGCATGACCTGCCGATTCTGCTCACCGTGCTCTTCATGATCAACCACGACCTTGTCATCCTCCGGCCTCATGCAGGTCAAGAGCTTGCCAAGTTCGCTGGCTTGACCCTCGCTGCGGTGCTGCTCGCCGTGACTATTCCTGTCGTTGTCGCCCCGTTGAGCATCGTGGTTGCGGGCGCCGTTGTCGTCGCTGAAATCGTCATCTATCGTCGCCGCCTTCGGCCGATCGCCGCCCCTCATCGTCGCCGGGGTTGGGTGGCAATCGCCGCCTTTGCGGTCGTGGGTGGTGCGTCATGGGTGCTCGGCCGATCAAACAGCCCGTTGTGCGAGCCGGACGCGTGGTACCAACTACATGGGCTGTGGCACATGCTGTCCGCCGTTGTCTTTGGGCTCTGGTACTGGTGGGCGATTGCCGATGTTCGAGACTGACCATCGTGAGTGAGACCGAACGCCGCGGGTCGACGAAGGACCGCTTCATCGAAAAGGTTTTCGCGTTCCTGACGAGATCGCTGTACCGGGAGGTCGATGTGTACGCCCCGGTTCCGATCCCCAGCGGAAGCCCGCAGTTGAACGTCGCCAACCATTTCGGTGGGGTCTCCGATGCGCTCCTCTTACTCGGGGTTCTCCCCGATCGGCCGGGGATCGTCGCCCGAGACGTCATTTGGAACGTTCCCGTCGTTGGACGCCTGATGAACTGGATCGGGGCGATTCCGGTTCACAAGCCCGAGGATCACAACTCGCCAACGAGCAACGACGAGATGTTCGCATCGTGCTACGGCGCCCTCGACAACGCCGGGAACATCTTGATCTTTCCTGAGGGCGTCACGCGCAACGAGCCCTCGATCGCCACGGTGAAGACCGGCGCCGCGCGAATCGCGATCGGCGCACGGGCACATGGCGTCGCGGGCATTCAGATCGTTCCGCTCGGCATCCACTACGAAGACAAGGCCGCGCTGCGCAGCCGGGTCTTCATCAACGTCGGGGTGCCGCTCGACCTCGATGAGCTGGTCGCCGAGCAGACGCCGGCCGCCACCGAGGTCACCGCATCGAACCGAGCCGCCGTCGACGCCCTCACCGATGACATCGACGTCGCACTGCGGCGCGCTGCCCCCGACTTCAAGGACTGGAGCGAGGCAGGTCGGCTGGCGACGGGAGCATCGATCGCCTTGCGAGGCCAGCTGGATGACCCTGCGAGCGAGGTGCCGTTCGGCTTGCGGAACCGACTGGCGAACACTCTGGCCGATCTCCCCGACAAGCAACGGGCCAAGATCTGTGCGTCGGTGCAGGACTACCAAAGCGACCTGGACGCGATCGGGACGACCGACGCTGTACTGCACGCCCATCTGCGCACCGGAGGCTTTCTCCGAACGCTTGTGTGGCAACTCATCATCGGTATCTGCCTGCTCCCATTCGTGGCAGTCGGCATCGCGGTGAACGTCATCCCCTTCCTGCTGGTCAAGGCAGTTGGCCGCCTCCGTGTTGCTCCGTCCATGCATTCGACGATCAAACCCGTCGTCGCCGCGCTGGCATTCGGCATCACCTGGGGGATCGTCATCTGGCGCGCCATCGCAGCGTTCGGATGGGCGGCTGGGGGCGTGGCGTTCATCTTGCTGCCGGTGTATCTCGCGGCCGTCGTGCTGTTCGTCGAGCGATTCACGCTGATGTTGCGCGCCTACCGACGCTGGCGCGCTCCTGGCGACCCTCAGACCTTCAGTGAACAGATCGCCGAGCGCCGCACGGCTGTTGTTGAGGCGGTCCTGGGATCATGAGCGGCATCATTGTCCTGCTCGTCGTCGGAGCACCGCTGCTCGCGCTCTGGGCATACGCCCTGGGTGAAGTGATCCGACGCACTGACCTCACCGGTGCTCGAAAGCTTGCGTGGCTGCTCGCACTCATCCTCGTACCGGTACTCGGGCTCGCTGTGTACGTCGTTGCGCGCCCGACTCGAGCGCTGTACACGGAACAGCCAACCACCGAATTCTCCGCCGCCGAGCACATCGTTCGCGCCGCTGAGCGGCGTCAACGCGGCGAGTTGACCGACGACGAATACCTTGTCGAGATCACCACCATTGCGACGTTCACGTAGCTTGCCGTCTGGCGCCGAGGCATTCCGCGACGATCGCATCATCGAGATAGTTTTCTTGCCCAAAATCAGCAGCACCACTGGACGTGACCTGGCCATCGATTGCTAGATTCTGCTTTCCGCGAGACCTCGCGGGGTTGGGTGAAATTCCCTATCGGCGGTGAGAGCCCGCGACTCCTGAACTGAACCGGCGATCCGAAAACGCCGGAGTGTGACGGACTGATCCTGTTGTATCCAGGAGCCGACGGTCACAGTCCAGATGACAGCGAGGGAAACGGGTGCCTCTGCTTGCGCGGACAGGCCAGCGGGGCTGCTGCAGCCCAGGGTCTGTCTGCTCCGACGGAGACTCCGGTATCCCCCAAGTTGCTCAGCTGCAATCACAGTTGAGTCTGATGGGAAACGAGGAGACGATGTTCACAGGAATTGTGGAAGAGCTCGGTGAGGTCATCACCCGCAGTGATGACCACGTCGTAGTTCGCGCTACGACGGTGTTGGCCGATACCAAGATTGGCGACTCGATCGCCGTCAACGGCTGCTGCCTGACCGTTGTCGACTTCGACCTCGACGCTGGTTGGTGGCGGGCCGACGTGACTCTGGAAACCTTCAATCGGACAAGCCTCGGTGAGCTCGGGCCAGGCAGCCCGGTGAATCTCGAGCGACCGGTTCGTCTCATGGATCGTCTCGGCGGACACCTGGTGCAGGGCCATGTCGATGCAGTTGGACACATCGTCGAACCCGCTCCCGACCTTCGCATTCGCATGGACCCGGAGATGACGCGCTATGTCGTCGAAAAGGGATCTGTCACCGTGGACGGCATCAGCTTGACCGTCGTCGATGCCCTCGATGACGGCTTCACCGTCGCCATCATTCCGCACACTGAAGCGGTGACCACGCTGTCGTCCAAGCGACAGGGGGCTGCAGTAAACATCGAAGTCGACATCACGGCCAAATACGTCGAAAAGCTGATCAGCTGGACAGGCTCCGATGCGAAGGCCAGCGAGGTGACCTCATGACCATGAGCACCGGGCTTCCCGAATCAGACGGTCGCGCCAGTTCGACATTTGAGATGAATGGCGGTCACGAGGACCGGGGCTTCGCCCGTATCGGCGAGGCCATCGAGGCAATCGGTCGGGGCGAAATCGTGATCGTCGTCGATGACGAAGACCGAGAGAACGAAGGCGACCTGATCATGGCCGCGGAGAAGGTCACGACCGAAGATGTGGTGTTCTTCCTCCACCACACGTCCGGCTTCCTCTGCACCGCCATCACAACGGAACGCGCGCGCACGTTACGTCTCGACCCCATGGTCGCGGACAACACCGAGAGCATGAACACCGCCTTTCTGGTGAGTGTTGATCATCGGGTCGGAACCTCAACCGGGATCAGCGCCAGTGATCGGGCGTCCACCATCAGAGCACTCGCCGACGTCGAGACGGCGCCGTCTGATCTCGCCCGTCCTGGCCACGTTCTCCCGCTCGAGGCACGGGCGGGTGGAGTTCTGAAGCGGTCGGGCCACACCGAGGCAACCGTCGACCTGGCACGGCTCGCGGGGCTCGAACCTGCGGGACTGCTCTGCGAGATCGTCACCGGTGACAAGTCAGAGATGGCCAGAGTCGACGAACTTCGTGCTTTCGCCGACGAACACGGTCTGCTCATGATCACCATTGCCGATCTTGTTCGACATCGACGCCAGACCGAGAAGCTCGTGCATCGAGTGTCGACCGCCAAGATCCCAACACAGTGGGGGACCTTCGAGTGTCACGCGTTCCGGTCCGAGCTCGACGGGATCGAGCACCTTGCGTTCACAATGGGCGACCTCCACGAAGACGACGGCACCCCAGTGCTCGTCCGAGTGCACAGCGAGTGCCTGACCGGCGATATTTTCGGTTCCCGGCGCTGCGACTGCGGCCCCCAACTCGATGAAGCCATGCGTCTTGTCGCCGAAGCCGGACGCGGCGCGGTGGTCTACCTCCGCGGCCACGAGGGCCGCGGTATCGGCATCGGGCACAAGTTGCGGGCGTACGCATTGCAGGAACGAGGACGCGACACCGTTGACGCAAATCTCGAGCTGGGCTTGCCCGTCGACTCTCGCGAGTACGGAGTCGGCGCCCAGATTCTGGTCGACCTGGGTGTCACAAAGATGAAGGTACTGACCAACAACCCGAGCAAATACGGCGGGCTGGCTGGCTTTGGTCTCGAAATTGTGGAACGGGTGCCGATCCTGCCGACTCCGACAGATGAGAACCTCGGATACCTCCGCACGAAACGCGAACGAATGGGGCACCTCCTCGGTGACCTCGGCGACCCGCAGCCCGATGTCGTGTCGACAGAGCAGGGTTGAGCAGTGGCAAGCGGAACTGACCGGGCGACGTTGCCCGCGCTCGATGCTGGCCACCTCCACGTCGCCATCATCGCAACGCGGTGGAACGAGCGGATTGTCCAACGGCTCATCGATGGCGCCGAGCGCGCGCTGCTGGCGACGGGGGCGACCTACCGCCTCGTCACGGTGCCCGGCGCATTCGAATTGCCCTTTGCTGCCCAGTCGGTGATCTCGTCCGGAACCGTCGACGCCCTGGTCGTGCTCGGAGCGGTGATCCGCGGCGAGACCACCCACTATGAACTGGTCTCCGAAGGCTGTGCCACGGGAATCATGCAGGTACAGATCTCCACGGGCATTCCGATCGGCATGGGTGTCCTCACGGTCGAAGACGACGCCCAGGCGCTGGCCCGCAGCGAGCCGGCCGGCGGACACAACGTCGGCGAAGAGGCCACCAGTGCGGCGATCGAGATGGCCTTGCTCGCAGCCGAAGAAGCGGCCCGGGGTTCGGCCAGCGATGTCGGGAGCACCGCAAGCTGACATTCGAGTCCGCTCATCGCTGACCGGCTGCTTCAGGGCGAAACAGGTGAGCGACCATGTTGCCGTCGCGCCGCGCTCTCACCCAGCCGATAGATCCGAAATCTCCGTTTGATCATCCGCAAGCGCCTTCTTCAAGAGCGTCACAAACTCGACAGCGTGCGGGTTCGGAGCGGTCCGAATCGGGAAGTACGCATTGATCCGGCCTGCATGGCGAATGGTGATGTCAGGCACGCGGACCAACGTTCCCGCGTCGAGTCGCGACCGAACCGAGCGCTCCCAACCCAGCGCGATGCCTCCGTCGCGCTCGGCGACATCAAGGCACACTTGGTACGAGGTGAACACCACGGACTTGACACGGCCTGGCTCGCCGACCACGGCGGACGCCAGAACGTCCTGCCACGTCGTCCAGCCCGGATCGACGTAGTCGACATGCAGCAGCGGCAGCACGGCAAGGTCAGCCGTCGTGACCGGTGTTGGGAGCTTTGCTGCAAATGACGGCGAGCAGACAGGGAACACTGCTTCCTCAGCGATGAACTCGACAGCGAACAAACTTGATTCACTGGGGCCGTATCCCAGAGCGAGGTCGAAGTCCTCGTCTGTCGACGCGACCAAATCGTCAGAGGCGAGCACGCGGATATTCACATCCGGGTGCGTTCGTTGGAACTCACCAAGGATCGGAGCGACGGTGGCGGTCGCCAGCGACAGACTCGTGAGCAAGGTGATCGAGTCGTTGCCGAGGGCTCGCCGACGGATCAGGTCAGCCGTCGCGGAGAGCTCACTCAGTGACAAGCGCACCGATGCGGCGAGCAGTTCTCCGTCGGCGGTCGGCGTCACGTCGTGGCGGTGTCGCTCAAAGAGCGCCACGCCCAGGTTGGTTTCGAGCTCGCGGATACGCCTGCTGACCGTGGCCTGCGACTGATGCAGTTCCCGGGCGGCCCGGGTGAAGTTCTGATGGCGAAATGCCGCTTCGAACGCGACGAGCGTTGCAAGAGGCGGGAGAAGTTGATCGAAGTCAGACATGCAAAAACCAGATACCTAGAACCAGAGAACGTGTACCTCGCTGCACATCAGGCATCCTACAATCTCTACCAATCAAGTACCTGAATGGTCAACTCACGAATGGGAGACGGAAAATGGGAATCGCCGCACCGGCAAAAGAGCGCAACCAACCTGTGCTCCGCAAAGTCAACCAGTGGGTACGCCACTACCCCGGGTCCCTGAGCACTCCGAGCCAACAGGCACTCGAAACAAATACTCGCGACGCCTACTTCTGGCGCCGCTGACTCTTCGGGACATCGCCACCGCATAGCTTGCAGCGGTGAGGTCACGCGCGACATCCGGTCAACGCAATGCCTTGACGGCTGGAATTTTCGTCGTGGCCTACGGCACCAATGTCTCGACGCCATTTCTCGTCGAATACCGTCGGCGCCTGAACCTCACGGAATCTGCCACTGTTGCGATTTTCGTCTTCTACGTCGTCGGCATCATCGCGGCGTTGTTGCTGGCCGGTCCGATGTCGGACCGGTTTGGCAGACGACCAATTGTGTTGCCGATGACGGCGCTATCTGGCATTGCGTCACTGGTGATGATCGTCGGTCGCGATGAATTCGTCTGGCTCTTGTTCGGCCGGTTCTTGCTCGGCGTCGTCAGCGGCGCCGTGCTGGGCGTCGGGACAGCTTGGCTCCTTGAACTGTACGGGCCCGGAGAAGAGCAGCGGGCTGCGGTGCGGATCACTCTGGTCACGTACGCGGGATTTGGCATCGGACCGGTGATCTCGGCTCTGATGTTCTGGCTGGTGCCCAGTCCCCTCGTGTTCGCTTTCGCCGTCCATGCGGCGGCCTCGTTGGCGGTCATCGGCCTGATGCTCCGGGTTCCTGAGACGCATCCAGCCGACGCTGGCCAGAGAATTCGCGTGTCGCTTGGCGTGCCACCAGCCGCAAGACAAGCCTTTGTCGTTGTCATTGTGCCCGCAGCCATCTGGGTCTTCGGCTTCCCGTCGGCCGGGTTTGCCCTCTTTCCCGTGCTGGTCGGCGACTCCATTGGCGTCAGCGATGTCGGGGTTGCTGCTGCAGCGGGAGCACTGACCGCTTGGTCGGGGCTTCTGTCTCGCCCACTCGTCGTTCGCATCGGTCCTCGAGCGGCCCTACCGCTCGGTATGGCGATGGGCACCGCTGGCTACATCGTCGGGACCGTGGCGTTCGCAGCCGACCTGTGGCCTCTCGTACTCATCGCCGCGCCACTTCTCGGAGCGGCATCGGGCACCATCATGGTGGCCTGCCTGTCGCTGATTGGAGTCATGGCGGACGACGCTCGACGAGGGTCGCTGACCTCGAGCTTTTATCTCATGGCCTACCCCGGTATGGCGATGCCATTACTCATCACAACACTGGCCGACCTGAGCTCAACATCGGGGGTGCTGATCGGGGTCTCGGTCGTCGCCGCTGGTTGCAGCCTTGTCGTGCTTGCAGCGTCACGCCGCGACATCGTCGGCGCGTGAGCGAGGATCAACGTCAAGGTTGACATCCAGGCGGGCTTCGGCGGACCCCGTTGAGAGCCCTTTTTGAGAATTTCTCAAAAGGTCGTCAAGTTTTCCTCAAGAGCGTCGATGAAGATCCATGACTGTATTTCGTCGTCTTGCATTCGTCGTCGCGTTGGGGATCGGCGTTGGTGGGCTCGCCCTGCCCACGGCCACCCACGCTGAGGACGGCCAGACCTACGTCGTGGCCGAGGGCGACACCCTGATCGGCATCGCCTCTCGGTCGGGCATCCGACTCTCTGAGTTGCTGCGCTCCAACAACCTGCGGCTCACCAGCCTGATCCTGCCGGGCCAACAGCTCGACATTCCCTCGTCGACTGGGGCGCCGGCATCGTCAACCAGCACACCGACCTCGTCATCGACCGTGCAGGTCGGCGGCACCTACGAGGTGCGCTGGGGGGACACCCTGAGTGGAATCGCGAGGCGCCACCGAGTTTCGCTGGCCTCGTTCATGAAAGTGAACCAGATGTCGACCACCAGCCTGATCATGCCCGGCATGCAGCTGAGTCTCCCGAACGGCGTCACCAGCACCTCGCCATCACCATCACCATCACCATCGCCATCACCGGCAGCAACGTCGCCGAAGCCGTCAAGCCATTCGAGTGCGACCCACACGGTACGGGCGGGCGACACGTTGAGCGGTATCGCGTCCCGGTACAGGGTTTCGCTGGCGTCGTTCATCAAAGTCAACCAGATGTCGACCACCAGCCTGATCTTGCCCGGAATGCAGTTGAGTCTCCCGAGCGGCGCAACCGAGACGTCCGCTGTCGGCCCGTCGGCGCCGACGAGTCGACAACCCGCCGCCAGCGGTGCCACCGGCGCCGCCGCAGTGGTCAACTACGCGCTCGCCCAAGTTGGCAAGCCGTACCGCTTCTTCGCCAAGGGGCCGGACGCATTCGATTGTTCCGGCCTGAGCCTCGCGGCCTACCGACAGGTCGGAGTCAAGCTGGTCCACTACAGCGCATGGCAGGCCCGACAGGGAACGAGCGTCGACTTTCGGAATGAACCGATTCAGCCTGGCGACCTGGTCTTCCAGGCCCGCCGGGGCAGCGACACGATCAACCACGTCGGCATCGCGGTCACGTCGACGACGTGGATTCAGGCCGTCGGAACCGGCATCCCTGTCCGGGTCGGTCCCATGCCGGCAATGAGCACGATCGCCGTGGTCCGCCGCTACGTCGACAGCGCCTGATCAAGCGTTCCCTTCAGCAGGACACGCTGCGTCAGCCGCCATCACGCAAAGAGGCCCTCCGAAGAGGGCCTCTTTGTTCTTTCGATTGGCATCCCGTACGGGATTCGAACCCGTGCCGCCACCTTGAGAGGGTGGAGTCCTAGGCCGCTAGACGAACGGGACCTGCTGCTCAGCGCCTTGCCACGAGGGTGGCGCTGCGGCCCCCGACGATAGCAGCGGGCCACCGACGTTCACACCCGAGAACATGCCACCGATGACCAACGGAAAACGACGAACGCCGACTCGCGATTGCTCGCGACTCGGCGTCGAATGGTTGGGGCGGGAGGACTTGAACCCCCAACGACAGTACCAGAAACTGCTGTGTTACCAATTACACCACGCCCCACCGGTGAGCCGTTCTGTTCCCCGAGGGGACCATCACGACCGGTGCGGGTGCAGAGCATATCGGCGGTCGGGCCGGGCGCCCACACACGTTCGGCGGGCACCTTCGGATGCCGCGTCAATCAGTGACGTCGCTCAGCCACCGGAACCCGGTGAGGCGCCCGATCGCCACTCCCCCGGCTTCCCACACATGACGTTCGAGCGACCGTGCGCCCGTGACGACCGAGGTCGGGGTCGGCGACCCGTAGGCCGTCAAACCGATCTCTTCGGCAATCAGCTTGCTCCGCAGGGTGTGGTACGGATCGGTGACAACCAGCACGGAGTGAATGCCAACAGATCGTTCGTCGAGCAGCGCCTTGGCTCGCTCAAGCGATTCGTACGACGTCGAGCCGCGGTCTTCACGGAGAATTGCGCTGTCAGGCACCCCGCGTTCGATGAGATACGCAGCCGACGCGTCGGCTTCGGTGAAGCGATCACCGGGTTGGTTCCCACCAGTCACCACAACCAGCGGCGCAAGTCCCTCGGGCCACAGCGCGGCGACGTGGTCAAGCCGAGCAGCAAGTTGCGGCGATGGTCGACCGTCGTACTGCGCAGCGCCCATCACGACGATGGCGTCGACTTGTCGAGCTTGGTCAGACCTACCAGCAGACCGCACCTGCCACAGCGACACGCAGTAGTAGCCGGCCAGGAGGGCGGCCACGACCAGTCCAACCGTCAGCGGCCGCCGAAGTCGCGAGCGCGGTCGACGCTTCGCTGCTGTCGGTGTGCCATCGGCCGGTGTGTCTCCCATCGGAGCGCCGTGCTCAGCCGGTCAATCGATCTGCGGCTGCAGTCAGCCGTCGGATCGTCTCATCACGTCCGAGCACCTCAAGCGCCTCGAACAAGGGTGGGCCAACTGCCCTGCCGGTCACGGCAACGCGTGGCAACGCCTGCGCCTTGCCGAGCTTGATTTCGTACCGGACCATCAGGTCTTCCATCGAGGCTTTCAGCGTCTCATGATCCCATGACCCGACGGCGCCGTAGGCCGCGATGACATCGGCCAACAGCGCTGCGGCCCACTCGGGCTTGACAGCCTTGTCCCACGCTGCGTCGTCATACTCGATCGGTGGGGCGCCCTCGCCTTGCGGCCAGAACAGAAAGTCGACGGTACCTGGCACGTCCTTGAGCGTTTCGAGCCGCTCCTGGATGTGCGGTGCGATCGCGGCGAAGCGATTCCGATCCCAATCGTCGGGCAGCTCGGCCGATGCTGCAGCGAGATACGCCGCGGCGTCCATGTTCTTGATGTACTGCTTATTGAAGGCCGTGAGCTTCTTCACATCGAAGAACGCCGGTGACAGATTCACGTCCTCCAGAGCAAAGTCGGCCTCGATGCTGGCCCACGACACGATCTCACTGCCCGCTTCCTCAGCGCCCGGCGGTGTCCAACCAAGCGTCATGAGGTAGTTGACCATCGCATCGGCCAGAAAGCCCTCATCGCGGTACTGCTCAAGGGCCACCTTGTCGCGCCGCTTCGACAACTTCTTGCGCTGCTCGTTGACCAGCACCGGTACGTGCGCCCAGGCTGGCGGAGCGTGACCCAGTGCGTCCCACAACATCTGCTGTTTCGGGGTGTTTGGCAGATGCTCTTCGGCACGCACCACGTGGCTGATCGCCATCTCAACGTCGTCGACCACGTTGGCGAGTAGGAACATCGGGGCGCCGTTGCCGCGCAGTAAGACGAAGTCTTCGATTGTCTCATTGTCGAACGACACATCGCCGCGCACCAGATCGCTCACGACGGTGATCCCATCAGGAACACGGAATCGAAGCACTCGGCCGGGTCCCGGCTCAAGTCCGCGGTCGCGGGAGTAGCCGTCGTACCCGGTGATGCCGAGTTCCTTGGCGCGGTCCTGTACCTCTTGCCCACTGAGGTCGCAGTAGTACGCCGCGCCAGATTCGAAGAGCCGCTGCGCTGCGGCGATGTGGGCATCAGCGTTGGCACTCTGAAAATGTGGGCCTTCAAAGTGCTCATCGGAGTCGGAGATCCCGATCCAGGCCAGCGCGTCAATGATGCCCTCAGTCCATTCGGGCCGGTTGCGGGCTTCGTCTGTGTCTTCGATCCGCAGCACGAACGTGCCACCCAGGCGTTGCGCCAGCGCCCAGTTCATCAGGGCTGTCCGCGCACCGCCGACATGGAAGAAGCCGGTCGGCGAGGGGGCGAATCGGAAGCGCGGACCGGGCCGTGAGGTGTGTTCGTTCATCGTCCCGTCGACGCTATCCCGCTCCGATCAAACGAGCAGGGCACATCGGATCGGCTCACACAGTCAGCCCGTCGCGGTCACCGTGAGATTGCGGAGTTGACGCAATGCCACCGACAAGGTGGTCAGATCAAACGCCTCGGCACGACGAATCTCAGTCTCCATGTCCATCACACGGCTGACCGCAGCCTCGTTCGCCTTGATCCATTCCAGCGGCGAGCCACCAGCCGTTCTGATCACGGTGCCGGTCAGGTCGGCGAGCACCGTCATCAGGTCGTCGCGGAGCGAGGCTCGGGCCTGGGTCTGCCAACGATCGGACCGCGGCAGGTTGCCAATGCCATCCCACAACCAACCGATGTCGAACGCCTCGAAGACGGCCCAGTAGGCAACGCCGGTTTCGAGCACATCGCTGCCCTCACGGCGTGCCACCTCGATGACGTCCAAGCTGGTATGGAGCCACGGCCATTTCGCAGAACGCCGAGCGAGCTCACCTGGTACGCCGGCGGCTTCGCGCTCCTCACACAGACGCTCAATGTCTTGGTCAGCGCGGCCGTCGACCATGTCGTCAAGTGATTCGGCGAGCGCCGCGAAGCCCTCTCCGAAATCGTTGATGGCTGCACTGATATCGAGTGGGGCCGGACGTCGTCTCAGCAACCAGGTCGTGACGCGCTCGGCCATCCGACGAACGTCGAGGAACAGACTGATCTGTGTCTCAAGGTCGATACTGCTGCCAAGGGCCTCCACATCAGCCCACAGTTCACGGAAGCGGACGATCTCCCGCGATGCGAGGAAGGCCCGAGTCACATCAGCGACTGACGCACCCGATTGTTCGCTCATGCGATGGTCAAAGGAAATGCCTGCGAGATTGACCATGTTGTTCACCAGGTCAGTGGTGATGATCTCTCGTCGCAGACGATGGTTGAGCAGCACCGACGGGTGCTGCTCACGCAGCGCGCTGGGAAAGTAGCCGAGGAGATCGGCGACCAGGACCGGATCGTCAGGGAGGTCAGTGGCCAGGATCTCAGCGATGTCGACATTCTTCGTCGACGCGATCATGACGGCGAACTCCGGAGCGCGGAGCCCACTGCCTGCACTCTGGCGTTCCGCGATCTGCTTGTCGTTCGGTAGGTCCTCCAGAGCCCGGTCGAGGTGCCCCGCGGCTTCGAGTACGTCGAGATACCGGGCGTGGACGTTGACCATTGACCGGGACTGCGTGCGCGCAATCATGAGCGCCAACGTCTGCGCGCGGTTGTCATCGAGCACCAGCTCGGCAACCTCGTCAGTCATCTCGACCAGCAGTTCATTGCGCTGGATCTCAGTCAGGACGCCGTCGGCGACGAGTTGCGCCAGCGCGATCTTGATGTTGACCTCGTGGTCGCTGCAGTCGACCCCAGCGGAGTTGTCGATGGCATCGGTGTAGATCAGCCCGCCAGCCAACGCGTACTCGACGCGTGCCAGCTGGGTCAGTCCGAGGTTGCCGCCCTCGCCGACGATGCGGCACCGCAACTGATGAGCGTCGACACGAATTGCATCGTTGGCTCGGTCGCCGACCGCTTCGTGGGACTCACTGCTCGCCTTGACGTACGTGCCGATGCCACCGTTCCACAGCAGATCCACCGGTGCACAGAGGATCGACGTCAACAGCTCGTCCGGCCGAAGTTCGGTGACCCCTTCGCTGAGGTCGAGGGCGTGGCGCACCTCGTCGGTGATAGGAATCGACTTTGAGGACCGCGGATGCACCCCTCCGCCGCGCGAGAGCAGTGCGGTGTCGTAGTCGGCCCAGCTCGATCGTGGCAGCTCAAACAACCGCTGTCGTTCCGCGAACGACGTCGCCGGGTCCGGGTTGGGATCAAGAAAGACGTCGCGGTGATCGAATGCGGCAACCAACTTGATGTGAGGCGACAACAACATCCCGTTGCCGAACACGTCGCCCGACATGTCGCCCACGCCTGCCGCGGTGAGCTCGTCGGTGTCGACGTCTTTGCCGATGACCCGGGAGTGGCGACGCACACTCTCCCAGGCGCCACGAGCGGTGATGCCCATCGCCTTGTGGTCGTAGCCGTTGCTCCCCCCCGATGCGAAAGCATCGGCCAGCCAGAACCCGGCATCGATGGCGATCTCGTTGGCGATGTCGCTGAACGTCGCTGTGCCCTTGTCCGCAGCGACCACGAGATAGGGATCATCCGCGTCGTAGATCACAGTGTTGAGAGGGTGCACCACGGTTGACTCGCCATCGACCATCACCAGATTGTCGGTGACATCGAGCAGCGACCGCACGAAACGCCGGTATCGATCCACACCCTCGGCACGTACGGCGTCGCGGTCGCTCGCAGCAGCTGTCGGCTGCTTCACGACGAAACCACCCTTGGCCCCGACCGGAACGATGACTGCGTTCTTGACCATCTGCGCTTTGACCAACCCGAGCACCTCAGTGCGGTAATCCTCGCGACGGTCGCTCCAACGCAGCCCGCCACGAGCGACCCGGCCAGCACGAAGGTGGACGCCTTCGACCTTGGGCGAGCACACGAAGATCTCGAACATCGGCCGCGGCTCGGGCAGGAACGGAATCGACTGCGCATCAAGCTTGACGGCGATCTCCTCGGACAGCCTCCCGGCCGCATCACGCTGGAACGCGTTGGTCCGCGAGGTCGCATCGATCAACGTCAGCAGTGCTCGACAGATCCGATCGTCATCAAGCGAGGGCACCTCATCCAGCCGTCGCTGAATATCAGCGCGGGTCGCGTTGGCCAGCATGGGCGATTCAGCGGGAGGCGGCTCACTCGAAGCATCGAAGCGTGCGTCGAACAGCGCCGCAAGGCTGTGCGAAATCGAAGCGTGGCGGACCAGCACCTCCTCGATGTACGCCTGACTGAACGGATACCCGGCCTGCTGCAGGTAGCGGCTGTAGCACCGGAGCACAGCAACTTGACGAACAGACAGATCGGCAACCAGCACCAACTGGTTCAAGCCATCGGCCTCGACCTCGCCGCGCACCAGTGCGCGGAATGCCCGCTGCACTTCGCCATGCTGCCGTTCGGCAAGCTCTGCCGTCGACGCGTGAGGTGGGGTCGGCAAGCGCACCCCGATGTCGTACAGATAGATCGGTCCGACATCACTGACGAAGACCGCGGGGTGCTCGTCGACAGCATGCAACCCAAGGTGGCCAAGCAATGGCACCAGATCCGCAATCGTTGCCGACACACCGCGCCGGAAGATTCTGAATCTCCACTCGTCTGCTGGACCGTCGATGGAGCGCGACAGCGACGTCTCAAGGAGATCCGACAGGCCGATGTCGTCGACCGGTGCCTCGATAAGCCGGGCGACCTTCACCATGTCACCCACCGCAGCAGCCGGGCCGACACGCGACTTGTACGCCCGCGGGACGGCATGACGCACGACCTCGAACACGTGACGACCCTGCGTGTCGCCAAGCGACTCGATCAACGCCGTCCGCGTGCGCTCGGACCACGACGCTGTTTCCTGATCGATCTGCTCACTGAGACGGTCGAGGTCAAGTCCTTCGGACGCTGACACGGTCATCGAGATACGCGCCAGCGAACTTGACTCGACCAGGCTGCTCACGTCGCGCACTTTCCCGCCAGCATGCCGCTCCACGAGCGCAGCCACTCGCTCCTGCAACCCGGACTCGAAGCGAGCCTTCGGCAAGTACACGAGCACGGTCGTGAAATCACCGACCGGTTCAGCGACATCGAAGACGCGAACGATGCGACGTTCTTGCAAGCCGACGATGTCGATCACCAGCTCGGCCAGCATGTTCCTGTCGAGTTCGAAGAGCAGATCTCTGGGCAGCGTCTCAACAACATTCTTGATGGCCCGCCCAGTGTGACTGACCGCCGTTGCGCCCGACAGATTCAGTACAGCGGTCGCACGGTCGCCCAGCACGGGGATTGCGAACACGCTCTCTCGGTACGCGCCGCTGCCGAGAAGTCCGATGAAGCGATGCTCAATCACCGACCCGTCAGTACCGGATGCAACACGAACGGCGATCGAGGTCATCCGAGTCGCCCGATGAATCGTGGCCAAGGCCGCGGTGCGCGCAATCACCACCGGCTCGTCGACCGGGTTCCCCGGCTTCGACGGCGGCCACACGGCACCGGCATCGAGCGAGGCTGATGGGCGGTACTCCCCAAGTTCGCTGTCGGCCACCAATGTCAGGGATGGCGTCCCCACGGTGTCGACGGTCCGCTCATAGGACGCCGCGCCGAGAAAGACGAAGTGTTGGTCGGCAAACCAGCTGAGCAGGTTGGCCTGCCGTGCAACGCCGTCGGCCAACACTGCGAGCCGGGAACGCATCTCGGGAAAATCGCGGACGACCTGCATCACGTCATCAATCGCCAGGCGGACATCTGCTTCGACTCGCCGCTCCAGTTCAGGGCTGCAGCGATCAAGCTGAATCTGCGTCCACGCTTCGAACGACGTGGAGCCGTCGCTCAACAGGTCGAAGCCGACAAGCTCATCGTCGGCGTTGCGTTGCACCGGCAGCATCGGGTGGACAAGCAGGTCGATGCCAAGACCATGCCGGTCGAGCACCATTCGCACGGTGTCGACGAGAAACGGAACGTCATCCGTGACGAACATCAGCACGGAACGGTTCGGAGCCCAGCCGTCGCGCTCGAGATCCGGGGTACCCACGCGCACCAAGA
Organism: Ilumatobacter sp.; assembly: GCA_018666235.1. Classification (GTDB taxonomy): domain Bacteria; phylum Actinomycetota; class Acidimicrobiia; order Acidimicrobiales; family Ilumatobacteraceae; genus Ilumatobacter_A. Next base: position 25,726 of record JABJAB010000055.1, read on the forward strand.
CCTCGCCGGGGGTTCGCCGTCGGCCAACTTCGAAGTGAGCCATGGCGGCCGAGTAGGCCTCATCGAGCGGCCGATCGTCGATGTCATCGTCCGGCAGCCCGCGGTAATACCGCTCGACAAATGAGCCCAGCAAAGGCAGGTCTGGTCGGCGCTCCTCGGCCATGCTTTTCAGTAGCGCGATCGCCCGCTCAATGTCGTTCGTCGTCTCCATGTCGCTCCCAGATCACGCCTGCCGAGAGCCGCACGATCCACATCGCCGGCCCTGCGGCAGAGTACCCCGTCGACAATCAGCGTCTCCCCAACTTGTTTGAATCACCTGCGAATACGACATCCGGACCAAGATCGGTGCAGGATGGCCCCATGCAGCAGATCAACGTGCTCGGGACCGAACTCATGCCATGCTCATTCGACCCGATGACCGGCTTCTACCGAACAGGATGCTGCGAGAACCGCGGCGACGATCCGGGGATGCACACCGTGTGCGGCCGAGTCACCGCCGACTTTCTGTCGTTCTCCGCCGCGCTCGGCAACGACCTGACGACGCCGATGCCGCAGTACGGCTTTGCCGGACTCGCCCCTGGCGATCAGTGGTGCGTGTGCGCGATGCGGTGGAAGGAAGCATTCGAGGCCGGACAGGCGTGTGATGTCGTGCTCGAGTCGACACATGTCAGCACCCTCGAATACGTCGACCTCGCCCAGCTGCGCCAGCACGCTGTCACGGCCGACGGGTCATGACGTGGAAGCCAACACCGCGGTGTGCGCATACATCGGCGGGCGCCTCGGCGAGTGGCTGATCAGATCGGAAGGTTTCCCGTGGCCCGCCGAGTCGACCCTTCGTCGGTGTAGGCCGCGATTGTGCGTTGCGCGATACGCATCTGGTGTACCTCATCAGCACCGTCAGCAAACCGTGCCCAGCGGGCGTGTTGGTACATGTGCGCCAGCGGCGTATCAGTCGAGTAACCGAGCGCGCCGTGCACTTGGATCGACCGGTCAATGACCCGGCCGAGCATATTTGCGACGAAGTGCTTCGCCATCGACACCTCGGCCTTGAAGTCTTCCTTGTGGTCGATCTTGTATGCAGCGTGGAGCACCATCAACTTGGCCTGATAGATCTCCATTGAGCTGTCGGCGATCATCCATTGGATGCCCTGCTTCTCGGCGAGCAACGAGCCATGGCTGAACCTGTTCAGTGACCGGTCGACCATCATGTCGAGCGCCGTTTCGGCCTGGGCGATCCACCGCATGCAGTGCGCCAGTCGAGCCGGACCGAGACGGTACTGACCGAGCAGGTGACCCTGTCCTCGTCCGCCCAGCATCTGATCGTTGTGAACACGCAGGTCGGTGATAACGATCTCGGAGTGGCCGGTGCCACCATGCATGGTCTCAACCTCGCGCACGTCGTTCCATCCCTCTTGAGGCAGGTCGATGATGAACGCTGAATTCGCTGCCTGCGGGATGTCCGGATTTTCCTCGGTGCGACAAACAAGAATCGCAAACTCCGCGCGGCGAGCACCAGAGATGAACCACTTGTGGCCGTTGATCACCCATTCATCACCGTCCTGATACGCCTTGGTCTGGATCAACGTGGGGTCTGAGCCGGCGACTTCGGGTTCGGTCATTGCGAAGCACGACCCCCGGACGGTGCCGGCGCAGAGCGGCTTCAAATACTTCTCTTTCTGCTCGTCGGTACCCCAGTGCAGCAGGGTGTGCATGTTGCCCTCATCTGGCGCCTGGCAGTTGAACACCCATGGTCCGTAATACGACTTGGCGGCTTCGGCCTGGACCATTGCCAACTCAACGTGACCGAGCCCCATACCACCCCACTCTTCGGGCATGTGGGGAAGCCAGATGCCGGCCTTGAAGGCTTCCTTGCGGAGGCCAACCAGTGCCGAGATCCGATCGCGACCATCAAGCGGTTCGCCGACCTTGTTCCCGTCGGCATCTTTGCCTTCGAGCCGATGCTCCTCGGGCTTGATGATGTCTGCGACGAAGGTGCGGACCCGAAGACGGATCTCTTCAAGTTCGGGGCTGAGAGAGAAATCGATCGCCATGGGCCACACAGTGTCAGGTGGGAGTGCAGCGATGAGAGCTGTGCCAGCACAGAGACCCAGACGGCAAGTACGGTCACCAGCGTGCAGCGTCGCCCCCATCGCCTTCTACTTCTCGCTCTCGTGGGCGCACTCACGCTGGTTGCGTGCACATCGGCAGACGACCAACCGGACGCCTTCTCCTCCGACTCCCCCACGACCACTGCGGCGCCGCCCACGATGCCACCGACCACCGTGCCGCCGACCACCGCGCCCTCGACCACGGCGCCGCCGACGTCGGTCCCAATGACCAGCACCACATCAACGGTGGCCGCTCCGGCCATTGTGTCCGATGCCGCAATCAGTACGGGCAACGCCAGCGCTACTCCCGCCAGAGTCACCAACACGGCCGACCGCGTCGGTGAGCAGATCGAGCTCGAGACGCCGGTGTTCGACATCGGTACCTCGGTCGAAGGCCGGGCCATCATCGCCGAGCGCATCGGCAAAGCAGGCGGCCGCAAGGTGCTCGTGGTCGGCGTGATCCATGGCAACGAAGACGCCGGCCTTCAGATTGTTGCCGAACTGCGGCAGCGGGCGATCGACGAAAATGTCGAGCTCTGGCTGATCGACACCATGAACCCCGACGGCGTCGTTCGCCAGGACCGTCACAACAGCAACGAAGTCGATCTCAACCGGAACTTTCCATACAAGTGGGGGCCCATTGGCGGCCCCGGGGACAGCCAGTACGCCGGAACCGGGCCGGCGAGCGAGCCTGAAACTCAAGCGATCGTCCAGTTCATCACGCTGCTTCGACCGGACATCGCGATCTGGTATCACCAGGACGCCAACTTGATCATTCCGAGTACGGGGCGCGATGGCCGTCTGCGTGCTCGCTACGCCGAACTCACAGCGCTCGAGCTTGCCGAGTGCTGCGATGGCGGTGGCACCTACACCGGTATCGCAGCGACGTGGGCACGCAACGAACTGAAGAAGGACAGCGACGCCGTTCCCTTCATCGTCGAGCTGCCGGGCGGCGAGCTCTCAGCTGCACAGGTGAACGCACATGCGACGGCGGTGCTCACCATCGCCATCGAAGGCTGACCTTTCTTACACGAAGGTCGCGAAAACATCGAGCGGCTCGCGCTCGCTCTGCACGCTGTTGATCGGCGCGTCCTCGTCGGCGGTACCCAGGGCAACGCCACAGAAGATTTGCTGCCCATCGGGGGCACCGACAAATTCAGCGACCGCTTCTTCGTGGACGGCCCACGCTTCTTGCGGACAGGTATCGAGGCCTGCCTCTTGGGCGAGCAACATGAAGGTCTGCAGGAACATCCCGAGGTCGCTCCACTGTGGCGGGCCCATGATCCGGTCGACGAAGCAGAAGATCGCCGCCGGTGCACCGAAGAAGTCGAGGTTCTTGGCGAATTGCCCGAGTCGACCGGCCTTGTCCTCGCGCGTCACGCCGATTGACGCGTACATGTCCTCACCAATCTTGTATCGCGACGAGCGATAGGGCTCGGGGAGACTCGGTGGATAGATGTCATAGGCCGGCGGTCCCGGCTGGCGGGTCGACAGGAACTCGCGGAAGCGTTGCATCGACGCACCGTTGACGACGTAGATCCGCCACGGCTGGACGTTTCCGCCTGACGGTGAGCGCGATGCTGTCGTCAGGAGCTCCGCAATCTTCTCGTCGCTCACTGGATCGGGGAGGAACGCACGGATCGACTTGCGTCGCGTGACTGCTTCGGTGACATCCATGAGATGAGTCTGGCGACCGGCGGGCCTTGCGGGCGAATCAAGGGCGCGTTGGGAACATGACCCGACACGCGGCAAAGATGCAGTGATGCCGATGCCCGACAGCGAACTGATGCAGCTGGCAATCGATGCTGCAAGCAATGCTCGGACCCTGACCGCGCCGAACCCCTGGGTCGGCTGCGCCATCCGCAGCGCCGACGGCAGCACATATGTCGGCGCCACCGAACCTCCTGGCCAGGCCCACGCCGAGATCGTCGCCCTCAACGCGGCAGGGTCTCAGGCTGCGGGTGCGGTCCTCGCCACGACCCTCGAGCCGTGCGCACACACCGGCCGAACCGGTCCGTGTACCGAAGCCATCATCGAAGCTGGTGTCCGCCGTGTCATCATTGGCATCGAGGACCCCGACGTCAACGTTGCGGGCGCTGGCATCGCTCAGCTTCGTGCAGCGGGCATCGACGTCGGAGTCGGCGTGAAGGCCGATGAGATCACCGCACAGCTCGCCTCGTACCTCCACCATCGCCGCACCGGGCGGCCGTACGTCATCCTCAAGCTCGCCGCGACAGTCGACGGGCGAACCGCTGCGCCCGATGGCGAGAGCGAGTGGATCACGGGTGTCGCAGCCCGCACCGATGTGCACCAGATGCGCGCCGAGAGCCAGGCCATCTTGGTCGGCGCTGGGACGGTGCGCGCCGACGACCCGTCGCTGACCGTCCGGCTCGTCGACGGACCTGACCCACGGCGCATCGTGCTCGGCGCCGCACCGACCAATGCCAAGGTGCACCCCTGCACAGAGTGGGTCGGGCCATTGCCCGAGCTGCTCGATGAGCTCGGCGCCGATGGTGTGCTGCAGCTCATGGTCGAAGGCGGTGCCAACGTTGCGTCGGAGTTCCACGATGCCGGTCTGGTCGACCGCTACGTGATCTATCTCGCACCGGCGATCTTCGGTGGCAACGACGCTCATCCCTTGTTCGTTGGCGCCGGCACGCCGACCATGGCCGAACTGCGACGCGGCCGATTCCTGTCGACCGCAATGCTCGGCGGCGACCTCCGGCTCGATATCAGTTTGGACTGAGTACCCGTCGGAAACTGATCAGTCCAACTCGGCGTATCAACCGAGATGGTTGAGGAGTGCACGCTTCGAGTCGAGATAGGCCCGACTCTCGGCAGTATGGGCAACATCGGTCGGCACCATCTCGGCGACCACGATGCCCTCTTCTTCGAGGCCGGACGCCTTGGCCGGGTTGTTGCTGATCAGTCGGACCGAGGCCACACCGAGATCCGCGAGAATTGCTGCCGCGACGTCGTATCGACGAGCATCGACCGGTAGGCCTTGCGCCGTGTTCGCGTCGACGGTGTCGAGTCCCTGGTCCTGCAATTCGTAGGCGCGGATCTTGTTGGCGAGCCCGATACCCCGACCCTCGTGGCCGCGTAAGTACACAATGACGCCGGCCCGCCCCGCTGCGGCTTCCTCGGCGATCGAGTGCTTCGCTGCAGCGAGTTGCTGGCCACAGTCACACTTCGCCGACCCGAGCACATCACCGGTCAGACACTCACTGTGCAGGCGGACGAGCACGGGTTGCGATGCCGCAGCAGCTGGGTCGCCACCGATCAGCGCCACATGCTCGTGGCCGTCGACCGCCCGGTAGGAGACGATGCGAAACGTGTCGACGTCGGTCGGCAACCGAGCATCACCGACCCGTTCGACGAGCATCATGCGGGCTGCTCAACTCGCCCGTATCCGGTCGTGCGCTGCTCCAGCGGCCGACCAATCGATTCGGCAAACTCACGGAAACCCTGCACGGTCATCTCCTGGCCGTGGCTTGCCCCGGCGGCCCGCGAGATGTTCTCGTCCATCAGGGTGCCGCCGAGGTCGTTGCACCCGGCGTGCATCATCTGCGACGTGCCCGAGAGACCGATCTTCACCCAGCTCGCCTGGATGTTCGGGATCAGGGCGCCGTACGCGAGGCGGGCGACCGAGTGCATCAACACGTTTTCGCGGAACGTTGGGCCGCGCCGGGCCTTGCGTTGGAGGTAAATCGGCGATGCCATGTGCACGAACGGAAGACCAACGAACTCGGTGAACCCGACGCGGCCGGCTGCCACGTTCTCTTTCTGCAGATCGCGGGTCAGAACCAGGTGTCGCGCCCAGTGGATCGGCTCCTCGACAGCGCCGTACATGATCGTGACGTTCGAGTGCAGACCAATCGAGTGCGCCGCTCGGTGCGCATCGAGCCATTCTTGGGTATTGATCTTGTCGGGGCACAGGATGGCCCGAATGTCGTCGTCGAGGATCTCAGCTGCGGTGCCGGGCAACGATGCGAGCCCTGCCTCCTTGAGCCGAGTGAGGTAGGTGACCAGATCTTCATCGAGCCGCTTGGCGCCTTCGGTGACTTCGAGTGCAGTGAAGCCATGCACATGCATGTCCGGCACCGCGTCCTTCACCGCCTTGGTGACGTCGATGTAATAGTCGCCGTCGAAATTCGGGTGGATGCCGCCCTGCAGGGTCACTTCAGTGGCCCCCAGGTCCCAGCCTTCCTTGGCTCGCTCCGCAATGTCATCGAGGGTGAGGAGATACGGCGTGCCGCGCAGGTTGAGCGACAGCGGACCCTTCGAGAAGCCACAGAACTTGCACTTGAACGTGCAGACATTCGTGTAGTTGATGTTGCGGTTGGCCACCCAGGTCAGGGTGTCCCCGACGAGTTCTTGGCGCATCCGGTCAGCAGCGCTCATCACGGCGACTGCTTCGGGCCCACGAGCGCCGAACAGTGTGACAATCTCGTCCGTGCTCGGCTCTTGACCAGCCTCGATCCCGGCCAGCACCTCGGCCACCGGACCACGAATGGGCAGATCTGGGGCGGGGATCAGCACCGGCGGCGGATTGTCCGCGCCCGAGTACCACACTGTCGAGCGGTGCCCGACGAGCACGAACTCTGCGCCATCCGCCACGGTGTCAGCCGCCGTGGTCTTCTCAGGCCAGATCTGGCCGGGGTCATCGCGGCCGAGCCACTCCGAGTCGGCGCGGTCCATCACCGGGAAGTGGAGGGCGGAGTCGAGCCAGCGATCGCGATCACGGACGTACTCCGGGTAGATCGTGAGGCGTGGGGCCAGGACGTGGCCACGGCGTTCTGTCACTTCGCGCAGCCGGTCCAGATCGGGCCATGGGCGCTCCGGATTGACGTGGTCAGCGGTGACTGGTGAGACGCCGCCCCAGTCGTCGATGCCGGCATCGATCAGCGAACCAAAGTCATCAGACAGGTTCGGCGGTGCTTGCAGATGCACGTCAGCAGGCAGCACCAGACGGGCTGCCGCCAACGTCCACAGGTAATCGTCGGATGGACAGGCCTGCACGCCTTTCATTGCAGTACGAAGCTTCGGCAGGAAGTTCTGCACAATCACTTCTTGGACGTGTCCGTGACGGCGATGGCTCGCCGCAATCGCTTCGAGACCAGCGAGCTGATCGGCTCGGTTGTCACCAATTCCGACGAGGATGCCGGTCGTGAACGGAATGGACAATTCCCCAGCCGCCTCAAGCGTGGCGAGCCGACGGGCCGGCACCTTGTCGGGCGCGTTGCGGTGTGCTTCCAGATCAGGATTGACCGATTCGATCATCATTCCCTGACTCGGCGAGAACGGCCGGAGCCGGGCAAGTTCGTCAGCGGACAATGCCCCACAGTTGGCATGCGGCAGCAATCCAGTCTCAGCGAGGACCAACTTCGCCATTTCTGCCACGTAATGCACGGTCGAGTCGTAGCCGCGTTCACTCAACCAGTCGCGGGCCACCTCGTAGCGATCTTCTGGGCGTTCCCCGAGCGTGAACAGCGCTTCGTGGCAGCCCTGCCGCGCTCCCTGACGAGCGATCTTGAGGACATCGTCCGCTTCCAGAAAGAGCTGCTCTACCCGAGCGGGCGGTTGTGCAAACGTGCAGTACCCGCACGTGTCGTTGCACAGCCGGGTGAGCGGGATGAACACCTTCGGGCTGTACGTGATGCGTGTACCAAACGACTCGTCGCGACGTGCCGCGGCCAGGGCCATCAGGTCCTGCAGTGGTTCGTGGAGCAGCGGATGGTCAGTGGCGGCGTGATGCGCAGTGGTCATGAGGTTCTCCGGTCGGTCAGGTGGTGGGCGTCAAGCCGGGTCGGCTCGCGATGGCGGATTGCGTGAAGGTCTCGTCGCAGTGCCAGCAGACGAAGGCCTGGTCGAGTGGCTCGCCGCACGTTTCGTGCACAAGGACGGTCGGCGGTTCGTCAGTCAGCCACTCATCTCCCCAGCGCATCAGGGCGACCAGCGTCGGCGACAGCGCCGCACCCATCGGGGTGAGCCGGTACTCGTAGCGCGGGGGACGCTCGCAGTACAACCGGCGATCGAGCACGCCCGCCACGACAAGTCGCTTGAGTCGCTCGGTGAGCACCGGTCGAGCAATGTCGAGGTCACGTCGAAAGTCGTCGAAACGACGGACGCCGCGGAATGCATCACGCATGATCAGGATCGTCCATCGATCGCCCAGGATGTCGAGGCTGTCCTGAATCGAGCACGCCCGGTCATCCTGGTTCGCCTCACGATCGTCGCGCTCGTCGAACTTCGCCATCGCCAAACCATAGGTGAGTTCACATTCAGAACCAAGTCGGTCCGCATTACGAACTCACGCCACACCCCGCCCCACCCAGCTCGGGTTGATCAGTCGGGCAGGAGCGGGACGCTCAATCCAACGTTGCTGCCGATGCGGTCGGCCCGCGTGAGCGAGGCGCCGCCAAACTTGCCGCGGATCGCATCAATCGTCGAGTCGAGCACTGCAAGATCACCACGATCGAACGGCAAGGCCAGTTGCTCGGCCACCTGGTTCTCGAGGTTCCCCACCGACGCACCGACCAGCGTGAGTCCCTTCTCCTCAATCATCGGCCACGCTGCGTCGAGCAGATTGAGCGCGATGTCCTGCACCATGGCGGTTGCCGCGGTTGGGCTCGGCACCGAATGCGACCGCGTTGCCCGACTGAAGTCGTCGAACCGAAAGCGCAGCGTGATCGTGCGGCCGACACGCTCGGCTCGGCGCATCCGAGTCGTGATCCGGTCGATGATCCGACGCAGGATGACATCGACCTCACCACGAGACCGGTCACGCCGACCCAGCGCCTGCTGCGACCCGATTGAACCGCGGCGCGTGCCGACCTCCACGCGCCGAGCGTCGACATTGTGCGACAGCGCGAAGAGCTGCCGGCCGACCGCTCCACCGGTGATGGCCGACAGAGCAGCCGGATCGAGCTCAGCGACGTCACGGACGGTGAACAGTCCACGATCGTTCAGCTTCTGCGTGGTCACTCGGCCCACCCCCCAGAGCTTCTCGACCGGGAGCGGGTGCAGAAACTCAAGCTCCCTGTCGGGGTCGACGACAAGCAACCCATCGGGCTTCCCGACACCACTGGCCACCTTCGCCAGGAACTTCGTGCGGGCAACGCCCACCGTGATCGGCAACGCGACCTCCCGGGCCACATCAACGCGGAGCCGTGCTGCGATCTCCGCAGGCGTTCCCGACAGTCGCAGCAGGCCACCGACGTCCAGAAAGGCCTCGTCGATCGAGATCCCTTCAACGAGCGGCGTCACATTCTCGAAGATCTCGAACACCGCCTTGCTCGCCTCCGTATAGGCATCGAAGTGCGGGTCGACGAAGACCAGCTCGGGGCACAGACGCTTCGCTGCATACCCCGGCATTGGCGTGTACACCCCGAACCGCTTGGCCTCATAACTTGCGGCAAGGACAACACCGCCGCCGCCCCGACCATCACCACGACCACCACGACCACCACCACTTCCACCGCCGACGGCAACGGGTTTCCCCTGCAAGGCCGGGTCATCACGCTGCTCGACGGACGCGTAGAACGAATCGAGGTCGGCGTGGAGTATTGAGGCCTCCCGACCTGTCGTTGAACGAGACACGAACACATGTTCGCTGAATCGTCACGCAACGTCAAGCCTGACGTAACCTCCACAACGTGTGTGGCAGTTGTGTCGGTCCGATGTCCCGCCGAACGTTCGTCGGCACCGCCCTCGCCGGCACCGCCCTCGCCCTCGGCGGCACCGCACGAGCGCTTGGTCGCTCCCCGCAAACTGTCCAGGCCGTACGGCTCACCAATCACCTTGAGGTTCTCCCTCGAGCCACATGGGGAGCCGACCTGGCCCCAAAAGGGCCAATGGCGCCTGAAGACGTTCGATTCCTCCTGGTGCATCACACCGCCACGTCGAATCGCATCCCTGACCAACGCCAACTCATTCGCAATATCTTTGCGTTCCACACGAGCAACGCGAAGCGCTGGAACGACGTGGCCTACAACTACTTCGTCGGTCCCGACGGGACCGTCTGGGAGGGGCGTGCCGGGTCGCTCGACGGCCCTGTTGTCGCCGACGCCACCGGCGGCAACCAGGGTTTCAGCCAACTGGTGTGCCTGCTCGGCGACTTCTCGACAACCGCGCCGCCGGCGGCGATGCAACACAGTCTCGTCCTGCTGCTTGCACACCTCTCGCAGCGCTACAACTTGAGCACCTGGAAAGATGCGACCAACTCCTTCGTTTCGCGTGGATCAAACCGGTGGCCCGCTGGTCGCCAGGTCGAAGCACGCACAATCTCCGGACACCGCGACATGACCTTCACCGCCTGCCCAGGCAACGCGGCCTACGGACTGCTCGATGACTGGCGCGCCCGAGTGCACCCGATCGCGGCAGCATCGTGGGTCCGACCTGGACTCCAACCCGCCGTGCGTTCGAGGCTCGAAGCGCCGTGACTCAGCGGCCGCCACCTGCTCGCCGAGCCTGAATCCAGGCGGCCACGTGATCGAGTGCCACGGGATTGGCGAGGGAATCCTTCGAAGCGGCCTGTTCAGCCGGCAGACCGAGCAGCATCCGTTTGATCGGCACTTCGAGCTTCTTGCCTGACAGCGTGCGCGGGATCATCGGCACCCCGTCGATGACATCGGGAACGTGGCGTGGCGACAGCTCGGTACGCAACGCCACCTTGATCCGGCCGACGAGTTCGGCGTCGAGCGCAACGCCCTCGGCACATGCCACCAACAGAATCAGCTCGCCCGGCCCCGCCTCACCGGACGTGTCCTCGAGATGCACGACCACGCTGTCAACGATCTCTGGCATCGAGTCCACCACGACGTAGAAGTCGCTGGTCCCGAGACGAACACCACCACGATTCAGCGTCGCATCCGAACGCCCCGTGATCTCGCACGCTCCATCGTCGAAGAACGTGATCCAGTCGCCGTGGTGCCAGACACCCGGGAACGTCTCGAAGTAGGTGCCCCGATATCGCTCACCGGAAACGTCGCCCCACAAGCCGACAGGCATCGACGGCATCGGCGCTGCGATCACGAGTTCGCCAGTCTCGCCCGGTGCACACGGCGATCCGTCGGGTCGAAATGCCTGCACGTCACAGCCGAGCATGCGAGCACCGATCTCACCTGCCCGGATCGGCAGCATCGGCGCCGTGCCGACAAAGGCCGTGCACACGTCGGTGCCACCGCTCATCGACCCGACCTGGATGTGAGCGCCCACAGCCTCTGGCACCCATTCGAACCCCTCGACCGGCAGGGGCGCTCCGGTCGACCCGAGATGCCGCACACGGGACAGATCCAGCTCGTCGCCTGGGCAGATGCGCTCTTTGCGGCACGCCATCACAAACGGGGCACTGACTCCACAGACGTCGACTTTTTCATCGGCAGCCACCCGCCACAGTTCAAGAAGATCGGGCGCGGCCGGGTCACCATCGAACAATACGATCGTCGATCCGGTGAGCAGGCCGGAGACGAGGAAGTTCCACATCATCCACCCGGTGGTCGTGAACCACATCACGCGATCACCGGGGCGCAAGTCGTAGTGCAACGACCATGCCTTCACGTGTTCGAGAGTGATCCCACCGTGTCCATGCACAATCGGCTTGGGCAGCCCGGTGGTGCCGGAGGAGAAGAGCACATAGAGGGCATGGTCGAATGGCACTGGCTCGAACTCAAGCGGCGCGTGCTCCGCAAGCAGCGGGGTCCAACCGTCGGTTCCGGAGGCATCGAGGTAGGGAATTCGGACGACGTGCTCCAGAGTTGGCAGCGCGGCGACGATCTCTTCGACGTGATCCGAACGGTCGATGGCCCGATCGCCGTACATGTATCCATCGACCGCGATCAGGACGGTCGGCTCGATCTGCGCCCAACGGTCTGTGACCGCCCGCACCCCGAATTCGGGCGCACAGGAGGACCATGTTGCGCCAAGGCTGGCAGTGGCCAGGAACGCCACGAGGGTCTCACTGATGTTCGGCGCGAACGCGACCACTCGGTCACCCCGACGAATGCCGAGACGACGCAGACCGACACGACATCGGCCGACCCGGTCGATCAGTTCTGTCCAGGTCACCTCGTCGCGTTCGCGGCTCTGCGAACGCCCGATGATGGCGATCTGGTCACCGAGCGCTGCGCCGTGCGCCAGGGCCCGTTCCGCGTAGTTCAACGTGCCGCCAGGAAACCACGTGGCGCCTGGCATCGATGCCGACTCCAGTGACGCGGTGGGCTTGTCGATCCAGTTGATGCACTGCCATTGCGCCAGCTCGTTCCAGAACTCCCCCGGCTGTCGGAGCGACCAATCGAGCACGTCGTCATACGACCGGAGACGCAGCCCGTCGTCCGCTTCGACGTGCTCGGCGAACTCCGCCATGACGCTCGAATCCCATGCATCGTCTGCCGGCACCCAGGTCACCGCACCACGTTGTTCGCTCATGACGCTGATCCTTCCACAGCGCCACGCACCGGATCTGGGAACATGGAGCCATGACAGGACGACCTCGCGCTGCGGTGGCAGCGCTCCCCGGATATCAACCCGGCCGCTCAGCTGCGGCAGTTGCAGCCGAGCACGGCATCGCAGACGCGATCAAGATGGCCTCGAACGAGCTCCCGTTCGGTCCCCTCCCGTCGGTCGCCGGCGCGATCAGCGGGGGCATCGAACATCTCGGTCTCTACGCCGACCACGGAGCTGCCGCCCTGCGCGCCGACATCGCCGCGTTCGTCGGCCTCGACGCCGACCAGGTCACCGTCGGCGCCGGGTCGGCAGGCATTCTCCAGCAGCTCCTCCTCAGCTACGTCGGCGTTGGCGACAAGGTCGCGATGTGCTGGCCGTCCTTCGAGGCGTACCCGCTGTTTACTGCGTTGGTCGAAGCCGAGGAGATCCGCGTCCCGCTGCTCGACGAGACCTTCGACCTCCCGTCACTCGCAGCGGCGATCGATGCCGACACCAAGCTTGCCTTCGTCACCAACCCGAACAATCCGACCGGCACCGTGGTCGGCACTGACGAGATCATCGGCTTCCTCGGCTCCGTCCCCCCAACCTGTCTGGTTGTGCTTGACGAGGCATACTCCGAATTCGTGACCGACGAGCGCGTCACGGACTCGACGCTGCTGCTCCCCGACCACCCGAACCTGGTGATCACCCGCACATTCAGTAAGGCCCATGGATTGGCTGGCCTGCGTGTGGGCTATGCGCTTGGCCACCCTGAGGTGATCGGCATGATCGATCGGACCCTCGTCCCCTTTGCCGTCAACGAGCTGGCGCAGCGTGCCGCTCGGGCGAGCATCGACGCGGCCTCCGAGATGCGCGCGCGGGTTGCCGCGGTCGTCGCCGAGCGAACACGCGTGACCGGGGCACTGCGTGACGGTGGGTGGAACATCCCCGAGCCGCAGGGCAACTTTGTGTGGCTCCCCGTCACGGCCGACGCTGCCGCGCTGGGCAACGATCTGGAGCGGCGAGGCGTCGTCACTCGGGCGTTCGCAGGCGTCGGAGTTCGTGTGACCATCGCAAGCCGGGACTGGAACGATCGCTTTCTCGCTGCACTTGCAGAGGTGCGACCCAAACCGACCTGCTGAGCGCAGCCCACCGGCGCTACAGCACGTTACGAAGATTGGCCGCCGCCGTCTCGGGAGTCAGGTCGCGCTGCAGGTTTGCCAACAGCTCGTAACTCGCGGGAATCTTGGCCACGTCGGCCGACCTCAGTAACGGTGGGTAGTAGTGAGCATGGAGCTGCCAGTGGGCGGCTTGGCCCCGTGGCGCGGTATGCCAGCCCGAGCAGTACGGGAACGGCGTGTTGAAAAGCCGATCGAACCCGCTCAACATGACCTTCAGCGCCTCGGCCAACGCCTCGCTCTCGTCGACGGTGAGGTCGAGCAGCGACGCCACTCGGCGCCGCGGCAGCACGATCGTCTCATAGGGCCAGTACGCCCAGTACGGCACCGCAACGACCCAGTGGTCGTTGGACATGATGACCCGATCGCCGGTGGCCAATTCGTTTTCGACGTAGTCGAGCAACAGATGTCGTCCGTGCTCTGCGTGATAGGCCCGCTGGTGTTCAAGCTCAGCAACGATTTCGTTTGGCAGGAAGTTCGACGACCAGATCTGACCGTGCGGGTGCGGGTTCGACGACCCGGAGATGGCGCCGCGCGTCTCGAACAGCTGCACATACTCGAACCGCTCAAGCAGCTCGGCGAGCTGTTCCTTCCAGAGGTCAACCACTACCCCAATTTCATCGAGATCCATCGTTGCAAGTGTCCGACCGTGCTTCGGCGAAAAGCAGATGACTCGGCACTCGCCATCGCCGGTTCCCGACTGATACAGCGAGCTGCTTGACCCGGCCACCACTTCGGCGGGGGGCATCGGTACATCAGGGAGCAACGCGGCAAAGTCATTCTCGAAGACGAACGTCGATGTGTAATCGGGATTCTTGACGCCACCGGCTCGCTCGTTGCCAGGGCAGAGGTAACAGCCCGGGTCGTAGTCAGGTGGACGAGCAATCGCTGAGTCGTCGGTTTGACCCTGCCATGGCCGCTTCGTCCGCTGCGGCGACACCACGACCCAATCTCCGGTGAGCGCGTTGCGACGACGATGCGGGTGGGTCGACGGGTCAAAGGTCTCAGGCACGTCCCGACCGTATTCGTCGAGATCGCATCGGAACAACGGCCTGAGCGAACAATTGCGAACACCTCGTCAACACACCCCGACGTCAGCGTTGGTCGGCCGTCGCCACGCGGAACGCTCCGCTCCGATGTGACCGCTGGATCAGACGCCGAGGAGCTCGCGCCAGCGGCTCGCGTCGATCTCAGCCGGTGTGAGCCGGAGCGTTGCTTCAGGCACCATGTCCGCAACGACGCGAGCCTCGGCGTAGTGATGACCGACATGGCGCAGCCCTGCGAACAAGGGTTGGCGAAACTCGATCAAGTCGGTGGGCGGCATCTCGGCGAGAAAGCCCCACATCGTGAACGCCATCTTCACGTCGTGGACAACCGGTGCACGCGAGAACAGCGATGCACGGCGGAGGGCAACACCGAGGCAACCACGGATGGCGTCCTCAACGTGCTCGCCTCCCTGCATGTGCAATGACGGTGCGAGTTGTCGGGCGATACGCAGCGCGAACCCTTGGTCAGGCCCTGGGTTGCCGCGGCGCGGGCCCTGGGGTTGAAAGCCAGGGATCTCTGCGGGTCGATCAGGCATCCAGTTGTCTGGCACATGGTCGGGCGATCGGTAGGCGCGGGCGCGAGACATCGGTGCCACAGGGCTGAACTTCGGTGCTGCCATTGCCCTAGTTCTACAGGATCAACAGCAACTTCGGTGCGACGACCAGAACAGCCGGGACTTCTCCGGTCGACGCTTCGAGTCAGACGCTGTGGAGCAAGCCGTAGACAATGCTGTCCTCAAGCGCACGCCACGATGCTTCGATGATGTTGGGACTCACACCGATAGTGGTCCAGTCACGCACACCGTTTGTTGCCGACAACAGCACTCGCGTCGTGGCACCTGTGGCTGACCCGCCATCGAGAATCCGCACCTTGTAGTCGATGAGGTGAATCTCGGCAAGCTGCGGCAACGACTGCCCCGCCGCCATTCGGAAGGCGGTGTCGATGGCGTTGACTGGGCCGTTGCCCTCAGCAATCGAAACATGGCGTTCGGCGCCTTCGTCGTTCGGACCGCCGCCGATCCACAGCTTGACGGTTGCTTCGGTGCTGAACGACCCGTCGGCCAACTCATCGGTGATCACCCGCATCGACTCGACCTCGAAGAACTCAGGGACCTCGCCGGTCGCCCGTCGCATCAGCAGTTCAAGCGAGGCGTCCGCTGCCTCGAAGTGGTAGCCCTCGTGCTCGAGACGCTTGAGTTGGTCGATCACGTCGTTGATCTGGGCACCGTCAATGACCAGGCCGAGTTCATCGGCCTTCATCTGGATCGTCGCACGCCCCGCCATCTCCGACACGACGAACCGCGTGCCGTTACCGACTGCGACCGGGTCGATGTGTTCGTACGCATCCTTGGCCCTGGCAATCGCCGAGACGTGCAGTCCCGCCTTGTGCGCAAACGCGGACGAGCCGACATATGGCGCCTGCGGATCGACCGCCCGGTTGAGTGTCTCGGCGACGCGATGACTGACCGTGGTCAGGTGCTCCAGCCGGCCTTCCGGCAGGCAGGTGAAACCTTGCTTCAACTGCAGGTTCGGAATGACCGTGGTGAGGTTGGTGTTGCCGGTCCGCTCCCCCAGGCCGTTCAGTGTGCCCTGCACATGCCCCGCCCCGGCGCGCACCGCGGCCATCGAGTTAGCCACGGCACAGCCAGTGTCATCGTGGCAGTGGATGCCGATAATGGCGTCGTTGCCGACGTGTGCCTTGACATCGGCAACCACGGCTTCGACCTCGTCGGGCAGCGTTCCGCCATTGGTATCGCAGAGCACCAGGTGCGTCGCCCCATTGATCACGGCCGCCTCGATGGCACGCAGCGAGAATTCAGGATTGCTCGAGTAGCCATCGAAGAAGTGCTCCAGGTCGACCAGCACACGGCGACCTTGCCCATGCAGGAAGCCGACCGAGTCGGCAATCATCGCCACGCCTTCGTCGAGCGTGGTCTTCATCGCTTCGATGACCTGGTATTCCGAGCTCTTGGCCACGATGCAGACCGCGGCCGTGTTGGCCTCGATCAGGTTGCGCAAGGTGGCATCGTCGTCAGACTTACCACGGGGCCGACGAGTGGAACCGAAGGCCACGAGTGTCGACGTTCCAAGCGTGAGTTCGGACTCCGCTCGAGCGAAGAACTCGATGTCCTTCGGGTTCGCCCCGGGCCATCCGCCTTCGATGTAGTGCACGCCGAGAAGGTCGAGTTGTTCAGCGATAGCCAACTTGTCGTCGACTGTCGCCGACACCCCCTCAACCTGCAATCCGTCGCGCAAGGTGGTGTCAAACACCTCGACCAATCGTCCTGCACGTAGATCCATGGCGACGATTCAATCTCCCTGCGGCGCGCTTCGCCACAGCTTGTCGAATGACACGCGTGCAACATGTGGACATGGGTGTGCATGAACGGTGCGCAACACGGGGACAACCGAGGCAAAACTGGGGGTAACAAAAAAGGTTCGGGGATAACCCTGTGTCTTTCGGAAAACCCCTTGACCATTGATTTCCCCGCGTCTTTACTGGTGTCTGTTCCGGAGAGCGCATGCCAACCGGAGCGGTGAGGACGGAGCTTCGGCTCGACCCACACCGCTCACGAGACACAGCGGGTTCGGAAAGGACAGAGTTCACGGCCACCTCAGACCGGGTTCGTACTGCACCTTCGGGTGAAACACGAACAACGGAGAGTCGGCACCGAATCCGGGCAACCGGCCGAGGTGTCAGGTCCAACCGAGTCGAGCGGTCCCTTCGGGGAGCGAGCGGCCACGGGGATCTGCAGGGTCGTTCGGGAAACCGAACGAGTCGGCGAGGCGACCGAACCGAGTGTCGGCCTTCGGGTCGGAGCACGGAGACGGGGCAGTGGTGCAGAGCCGAAAGATCTGGGGCCACCCCAACTGGCCTCCGAGAGGACGGTTCTGATTGGCACCAGCTTCTGATGGCGCGGGAAACCGGGTCAGCGTGAAACGGTGACAACTCGGGTGCGGAGTCGGCTTGCCGGCAACGTGTCCCGAAAAGCGGCATCGCCCGCCGCGCCACAACGGCCAGTTTCGACTGGACGGGGTGAACGCAACGGGCGATGTGAACTGATCGAGACGCAGGTTAATTCCCGTCGATCGATCAGTGGTGGATCTGTCCGCCTTGAATGCCCCGAAAGGAGCGCCGACTTCGGTCTGGCTGCCCCGGACGGGGCATTCTTCGTTTTCCGAACCATTCCGCGACGAATCCGAAATTTGTAGGAAAATCGTCGCTGGGCGACGCTGATGGGACAAGTTTCGGTGAGATCGAGGGCAGCTACGGTGCGGTGATGGCTCTGAATGCACCAAGTCTCGGGATGTGCTTCGATCGTTCGCTGCCGGCGTCTGCCGTCATCGAGTTCGCCGAGGGACTCGAAGCGGGGGGTGTCGAACAGCTGTGGGTGATCGAAGACTGCTTTTACACAGCGGGTATCTCGCTCGCCGCGACGGCGCTCGCTCGCACTGACCATCTCCAGGTCGGCCTTGGCATTTTGCCCGCAGTGGCACGCAACGCCGCGGTCACGGCGATGGAGATTGCCACGCTGGCTGAGCTCGCACCTGGGCGACTGCTTGCCGGCATCGGGCACGGCGTGCAGGACTGGATGGAACAGATGGGTGCCCGCACACCATCACCGCTGACAACGCTCGACGAGGTGATCACCACCGTCCGTCGACTGCTCCAGGGCGAGACCGTGACCTTCGACGGCAGTGAAGTGACCATGCGCGACGTGGCGCTCGTTCCAGCACCGACTCAGGTACCGCCAGTACTGGCCGGCGTGCGTGGACCAAAGTCGCTGGCACTCGCCGGACGTATCGCCGACGGCGTGGTGCTGGCCGAAGGCGCAAGCCCTGCCTACGTGCGACAGTCAATCGAGCAGGCCGGATCACCCGCCGGCTTCCGCACCTCGGTGTTCAGCGCGCTGTGCCTCATCCCCAACCGCAAGTTGGCCCATCACGCAATGAGCCCGTTCGTCGCCGGGCTACTTAGCCAACCAGAGGCAGGCATTCAGGCGCACCCGCACTTCGACGAGATGATCGAACGCTTCACGTCGGGCGGCATCGAAGCCATCGCTGACTTTCCTGACGACTGGTGGGTCGACATCGGCGCGATCGGCACACTCGACGACGTCGTGGCCCACATCGAGGCGCTCACCGACGCCGGCGCCGACGACGTCAGCCTCTTCCCTGGACCGACGCTCGACCTGGCCCGCGACGGCCTGCAGTCAGTGATCAAAATCCGCCAGGCCCTCGCCAGCTGACCTCATCGCTCCGTTTGCGTACCCGAAACGTGTCGTCGGCGACGCCTTCTGGGTACGCAAACGGGAGAAGCGGTGGTCAGACGGCGAGTTCGTTCCAGGACTTGTACTTCGGGTTCTCGCCGCGCACGGTGGCCAGGTATGCCTCGGACAGAGCGAGCGTCATCGGGCCCGGGCAGGGGATATCTCGCTCGTCGACCGAGTTGATCGAGCTGACCTCAGCGGCCGTGCCACAGACGAACGCTTCTTCAGCGATGTAGAGGTCGCTGCGAGCGATGTTGTCAACGCGCACTTCGAAGCCAAGATCCTCGGCCAGCGACGTGACCGTGTTCTGCGTGATCCCTTCGAGTGCTCCCGCCGACAGCGGCGGGGTCAGCAGCTTGCCTTGTCGTGCGACGAAGATGTTCTCGCCCGTGCACTCGGCAACGAGTCCGTTGGGGGCGAGCATGATCGCTTCGTCATAGCCGGCCTTGAGTGCTTCGACCTTGGCAAGTGACGAGTTGACGTAGTTGCCGACTGTCTTGGCCGCTGGCGGCATCGTGTTGTGATCGTGACGAGTCCACGATGAGATCTTCATCCGCACACCCTTCTGGACGGCATCGTCGCCAAGCAGCGCACCCCACGGCCAGCAGGCGATGGCGACCTCAGTCGAGCACGGCAGTGTGTTGAGGCCCATTTCGCCGTAGCCGAGATACGCAAGCGGGCGGACGTAGCACGACGCCAGGCCGGTCGAGGCAACCGTGTCTTTGGTCGCCTGAATGAGTTCATCCACCGTGTACGGGATCTCGAAGCCGAGGATCTTGGCCGACGAGAAGAGCCGCTCGATGTGCTCGGTGAGGCGGAAGATCGCCGGGCCCTCGGCCGTTTCGTAGGCACGAATGCCTTCGAACACTCCGGTGCCGTAGTGCAGCGTGTGGGTGAGCACATGAACCTGGGCCTGATCCCAGTCGACGAGTTCACCGTTCATCCAGATCTTTGGTGTGGGAGTGATGGGCATGGCGTCAGTGTCCCACGCGCCCGGCGATGACGTCACCTACGTCAGTGGTGCTGCCAGTAACCGGATCGGCACACGCCGCACGAATCCGATCGGCCGCATCGCCTTCATCCAGGAAGTCGAGCATGAGTGCCGCAGACAAGATCGCTGCGGTGGGGTTGGCCTTGTTCTGACCAGTGATATCGGGTGCCGAGCCGTGCACCGGCTCGAACATCGACGGGCCGGTGCGTGTCGGGTTGAGGTTGGCCGACGATGCCAGGCCGATGCCGCCTGATACGGCGCCACCGAGGTCGGTGAGGATGTCGCCGAACAGGTTGTCGGTGACAATCACGTCGTAGCGATGCGGGTCCTGCACGAAGTAGATGCACGCAGCGTCGACATGGTTGTACGCCGTGCCGACCTGCGGGTATTCGGCGGCGACCTCGTTGAACGTGCGCTCCCACAGGCTGCCGGCGAACGACAACACGTTGGTCTTGTGCACCAGGGTGAGGTGCTGACGTTCCCGGCTGGCAGCCAGGTCAAAGGCGTAGCGAATGCACCGCTCGACACCCATCCGGGTGTTGACCGAACCTTGCGTGGCGACTTCGTGCGGCGTTCCGACGCGCATTGCGCCGCCTTCACCGACATATGGACCCTCGGTGTTCTCACGAATGACGACGAAGTTGTGTTCCGTGTCGCCTCCCGGTGCCGTGCCGAGGAACGGTCGCTGGTTGATGTAGAGGTCGAGTTCGAAGCGCATCTTCAGCAGCAGCCCCCGCTCGATCACCCCGGGCTTCACGTCGGGATGACCGACGGCGCCGAGGAGGATGCAGTCGAAGGGCCGCAGCTCGTCGAGCGTCGCATCGCTCAAGATCTCGCCGTCTTCCAGATACCGGGCACCCCCGAGATGGAACTCCGTCGTGGCGATGTCGACTCCGGCCGCCCGGACGACCTTGATGGCCTCTGCGGTGACGTCCGGTCCGATGCCGTCGCCTCCGATCACTGCAATGTTGTGCGTCATACGACGAGCGAGGCTACTCAACTGCACCGCGGATGAACCGAGTCACGAAAGGGGTCTGTCCCCATTTGTTACTTGTATCGTCTGGTCAATGGCAGGAGCGAAGTTGTCGAAGTCCGCACTCGAACGTCTGCAGGCCGAGTTTCACGACCTCACGACCCGTGGGCGCATCGAAGTCGCCGACAAGATCGAACGGGCACGCGAAGAAGGCGATCTCAAGGAGAACGCCGGCTATCACGCGGCGAAGGACGAGCAGGGCCACATGGAAGGCCGCATCCGTCAGCTCGAATATCTGATCGATGAACCCGAGATCGTCGAGAATCAGCTGTATGTCATTGTCTACGAGGGCGACTCGGACGACATGGCCGAGCGCTACATGATCGGCAACATGGAAGAAGAGGTCGAAGGTGCTGACGTCATCAGCGCGACCTCGCCGCTCGGAGCGGCACTCGAAGGCTCAGCTCCAGGGCAGTCGATTACCTATGACGCTCCCAACGGCGCGCTCACCATCAAGGTGCTGAGCGTCGAGCCGGTTTGAGCGTCCTCCGTTGACCGAACCTCTCGCCGCGTCGCCCATCCAGAAGCCTGCTGTTCCTGAAGGAAAATTCGTTCACCTTGAAGACCGCGGCGACGTTCTGGTTCGCGACTTCGGCGGCAGTCCTGGCGCTCCGACCGTCATCCTCCTCCACGGTTGGACAGCATCTGCTGACTTGAACTGGTACAGCTCGTACCGGGCGCTCGGCGAGCATTACCGGGTCGTTGCCTTCGATCATCGAGGGCACGCCGCTGGTCTGCGCACGAAGAAGGCGTTTCGTCTCGAGGACTGTGCCGATGATGCTGCCGATATCGCCACCGCTCTGGGGATCGATT
This sequence comes from Ilumatobacter sp., assembly GCA_018666235.1. Taxonomy (GTDB): domain Bacteria; phylum Actinomycetota; class Acidimicrobiia; order Acidimicrobiales; family Ilumatobacteraceae; genus Ilumatobacter_A. Next base: position 47,591 of record JABJAB010000055.1, read on the forward strand.
CGTTCATTCCGGTCGGATATTCGATGGGCGGGCCGATTGCGCAGTTGTTGTGGCGGCGCCACCCTGACCGCGTTGACGGACTCGTGCTGTGCGCGACCGCACCGTTCTTCTCGAATCGTCGCCCCGAGCGATTGTCGTTCCTGGGACTCGCCGGACTCGCCACGGTGGCGCGCTACACCCCCGAGCAGGCCCGCGAGTGGCTCACCGAGCAGGTCTACCTGCAGCGCAAGAGCGAACAGTGGGAGCCCTGGGCGATCGAAGAAGCGGCAAGCCACGACTGGCGGACGGTGCTTGAGGCCGGAAAGGCCATTGGGCGGTTCTCGAGCGCCGACTGGATCGGTGACGTCGATGTCCCGACGTCGGTGTTGATCACGATGACCGACCGCGTGATCCCACTCGCCCGACAGGTGAAGTTGTTCGAGATGATCGCGCAGGCTGAGGCGTTCCGCGTCGACGGCGACCATGATGCAGCCGTGGCCCACGCCGACCGCTTCGTCCCGACACTCCTCCGCGCCCTCGATTCGGTGGCCCGCCGAGGGGCCTCGACATGAAGAAGCTGACCTGGCTCGGGATGCTCGGGGTGCTCGCAGCGGCCATCGTCGTCGTCTCACGGCGCCTTGATCGGACTGCGATGGGAACGTCGTGGAAGGGCCGCAACGCACGTCTCGCACGAATGGGAGTCAAGGTCGGCGGCACCTACGCGTCAACCGCCGCGCGCAAAACGTTCGCGTCAACGAAGCGTCGCGACGAACTCGATCGAGCACGCGAAATCAAGACCGCACAACAGGTGGCCGACGAACTCGGCCAAATGAAGGGTGCCTTGATGAAGCTCGGCCAGATGGCCAGCTACCTCGACGACGGACTCCCTGAACCACTTCGGCTGGCGCTCGCTCAGCTCCAGTCAAATGCTCCCCCGATGTCAGCTGAGCTGGCCGTCGCCACGATCGAGGCCGAGCTTGGCGGATCCATCGCCGACCTGTTCGTCGAGTTCGACCCCGAGCCAATTGCAGCTGCGTCGATCGGCCAGGTGCACCGGGCGATCATCAACGACCCGACGACGGGGTCCGAGCGTGCCGTTGCCGTCAAGGTGCAATATCCAGGAGTCGACGAAGCGATCACCTCCGACCTGAAGAACGCCGACATGCTCGGCGTCATCCTCAAGCAAGGGTTCGGCGGGCTCGATCCGACCGAGATGGTCGACGAGATCAAGATCCGCCTGGCGGAAGAGGTCGACTACGAACTCGAGGCCCGCAACCAACGCGAGTTCCACGACTACTACGCCGGACACCCGTTCATTCGTATCCCTGAGATTGTCGCCGAATACTGCACCAAACGAGTCCTCACGTCCCAGCTCGTCGATGGGTTCGGCTGGGCCGAGTTGCTCGAACGCCCTCAGGTCGAGCGTGATCATGCCGGAGAGGTCATCTTCCGCTTCGTCTTCCGCAGCCTCTATCGCATGGGCGCATTCAATGGCGACCCCCACCCCGGCAACTACATCTTCCACGACGATGGCACGGTCACATTCCTCGACTTCGGTCTCGTCAAGCACTTCACCAGCGACGAACTCAACACCTTTGCATCGATGGTCGAAGCAGCAGCCGTGAAGCACGACCCGCGTCTCTTTCGCGACATTCTCGAGCAGGCCGGCATGTTGCAGCCCGATGCTCCCGTCGACACCGACGACGTCGGCGAGTACTTCTCGCTGTTTTACGACACCGTGGCACGCGACGAACGAATGACATGGACGCGCGAGTACGCCAACACGATCGTGCGCCACACCTTCGATCGCGAGAGCCCGATTAGCCAGTACGCCACGGTGCCACGGGCCTTCGTGTTCATCCAGCGCATCAACCTCGGCCTGTACGCCTTGCTCGGCGAGCTGAACGCCTCCGGCAACTATCGACGCATCGCATCAGAGCTCTGGCCTTTTGTCGATGCCGGACCGGATTCGCCGATCGGCGACGCCGAAGCTGTTTGGCTGGCAACTCGCTCCTGAGTCTCAGGTATGCCAGGCTCAGCCGATGACACGTACGATCTGGTCAAACGGCACGGTTCTCGATGGCACTGGGGCAGCCCCATCGGTGGCCGACATCGCCATTGAGGGCGATCGGATTGTCGAGATCGGTAGCAACCTTGACGGAGACGAATCGATCGACTGCACCGGCCGACTGGTGACCCCTGGTCTGATCGACTGCCACGTGCACTTCATGGCGGACGGCGATTTCAGCGCCAACACCCACCTGGGAACGCCGTTCTCGATGAACTTCTTCCAGGCCGCGGAGCGGATGCAACGCACGCTGGCCTGCGGTGTCACGACCGTGCGTGAAGCCGGTGGCGCCGACCTCGGCGTGAAGGAAGCGCAGGAACACGGCTTGATCGCCGGACCGCGGATGCAGTTGTCGATCACCATCCTCAGCCAGACCGGGGGCCACGGCGATGGATGGGAGGTGTGCGGAGCACACATGCCGGGGATGATGG
>JABJAB010000056.1 GCA_018666235.1 Ilumatobacter sp.
AACACGGAAGTTAAGCCTGTCAGCGCCGATGGTACTTGGAGAGAGATCTCCTGGGAGAGTAGGACGTCGCCCGATTACTTACGAAAAACGCATCATCCGGATTTTGCCGGTGGTGCGCTTTTTTCGTTTTCACCCCAAATCACCCCAACCAACACGAATGGGTGTGGGCGGACGTAGCATGTTCGGCCATGCCTGGTGACCGATCCTCAAGTTCTTCGCGCCGCAACGACGGCGGTCGCCGCGACGGCAAGCCCGGTTCTGGAGGCGGCAAGCCTGGTTCTGGGGGTTCTTCCGGTGGTGCGCGGAGCGGCGGCAGCCGTGATGACCGCGGCGCAAATGATCGCGGTGCAAATCGCTCCGACCGACGTGGCGGCAAGGGCTCCGGTCGCGACGATCGGTTCAAACAGGATCGCCCGCAGTTGACCGAGGCCGACCGCCGGTCGATGGACGTGAAGCGTCGACGTGGCCCCAAGCCAGAAGTCGACCCTGCGGTGGCGAAGGAACAAGAACGCGCCAAGATCGAGGCACGTACGACCGAGCAGTGGATCGATCAGGGCTCGGTTCGTGGTGCAGCCAAAGCGGCAACACAGCGGGCGGGCTCTCCCGACCGAGCGTCGCGTGACGCGCCCGAACTCGACCCCGAAATTGCCGCGCAGCTCAACGACGCGCTGGGTGCCCAACGTGGTGCCAGGTTGTCCGAACGACTGGCACAGGCGAGCGAAGCACTCGATCGCGAGCGTTTCGACGAAGCCAAACGGATCGCGACCTCCATCGCCAAAGAGGCGCCCGGCGTCGCTGCTGCGCACGAAGTCGCCGGCCTGGCGAATTACCGCCTCGGCAGGTACAAGCAGGCGGCCGCTTCGCTGGAGATTGCGCACGACCTGCACGAGAACCAAGAGATCTTGCCGCCGCTCGCAGACTGCTACCGGGCGCTTGAGCGCTGGTCGGCAGTCGAGCGCGTGTGGTTGCTCATCCGTGAATCATCACCGCGCCACGACATTCTGGCCGAGGGCCGGATCGTCGCCGCTGGCGCACTTGCGGACCGTGGCGACCTCCCGGCTGCAATCGAGACGATGATGCCAGCGACAAAGAACACCAAGTCGGTCAAGGAGCACCATCTCCGCCAGTGGTACGTGCTGGCCGACTTCTACGACCGACTGAACGACCCGATCAAGGCGCGCCGCTGGTTTGCGACAATTGCTGAAATTGACCCCGATTACGTCGACGTGCAGACCCGCTTGCGCCATATCGGGCGCTGACGATCAGGGCCGCGCAGTACGATGCACTTCTGATGGGGAGTCTGCAATTCCGAGCTGGAACTGTCGCGGTGGTGTCGAATTCGAAGGGTCGCGTCCTGGCATTTCAGCGCACCGATTTTCCCGGCCAATGGCAATTGCCCCAGGGCGGCATCGACGTTGGTGAGTCGCCGGTCGAGGGTGCCTGGCGAGAGTTGGAAGAGGAAACGGGGCTCGGCCCCACAGACGTCCGCCTCGTCGACGAATATCCCGACTGGACGGTGTACGAGTGGCCTGATGGCGTCAAACGAGGGGCACGTTTAGGGCAGGCGCAACGGTGGTTCTTTTTTGAGGCTCGCAACGACGAGGTTGAGCCGACCCCTGACGGTGACGAGTTCGACGACTGGAAGTGGGTGAAGGTGCCGTGGCTGGTCGACCAGGTGGTCGAGTTCCGCAAGCCTTCGTACCAGCGCGTGCTCGGTGCACGTTCATGACCGACCTGTTCGCAGCGGCTGCCGAGGAGACTCGCCGTGCTCGAGCGCCGCTAGCGGCCCGGCTTCGGCCCAAATCGATTGACGATGTCGTCGGCCAGGAGCACCTGGTCGGCCCGGGTCGTCCGCTGCGTTGCCTGGTCGAAAGCGACCGCTTGAGCTCAGCGCTGTTGTGGGGTCCGCCGGGCACGGGTAAGACCACGCTTGCTCTGGCCGTTGCGGGCTCGACAGCGCGTGCCTTCGAGCAACTCTCCGCCGTAACCGCCGGCGTGAAGGATGTGCGTGAAACCATCGAGCGTGCTCGCCAACGTTTGGGAGAACGTGGCCAAGGCACCATCTTGTTTCTCGATGAGATTCATCGTTTCTCGAAGGCCCAGCAGGACGCTCTCCTGCCGGCGGTGGAGGACGGCACCCTCACCTTGATTGGCGCAACGACCGAGAACCCGTTCTTCGAGGTCAACGCTCCGCTGCGCAGTCGTTCGACGCTTTTTCGCCTCGAACCGCTCGATCGTCCAGCTATCGAGCAGCTCGTGGCGCGAGGTCTCGAAGCCGAGGCGACGACGGCTGACGCCGATGCCCTCGAGCTACTCGTCGATCGGGCAGGCGGAGACGGTCGCCAGGTGTTGACCTCGCTCGACGTTGCATGTGCGTTGTCGGATTACACCCATGTCGTGCTCGCTCACGTCGAAGCAGCACTCGGGACCAGCGCGTTGCGCTACGGACGTGATGACCACTACGACGTCGTGAGCGCCTTCATCAAGTCGATGCGGGGGAGCGACCCCGATGCTGCGGTGTATTGGCTGGCGCGCATGCTCGAAGCAGGCGAGGACGCCCGATTCATCGCTCGGCGCATGGTCATTTTCGCCAGCGAAGACGTGGGGCTGGCCGACAGCCGAGGGCTGGATGTGGCAGTGGCAGCAGCCCACGCGCTCGAGCACGTCGGGTTGCCCGAAGCGCAGCTCAACTTGGCTCAGGCGGCGATCTACCTGGCCGCCGCCCCGAAGAGTAACCGAGCGGCGCTCGCGATTTGGAATGCACGTGCGGCTGTTCGCGACGGGGCGACAGGTGAAGTGCCTCCCCATCTTCGTGATAGCCACTATCAGGGTGCAGCAGCGCTGGGCCACGGAGTCGGGTACGAGTATCCTCACGACAGTCCAACTGGCTGGGTCGATCAGGAATACCTGCCCGAAGCCCAGCGCGGGCAGCGCTGGTACGAACCGAGCCAGCACGGCGAGGAACAAGAGATAGAGCAGCGAATGGCCACACGTACAACTGAGCAGTCTCCACATGGAGCATCAACATGAGCGCGGGCGACCTGGTGGTGGTGATCGCGGCGTTTGTCCTCATCTGCGGGTTCACGGCATTGATCGTCGTCCTGCTGCGGGTCCATGACACACTGCGCGATTTGCGTGAAGACGTCGTCGACCTGCGCGCCGAGACCACACCGCTCCTCCTCGAGATGCGGAGCACCACCGATGCGGCACGGTTGACCGTCGATGAGGCACGCAACGACCTTGAGCGGTTTGACAAGGTGCTCGGTTCCGCCGAAGCGATCGGCGATGCCGTCGGTAGCCGAGTGGCCCGCACGGCGTTCTCGTCGCCGGCGATCAAGGCTGCAGGGCTGGCCAAGGGAACGTCTCGAGCCTGGAGCCGTTTGCGCGGCAAGCCAATTGAGCGGTCGCTCATCGGACCGGACCCCAGCACAGCAGGAAACGTGATCGATGTGCGCAATCGCGGCGAACAGGCCCCAGAACGACGGAGACGACGAGCATGATGAAGCGAGTGACGTGGTTCGTCGGTGGCGTGGCCGCCGGCGTGGCCGGTGCCGGCTACGCGAAAACGAAGGTCAAGGAAGCAGCCTCGAATGTCGCACCCGCACAGGTGGCGAAGTCAGCGGTGACCAAGGCCAGAGCAAAGACACGCGACATCGCTGACGCGGTTCGTGAAGGGCGAGCGGTGATGAACCAGCATGAGGACGAACTCCATGCAAAACGCGAAGGCCGGCTCGAATCGCTCGAAGATCACGTGGAGCCGGGCGACAAGGTCTTCGTCGACGGTCAACCCGTCGACAGTGGCCGAGTCATCGTGATGCGTCAACGAGGCCGCTGAGCGCTGTGACGGTGATCGACACGGCAATCGACCTTGATGCCGTCGCGCGGGCGCTGCGCACGCGGCTCCGCCACGATCAGGTCAGGGATTCGCCGACATTGCGCAACCTCTACCGTCACGACGCGTCGAACATGACTGGTAGCGCCGGCATCGTCTGCTTTGCCGAGTCGACCGAAGACGTGCAGGCGTGCGTCCAGGTGGCAGCTGACATGGGGGTTCCGTTCATGGCCCGCGGGTCCGGAACCGGGCTCGCTGGCGGGGCGGTGCCGCCTCCAGACGCCATTGTCATCTCGACCACGAAGATGAACAAGATTCTTTCGGTCGACGAAGTAAATCGCATTGCTTGGGTCGAGCCCGGCGTGCTCAACCTCGATTTATCCAAACAGATCGCCCATCTCGGCGTGCACTTCGCGCCTGATCCGAGCAGCCAGCAGACCTGTTCGATCGGTGGCAACGTCGCCAACAATTCAGGTGGGCCGCACTGTCTTGCCGACGGTGTCACCAACGCACACATCCACGGCATGGAAGTCGTGCTGCCCGACGGGTCGATCAGCGTTCTCGGTGGCGAAGAGCCTGAGCCCGACGGACTGGATCTGCGCGGCGTCTTCGTCGGCAGCGAGGGCATGTTCGGCGTCGCAACGAAGATCTGCGTCCGGTTGATGCAGAACCCGCCAGACGTGGCAACGATGCTGATGGACTTCGGGTCGGTCGCCGAGGGGGCCAACCTGGTCAGCGACATCATTGCGTCGGGCATCGTGCCCGCTGCGGTCGAGATGATGGACCAGCTGTGTTTGATCGCGGTCGAGGAGTTCATCCACGCTGGGCTGCCTGTTGATCAGGCTGCCGCACTACTGATCGAAGTCGTTGGACCGCCTGCAGGGGTTGCGGCGGACGTGGAGCGCATCTTCGAGCTTGCGTCCGCACGAGGCGTCGGCACGATTCGAGTGGCCGCAGATGACGAGGAACGGGCGCTGCTGTGGAAAGGGCGGAAGTCGGCGTTCGGCGCCATCGCGAACATCATGCCCAACTACTACCTGCACGACACCGTGGTGCCGCGTCACAAGCTCGCAGAGGTGCTGGACCAAATCTACGAGATTGTCGAACGCCACGACTTGCGGGTGTTGAACGTGTTCCACGCCGGTGATGGCAACCTCCATCCGTTGATTCTGTTTGACGGTTCAGTCGAAGGAGTGTCCGAACGTGTTCACGCCGCGGGCAGGGAAATCGTGAAGGCATCCGTCGATGCAGGCGGCGTGCTGAGCGGCGAACACGGCATTGGGCTTGAGAAGAGGGACCTCATGCCGCTGATGTTCTCCGAGACCGATCTCAGTGCGCAAGCCGATCTGCGTCGAGCGTTCGACCCGCAACTGATTTCGAACCCCGACAAGGTCTTGCCGAACCCTGCCACATGTGGCGAAATCCACAGTGCCCCGGAAGGCGCATGGATCTAACACTCGAGGACTTCGCGGCAGCAGTCGGCTCCACCGGTCCGGTTGCAATTGCCGGGCTCGGGACACGGTCGCGCCCGCTGTCGGATGTCCGAGTCGTCCACGCTCCAATCGGCATCGAGTGGATCGAGCCCGCCGAGATGACGATTCGCTGCGGGGCAGGGACCCCAGTCGACGAGGTCGACGCGGCCCTCGCCGAACATGGACAGCAGGTCGCCGTGCACTCAGGGGGGACCGTCGGGGGCGCGCTGGCCGTCGGCCAGAGCGGGATTCGCCGGTTGGCTTACGGAGCGATGCGCGACGCGTTGCTGCAGGCCAACTACGTCAACGCTGCCGGCAAGCTCGTCAAAGCCGGCGGACCGACCGTGAAGAACGTCAGCGGATTCGATCTCTGTCGATTGTTGGTTGGGTCCCACGGAACGCTTGGGTTCATCGGTGACGTCATTCTTCGCACACGGCCGAAGGCGTCCTTCGAGCAATGGTTCACGTCCGATCGCGATCCGTGGGAACTGTTGACCGGACTGTTCCGCCCGACGTCAGTGCTGTGGGACGGAGCGACGACCTGGGTTCTGCTCGAAGGTGATGATCGCGACGTGGCGGAGATGGCCGAACGGTTTTTACTGACGGCCGTTTCGAGCGGCCCGGAGCTCCCGACGGGCGGCCGTTGGTCGATGGCGCCATCGGAATTGGTATCGCTGCGGGTGGCCTCGCCAGGTTCGTTCGTCGCCGAGATCGGTGTCGGCGTGGTCCACCACACGCGCCCCCGGCCGGAGCGATCGCCTGATCCCGTTCAGGCCGATCTGCACGCACGGATCAAGCAGGAGTTCGATCCAACCGGTCGCCTGAACCCTGGTATCGACGCGCTGTCGGTCCGTTGAGTCGAATCCGACGTGCTGCGCCCGTTCGTCGATCGCCCGGTCGCTGATCTCGACGCCGCCGGGCTGGTGGCGTCCCAGGCGGCTGCGCATTGGGGACTCGATGAGCCCATCTTGCTGCGCGCCAGCATGAATGCGATCTACCGGTCTGGCGACGTCGTGCTCCGCGTCAGCGCGCCGAGTGCACCAGCAGTTGCATCGATCGAACTCGCCGAGATGCTGCTCGATCGTGGGTTGGCTGTCACCCGTCCAATGCGTGCTGATGTCGTCGAGTCGAACGGGCTGAGCGCAACAGCGTGGGAGTATGTACCGAAGTCGAATGCTGCGATCGATTGGCAGTCCGTCGGGAAGTTGGTGCGGCGCACCCACGACATTGCTGTCGCTGACTTGCCTGCCAGGTATCCACTCCCACGCCCGATCGACTTCCCCTGGTGGGACTTCGCTGCGCTGCTCGACGATGTCGGTGCGGTACTCGACGAGTCGGCGCGAGCGGGGATCGTCGCAGCGATTCATCGTTGGCCGCATTGGACCGATGACGCTGGTTCGGTTGTCTGCCATGGCGACGTTCACCCAGGCAACGTGATCATGGCCGAGCGGGGACCCGTGCTGATCGACTGGGACCTCCTCTGCTGGGCGCCGCCTGGCTGGGATCACGCGCCGATGATGACCTGGCAGACACGGTGGGGTGGTGAAGCGTCCTGGTATGCCGGTTTCGCCGCCGGCTACGGGCGATCAATGGCCGGTGATCAGTCCGCCGAGGCCTTTGCAGAACTCCGCCTGGTTGCGGCGACCTTGATGCGACTGAAAGCAGCGATACGCAATGAGGCCGCCATGCCAGAGGCGCAGCGCCGGCTGGCGCACTGGCGCGGAGAATCCGACGCACCGATGTGGCAAGCCCAGTAGCGCCCGGTTGACTTGTCCACCATGTCAAGCGGCAGCACATCTGACCTGCGTGTGGCGGAATCACCGACGGGAGCGGGCCGCGGCGTGTTTGCCCGTCGGGTCATCACAGCCGGTGAGGAGATCGAACGGTGCCCCATGCTCATCGTCGATGGCGAGCGGGCCGAGGCGCTGTCGCTGGGAGCCGACGGATATGTGTTCGGCTGGGGAACTGAATCCACCGCGCTGGCATTGGGTTATGGATCGCTCTACAACCACAGCTACGCCCCGAACGCCGAGACCCTCGAAACTCAACATGAGCTGGTGATCACGGCATTGCGGACCATTCGCGAGGGTGATGAGATCTTCATCAACTACATGGGGACTGCTCAAGAAGGCGTCTGGTTCGACCTGCTCTAGAGCCTGAGGGCCAAGAGTTGGCGCATGGTTGTCAATCGGGCCGCACAGTCGCCCAGCCATGTTCGAAATCCCGTTCAGGGTGCACTGCGCTGAGCGGACCCTCGCTGTCGCGCCGATAGCCCAGGCCGTTGCCGGCCTTCGCGTATCCGATGAACCGTAAGAGATCGTCGGGCCAGTCAGCGACGATTGCTGGCGGGCATTCAAGAAATTGGTTGCTTGATTGCGTCAGCCAACTCGCCGCGTGCTGCAACGAGAGTCCAAGACGCCATCCGTCGCTCGTATTGGCCCCGCCGCCGTGATACAGCCTGCCCGTGTACAGCAAGAGTGACCCGGCCGCCATCTCGGCAGGGACGGCGGCATCAGCGTCGCGCGGCTCTGGGTTGCCGTCGCGATGACTGCCAGGAAAGATCCGGGTGGCACCGTTCGATGCGGTGAATTCGCTGATCGCCCACATTCCGTTCAACTCGATTTCGTTCGGAAAATCGACCATGTTGTACTTCCACTGGTCGCGGTGCAGCCGTTGGGCCGTCTCACCGGGCTCGATCTGGATGAACTCTGATGCAGAGAATCTCCATCCAGTCGTTGGCCCGAGTACGTGGCTCCCGCGCACATCACCGCCGGGTGCATCGCGATCGAGCGGAAGGTCGCCGAGCGGGGGAGCGGCGCTCCGGTCCGACGCGTGGCGTGCCCTTCGAAGGCACTGGCACCGATCGAGCCGGCACTGTCGAATGCGACCAACTCGCGCCGGTCAGCCTAAGCGGTCTCGTTTTGGATGGCATCCTCGACGACGCAGCATCCGGCCTGGTCGATTGCTGCGGTGATCGTGTGCAGCGTGGTTGGGTTGTCGTTCCACCGGACTCGAGGAATGGCCATGACTCCCAACGTAGACAGCGAGTCAGCCAGGTTGGCAGGTGGGGCAGTGGTAGCTCGTCCGGTTCTGGATGGCGAGCAGTTGGATCTCGGTACCGCATCGCAGGCAGTGGTCCCGTTTGTATGCGTAGGTGGCTTCGCCGCGTTTGATGCGGACGCCATTCGGAATGTCGAGTTCCGACCGTTCGACGGTGACGATGCGACCGTCCTTGACTCCCTTGCGCAGCATCGCCGTGATCGTGACCCAGAGCGCCTCCAGCTCGGCGATATCCAAATTGATGCCCGGCTGGAGTGGGTGGATGCCGCAGACGAAGAGTGCCTCGGCGCGATACACGTTGCCGACCCCAGCGACCACTGATTGATCCATGAGGAGATCGCCGATGCCGCGTTTGGACCGTGAGATCTTGTCGAACATCTTCTGTTTGCTCTGGCGCGGTTTGATGGGGTCGGGTCCGAGGCGACCCAGGATCTCGGTTCGCACCGACGGGTCGTCGATGGAACAAGCGGTGGGGCCCGCCAAGTCGATCGTTGCTGAGTCGGCGACAAGACGCATTCGGACGGCGCCGCGTGGTTCTGGACGATCGTCGCCGGTGTGCACTTTGAACTTGCCGAACAGCCCGAGGTGGACATGGCCAACTTCGCCGGTCGACCAGTGGTAAAAGAGATGCTTGCCGTGGGGCTCAATCTTGTCGAGAACGGCACCATCGACACGCTCGGCGTCACCAGCAAAACGTCCTTGCGGACTGGTGACGCGCACGGTTCGACCAGTGAGAAGCTTTCCGTGGTCCCTGGCAATCTTGTGAATGGTGTGTCCTTCTGGCACGAGGGCAGCGTACGGGTGGACCGGTCCGCGTACGCTGTTGTCGTGCTCGATGGCGTGTTGAACCTTGATCCCGGCAAGTTGTCGACGTGTGTCTCATGCGGGCTCTGCCTGCCGCACTGTCCAACATTTAGAGTGTCGGGTGAGGAGGCGTATTCGCCGCGAGGGCGCATCGACGCGATGCGCGCGGTTGAGTCCGGCGAACTTCCGATCGACAAGACCTTCGTGGACTTCATGGAGACATGCGTGCAGTGCCGAGGGTGTGAGCCGGCCTGTCCGAGCGGTGTGCAGTTCGGCGACTTGATGGAGGGCACGAGGTCAGCGCTGGCGTCGTCGAAGCGAATCACTCCGTGGTGGCAACGCATGGGATTTCAAGTGTTGCCGCGACATCGGCTGCTGCTTGCTGGGTCGTCGCTCCTCGCTGTTGCGCAGCGGCTGCGGCTCGTGCCCAAACGGCTGGGTCTCGCAACGTTGCCCATTCGGAGGCCAGCCCGCTTGGCGGCCACCGGGAGCGACGTGTGGCTGTTCACCGGTTGTGTGATGGATGCCTGGCAACGTCAGACGCATGTCAATACGGCGAAGCTCATCACTGCAGTCGGGGAGAGCTATGCGATTCCATCTGCCGGGGGTGGATGTTGCGGGGCGCTCCACGTGCACGCCGGACTTGAGGACGAGACGCGCCGGTTGGCAGCCGACGTGATGGCCTCCATGCCAGGCGATGCTCCGATCGTCGTCAATTCGGCGGGTTGCGGGGCGGCGATGAAGGACTACGGGCACCTCATCGGGACCCCGGATGCGGTGGCTTTCAGCATGCGGGTGCTCGACGTGAACGAGTACCTGGCCGAGCGCGTCGATCGTCTTCCATCGATGGCGAGTCCTCGACCGACAGTGATCGTGCAAGACCCGTGCCACTTGCGTCACGTGCAACGCGTGGTTGATCCGGTCCGCACCCTGTTGGGGCATGTGGCGTCGGTCGTCGAACTCGATGACGATGGATTGTGCTGCGGTGCAGGTGGGGCATACTCAGCGTTGCAGCCCGACCTCGCCGGCCAGATTCGGGAACGCAAGGTTGCTTCGATCGCCCGCGCTACCAGCCGCAGTGATGCCTCGCTGGTTGCGAGCGCCAACCCCGGCTGCTCGATGCACTTGAGCGCAGTGCTCGGCGACGACCTGGAGGTTCGTCACCCCGTCGACATCGTGGCCGACGCGCTGGGACTCTGAGGTGGCGAACTATGGCGATCTCGTACACCGGCTGACGGCGATTGGCGCCGACATCGATGAGATCGCCTTCGACGCGCTGCGTGAAGCCGTGGCTGACGGCGAGATGCAACGGCCCGTCGACGACAAGAAGCTGATGCAGGCACGTCGCGCGATCGAAAAGGCTGCAGGGATTCTGCGTCAACTCGACGGTGACGACTCAGACAACTGGTGACCGGAGAGCGACAACTGGTCGGACCGCTTTGTGGCTACGTGACGTAGGAGTTGATGTCGCCGATGAGGCGGATGATGTCGCCGTATCCGTGTCGCGTGAAGTGGAACGCGATCCGCTCGAGGTCGAGCTTGTCGTCGTCGCGCACTTCGATCTTGTACGGCTCGGCCCGGTGAATCGTGCCGTCGACGACGAGGTGGCCGTACCGCTCGTTGAGATCGGCAAGCTGGGCGTTCGTCGGCGCACGCTGCATGCGCATCACCATGTGGTCACCGACGAAGCGGATCGAGTCGTAGTTCGCGTAAAACTCGTCGATGATCCGACACGCCTCATCGCAGGAGTCGGTGATCGTGTACAGCGCCGTGTCGCCGGCGGACACCAATCCACGGCGAACGAGTTGCTGCATGAGGCCGTCGACGGCCTCCCAGTAGGGGTCGCCCGGCTCATCGAGCAACACGATTGGAACGGGGATGCCTTTGCCGGTCTGCGTGAGCGTGAGCAACTCGAACGTCTCGTCAAGCGTGCCGACTCCGCCGGGCAGGCAGACGAAGCCTTGTGATTCTTTGATGAGCATGAGCTTGCGGGTGAAGAAGTACTTCATCGACACGTGCTTGTCGTCGTCGGCGATGATCGAGTTTGCGCCGGATTCGAAGGGAAGCCGGATCGAGACGCCGATTGAGTTCTCGACACCCGCGCCTTCCATGCCTGCCTGCATAATTCCTGGGCCGGCCCCTGTGACGGTCATCCAGCCTCGGTCAGCCAACGCTGCGGCCAGGTTCCGGGCTTGCGCGTAGAGCGGATCATCGGGCTTGATCCGAGCCGAACCGAAGATCGAGACCTTGCGCTCGTTCTTGTAGGGCTTGAACATCTCGTAGGCATCGCGCATCTCCGCGAGCGCAGCGGTGGCAATTTTCAGGTCAAGCATGTCAGGCTCGTCAGTGATGAGACCGAGTGCTTCGGAAACCAACTCTGTCGCGAGTCGAACCGATCCGGAAACTCCGAGTTCTTCGACGATGACCCGGGCGCGAGCCGCGGCAGATTCAGATACACCTGATGCCATGAACAACGGATCCTACGGCTCGAAGAAGCTGGGTGCAGTCCTCGGCTTGCTGGCGACCGCTGTGGGCCTGGCCGCCGCCGAGTTGGTCGTCGGCCTCGTTCAGGGGTCCTCGTCACCGGTGGTGCCCGTCGGTCAGGAATTCATCGACTGGACGCCGAAGTGGTTGAAGAACTGGGCGATCGAGCAGTTCGGAACCAGCGACAAGGCCGTTCTCGTATCGGGCGCGCTGATCGTGGTGCTCGGACTCGGCGTGGTCGTCGGCATCTTGATGATGCGTGGGGAGCGGGCGGGTGCGTTTGCGCTGACCGGAGCCATCGGGGTTGTCGGCGCCTGGGCCGTGCTGATTCGGCCTGACCCGACGATTGCCAAGCTCTTGCCGACCATTGTCGGCACAGGTGTCTCGATCGCTGTGCTCTGGTGGCTCGGCCCGAAACCCCAGGTGTTGGAGGAAGACGGTCATCGCGTGATGATGGGCGTCGACCGGCGCCAGTTCCTCACCGGAGCGGTCACCGTTGGGTCTGCAGCTGCCGTCACGGGCGGCGTCGGACGAGTACTGCAGCAACGCTTCGAGGTGAACGAGGAGCGCGCAAACCTGGCGATTCCTGACGTGGACAACGCGGCCCAAGCCGTCCCCGGCGATTTCGAGTTGGGGGTCGAAGGCATCGAATCCTTTGTCGTGCCCAATGACAACTTCTATCGGATTGATACAGCGCTCGTGGTGCCACAGGTCCGAGTCGACACGTGGAAGCTGCAGATCAGCGGTCTTGTGGACAACCCCATCGAGCTGACATTTGATGACCTGCTCGCTCGTCCGCAGATCGAGCGCCACATCACGCTGTCATGTGTGTCGAATCCAGTCGGTGGTGATCTGGTCGGTAATGCGCTCTGGCAGGGCGTGTTACTCAAAGACATCCTCGACGAGGCCGGTGTGCAGCCTGATGCCGAACAAGTGGTCAGTCGCTCGATCGACGGTTGGACCTGCGGGAGTCCCCTCGAATCAATCATGGACGGCCGCGACGCCATGTTGGCGATTGCCATGAACGGCGAGCCGCTCCCGGCGCAGCACGGTTACCCCGTCCGGATTGTTGTACCCGGCTTGTTTGGCTACGTGTCAGCGACCAAGTGGGTGACGGACATCCGCCTGACCCGCTGGGACGAGTTCGATGCCTACTGGATCCCGCGCGGCTGGTCGAAGCTCGGACCGGTCAAGACCATGGCGCGGATCGACACGCCCCGCAGCGGTTCGAAAAGGACTGGCGAGGTCGCGATCGGCGGTGTCGCGTGGGCAGTGCACCGCGGTGTATCGAAGGTGCAGATCCGCGTCGACGAAGGCGAGTGGCGCGACGCCGAGATGGCCTCGGTGCCCTCGAATGACACCTGGGTGCAGTGGGTGTATCGCTTGAACGATGTCGAGCCGCGCAAGCACACGATCGAAGCGCGGGCCTTCGACGGGATGGGTGAACCGCAGCCGTCAGAGCCGGCAGCCGTCGCCCCGAACGGCGCCCAGGGCTATCACCGCATCTCGCTGACCATCGACGGCTGAGCGAACGCAGCCTCGAAATCAGCTGCGGAGTTCGGCGGCCTTGTCTTCGAGGGCTTCGATCAACTCATCGAATGCACCGATGAAGCTCGCAACGCCCTCGCGCTCGAGTTGATCGGCGACGTCGTCCATGTCGACGCCCACTGAGGGGAGTGCCGCCCAGACTGCTGCAGACTCGTCCACGTCAGCATCGACGCGACGAGCGACGGTGCCGTGATCGGCAAACGCTTCGAGGGTCGGCTCGGGCAGTGTGTTGACGGTGTCGGGGCCGATGAGTTCGTCGACGTAGAGCACGTCGGAATAGGCAGGGTTCTTGGCGCCGGTCGAAGCCCACAGCGGACGCTGGACGTGGGCGCCACGTGCTGCCAGCGCTTCCCAACGGGGACCGCTAAACCGCTCGGCGAACAACTTGTAGGCAAGCTTGCCCTGAGCAACCGCAGCCTGACCGCGCAGCGCAAGGGCGGCGTCGGATCCGTTTGCCTCAAGACGCTTGTCGACCTCGACGTCGACACGGCTGATAAAGAAGCTCGCAACACTGGCAACTTGTGACAGGTCGGCGTCGGGATCTTTGGCAAAGCGCTCGAGCCCGGTGAGGTACGCGTCGATTACTTCGGCATAGCGCGGCAGGCTGAAGATCAACGTGACGTTGATCGAACGGCCTTCGGCAATCATCTGCTCGATAGGAGCGATGCCCTCGGCTGTACCCGGGATCTTGACCATCAGGTTGCGGCGCTGGATTCGTTCGTGCAACTCACGGGCAGCAGCCTCCGTGCCCGGGCCATCGTGGGCGAGGCTCGGTGCCACTTCGACACTGACGAAGCCATCGGTGCCGTTCGACTGGTCGTAGACCTTCGAGAACACGTCGCAAGCGCCGTGAATGTCACGGATAACGAGCGACCAGTAGTCGTCAACGATCGACCCGCCGTCGGCAGCGATCTCGTTGAACTGCTCGTCGTAGTCCGCCGAACCCTGAATTGCCTTCTGGAAGATCGACGGATTCGAGGTCAGTCCACGGACACCGCTGTCGCGCACTTCCACGAGCTTGCCGGATGTGATGTAGTCACGCTTCAAGTTGTCCAGCCAAGGGCTCTGGCCCTGCTGGACGAAGAGATCCTGCAAACGGTCACTCATGTCGTTGCTCCAGTTTGATCGTTGGTTCGAGTTCAGTTCGCCAGCGTTGTGGCCTGGGCCACCACGTTGTCGACATTGATGCCAAGCTTGTCGAGCACGAGGCCACCCGGGGCGCTGGCTCCGAATCGGTCGATGCCGATCGAGGCATCGGCGTACTTGGCCCATCCGAACGTGACGCCGGCCTCGACGGAGAGCACCGGAACGCCCGTGGGGAACACGCCAGCCTTGAAGTCGTCGCTCTGCTCGTCGAAGCGGTCCCAGCTCGGCATGGAGACAACCTGTGCTGCGATGCCTGTTGCTGCGAGTTGCTCGGCTGCCTGGGTGCACAGTGCCACCTCGCTACCGGTTGCGGCCAGGACGACTTGGGGCGTGTCGGCGGGATACACGACAGCCGCGCCCGTGCAGACGGCTTCGCCGTCGGTGGTGACTGTGATGTTCTGACGGCTGAGGACGATGACGGTGGGTCCATCGTGCAGGACCGCGTCTGCCCAGGCCTGAATGGTCTCGTTGGCGTCGGCTGGCCGAATCACATGCAGGCCAGGGATGGCTCGGAGCGAGGCCAGTTGCTCGACAGGTTGATGGGTCGGGCCGTCTTCGCCGACGCCGACCGAGTCGTGCGTGAACACGAAGCAGACCTTGGCGCCAGTGAGAGCAGCCAAACGGATCGGCGGCCGCATGTAGTCCGCGAACACGAAGAACGTTGCGGTGACCGGGAGAACACCACCATGTGCTGACATGCCGACGGCTGCAGCACCCATCGCGTGCTCGCGCACGCCGAAGTGCAGGTAGCGGCCGGCTTCGTTGTCGGTGGCGAAGGGTGTGGATCCGCCGAGCGCGACGCCATTGCTGCCCTTGAGGTCCGCTGATCCGCTCATCAGCCCGGGGAGGAGTGCGAAGGTGGCGTCGAGCGCCTTCTGAATGGCCTTTCGGGTGGCCACCGAATCGCCTTGCTCGTACACCGGGAGGTCGGCGTTCCAGCCGTCGAGTCCGCTTTGGGCCCAGGCGGCCTGCCAGTCGGGTGACTCGGTTGCCGTTTTCGCTGCCGCTTGCCAAGCAGCGTTGGACGCTGCGCCGCGTCCACCGACATGTGAGCGATATGCGCCAACGAGTTCAGGCGGGGCCCAGAACGCCTCGTCTGGGATCCCCATGACCGCCTTCGTTCGGGTGACGTCTTCGGGGGTGAACGGGTTGCCGTGGGCGTGATTCGTATCGACGTGATCCGGTGAGGGATAGCCGATGTGCGTCCGCAACATGATCAGGGTTGGTTGCGCCGTGTCTTTTGCAGCGTTGAGTACTGCCTCAAGTGCATCGACATCGTTGCTGATGTCGCCGACTTCTTGGACATCCCACCCATACGACCGGAACCTGGCGGCGGTGTCCTCGTTGACGGTGAGGTCGGTTGGGCCATCGATGGTGATCTTGTTGTCGTCGAAGATGCAGACGAGGTGTCCCAAGCCGAGATGGCCTGCCCACGAGGCGGCCTCGTGGCTGACGCCTTCCATGAGGCAGCCGTCGCCGGCGACCACAAATGTGTGGTGGCTCACTGCGTCGGCTCCGAATCGGGCGCGCAGGTTGGCCTCGGCGATGGCCATGCCGACGGCATTGGCGAAGCCTTGGCCAAGCGGACCGGTGGTGACCTCGACGCCGGCGGTGTGGCCGACTTCAGGATGACCAGGTGTGAGCGAGCCCCACTGGCGGAACTGTTTGAGGTCCTCGAGTTCGAGGCCGTAGCCACTGAGAAACAGCATCGAATACTGGAGGATCGAGACATGGCCACCGGACAGAACGAACCGGTCGCGATCGGTCCAGTGCGGGTCCGCTGGGTCGTGCTTCATCACCCTGCTGTACAGAGTGTGAGCAAGCGGCGCGAGAGCCATCCCGGTGCCTTGGTGGCCGCTGTTTGCGGCGAGCGGGCCATCCATCGACATACCTCTCACCAGAGAGATGGCGGCGGCGTCTTGTTCAGCAGTCAGCGACACGCGTCCGAGGGTAGTTGAGGCCGGCCCCGAACCGAACAACCGTCAGTCCGCGACGGGTGGAAGCAGCGTAAACGGAACGAGGTGCCACGGGTTCTTGTCCACCCGGCAGTGGGCAAAGATCTGCTTGTAACTGTCGAAGTCGAGCTCACCCTTGACCAGCCGATAGGTGAACTTGCCCGGTTCAACGGTGAACGGGCTGACATTGCGCGCGAGCTGCTCGCTGTCCTCCTCCACGCCGTTGCGGAAGATCACTTCGAAGACACCGTTGCCGGAGGCTCCCTCAGGACAGAAGATCAAGGCCACCAGGTGGGGGTCGATCGTGACGGGCGCGGGAGATGGAGCGGCCTGGCTGAACATCACGCCGGTCATGTCGATGCGGGTCGACGGGCCTGGGGCCTGACGCATCTCGAAGTTCTCGACGAACAGTGCGGAAACGATCTGCATGACGATGGATCGTACCGAGCAAGAATCTCAGCTGAGGATTGCGACCAGGAACTCAGACGTCGCGTCATAGGGGCGGCCATCCCAAGAGCTGAGGCGGACGTCAACGGTCAATCCGACTGCGTTGACATCCTCAAAGAACTCGTCGAAGGGATAGTCGCGCCCGGCTCCGAATCCGATGACCAGGCGACCCTCTGGCCGCAGGCTGTGGCGCAGGTTCGTCAGCACCGCCCGGCGAGTGCTCGGGGCAAGGAATGTCACGACGTTGCCTGCCGAGACGATGACATCGAAGCCATCCCCGGCGACGTCCGGTGCCAGGCTCAGTTCAGCGAGATCCGCGACGATCCAGGTTGGGCCCGGGTGATCAGCATTCGCGGCAACGATCAACACCGGATCGACATCGACGCCGACCACGGTGTGACCGAGCGAGTGGAGAAATGCTCCGACGCGACCTGGGCCGCATCCAGCGTCGAGGACTCGAGCGGCGCGGGGCGCCAGTGCATCGATCAACCGTGCCTCGCCGGCGAGGTCGCGGCCTTCGGCTTCCATCGTGCGAAATCGTTCGACGTATCGGTGCGAGTGAGTGGGGTCTTCCCGCACGATCTCGGTCCACTTGCTTGGCTCAACCTGCGGCTCAGTCACGGTCAGGCTCCCAACGTGAAACGGACGCGGCGATTGCGTTTGCCCTTATTTTCGATTTTCCCGATCTTGAACGGAGGACTCTCGGCGGTATTCGAGAGATGCGTGCCGCCGCAGGCTTGGCGGTCAAGACCGGCGACATCGATGAGTCGGAGGCGGCCGTCGTCGGTGGGCGGGGGAGCAACGGACAGCGAGCGCACCAACCCGTTGGTTGCCGCTGCCTCGGCGGCGTCGACGTAGACCGCGTCAACTGCGTGACCGCGTTCGATCACGTCGTTGACAGGGGCCTCGAGCGCCCGAAGGCGATCGTTGTCGATCTGGCTCAGATCGAAATCCATGCGCCCAGTGCCATCGCCGTTGATCTGGGCCCCGGTGACGAGGGAGCCTTCGAACTCTTGGTACACGAAGGCATTCAGGACGTGGCTCATCGTATGAAGCGAGGCAACACGATGGCGGTGATCGGTATCGATCCGCACCTCGACGTCACCGTCGATGAGCGCTGACTCATCGTCCAGCATGTGCCACCACGTGTCGCCGTCCACCTCGATGCGGGCCACGGTGACCGGCCCATCTGACGTCACCAATGTCCCGATGTCGCTGACCTGACCACCGCCACCCGGATGAAACGCGGAGCGCGAAAGAGCAACGGCGCCAGGTCGCGCATCGACGACTGACGCGTCGTGCGCAGTGAGGTCCGGGTGCTCGTGACACAGGTAGATCGCCATGAGAACGAGCGTAGGTCCGCACGTCCGACGCGCTACATCCAGCGCCGAGGGATTCTGAGCACGATGCGATACGAGCCGGTCGTGTCGACGGGTCCGAACGAATGTGAGTCCTCCGTACGAATGTCTCGATTGTCCGATTCGACGATCATCGACCCGCCATCGGTGGCACTGACCCGCTTCACCATCCAGAACCCCGGTCGATCCGGATGTTCGAAGGTCCGGATCTGACCGACGCGCACTCGACCAAAGGTGACGCCGATCAGACCCTGGCCATCGACGATTGTTGGTTCCATCGATCGATCACGGCTCAGAAATCGGCGAGGCAGGAGTCGGCGCGGGGCACGTCGAAGGGGATCCAGCTGTTGGGGTTCGAAGGACATGAGAATTGTGGTGCTGAATTGTGGTGCTGATCGGTGCCCGATCGCGTTCGATGAGTGTATGTTTCGAGGGATTGTCCGGGGGCACACCAGACGTGCGCCCCATCCGAATCTCAAGGAGATATCTATGTTCGCCAAGCTTTTCGCCAACGCCACTGTTGCCCACGCACACTGCGACCTCTACTGCGGCGTCTATGACCCCGCACAGGCCAAGATCGAGGCGCTCTCGGTCCTCAAGACCGCCAAGAAGTACGCAGAGTCTGACGACGAGGTCTTCCGCGCCCGCTGTATCTCGATCAAGGAAGCTCGCGCCGAGGAGACCAAGCATCACCTGATGGTGCTCTGGGCAGACTTCTTCGCTCCTGACCATTTCGCAGCGCACCCCAACTTGCACCAGCTCTTCTGGGATGCCATCCATCAGGCCGGCGAGGCAAAGAAGACCATGGATCCCGCGGCTGGCGAGAAGCTCGTGTCGCTGATCGACGAAATCGCGGTCATCTTCTGGAGCACCGAGAAGTCCAAGGCAATGGGTGTCTACCCGCCGGCCTGATCCCATGCCGAAAGCGGCGAGATAGCGTTCGCAACGCATGTCGAGCCAGATCATCAACGAGCGCGTCACCGACGCAAGCAGTGGTGATCGATCGACGCGCGACCAAATTCTTGATGCGTCGCTGATCTGCTTTGCCCACGCGGGCTACAGCGGCACGTCATTGAACGACATTGCCGCCGAAGTCGGCATCCGGCGACCCAGCCTGTTGCACCACTTCCTGTCGAAGGAAGCGCTGTACGGCGAGGTGTTCGAGCGGCTGCTCAGCGACTGGTTTGCTCGGCTGGTCGGGGCGATTGACGCCCCGGCCTCCGGGTGGCTGAAGGTCGAGGGTGTGTTGCGGGCCGGATTCGGCTTCTTCGCCGACAATCCGAACTATGTGATCCTGATGCGCCGTGAGGCCATCGATGGTGGGGCACACCTGGGTATTGACCTCGCTGCCGTGTTGAGGCCGATGTTCGACCAGGCCGCTGACTATTTTCGACGCGAGATGGACGCTGGCACGTTTCGCGAACAGAACGCCGAGCAGTTGCTGCTCACCGGCTACGGCGCACTCCTCAGTTACTTTTCCGATGCTCCGTTCCTCGAGGGGCTGCTCGACGAGAATCCGCTGTCAGCAGCGGCGCTCGAACGCCGGAGCGCACACATCATCGAATTCTTTCGCGCTGCACTCGTGCCGTCCTGAACTCCGGAGGCCTGGAAAGTAGATTGGCGGGCTGATGGGCCATGACACGACCAATTCCACGACGCTCTCCGAACGAGACAGCAAGGCGCTGCTCGCCGACTACAGCGTGCCCATTGCCGGTGAACGTTTCGCCGGCACACCAGCTGCAGCGGTCGAGGCGGCGAATGAGCTTGGCTACCCGGTGGTGGCAAAGCTGAACGGCGATGCCATTGCGCATAAGACGGAACGCGGCCTGGTCAAGCTCCGGCTCGGCGATGCTGCAGCCGTCGAGCAAGCGGCGACCGACCTGCTGGCGGCTGCCCATCCGGACGACGGTGAGGTCGACGTCCTCATTGCGCCAATGATCAGCGGCAATCGTGAGTTGATCGCCGGCATTGTTCGGGATCCGCAATTCGGACCCACCGTGATGCTCGGCGTCGGCGGCATTCTTGCCGAGGCGGTCGCTGATGTGGTGTTCCGTCCGGCACCGGTTGACGCGATCACGGCCCTCGAGATGATCGACGACTTGGCAACACAGAAGCTGCTCGGCGAATTCCGTGGCGAGGCGGCGGTCGATCGCTCCCAACTGGTCGAGGTCCTGACCGGCCTCGGTCGCCTGGCTGCAGAACGCAGCGACGTCGCGAGCGTCGACATCAACCCACTCATCGTCGAGGCCAGCGGGCGCGTGGTGGCCGTTGACGGCCTGGTCGAGCTCGCGGCGGTGGCCACGGATCGCGCTGTGCTGCGTGCCCGGCCCAGCGACGAGCAATTTCAGGCATTGTTCGAACCTCGAGGCGTTGTGGTGTCCGGAGCGTCCACACACCCCGGCAAGTTCGGATTCGTTTCGCTTCACAACATCTTGGCGAGCGGGTTCGCTGGTGCGGTGTTCGGAACGAACCTCAAGGGCGAGGAGGTGCTCGGCATTCAGACCGTTGCCGACATCGCCGAAATTCCCGATGGCGCTGCCGACCTCGTTTTCGTGTGCACTCCGGCGGCCGGCAATCCCGATCTGTTGCGAGCCTGCGCAGCGAAAGGCATCCGAGCCGCATTTCTCACATCCGCCGGCTACGGCGAGGCCGACGAGGCCGGTCAGCGGGCCGAGGACGAGTTGGTGGCCCTCGCCGACGAACTGGGCATCTTGCTGGCAGGCCCGAACGGACAGGGCGTGGTCAGCACGCCCGTCGATCTCTGCGCCCAGATCGTTGCGCCTAATCCGCCGGCCGGGGGCATTGGCGTTGCGAGTCAGAGCGGCAACTTCGTCTCGACGTTCTTGAACATGTCGCGTGCGTCGGGGGTTGGAATCAGCCGTGCGATCTCAGCCGGCAATGCCGCAGCGGTCAGCGTTGCCGACTATCTCGACTGGTATGCCGACGACGATGCCACCAACGTGGGGCTTGCGTACATCGAAGGGATCACCGATGGACAGGGTCTGATCAACCGCCTGGCTGGAGCGGCCGATCGTAAACCGCTCGTCTTGGTCAAGGGTGGAGCGACCGAAGGCGGTGCGCAGGCGGCAGCGAGTCATACCGGAGCGTTGGCAGCCAACGACAAGATTTTCGATGGCGCCTGCCGCTCGGTCGGTATTTCGCGGGCACCGAGTGTCTCGGCGGCGTTCGACGCTGCTGCCACATTTGCGACCCAGCCGCTTCCCGCTGGGCCCAATGTCATGGTGCTCACCACGGTCGGTGGGTGGGGCGTGGTCACCGCTGATGCCATCACGAGCGCCGACGACTTGGTGCTGATGGACATCCCGTCGGATCTGGAAGCATCGATCGACGAACTCCTGCCGCCGCGGTGGAGTAAGAACAACCCAATCGACTGTGCCGGCGGGGAAACGCGCGACACCGTGCCTGACGTCATGGCGCTGTGTGCCGCGCACCCCGAGGTGCACTCGATCATCTATCTCGGCCTTGGTATCCAGTCGAACCAGGCGCGAATGATGCGTGAAGGACGTTTCTTTCCCGATCACGGGTTGGAACGAATTGTGGGCTACCACGAACGACAGGACGCTCGATTTGCCGAAGCGGCCCATGAGCTCAGCGTGTCGACGGGCAAGCCGATCCTGACGTGCACCGAACTTGCCGTCGCCGACCCCGACAATGCTGGGCCGGCGGCGGTGCGGGCGACTGGCCGACTCTGCTACTCGAGCGGCGGGCAAGCGGTTGCCGCACTGAGCCATCTCGTACGACGACAGATGTATCGGTCTGCGCGAGGTCTGTGAATCAGCCGGTGAGTCGACCTGAAGATCGAGTGCAGCGAGGGGACCGCCAACAGCGCCGGGGTCGCCCGCGGCGCAGCGCTGGGCCGCTCCTCGTCCTTGGCGCGTTCGCAGTCATCCCGGCAATCGCGCTCTTTGCGTTGTTCAGCTGGGCTGACGGATCGATCGAGGAGAACGAGCCAGCGCCGCCGCCGCCGAGCACCGTCGTGGCCCCACCCGCGTTCGCTGACCCGTTGAGTACGTCGATGCTGTCGATGCGGCGTGTACCAGCAGTGCTCTCGCGGCAGCTCAACGTGTCTGACTTCCAGCAGGAGCTGACACCATTTCTCGGCACGCTCAATGACCGGTCATGCGCAGCGGCCTCGGTCGATGGCATCCTGGTCGGTGCCAAAAACCTCGACCTGCCCGTCATTCCGGCCAGTAATGAGAAGCTCGTGGTCGCAGCAGTCGCACTCGATGTCGTCGGTCCCGAAACCGTGTTGACGACCTCGGTCGTCAGCGCCACGGCGCCGGTCGACGGCGTGATCGGCGGCGACCTGACGCTGGTTGGCGGCGGCGATCCACTGCTGTCGTCGGATTGGTATCCGACGTCGAACCTCGAGCGGTATGCAGTGCTTTCGCCGACGTCGCTCGACACGCTGGCAGACCGAGTACGTGATGCCGGCATCACGGCGATCACCGGCAACGTCGTTGGCGATGGCTCCCGGTACGACGACGAATTCTTTGCGCCGGGATGGGGCGACGGTGTGGCCGGGCTTGAGGCGGGCCCCTATGACGCTTTGATGGCAAACGACAGCCGAGTGCTCGGCGAACAGCAACGTGCGAACGACCCAAACACCGGCGCGGCCCGAGAATTCATCCGGCTGCTGAACGAACGCGGCATCACCGTTGCAGGTTCGGCTGCAAGTGGTATCGCTCCGACCGGGGGGAACGTCATCGCCACAATCGACTCCGCGCCCGTTTCAGATGTCGTCGGAGAAATGCTGGCCAACAGTGACAACAACACCGCCGAACTCCTGATGAAGGAGATCGGACTTGTCGGTGAAGGAATCGGCTCGCGCGAAGCCGGCGCTCGCGTCATGACCGCCAAGCTGGTGGAGTGGGGGATCGACACCACCTCGGTCGTGCTGTCCGATGGGTCCGGTCTCAGCCTCGACAACCGAATCACCTGCTCCGCCTTGCTGTCCGTCATGCAACGGTTCACTCCCGACAGTGCCTTCGGATCTGGTTTGCCGATTGCCGGCCAGACCGGAACTCTGACCGGCATCTTCACCGATCATCCGCTGGCCGGTCGCCTCACGGGGAAGACAGGCACGCTCAACAATCCGCCCTTCAATGCCGACCCGCCGGCGGTGAAGGCGCTGTCGGGATACGTCGCCGTCGACGGCGGGACTGCTGTCGAATATGTCTTGGTGCTCAACGGGCCGACGATCTCGGACCAGAGCGAGTACCGGCCGGTGTGGACTGCGCTCGCCGATGTACTGAACACGTATCCGGCCGGAGCGACCCCTGCCGAACTCGGACCGCGTTGATGGGGTGTCATGACTTCACCGCCTCAGCCGGGTAGACAACCACTGTGAACATGCGGGTCGACGTGGTCGCATCGCCGGTCAGGTACCGGAAGATGCCGCTCTTCCTGCTGTGCGCTCTTGCGTTGCTGCCGGCGATTGGTTTGCTCAGCGTCCACTGGTGGCTCCGCGACGAGGCGGACAGATACGACGACACTCGCTCTGCAGTCGAGTCGCTATCCGCAGATGATGACGATCGACCCGCAGCTTCTCGCCGCGACACCGAGCGAGCCAAGCGAGCTGCGATCTTGTCGACGTCACTCTTCGACTACCGCCGTTTGCCGGACGCGGTTGCCGGATCGGCGAGCATCAATCGCCTTGAGGTTCAAGTCGCGAGGGCGTTGCCCGTGATCGACGGCCGGTCGTGTGCTGCAGTTTCGGTCGACGGTATTGCAGTCGGTGCGGTGAACGAGACGGCCTCCGTCATCCCTGCGAGTACCGTCAAGTTGATCGTTGCAGCGGTGGCGCTCGAGGTGCTCGGACCCGACTTCACCTACGCGACATCCGTACGCATCCCTGCTGTCGTCGAGGGCGTTGTCGACGGCGACGTCTACCTCGTTGGCGGCGGTGACCCGCTGTTGACGTCTGATGACTACCCGATTGATGACGACACGCTGCCGGCCTTCGCGACGACGTCACTCGACGTCCTCGCCGACGCTCTCGTCGCAGCAGGCGTCGAGCGCATCAATGGCTCCGTCATCGGCGATGGGACGCGCTACGACGACGAGTTCGTGATCGATAGTTGGGGCGACGGGGTCGCGTTCAACGATGCCGGCCCGTATGACGCACTACTCGTGAATGACGCTCGAGTCAGAGGCCGCAGCGGAGTGCAAGACGACCCCAACGTCGGTGCAGCGCGCGAGTTTGCCCGATTGCTGGGTGATCGCGGGATCAGGGTGGCCGACGGGTGGGGAAGCGGCCCAGCCTCAACGCAGACCACCGTGGTTGGCACCGTTGAGTCGCAACCACTGGGAGAGATTGTTCGCGAGATGCTGACGAACAGCGACAACAACACTGCAGAGTTATTGGTGAAGGAACTGGGCTTCGCCGAGACTGGAGAGGGCACACGATTCGCAGGACTTGTCGTGATCGACCGGGTGCTCCGCCAATGGGGTGTGCCCCTCAATGGTGTTCGCTTGCTCGATGGTTCGGGTCTCACGCCGACGACGCAGATGACCTGCCAAGCGCTCCTCGACGTTCTGCAACGATCACGTGGCACGGTGCTGCAGACCAGTCTGCCGATCGCCGGACAAACGGGGACGCTTCGCGACGAGTTCATCGACAGCGGTGTTGAAGGCCGGCTGTTCGCGAAGACCGGAACACTTGGCAACCCGCCCAGCGATGAGCCGCCGCTCGCGTCGAAAGCACTCGCTGGCTACGTGTCCGGCGGAAATGGCGCCGCCATCGAGTTCGTGGTGATCCTCAATGCAGACGAGATCACCGAAGAGGACTATCGCTCGATCTGGGCGACGTTCGGACAACGTTTTGCGACCTTCCCTGACGCGCCGCCGACCAAGGATCTCCAGCCCCGCTGAGCACGTTCCTCGGCGTCGGCCTACAGTGCCGCGATGGCCGTGATGCCGATGTTCCCGCTCGGAATGGTGCTCCTGCCCGGAGGCGTTCTGCCGTTGCACGTGTTCGAACCTCGGTATCGGCAGATGATCATCGATTGCTTGCAGGAAGACGGTCATCCGGAATTCGGACAGGCCCTGATCACTCACGGCGCCGACGCGGGCGGAGGCGACGAGCGGGCGATGGTGGGAACTGTTGCCCAAATGATTCAAGTCGAGGCACTCGATGAGGAGCGGTATGCCCTTGTCGCCGTTGGCACGCGCCGCATCCGCATTCATGCCTGGTTGCCAGATGCGCCGTATCCGATCGCAGATGTCGACGACTGGCCCGATGACGAACCAGACCCCGAAGGTCTCGCGATCGCTGTTGCAGCCACGCATGCGCGGGTGCAGGCAACGCTCAAGATGGCAGTCGAACTTGGCGATGTCAGCGCTGAAACCATTGAGTCCGAAATCTCTGATGACCCATTGTTCGCGACCTACCACCTCGCCTCCTTGGCTCCCATCGGACCCGCAGATCGCTACCGCCTACTGGCCGCGGCGGGCCCGGCGGAGCGCCTCGATGTCCTCGAAGATGTCCTCGATGATGTCGAGGCCATGCTGAAGTTCCGTCTGATCTGATAGAAACTGATCCGTGCCAGACAGCATCGATGTGACGAAGCCACCTCCGAAGAGCGACGGTGCGTCGCTCGGCGAGGTGGTCGAATTCGTCAAGACCTACGCCAAGCAAGAGACACTCGGCCCGCTGAAGGGCGCCGGTTCATGGCTGGCCTATGGTGCTGCCGGGGCGTTTGCGCTGGGGGTTGGTCTCTTGATGATCCTGCTCGGCGTGTTGCGCTTGGTGCAAGCTGAGATCAGCTGGGCCAACGGCGGAGCGTGGTCGTGGGTCGCCTACGGCATCACCTTGGTCGTCACGATGATCTTGTTGACCCTCACGGTGCTCCGCATCAAAAAGGCGTACCTGAACAAAGAACCCCTCCCGAAGAAGAAGTCCTGAGAGAAGGAGCCGTCACGATGGCCAAGAAGACACCCGACACTCCTGAGTCGATCACCGCTGACGACCTGCGCGACAAACTGCAGGGCCTCCAGGGCGAGGTACAGGGCAAGGTCGACGACAAAAAGACCACCATCGCCAGCGTCGCCGGCGGCGGCGCAATGGTCCTGATGATTCTCTTCTTCCTGCTCGGCAAGCGTTCAGGAAAGAAGAAGAGCGCAATCGTCGAGATCCGCCGCGTCTGATGGCGCTGCTTCCGTACGCCCTCCAGCCAAGTCGGTTGATTCGACGTACCGCGCTCCGCCGAGGGTTGAGTGGCACGTCCATTTTCTGGAGCTCCATTGCGGGGATACTTCTCGGCCAGGGGAGTTCCGTTCGATCCCAGGCGATCCGGCGCGGCCTGATCGGAGGGAGCCGCTCGTGGCAGGTGCTCGCCGGTCTCATGATCCTCAAGGAAGCAGCAAGTTCGGCGGGCAAGCAACCCGAGTATCTCGGTAAGCAAAAGGTGGGCATGGGTTCGTTCTTGCGGCTGACGACCGAGAAGCCGATGACCAAGAAGCAGCAAAAGGCCGCAGGTGTCACCAAGGCCAGCATCAAGGCGCAGGCGAGTGCCGACGTTGCTGCTGCGTGGGCAAAAAAGGCTGCGACAAACCCCAAGCGCAAGGTCGTACGCCGCGCCGAAAAGACTGCGACGATGGCAGCGGCCGATCGTCGAGCCGCCGACAAGAGAGCTGGCAGGCGAGCCTCATGACGGTGGCACGGTGAAGGGCGCCTTGTGAAGGTGCTGCTCCGCAATCCGAAGCGAGAAGTCGAGGTCGCCGGTGGCCGGTCGGTCAACCGACTGCTCGATGATCTCGAACTGAGCAGGGAAGCACACTTGATCATTCGCAACGGGACACTTGTACCGGGCGACGCTCGGCTCGACGAGACCGATGTGATCGAGGTTCGTCCGGTGATTTCTGGAGGATGACCGCGCAACCCAGCCGCTGCCGGTCGTGCAAGGCGCCAGCGGTCATCGATCTGCCCCGTCACAACGCAAACTTCTGCGCTGAGCACCTCATTCAGTTGTGTCATCGTCAAATGGCCAAGGCCATCGATGACTACGACATGTTTCGTCCAACTGACCGCTTGCTCGTCGCTGTCAGCGGAGGCAAGGACTCCCTCGCGGTGTGGGAGATGTTGATCGAGGCTGGCTATCAGGCTGACGGTCTGTACATCGGCTTGGGTATCGGCGAGTACTCCGAAGACAGCGGCGGCTACGTCCGGCGGTTCGCCGACGAGCGGGATCTGCACCTGGTCACGATCGACCTTCGGGAAGACTACGGATACGACGTGCCGACGGCAGCCATCGCCACCAAACGGGTGCCCTGCTCCGCGTGCGGACTGTCGAAGCGGAGACTGTTTGACAAAGCTGCCATGGATGGCGGCTACGACGCTGTTGTCACGGGACACAATCTCGATGACGAAGCGGCGGTGTTGTTCGGCAACACCCTGCGTTGGGAAGTCGACTACCTCGCACGCCAGTTCCCTGTCCTTGAAGCGCGCGATGGCTTTCCGAAGAAGTGCAAGCCCCTCGTTCGACTCACCGAACGGGAGATGGCGGCGTATTGCCTCGTTCGTGGTATCGACTACGTCGTCGAAGAATGCCCCATCGCAGCGGGTAATCGGCACCTGGGGTATAAAGAGGCGCTCAACGCCATCGAGAAACAGTCGCCAGGATCGAAGTCAGCCTTTTACCTCAACTTCTTGTCACAGATGTCGCCACTGCTGGAAGGGCAGTCGGCAGCGGCCCAGGGTGAGGTTGACGAATGCAAACGCTGCGGCGCACCGACCACCGGAGATGTCTGCGCGTTCTGCCGTTTGGTCGAGAAGTCGGGTACACATGTGGCGGTGCCCGTCGAGATGGTGCTGAAAACGCGCCGCCGACGACATTGACGACTCACGAGATGGAACACGGAACTGACCGATGACTGGAATCTTCGCCGCTGGCGAAAAGGCGCTGCTGCTCGACAGCAAGAAGCGCCGCTACTTAATCGACCTCGCCGACGACGGTGAGTTTCACAGTCACAACGGCTTCGTCGCGCACAGCCAGATCATCGGGGAACCCGAAGGTCTGTTCGTCAATTCGACGAAAGGCGCGGAATACATCGTCATCCGGCCGACCCTCGAGGACTTCGTCGTCGAAATGCCTCGTGGTGCTCAAGTGATTTATCCGAAGGATCTCGGCCCAATCTGCATGCTCGCTGATATCGGACCCGGAGTCAGGGTGTTCGAAAGTGGCGTTGGATCAGGCGCGTTGTCGATGACCATGCTGCGGTATGGCGCACACATCACGGGCTACGAGCTGCGCGAAGATTTTGCGAATCGGGCAAAGAAGAACGTGGCCAGCTTCCTCGGCGAGGAGGCGCTCGAACGTTACGACGTGCACATCCGTGATGGGTACGAAGGCATCGACGCCGAACACGGGCCGTTCGATCGTGTCATCCTGGATATCCCCGAGCCGTGGCAAGTCATCCCTCATGCGGAAAAGGTGCTCCAGGCCGGCGGAATCTTCCTTGCCTACACGCCCTCGATCACGCAGGCGTCACAGGTTCGTGAAGCCCTGCGCGGCAAGTGGATCGACACCCGCACGATCGAAGTCTTGCATCGTGGCTGGCATATCGAGGGCCAAGCAGTCAGACCTGATCACCGCATGGTCGCCCACACTGGCTTCCTCACCGTCGGTCGGTTTCTCGGTCTGAAAAAGTAGACCCGGCCCGCCGCCCGACGTGTCGAGCAACGGTGGGGAAGTCAGATCAGGGTTCGATGTAAATGCACTCGCCGGGGCACTCTTCGGCGCTCTCGACCACAGCATCAAGTTGGCTGTCCGGGAACTCGGCGAGGCCTTCGGCGCCTTCCGGGTTGCCTTTCGCCTTGGCGAAGATCTTGTCGCCTTCGACGACGTAAGCAAGACCATCGTCGAGCAGCGTGAAGACGTCGGGTGCGATTTCTTCGCAGAGTCCGTCGCCGGTACAGAGATCCTGATCGATCCAGACCTTCATGTCAGTGTGGCTCCCTCTTCGTCGGAGATTGGTTCTGAGCTGGCGCTCGGAGGTTGAGGTGCACGCTGATGTGCGCCCCGGTTGATGCCACGAAGTTTACACGGTGAACATCGTGTCAACGTGTTGCCTGCGCCAATGCTGGCGAGGTCACGCGGTGTACATTCGGTCCATGGCAGACACCGACGGTCTCGACGCAGACCTCGCTGCGCAAGTGGCGACGCTGAACGATGAAATCGCGCATCTTCGAGGGCGTCTTGCAGATGCGCCACGGCGTGTTCGCTCGCTCGAAGAACGCTTGCTTGAGACAAAGGGACAGTTGGCCCAGGCAGTAAGCCAGAACGAGAAGCTGTCGTACACGCTGCGGGAAGCGCGCGAGCACATCTCGACACTGCGCGAGGAAGTCGACAAGTTGTCGCAACCTCCGTCAGCGTACGGCGTCGTCGTCGGCAAGAACGACGACGAAACGGTCGATGTGCTCACCAGCGGCCGCAAGATGCGCGTGGCGTTACATCCCGATATCGACCACGAACTGCTCAACCGCGGCGCCGAAGTCGTGCTCAACGAGAGCTTCAACGTGGTGATGGCCCGGCAGTCTGAGATCAGTGGCGAGGTGGTCACCGCCAAGGACGTGATGGACGATGGCATTCGTGTGCTGGTGGTCGGGCGCGCCGACGAAGAGCGGGTCTGTGAACTCTCTGACGTCTTGCGCGGCACGCTGATCCGCAGCGGTGACCACCTGCGCCTCGACCCGCGTTCAAATCTGCTGTTGGAGAAGTTGCCGCGGCCAGAAGTCGAGGACCTTCTGCTCGAGGAGGTTCCAGACATCTCCTACACCGACATTGGTGGTCTCGACGATCAGATTGAGCAGATCGCGGATGCGGTCGAGCTGCCCTTCCTCCATCACGACCTGTTTGCTGAACACCAGTTACCGGCTCCGAAGGGGATCCTGCTGTACGGCCCACCTGGTTGCGGCAAGACACTGATTGCCAAAGCGGTGGCCAACAGCCTCGCCAAGAAGGTCGCTGACAAGGTTGGCGAGGGCAAGGGCCGGTCGTACTTCATCAATATCAAGGGCCCCGAATTGCTCAACAAGTATGTGGGCGAAACCGAGCGACAGATTCGCCTCGTCTTCCAGAGAGCACGTGAGAAAAGCGACGAGGGCTGGCCCGTCATCGTGTTTTTCGATGAGATGGATTCGATGTTCCGCACACGTGGCACAGGAATCAGCTCCGACATGGAGTCGACGATCGTCCCCCAGCTACTGGCTGAGATCGACGGCGTTGAAGGCCTGAAGAACGTCATCGTGATCGGCGCGACGAACCGTGAGGACCTGATCGACCCGGCCATTCTCCGCCCGGGTCGTCTCGACGTGAAGATCAAGATCGAGCGACCGAACGAGGTCGGGGCCCGATCAATCTTCGCCCAGTATCTCACCAACGAGATTCCGCTCGATCAGTCCGAGTCGATCGACACGATGCTCGACGCGACGGTCGCCGAGATGTACCAGGATGACGAGGCCAACCAGTTTCTTGAGGTCACCTACCAAAACGGTGACAAAGAGATCATGTTTTACAAGGACTTCGCGTCCGGGGCCATGATCGAGAACATCGTGCGCCGCGCGAAGAAGCTCGCCATCAAGCGAGTCATCGATGGCGGCGCCAAAGGTGTGTGCACTCAAGACCTGCTCGACTCAATCAAGCAGGAGTACAAGGAACATCAGGACTTGCCGAACACAACCAATCCTGACGACTGGGCCAAGATCTCGGGCAAGAAAGGCGAACGCATCGTGTTCATCCGCACGCTCGTTACCGAAGATGCTGAGGATGACCTTGCCGGCGGTCGTGCCATCGAACGAGTGGCGACCGGCCAGTATCTCTAAGCGGCGTCGCGCTCGAGCGAGCGCATCGCCCACGCTCCGAGGATCGGGCCGGGAGCGAGGAGGGCGAACGCCCAGCCCCAGCCAGCAGCGTCACGGATGAGAGGGACGAGGAAGATCGTGAAGACGGTCAGCGTGAAGCCAGCTGCGAGCTGCACCGTCAGAGCAGTTCCGACGTAGCGAGGGTCAACCGACTCGGTGACGATGGCGCTGAATTGAGCGCTGTCCGCCACGACCCAGAAGCCCCATATCAGGCCGGCGACCACAACAATGGGTGCCGGAGCGTCGACCAGAAACCCCGTGAAGACTGCGGCGCCTGCGGACCACCGCAGTGCCTGGCCGGCCGCGGACGCTCGGCTGCGACGGTCGCTGAGCACGCCTGCAACCACCGATCCAGCCGCACCGATGGCGATGACGCCGAACGCCGCGAGGCTGGCGCTGCGACTTGTGCTGAACACGTCCCCGTAGAACGCGGCGATCCACGCCCACATCGCGTACAACTCCCACATGTGTCCGAAGTAGCCGGCACTCGCCAAGCGAAACGATCGATTCCGAAGGATCACCCCGAACTGGGACGGATCAAAGGGTGCCGCTGCCATGGAATCCGGACCAGCGACGCAGACTCGTTCGGCGATCAACCCCCCGAGCAACGTGAGACCCGATGCCATGATGAGTGTTGCTTGCCAATCGAGCCCGCCGAGCGCATTGATCAAGTGGGGGAGCGCTGAACCGACGGTGAGCGCCCCGATCATCACCCCGAGCGCCAGGCCGCGTCCTGTTCGGAACCATGCGGCCATTGCTTTGATCGCCGGCGGGTAGACGGCCGCAAGAAAAGCCCCAGTGATGAACCGTGCAGCGACAGCCAGGGAGAACCCATCGGCCGCTACCACCAGCAGGTTTGCGAACGCTGCGCCGACCGCGCCGATTGCGAACAGGCGAAGGGGAGCGATGCGGTCGGCCAAGTTGGTGAGGGCCGTCACCAATGCGCCTGCCACGAAGCCCAGCTGGACCACGATCGTCAGCCAACTCGCCTGTCCATCTGACAGTGACCATTCAACGCGCAGCTGACTCAGTACCGCTGCGGTCGAGAACCATGTGGACATCGCGAGCACCAAGGCAACGGCGAGCACGACGAGCTCGCGATGTCGTGGCGCCAAGGCGCGCGAAGTGAGGCCCACAACAATTCGAACAATTTCCACGGCACGCCCATTCCGACTCACCCAGATGTTCGCGGGATCGTCATGGGTACCGTCTGGGCATGGCAGCGAAGCGAATCAAGCACGACATTGTGATCTTTGGAGCAACAAGCTTCGTCGGGCAGATCCTCTGCAAGTACATGGTCGACCGGCATGGTGTTGATGGCGAGAGCATCAACTGGGCCATCGCCGGCCGGAATGCGCAAAAACTCGAGGCCGTCGTCGAGTCGACGGGCGCAGATGTGCCGCGCATCGTGGCCGACGCTGGCGATGCTGATGCAATCGCCGCCCTCTGCGCTTCGACGAAGCTGGTGGTGTCCACCGTGGGGCCCTACGCGCTGTATGGATCGAAGCTCGTTGCAGCAGTGGCCGAAGCAGGGATCGACTACTGCGACCTCACTGGCGAGCCACAGTGGATGCAGCGCATGATCGACCGATACCAGGACCGTGCGACTGAGACCGGAGCCAGAATCGTGCACGCGTGCGGTTTTGACTCGATCCCCTCCGACCTCGGTGTCTGGTACACGCAGCAGGAAGCGATCGATCAGCTCGGTGAGCCCTGCGTGTCGATCTCGATGG
The DNA here is from genome assembly GCA_018666235.1 of Ilumatobacter sp. Lineage (GTDB taxonomy): Bacteria > Actinomycetota > Acidimicrobiia > Acidimicrobiales > Ilumatobacteraceae > Ilumatobacter_A. The sequence goes on from JABJAB010000056.1 coordinate 32,723, forward strand.
GGGTCAAGGCAATGAAGGGGGGAGCGAGCGGTGGCACGGTGGCCTCGATGATGAACATGATGGAAGAGGTTTCGGCCGATCCGAGCCTGCGCCACGTCCTCGGCAACCCCTACGCCATCGCTCCGAAAGGCGACCGGACAGGGCCCGACCAACCGAACGTGACTCTTCCCCAGTACGACGATGGTCTTGACTCCTGGTTGGCCCCATTCGTCATGGCGGCAACCAATACACGCGTGGTGTTCCGAACCCACGCGCTCCTCGATCATCAATGGGGCGATGACTTCACGTACGGCGAGGCAATGATGATGGGCGAAGGCCTGGGCGGTCGGGCCAAGGCGATGTCACTGAGCGGCGCCATGGGTGGATTGATGGGTGCCGCCGCGGTTGGCCCGATGCGCAAGATGATGGGCCGTTTCCTTCCAGAGCCTGGCGAAGGCCCGTCACCTGACGCACAAGAGCAGGGGTTCTTCGACATCCGCTTTCATGGCACCACGGCATCGGGCGCTGAGATCATGACGAAGGTGACGGGCGACCGCGACCCTGGATATGGCTCGACGTCAAAGATGCTGGGCGAGTCGGCTCTGGCGTTGCTCGACTCGGATGCCCCTGGCGGCTTCTGGACACCGGCCACCGCACTCGGAGACGACCTCATCAGCCGGCTCGTCGAGCATGCTGGGTTGACCTTCGAGGTGCTCTGAGCACCGGTCGTACCGCCCATTCTGACTCGCCTGCTCGGCGGGGTCGGGATAGGTTCAAGGGATGGCTTTGCCCAAGGTGCTCGGGATTGAGACCGAGTACGGAATTTTCGTACGTGGCGGGGACAACAACCCTGTCTCGGCGTCGTCGTTGTTGATCAACGCGTACGTCGCAGCGCAGCGCCAAGCAAGCCGAATCGGATGGGACTTCGAAGACGAGCAACCGACGACCGACGCGCGTGGATTCACCATGGACGAGGCCATTGCGCCGGAGGTCGAAACCACTCTGGTCAACGCGGTACTGACCAACGGCGCCCGGTACTACGTTGACCATGCCCATCCGGAGATCTCCACACCGGAGGTCACCGACGCCCGCGAGGCTGTCGTTTGGGATCGGGCGGCCGACGAGATTGTTCGTGACTCGATGGCCTACGCCCGCGATCTGCTTGACGACAGCGCCGAGATCATCATTCACAAGAACAATTCCGACGGGAAGGGCAACAGTTACGGCTGTCACGAGAACTATCTGGTGGCACGCGAGCTCCCGTTCGGACGACTCACCAGCCAAATCACGCCGCACTTTGTCACCCGCCAGATCTTCACCGGGGCTGGCAAGGTCGGCTGCGAGCTGCCGGGTCGACCCAATGACGACATCGGCTACCAGATCAGCCAGCGAGCCGATTTCTTCGAAGAGGAGGTCGGTCTCGAGACCACGCTCAAACGCCCCATCGTGAACACCCGCGACGAACCGCACGCTGATCCGTTGAAGTATCGACGACTGCATGTCATCGTCGGTGACGCCAACATGAGCGAAGTGGCGACCTACCTCAAGGTGGGGACCACGGCAATCATCCTGTCCATGATCGAGGACGACGAGCTCGGCGACGATTGGACTCTCGGCAATCCCGTGCCAGCGATCCGCCAGGTCAGCCATGATCCATCGCTCCGCCAGACGATCATGTTGCGGAACGGCAACCGCGCAACGGCCCTCGAGGTCCAATGGGGATTGTTCGAGCGGGCGCAGAAATATGTGCAGGCGCGCGGCCTCGCGGCTGTTGGCGCTGACGTCGGTGCTGATGTCATGGAGAAGTGGGAGCACGTGCTCACCGGCCTTGAGCATGACCCTGATTCGGTGGCGCACTGGGTCGACTGGGTTGCCAAGCGTCGCATCGTCGACGGCTACTCCGATCGTTACGACCTGAAACCTGGCGCTCAACGGCTCAAGGCGATCGATTTGCAGTATCACGACATGCGGGCGGACAAGTGCCTGGCGCTGCGCGCTGGCCTCGACACGATCGTCACGGACGCCGAAGCCCGCGCCGCCATGACCGAGCCTCCGGAATCGACCCGCGCGTACTTTCGCGGTCGCTGTCTTGAGAAGTTTCCAGATGACATTGTTGCCGCCAATTGGGACTCCCTGGTCTTCGACATTGGACGTGATCCACTGCGTCGCGTGCCGATGATGGAACCGTTGCGCGGTACGGCAGATCACGTTGGTACGTTGATCGACACGAGCGCCACTGCGCGCGAACTGCTCGACCGACTGGGCCAGTAACGCAACCGGGCCGAGAGTTCGCTCGAGGCAGACACAGGAGAGATCGATGGCTGAACGCATCCAGAAGTCCAAGACGACTCACGAGAAGTCTGAAACCCCCGACACGGCTGCCGATGCAGTCACCGAGACCGGCGAGAAGATCAAAGCTGACATCGACGATCTTCTCGACGAGATCGATGACGTGCTCGAAACGAACGCCGAGGACTTTGTGAAGTCCTACGTGCAGAAGGGCGGTCAGTAACTCGTGGCAATGCCGTTCTTCACTCCCGGTGACGACCCGGGGTCCAGTTTCCCTGAACTGCTCCGCCGCATCGGGCTGACCTCGCATTCGACGATGACCGCCTCGTCGGTGCCAGGCCACGAACTGTCGGTGCCGCATGCCACGACGTGCGTCGCACTCAAGTTTGCCGACGGTGTCGTGATGGCCGGGGATCGCCGAGCGACGTCTGGCAATCTGATCTCGCATCGGGCGATGGAGAAGGTCGTTCAGGCCGATCGTCACAGCGCTGTGGCCATCGCGGGCGCCGCTGGGCCGGCGATGGAGATGGTCAAGATGTTTCAGCTCCAACTCGAGCATTACGAGAAGGTCGAGGGCAATGCGCTCAGCCTCGAGGGCAAGGCGAATCAGCTCTCGTCCATGGTCCGGAGCAACTTGCCTGCGGCGATGCAGGGGATGGTCGTCGTCCCGATCTTCGCCGGCTTCGACCTTCGTCGCGGTGCTGGTCGGTTGTGGGACTTCGATGCCACCGGCGGACGCTACGAAGAGCGCGATTTCGTGTCGACGGGCTCCGGCAGCCTGCACGCCAGCACGGTGATGAAGGTCGGGTATCAACCCGAACTCAGTCGTGATGACGCGCTCCAACTTGCCTGTCGTTCGCTCTGGGAAGCAGCTGATGCCGATAGCGCCACGGGAGGCCCTGACGTGGTTCGCGGGATCTATCCGGTCGTTGCTGCCATTGATGTCGACGGGTGGGAACGCATCGACGACGACGAATTGGTCACACGTTTCGACAGCATTCGCGAGGAGGCGAGTCACCGATGAGCCAGCCGTTCTACGTCGCACCAGAACAGATGATGAAGGACCGCGCTGATTATGCGCGCAAGGGCATCGCCCGCGGGCGGGCACTCGTTGCATTGCGGTACACCGAAGGATTGGTCATTGTTGCCGAGAACGGGTCAGACACTCTGCGCAAAGTCAGTGAGATCTACGACCGCATCGCCTTCGCTGGTGTCGGCAAATACAACGAGTTCGACCAACTGCGCGTTGCCGGTGTCCGCGCAGCAGATCTCAAGGGGTTTCAGTACTCGCGCGATGATGTCGACGCGCGAAGCTTGGCCAACAGCTA
>JABJAB010000057.1 GCA_018666235.1 Ilumatobacter sp.
AGGCACCATGAAGTGGGTCCGCAAGTCTTTGACGACGAGCAGCGGTTCGGTGTCAGTCGACTCGCTCCCTAAGAGAACGTCAGCAGTATTGGTCATGCAGTTTCCCCGTTACCCCTTGTCGACCCCGTGTTGACCCCGTGTTGCCATGGGGCCGATGACACTTCGATGATCCTGGCGGCGCGACCGATCGGTGATGACCTGTCGTTTCCCCAACCGTAGTGTGACCGTCGGCACCCCCGCGACACGAATCGGAACGACATGACGAACTCAACCAGCAACTCCGTCGACACCTCAACACGCGAGACCATCGACGAATTCCGAGCGCGCGTCATTGCATTCCACAAGTCAGTCCCCGACCTCTTGACGGGCATCGACGACCCACTCGAACGCGGCAAGACCTACCGCCGCGCACTGTGCGACGCTCGACTCGCCGCCGTGTCGTACCCGATCGAGCTGGGCGGCGCCGACCTCCCGGCAGAGTACGAAGCCGCCGGACGAGAAGCGGCCCTTGACCTGCTGCCCGGCGAGGACTCGATGTTCACCCTGGGCGTCGGCATGGCCGTGCCGACGCTTCGCGAGTACGGCACACCCGCACTCCAACAACGGTTCATTCCCGCCGCGCTGCGCGGCGATGAGGTCTGGTGTCAGCTCTACTCCGAGCCCGGAGCCGGCTCAGATCTGGCAGGTCTGACGACGCGCGCCGAACGCGATGGCGACGAGTGGATCATCACCGGCCAAAAGGTGTGGACGTCGCAGGCCCAACACAGCGACATGGCAATCTTGCTGGCCCGTACTGACGCCGACCTACCAAAACACCGCGGCATCACGATGTTCGCGCTGCCGATGAATCAGCCGGGCGTCACCGTGCGGCCACTCGTCCAGATGACCGGCGTCGCAGAGTTCAACGAAGTATTTCTCGACGAAGCACGGGTCCCCGCCGATTGGGTGATCGGCGACGTCAACGGCGGCTGGGCCCTCGCGGTCGCGCTCCTCGGACACGAACGAACCAGCCTGGGCCGTGGCGTCACGACCGACGACGCCGCAAAGTCGAAAGCCGGCCGATCGCCGCTCCCGTTTGACGGCCTCGTCGCCCGCGCCACCGCGATGGGACGGCTGAACGACCCGGTCGTCCGTCAACAGCTCGCCGTCGCGTACACCGGTGAGCAACTTGTCCCATGGGGGACACAGCGCGGGCTGCACCCCTCAATTGGCAAACTGTGGCGAACGCTCCAAGGCCGCCATGCTGCCCAACTCGCCCACGAACTCGGCGGAGCAACGGCGGCTGCGTGGGAAGCGAGCGACACCGACGCCGACTACTGGGCGTACCACGTGCTCAACTGTCGCGGCATGTCGCTCGGCGGCGGCACCGACGAGATCCAACGCAACACTCTCGGCGAACGGGTACTCGGACTCCCGCGGGAACCCGGGCCCGACCGCAACACGCCATTTCGCGACCTTCCCGCCAACTAACACTTCACCAGTGGGCTTGGGCCCCTTGGTGACTCTTCCGCGCAGATCAGGTCCAGTACGGGTCGCGCAGCAGACGCTTCTTCAACTTGCCGTGCGCCTCTCGTGGAAGGGCGTCGACGATGTCGTACGACTTCGGCAACTTGTACTTCGCGAGCCGCTCGGCGGCGAACCCAGCAATCGCATCGACATCAATCTCGACGCCAACAGCCGGCTCCAGCACGGCCTTGACCTGCTCGCCCATATCTGGGTCCGGGATTCCGAAGGCCGCCGCATCAGCCACGCTCGGATGCTCGATGAGTACCGCCTCGATCTCCGCCGGGTACACGTTGGAACCGGCGACGAGAATCAGGTCGACCCGTCGGTCGGCGAGGTAGAGGAAGCCGTCCTCGTCGAGCCAGCCGAGATCGCCCACGGTGAAGCGCCCGTCGGGCAACTGCATCGCCGCTGTCTTGTCTGGGTCGCCGTGGTATTCCGGAGCGCCGTCGGCTCGCTTGCAGTAGATCGTGCCCACCTCACCCGCTGGCAGATCGTTGCCGCCATCGTCGACAATCGAGTACTCGATGCGCGGCGACGCCTTGCCGACCGTGCCGGGATGCGCAAGCCACTCATGGCTGTCGCAGATGGCCGGGCCCGTCCCTTCCGATGAGCCATACATCTCGTAGATCACCGGTCCGAACCAGTCGATCATCGCGACCTTTGCCCAGGCCGGACACGGAGCAGCGGTGTGCAAGATCCACCGAAGGCTCGACAGGTCGTATCGAGCGCGAACCTCGTCGGGCAGCTTGAGCATCCGGATGAACTGGGTCGGCACCATCGGACCGGACGTGATCCGGTGCTCCTCGATGAGCGCCAGCGTTCCCTCCGGGTCGAATCGGCCGGCGATCACCACCGGCAGCCCTTTCGCCAACGCTGCGCCCATCACGGCCGTTCCGAGGGCGTGGTACAGCGGCGTCGTGACCAACGCCGTGCCCTCATCCGGCATGCGGACAAAGGTCCCCCACCGGCTCCACAATTCGGGCCACATCGCGATGTCAGCAGCGACTTCAGAGCGGGTGACACCCTTCGACCGGCCGGTGGTCCCGCCGGTGAACAGCATCGGCGAGCCCGCTTGTCGATCGGTGAGCAGCGCGTCGCCCGCGCCGTCGAGCCATGCCTCGTACTCGGGCCCCAGTTCGATGACTCGGTCGACTCCTGCGATCGATGCAGCCTCTCTGGCGACATCGCTCAACCTCGCGTCAGTGATGATCAACTGACAGCCGCTGTCGGTAAGGAGGGCCGCCACCTCGATTGCCGTGAGGTGCCAGTTCAGCGGAACAATCCGAGCACCTGCACGCACGTTGCCGAGCGTGAGTTCCACCCACTCGAGTCCATTGTGGGCAAGCACGCCCCACACGGCGCCCGTCGTGACTCCCGCGCCATCGAGGGCCCGCGCCACGCGACGCCCACGGAGCTCAACGTCACGCCACGACATCGACACGTCGCCGAACGTCACCGCCGGCGAGTCTCGGTCAACCGGTGTCAGCATCCATTCGGGTTGAAGCCCGGCCACTGCTGCAGCGGTCATTCCGGTCTCACTCCCCGTCTCACTCCCCGGTTCACTCATGACCGAACCGTAATGAGTTGCGTACTGGGCGCGCGACGTGCGAGTCCGAGCTGATCGGTCTGCAACGCTGACACCCATGACAACGGACGCCGCGACAGTCGCCACGGGCAACCAGATGCCGTCGCCGCTCGTGCGGCGCACTGATCAAGATGGCGCGGCCATCATCGAACTGCATCGCCCTCATCGGAAGAACGCAATCATCCCGCCGATGCTCGATGAGCTCACCGCACATGTCACCGCCGCCAGTGGAGATCCCGACGTGCGCGCTGTCGTGCTGTGTGGCGCCGGCGGCGCGTTCTGCTCGGGGCTCGACTTGACCGAGTACAACGCCGACCCACCGCCGGCCTGGCGAGCGACGGCCAGTTCGTCGGTTCGCCAGGCCCACCTCGCGCTCGCCCGGTGCCCGCACCCCGTGGTCGTGGCACTCGAGCGCTATGCGATCAACGGAGGCGCTGCCTTTGCCCTCGCGGGCGATCTGATTGTGACTGGCCGCGAGGCCTGGCTGCAGGTCGCTGAAGTGCGGATCGGAATGGCTGCGCCGATGAACCTGGCATGGCTGACCGCGCGTTATCCGCTGGCCACCGTGTTACAGATCGCGCTCAGCGGCAACCGCTTCACCGGCGACGACCTGCTGCGGCTCAACATTGCTCATGAGGTCGTCGACGACGATCGCGTCAGAACGCGTGCGACCGAACTCGGTGTTGAGTTGGCGTCGTACCCCGCCGGCGCCGCCCAGTTGTTGAAGTCTGCGACGCTCCGCCTCGGTGCCGCGCTACCGACAACGAGCAACATTGACGAGTGGTTCCAACTCGCCGCGGACGTCGCTCCGGCCGGAACACCCCCGCTGCGCTGAACCGTTCCGCCCACGCTCAACTCGACGCGTTCGCGGGTGTCGGCTGCTCCCGACCCCAAGGTCATTCGGACCCCTCAGCCACTCGGAATCACTGAGTGGTCGGCACGCCGTGCCAGACTTGCGGCGGGGAACACCACGACGGCTGCCGTCGCTGAAACACTTGGGGAAGAGCAACAAACATGACCGAGCAGACATCTGTCGACGACTGGTCGACCGACTACGTACGAGATCTTCGATCCGCAGTACGCGACCGATCCGGTGCCGATCTGGAAGGACCTACGGGATCGGTGTCCCATCGCACACAGCGATCGGCATGAGGGGTCGTACCTGCCGACCAAGTACGCCGATGTGCAGGCAATCGCGAAGATGCCCGAGCATTTCTCGTCACGTGATCCGCTCGTCGTGCCCCTGCCCGAAGGCGTGCGCAACGACAAGAACTTCGAGAAGTACGGCGCCAACGCTCCACCGATCAGCTCCGATGGGGCAGAACACGCGTGGACACGACGACTGCTGCTGCCGCACTTCTCTCCACCAGCGGTCGAGAAGCATCGGGCCTACACCGAAGATGTCTGCCACCGACTGATCGATGGCTTCATCGACAGCGGCCACGTCGACGGCGCCACCGGCTACGCACAACAGATTCCACCGCGGATCATCGCTCACCTCCTCGGCGTCGATGAGGACCGTGTCGACGACTTCACGTACTGGGTGCGTGCCGTCCTCGAACTCGGCCTCCAAGAGCCCGAGTTGCGCGTGAAGTACCGCGACGTGATCCGCAACTTCTTCCGCGAGACGGTCGCTGATCGCCGCGCCAATCCCGGTGGCGACGACCTCATTTCCGCGCTGCTCACCGCCACAGATCCCGATGGCAACCCGGTCGACCCCGAGATTGTGGTCGGCATGGCAAACCTTCAGCTGGTGGCCGGCATCGACACCACCTGGAGTTCGATCGGTTCCGCGCTGTTCCATCTCGGCACCAACCCTGAGGACCTCGAACGGCTGCGGGCCGAACCCGAACTATGGCCCGGCGCGATCGAAGAGTTCCTCCGTTTCTATTCACCCGTGACCATGGCTCGCGTGGTCGACTCTCCTGTGACGTACGGCGGCATCGACTTCGTGCCCGGCGACAAAGTGCTGATGAATTTCCCCGGCGCCAACCACGACCCGGACGTCTTCGAAGATCCGGACACCTTCATCATCGACCGAGCCGAGAACCGTCATGTCGCGTTCGGGGCCGGAATCCACCGGTGCGCCGGATCAAATCTGGCCCGCCTCGAGATGGATGTTGCGTTGCGTACGTTCGTCGATCGAATCGGCGATTTCAGCGTGCAGACACCAATCGAAGTGTCATGGGCCAGCGGCCAAGTGCGCGGTCCGCGCATCCTTCCCATCACGTTCTGAGCGAGGTTGCGCGCACCAGACAAGCACGCCACCCACTAATTCCGACTTATCTAGTCGGGTTTATCGGCTATCGTTGCTTCACAACGACGAGCAATTCGTTCACACACCCGCGAACACCCACGAAAGAGAGCTCATCATGGCCATCCGCCTCGGCGACACTGCACCCGACTTCACCGCCGCAACCACTCACGGCGACATCAGTTTCCACGAGTGGCTCGGTAACTCGTGGGGCGTGCTGTTCAGCCACCCGAAAGACTTCACGCCCGTCTGCACCACCGAACTCGGAACTGTCGCTGCCCTCAAACCAGAGTTCGACAAGCGCAATACCAAAGTGATCGGACTGTCCGTCGACCCCGTCGACAGCCACGTCGAGTGGGAGAAAGACATTGAGGAAGTCGTTGGCACCGCCGTGAACTTCCCGATGATCGGTGACCCTGACCGCGCCGTGGCAGATGCCTACGACATGATCCACGAAAACGCGAACGACACACTCACGGTTCGGTCCGTGTTCATCATTGGACCCGACAAGAAGGTCAAGCTCACTCTCACCTACCCGGCATCGACCGGCCGCAACTTCAACGAGATCCTGCGCGTGATCGACAGCCTGCAGCTCACGGCTGACCACAAGGTCGCCACACCCGCCAACTGGAACGACGGCGACGACGTCATCATCGTCCCCGCATTGTCTGACGACGAGGCCAGAGAACTTTTCCCCGCTGGATGGGAACCCGTGAAGCCCTACCTTCGCGTGACCAAACAGCCGAACCGCTGATCAGACCCAGTTCGCCTCGACCCAGGCGCGAACCGGTGGAGCGAGTCGGTCGAGATGATCCGCCGGCGACTCTCGAATTTGTGTCGCGCTGATCGGCACCGTGACGCGGTCGGCATCAACGACGACGGACTGAGCGTCGAACCGGCGAGCGATCTCACTGACATACGCATCAGAGGAGAACACGACGTGGGGCCCAGCTGCAAGTGGCCACTCCGCGCGGAAGAGGGCCATCCATCGAGCCCAGAGTTCCTCATCGTCCCAGTCGTTCCAGAGCTGATGACGAACCTCACGGACGTGCACGGCAGGATGCAATTCGGCGAGCCAGCCGGCGCGAAGTTCACCCGGGGCAGTGTCAGCAGATGTCGAGCTGTTCACGAACACCACCAGCTGCTCACAACGTTGTGACGCCCAATCGATCATGAACGAGTGGCCCAGGTGGGGCGGGTCAAATCGGCCCACGATCAAGCCCGTTGCATGACCGCCCGCATTCGACGTCGACACCGCGTTCGAATCACTCATCGCCGGCCCTTCAGTCAACTCACCGGGTGAGCAGTGCGACCGGCCAGGCCAGTGACGACCCGGCGCCAACCGACTCGCAATTCACTCTCGGGAAATCGATCGCTCCCGTCATCCGACGACAACAGGGCGGCACGGACTTGCGCGACCAAATTCATCGCCACCTGATCGCCCACCTCAGTGACCAGCGTCGCCGTGCGCGAGAGGCGGTGATCTGCCCCCAGCACATCGCCGGTGCGCACTTCGACCGCGGCCGCGGCCACATCAGCGATCGCTCGATCAAGATAAGACGAGCCTGTGATCGACCAGACCTCAGCCGCGTCGATCAACGGCGATACGTCGTCTCCAGAGATCGCCGCCGCCAACGCCCGGACGGCGTGGGCGTACGGGAAATCGACTTCGATCGTTTCGAACAGTGCCAGCGCTTCTTCCTCTCGGCCGACCTGACACAGTGCCAACGCATAGGTCGTGCTGATCTCGGCTGCGTTGGCACCCATCACCGACATCCGCTCAACTGCGAGTTCGCTCATCACCACGGCTCGGTCGGCAAGGCCCAGGTGTACCGCTGCACCGGCAGCGGCGCTGACCGAGAAGGCCAGGTCCCCAAACGCATCACCAAGCGACAACACTTCTTCGATGCCCCGCTCGGCTTCCTCGTCACGACCGAGCGCAACCAGGGCTCGGTTGCGGGGGGCGAGTGCTTGAACGAGGCCGAACTTGTCATCGAGTGAGCGAAACTCGACCAACGCTCGACGTGACAACCGCTCGGCTTCGACGAAGTTCCCGGTCCACAGGCGAATCGAAGCGAGCAATGAGTCCATCATCGCCGGGCTCCAGCGCTCGCCCAGCTCAAGTCCCTCACCTCGCACGGCGTGCGCCAGCGCCTCGGCTTCGTCGAAGTGCATCGTGAAGAATCGGATGTACGCGAGGAGGCCCGTGGCCCAGTTGCTCCCTGAGCGATCACCGAGCTCGGAGAACTCGCCCGAGGCGAGCAGCAAGCGCTTCTCGGCGAGCTCGAGATCGCCGGACAGGAACGCGACCCATGCCTGATGCTGACGGACCCACGCGCGCCCACGCCGATCGTTGAGTTGTTCGCTGAGGGCTTCGGCCTCGCCAAGCAACCAGTCCGCATCCGCGAGCGAACCGCCAAACACTTCGGAGAAGCCACGTTCGCGTAAAGACGCTGCAAGTTCGATGTCATCGCCGAGTTCGCGGAAGATATCGACGCTGCGGCTCAGCTCCCGACGCGCCTCGGTGAGGTTGCCCGACATCTGAGCGATCTGTCCAAGGAAGCGGCGCGCTTTGCCTTCGTGGTGTTCATCGCCGGCGGCCACCGACGCTTCGAGCGATTGTTCCGCGTCGGCGCGCCCGGCGTTGGGCTCGCGTCGACCGACTGCTGACTCAGCACGGAACAACAGCAGCTCGCGTCCGACCGCATCACTGTCGGGGCCGAGCTCAAGAGCACGCGTGGCATGTCGGCTCGCCTGGCTGAACGCTCCGACATCGAGTGACCTCCGGACTGCTTTCAGCAGCAACTGCACGGCGTGATCCTTGATGTTCGGCATCACGCCTTCGACGGGACCGATTTCACCCACAAGTTCCGCTGACGTCGCGGCGTGATGTGCCACGAGTTCGATCGGCGCCATGGGTTGGCCAATCATCACTGACGCAACCCCGGCGTGCCGCCGGGCCCGCACCAGTTTGGTCAGCATCCCGTACGCGACCTCGCGGACCACATCGCTGCGAAAATGCCAGCGATCGTCATCGAGTTCGAGCAGTCCGTCATCCTCGAGTCCGTGAAGAAATGCCGGGTCGTAGCTCTGGCCGAGTGCGTCGGCGAATTCATGCAGCGACGCGATCGGTCCGCTCGCACCCAACACCGCAGCGTTATCGAGCACGGCGCGCGGACCGTGGTCGAGACGGTCGAGGCGTGCAGCAATCAACGCACGCAACGAGCCCGGTAGTTCGGTGCTGTCCGGCTGCTCACGCGAAAGCACCGCGAGCTCCGTCAGGAACAGCGCGTTGCCGCCACTTCGTTCGTACAACTGCTCGCCCAAACCCAGTCCGAGCTCACCATCGAAGACCTCTGCCAACAGTTCATCGGCCTCAGCGCGGGTCAGCGGATCGATCGGCATCCGAATCGTGATCGGGTGGTCCGAGGTTGGTGGCCAATCGGCCGAGGCGTCGTCGCGCTGCGCGGTGATCAACAAGAACGGCCGGTCGACGAGCGATCGCGTCAACCGGTGCAACAGTTCGATCAGCAGCGGGTCAGCCCACTGCAGGTCGTCGAGCCACAGCACGACCGGGCTCTGCCGCGATCGTCGACGGAGACCTTCGACGATCAGCCGAAAGAGCGTTTCGCGCGACTCGATCGGGCTCATGTCGTCCAGCACTGACGGATAGCCAGAGAGATGCAACACCGCCTCGACAAAGTGATCGAGGGATGGGTCATCGGTGAAGAAGCCGTACCTGCTGACCGCTCGTTCGCGCGTCACTTCGCGTAGCCGCGCCTGTGACATGGTGGCGTCGAGGTCGAGGCGGCGGAACAACGCCGAGGCAATCGGCGTCCACACGTTGCTTTCGCCATACGGGGCACACACCCCAGCGAAGATCGTGACCTCGCGGCTCGGGAAGTCGTCGAGGAGTTCGCTGACCAAGCGCGTCTTGCCAGCACCTGCCTCACCGGTGACCGACACCGTTGCTGAGCGGCCATTGGCCACCATCGTCATCACCGACTGCAGCAGCTCGCGCTGCGTCGCACGGCCGACGAACGGCACCTGATGCCGGTTACCCGAACGAATCGCCGGACGGCGCCGACCGAGGACGTTCCACACTCGCTCGGTCTGCTCGCGCCCGCGCACGACCACGCCTTCGATCGCCTCGCGCACGATGTCGTCCGAGGCCAGCATTGCGGTCGCATCGCCGATGTAGATGCCGCCGGGCGGCGCAAGCGACTGCAACCGCGAGGCCACATTGACGACGTCGCCCATCGCCGTGTAGCCGTCGGTACCGACGATCGAGCCGACGAGCACTTCGCCGGTGTTGACACCGATACGCAGGTGCAATGCACCGTCGAGGTCCGCATGGGTCCGTGAGAATCGCTCGAGGGAATGGTGCATCTGCAGGGCCGTGCGGATTGCTCGGTCGGGATCGTCCTCGTGAGCGACCGGAGCACCGAACATCGCCAGGATGCCATCGCCGAGAATCTTGTCGACGCGGCCACCGAACGCGTTGATGTCAGCCTGCAGCGCCTCGAACGCACCGTCGATCATGCGTTTGACCTGCTCGGGGTCGAGCCGCTCGGTGAGGGCGGCGTAGCCGACAAGGTCGGCGAAAAGCACCGTCACCACCCGCCGCTCTTCCGTTGACGCTCCAAGCACTTCATGCCCGCAGAATGGACAGAAACGAGCGCCGTCAGGAAGCGGCCGTGAGCAAGAGATGCAGGCCATCAACATCTGATCGTACGGCAATCAACCGCGAGGGGGATGAGCGGAGCGGCACGTATCGCTAGCGTCGACGCCGTGACCCGTCCGCATCCCATCGTCTGGCTGCGCGCCAATCCACGGTCGGCGGACATGATTCTCGCGGCCTGCATCACCGCTGCCGCTGTGACTGTTCATCTGCTCGAACTCGACCAGACCGAGGACTTCCGCGAGCCATCATGGTGGACCGTCCCCTTCATCGTTGCGTCGGTCTTTCCCATCGCGTGGCGCCGATCATTCCCCATCCGTTCGGGACTCTTCGTTGCCGCGGCCCAGGTCATCACCGCACTCCTCGACATCGACGGCACCGGTTTCGTTGGCGTTCTGATTGCGGTCTATTCCCTCGGCGCACACAGTTCGGGTCCCCGCCGGACCAACGCGGTGTGGGTCATCGGCGTCGGGATCCTGTTGCTGTTCATCGCGGGACTCTCGGTGGGCGAGGTGTACATCGGCGACTTCATCAGCAGCACCGTCATGCTCGTGACCGCCTACGTCGTCGGCGACAACCTGCGGCGCCGGCGCGACAAGGCCGAAAGTTTGGCCGAGCGAGCTGAACGGACCGAACGCGAGCAGGCGCTCATCGCGCAGCAGCAGGTCCACGCCGAACGAAGTCGCATCGCACGAGAGCTGCACGATGTGGTTGCTCACTCGGTCAGCGTGATGGTCATCCAGGCCGCGGCGGCGCGACGCAACCTGGATGACGCCCCCGACGTGGCACGCACCGCACTCACCAACATCGAAGACACCGGCCGGCAGACGATGAATGAGCTGCGCGGAATTCTCGGCGTGCTTCGGAGCGACACCGACGCTGCCCCCAACGGCGGCGACAGTTCCCGACGTGGCGGGTCGCCACTTGCCCCGCAGCCGTCGATGACCGACCTCGACGCGCTGGTTCACGCAAGCGACGACCTACCGATCCAGCTCACTGTGATGGGACCGCTGGATGGACTCTCGCCTTCGATCAACCTGCACGGCTATCGCATCGTGCAGGAGGCCATTACCAACGTCCGGCGACACGCCGGCCCAGTCAGCGCAGTCACCATCGACGTCACACGCGACGCTGACTCGTTGAGGATCACCATTGCCGACGACGGTCGAGGTGCAGCTGCTGACGACATCGGTCCGGGCTACGGCGTGGTCGGCATGCGCGAGCGCGTGGCTGCCGTCAACGGGTCGCTCACTGTCGGCCCCCGCGGCGGCGGCGGCTGGCGCGTCCACATGACGTTGCCGACCAACTCTGTTCTCCCTGCATCGCCAAGCGATGACTCAGCAGCAGGCAGCGAGCCAAGCTCGGCCGGAGTCGCATCGTGATCCGCGTGATGCTGGTCGATGATCAAGGGATGGTCCGCGCCGGGTTCCGCATGATCCTCGACGCCGAACCAGGGATCACCGTCGTCGGCGAAGCCGCGGACGGCATCGAGGCCGTTGAGATGATTGATCGTGCCCGTCCCGATGTCGTGCTCATGGACGTGCGCATGCCACGCATGGACGGCATCGAAGCATGCGCGCGCATCTGTGCGTCCGACGAGGTCACGGCACGCGTGATGATGCTCACCACTTTCGATCTCGACGACTACGTCCACGCCGCGCTGCGTGCAGGGGCGAGTGGGTTCATGCTGAAAGATTCACCGGCCGAACAACTCATTGAGGGCATCAGGGTGATTGCCAACGGCGACGCATTGCTCGCGCCATCGGTCACCCAAGCCCTGATCGATGAGATCACTCGGCGACCGGTCGGCCAGCCAGATGCGTTCCCAGGCATCGACGAGTTGACCGAACGCGAACTCGACGTCGTCAAGCTGATGACCCGCGGGATGAGCAACAGCGAAATCGCGGCCGAGCTCTACCTCGGGGAGGCAACGATCAAGACGCACGTCGGCCGGATCCTTGCCAAGCTCGGCGCACGCGACCGCGTCCAAGCCGTCGTCGCTGCCTACGAGTCCGGCCTCGTCTCCCCCGGCGACCACTGACGCACCGTCTGCGGCGAAACGGACAGCGCCGGGTCATCCGAAAGGTGGAGAGGAGAACCGACTTGTGGTGGACCCGTTGGCGGACCGGAGCGAGCAGACTGGAACCCATGAATACGCCTCTGCCTTCCCCCGCGCCCACCGGCGTGGATTCCCCCACTGCTGCGTCCGGTGCCGTCGACGCCAGCAAGATCTACGGAATCGGCGATGCCCAGGTCAAAGCGCTCGACAACGTGACCGTGTCGTTCGAGGCGGGTCAGTTCACCGCAATCATGGGGCCCTCTGGATCGGGCAAATCGACCCTGCTCCACTGCCTCGCAGGTCTCGACACACTGACATCCGGTGCCACTTTCATCGGCGGCACCTACCTCGCGTCACTCAATGACAAGGAACTCACCGAACTTCGTCGCACCGACGTCGGGTTCATCTTCCAGGCGTTCAACCTCATCCCGACGCTCACCGCAGAGGAGAACATCAAGCTCCCGATGATGCTCGGTGGCGAGACCGGGGATGCGGCCTGGATCGATCAGGTGGTGTCAGCGGTGAAGCTTGATGGCCGACTCAAGCATCGCCCCAGCGAGCTGTCCGGTGGCCAACAGCAGCGCGTCGCGGTTGCTCGCGCGCTTGCCTCGCGCCCGAAGATCATCTTTGCCGACGAGCCGACCGGCAACCTCGACTCCGAGACTGGCGCAGAGATTCTTGACTTTATGCGCCGCGCAGTACGGGAATTCGGCCAGACCATCGTCATGGTCACGCATGACCCTGGCGCTGCGTCATACGCCGACCGGGTGGTGTTCGTCGGCGACGGCAAGATCGTCGGGGACCTCCCGGATCCGACCGCAGACCAGATCATCGATCACATGAAGCACGCAGACAGCTGACATGAGCTTCCGATCCACAGCGCTGCTCGCGCGCAAGAGCATCAGGGCCCGAATCGGGCGCACCATCGCCATCGCCTTCACTGTCACCGCGGGCGTGTCATTCGTCGTTGGCTCATTCGTGCTCGCCGACAGCATGCGGGCCACGTTCGGCGGACTCTTCAACGAGCTCGTCAGCGACGTCGACCTCGAGGTGCGCAGCGCCGAGGCGTTCGAAGGAGACAGTGAACGCGACCCGATCGACGCGTCGATCGCCGACGAGCTGGCCGACATCGAGGGCGTCGCGGTGGTCGAGCCCTCGTTGATTCGATTCGCCCAGATCCTTGACGAGGACGGCGAGCTCGTTGCCACCACTGGTGGCCCCGCGCTCGGCTACTCCTACATCGGCGACGCCGGCCTCCAAGGTGTCACGCTCAAGGACGGGCGCGCCCCGATGGGCGAAGACGAACTTGTCGTGGACAAGGCAACCGCCGACCGTGTCGGATACGAGGTCGGCGACATCGTCTCCTACTTGACCGACGCCGGCACCCATGAGGGCGAGTTGGTCGGCACCATCGGTGCGGTCGACTCCGACGGGTTTCTCGGTGCCTCAGTTGTGGCACTCGACATCCCGACCGCGATCGAGAAGTTCGGCTCAGACGGCAAAGTCGACGCCATCGACATTGGGTTGGCCGACGGCGCCGACGCCGTCGCTGTCCAGGCCGCGATCGAAGACATCCTTCCTGAGCGCACCGAAGTCATCACCGGCGAACAGCTCGCCGAGGAAAGTCAGAGCGATGTCGATGGCTTCATCAGCGTGTTCGGCACCGGACTGCTGATCTTCGCCTTCATCACCGCCTTCATCAGTGCCTTCATCATCAACAACATCTTCCAGATCACCATCGGTCAGCGCCTCCGCGAGCTCGCACTGTTGCGTGCCGTCGGCGCTTCCGGCAAGCAGGTCCGTCGAATGATCGTTTCCGAGGCATTCGTCCTCGGCCTCGTGGCGACCGTGCTCGGAATTTTCGGCGGCATCGGTGTGTCCCGGCTCATTCTCTTCCTCTTCAACCAAGCGGGCGCCGGCTTCCCGGACACCGAGACGATTCTCAAGCCGCGCACGTTCATCGCTGCCGCGGTGGTCGGCCTCGGTGTCACGCTGCTCTCGGTCTTCGTCCCGGCCCGTCGGGCGTCCACGATTCCACCGGTCGCAGCAATGCGCCCGGAACTCGGATTCGAAGCGCTCAAGAAGAAGCAGCTGATCATCGGCGCCATCGTCACGGCCGTCGGAGTCGTGATGCTCATCATCGGACTCTTCGTTCAGCCGGGCCCAGCCCTCTCGTGGGCAGCGCTGGCAGGCATCGGCGCACTGGCACTCTTCCTCGGTGTCGCCAGCGTGTCGTCGACCATCGCTGCACCGGTGACGAAAGCGATCGGCTGGCCGATCGCCAAGCTGTTCAAGGTGCCCGGTGTACTGGCTCGCGACAACGTCGCTCGTGCGCCGCGTCGCACATCTTCGAGCGCCTCGGCGCTGATGATTGGGGTCGCCCTCGTCAGCGCGGCAGCAGTGTTTGCATCGTCGCTGCGGGCGACGTTCACCGACATCCTCGACAATGCCATCACCGCCGACTACATCGTCACTGACCCGAACTTTTTCGGACTCTCTCCGGCGGTTGCCGAGAGCCTGGCAGCGCTTCCTGAGCTCGAAGCGGTCACTCCCGTGCGCGGTATCGGGGCCCAAGTCGAGGGCGATACAAAAGGCTTCGGGGCCATCAACCCGGACGCCTTCGAGATACTGGTCAATCCCGATCTGCAGTCCGGTGAGATCGCCGGGCTCGGACCGAACGAGGTCCTCATTCATACTGACCCGGCCGGCGACCTCGACAAGGGTGTCGGTGACACCATCGAGGTGCTCTGGCAGAACGGCATCGAGGGAACCCTCACCGTTGCGGGTGTCTATGGCGATGCCACATTCGGCAACTGGCTGATCAGCCTCGACACACTCGAGTCGGTCAGCGATGCACCCGCACGCGACTTCTTCATCATCGGCAAGCTCGCTGAGGGCGTCACGGCTGAAGCAGGCGATCTCGCGGTCGCCGCCGCCACCGCAGACTTCCCGCAGGCCGACGTGCAGACCAACGCCGAGTTCCGCAAGAGCCAGGAGGATCAGATCAACCAGCTCTTGCTCACGATCACGATCTTGCTGATGCTGTCGATCGTGATCGCCGTCCTCGGCATCGCGATCACGCTGGCGTTGGGCGTCTTCGAGCGCACACGGGAGATCGGGCTGCTCCGGGCCGTCGGCATGAACCGCCGCCAACTCCGTCGATCGGTGCGCTGGGAAGCGGTCATCGTGTCGACATTCGGCGCGCTCGTCGGGATCGTGCTCGGTACGTTCCTCGGCATCATCGCCTCGTTGGCAGTCCCCGACGACATCGTCAGCAAGCTGGCCTTCAGCCCGATGATCATCGTCGTCGTCATGGTGTTCGCAGTCCTCGCTGGGCTCGTTGCCGCCCTGTACCCGTCGTTCAAGGCAAGCAACATGGACGTGCTGAAAGCAATCGCCACGGAGTGAACCGGAGCGTGGGCGTCATCTCCCCCGAATGACGCCGACGAGCGGGCACAATTGCTCCCATGGCTCTCGACGTTCACCATCTCGACGATTCGGTCCTCACCTTCCTCCGCGAGCGACACCTTGCAACGTTGACGACGTTGCGGACCGATGGGTCGCCACACGTGGTTGCCGTGGGCTTCAGCTACGACGTCGAGGCCAAGGTCGCCAGGGTCATCACGTGGGGCGCATCCCAAAAGTCACTGAATGCGAAGCGGATGCAGGCGGCCGGGCAGCGTGGCGCAGTGTGCCAGGTCGACGGCGGACGGTGGCTCAGCCTCGAAGGCCCGGTTCGACTCGTCGCTGATCCGGCAGGTATCCAGCCCGGCATCGACGGGTACGCCGCCCGATATCAGCAGCCCAAGGACCGTGACGATCGCACCGTCATCGAGATCGACGTCGACCGGATCCTCGGCCGAGGTTGACCCTGGCCTCCATCTTCGTGTGAAGAGTCAGCTGGCGTCGCGATTCCATGGCAGGCCGGCGAGGTACGCCTGCGCCGCGGGATGCGGATCCATGGGCGTGTCATCGGTCTGCACTTCCTGATGCGGATCAAGATGCTGCTGGCAGCCGCGGCACCAATAGAGCATTCGGCCGTGCTGGCCGAGCGGCCGACAGTCGATCGTTTCGCCACACCGCCGACAACGCTGGCCATTGCGGCCGTACACGGCGAGTCCGCCTTTCTCAGCGACGCTGGCCGCGCGTTCTGCCTGCTGCATGTTGGCCCGGAGCATCGTGGCGGCAGCGTTGACCAGACGAATCGCATCGTGTTCCGTGAGGGAGTCAATGCGAGCGAACGGACTCAACTCGGTCGCCCAGAGCACTTCACATCGGTACAGATTGCCAAGACCACGGACGACCCGCTGATCGAGCAAGACTTCACCCAGCCGAGCCGCCCCGTCCTTGTGCGACAGCAGGAGGTTCACGACCACGCTCGGATCGGTGTTGGATTCACACAGGTCGGGTCCGAGTCGGCCCATGCCGGGATGGCGACGCTTGTCGGGAATGCGATAGGTCTCGGTGACCGCAGCGTTGAAGCACACCGCCACCCAGTCGGCCACTTCGATCGCCACGCGCATCTGCTGATACGGCTTGCGCCAGGGCTCGGCCTGGCGATACACGTGCCATGAGCCGTTCAGTCGAAGGTTGGTGTGCAAGACCATGTTGTCGTCCCACACGATCTCGATGTGCTTGCCGTGGTTTTCGACCCGCTCGACGACGCGGCCCGCGCGCGGTGTCGGGCCCACGAGGCAGGAAGCATCGAATCGCACCATGGGCTTTCCAG
Organism: Ilumatobacter sp.; assembly: GCA_018666235.1. GTDB lineage: Bacteria > Actinomycetota > Acidimicrobiia > Acidimicrobiales > Ilumatobacteraceae > Ilumatobacter_A. The sequence continues at coordinate 16,815 of JABJAB010000057.1, forward strand.
CGAGCGCAGTACGCAGCGCGCTGGCAGCCCGGTGGACTCCATCTCCATCCGACATACCAAGTTGCAGATTACGTCAGTGTGACTTGCGCGTCACTTGATTCGTGCAGAAATTGCGGAAATCGCCCGAGTTGCGCTCACGGCAGTTTGCCGGTGTGCGCGAGTGCGAGCCGAATGAGGCGGTCGTGACCGCTCATCATCTCGAGGACGACGTCATCACTGACGGCCTCTTCGGGAGTGAACCACCGCAGGTCAAGCGCCTCCTGGGTGGGTTCGCACTCACCCTCGACCGGGACAACATAGGCGAGACTGACCGCATGGTGGCGCGGATCGTGGAACCCTGACTTCGACGGGTCGGGGAAGTATTCCGCGACCGTGAAGGGCGTGGGGTTTGCCGGCACGCGCGGGAATGCCATCGGGCCGAGGTCCTTCTCACAGTGCCGCATGAGCGCCTCGCGGACGCGTTCGCCGTAGAGGACGCGGCCGGTGACGACCATCCGACTGATCGACCCGTTGGCGTTCTGACGCAGCAACATGCCGACTTCTTCGACATTGCCGTGGCCGTCGACGCGGACTGGGACGGCATCGACGTACACAATCGGCATTCGCCCGCGAACGAGTTCGAGTTCGTCGTCGGTCAACCATTTGTCGTCGGTCTGGGTCTCGATCTCACTCACACCCATGATGATCCCACGCCACGCGCGCGCACCGGAGGACCATCGCCCCAATGTCCGTGACCGTCGCTGTTTGACGGTCCGAGTGACTCCCGGCCCCGACCCCCAGGTCACTCCCGAGTCATTCGAGTGACACCTGGCCCCAACCCGGTCGTCGCTGCTCCGCGCAGCGCAACCGTGCCACGATGGGCCGATGGAAGCCGACCGAGACCGTTGGGATGAACGTTGGAGTGCGGCGGGTGTCGAACCCGACCGGGCGGTGCCCGCCGCACCCGACATCGTCGATGCCCATCCTGAGCTCCTCGAGCAGCTGCCAACCGACGGGACCGCTCTCGACCTTGCGTGTGGCATCGGCGCGCAGTCACTGTGGATGGCCACTCGGGGCCTCACCGTCAGAGCCCTCGATGTCTCGCCGGTCGCTGTCGATCTCACGGCTCGGTCTGCTGCACAACACGGATTGACCGTCAAGGCTTCAGTGTGGGACACCGACGAGGGACTCCCGCCCGATCTCCGTGGACTTGCGATGATCGTCTGCCAGCGGTACCGAGCGAGTGACCTGTACCTCGACTTCGTGCAGCGACTGCGGCCCGATGGCGTGTTGGTTCTCACGGTGCTCTCCGCCGTCGGTCTCGACGGGACAGCTGGACCATTCCACGCTCCTCCCGGCGAGTTGAGCGACGCGTATCGTTCAGCGGCTACGGCAGGAATGATCGACGTGCTCGTCGACGAAGAGGGCGACGGGCAGGCGTCAATCGTCGTGCGTCGCACTCACGACTGAACGCGACGTCGTCAGAGCGGCGTTTCAGTCGACGTTACCGAGAATCACATCGCGCAACGGCTCGGGACCGATGGGCCCCGCCGTGGTCGTGTCGAGGAAGTCCGCAAGCACTCTCGTGAACCGCTCGGGATCTTCGACATGCGGGAAGTGCCCCATGCCCTCCATGATTTCAAGCCGGCTCCCCTCGATGGCATCGTGCGCAGCATGAGCGTGAGACACCGGAATGATCGCGTCATGGTCGCCCCAGACGAGCATCGTCGGGACGCGGGCGGCGAGGTAGAGCCGATCGCTGGCGTTGACGGTTTGACCGCCGGGTTCAATAACGCCACGCATCGTGCGCACGAAGGCGGTGCGGTTCGGCGCACCTGCCAACGACGCATAGGCGCGCCACATCTCGCCGAGGCGCTCGCTCCGGATCCCTCTCCGGCCGAGCACACGACCAACGTTGGTGCCGACTTCGACCGCCGGCCTCGGAAAGCCCAACGGCATCACGTACTCGAAGCCTGGCAGCGTCAACAGGCGCAGCAGCCAGCTCACTTCTCGACCCAGCCCGCCACTGCCGACGAGCACAAGCCGATCGAGCAACTCGGGGTGTTGGTACGCCAGCTGCATCGCCACACCCCCGCCGAACGAGTGCCCGACGATCGTCACCCGCGGTACGTCGAGCACCGCCAGAAAGTCGCGGAGTCCACTGGCGAAGGCACCGAGCGAATAGTCGCCACTCGGCTTTGCCGATTCGCCATGACCGAGCAGATCGGGGGCGATGACGTCGTATCGCTCAGCAAGCAGCGGCATGACCGCATCCCAGGTCTTCGAGCTGCCCGCCAGCCCATGGATCAGCAGCACGGTCTCGATCGGCTGCGCAGATGATGTGCCCTGCGCGGCCGGACCCAGCCGTCGGTACCTCACGTCGTGGCCGTGGATCGACACATGACGGAGCGGCAAACGTTTCATCACCATCAGTATCGCCGAATCCGTTCAGAGAAACCCGGGTCGTCTGACCCAAACCTGGCCCGACGCAACCCCGACGCAACCCCGACTCGACTCCGGCTGGTCCCCTGCCGGTCCACATTGTGGAACCGTCCCACAGAGTGGAATCGGCGAGGTTGAATTTTTGTTAACTTGGCCGCCGGACATCGGGCGTGGGCCCGTCGAACACCTTGTCCGACAACGAAACAATGGGGATCGGCAATGGCGCTGGCAGCACGTTTGGACAACCTCGGCACGGAAACGGCGTTTGCCGTTTCCCAGGCAGCGGCGGAGTGGGGAGCGCAGGGCAACCGGATCTATCCGTTCCACCTCGGCGATATCAATCTGCCGACGCCAGCGAACATCGTCGAGGCGATGAACGCCGCGATCAGCGATGGCAAAACCGGCTACTGCCCGGCCGCCGGAATCGCTCCGCTCCGCGAGGCGTTGGCCGCAAACATCGGCGCCGATCGCGAGATGGAACTGACCGCGGCAAACATTGTCGTCCAACCAGGCGGCAAGCCGGTGATCACCAAGTTCATCCAAACGCTGATGAACCCCGGCGACGGCGTGTTGTACCCCAACCCGGGCTACCCCATCTACGAGAGCCAGGTCGAGTACTTCGGCGGACGTCCGCTCCCCTACCGATATCACGAGACCGCTACAGGATTCGGCATCGACCTCGATCAACTCCGTGCGCTGGCAGCGTCAGGCGCCACCGCCATCATCTACAACAACCTGCAGAACCCGCTGGGTTGTGAGAGTTCGCTCGCGGAGATGCAAGCAATCGCTGACATCGCCATTGAGCACGACCTCTGGGTCCTATCCGATGAGGCCTACTTCGAAATGCGGTACTCGGGCACATCGACGTCGATCGCCTCGTTGCCCGGCATGGCCGAGCGCACGGTCATTCTGTACACGTTCTCGAAGAAGTTCGCGATGACCGGATGGCGACTCGGCTGTGCCGTCGCACCGGTCCCCGTGGCAGAGATGATCGCCAAGTTGAATACCAACGACGAGAGCTGCACAACGCACTTCGTCCAGGCCGCCGGAGTTGAGGCCATTGCCCATCCAGAGGGTGCCGCGCCAATGCTCGCCGAACTCCAGCGCCGCCGAGACGCTGCGGTCGACGGACTCGCCGCCATTGACGGCATCACCTGCGCGACGCCCGATGCGACCTTCTATCTCTTCCCCAATGTCACTGCCGTGATGTCTCGAATGGGCTTCGCTGCTGTGGGTGACTTTGCCACGGCTGCCTTGCAGAACACGGGCGTGTCATTCTGCACCCGTCAACACTTCGGCCGCCCGCAAGCCGACGAAACTGAGCAGTACATCAGACTGGCGTACTCCGGAATCTCGGTCGACGACATCGCCGAAGGCCTCGACAGACTCGCTGCTTGGACGACCACGGGAGGCGCGGCATGAGCGGCCTCAACAACCCCAAGATCCCGCAGCCGAAGATCACGGTCACCGGACGCATCCCCGATGCTGGCCTTGATCTCTTGCGATCGATCGACGGCTCCGACGTCTGGGCATGGATGGACGACGCCGTGATCCCGACCGAGGTACGCAACGAGCAGCTCGCCGATGCCGACGCTGCCGTCACCCTCCTCACCGATCGGGTCGACGATGATTTCCTGGCCGCTGCACCAAAGCTGCAAATCGTGGCCAACGTCGCCGTTGGCTACAACAACATCGATGTCGACGCCTGCACCCGGCGCGGTGTCATCGTCACCAACACGCCGGGCGTGTTGATCGACGCCACCGCCGATCTGGCGATGGGGCTCGTTCTCATGTCCACGCGCCGACTCGGTGAGGGAGAACGGCTCATCCGGTCGGGCACCGCCTGGCAGTGGAGCATGTTCATGATGCTCGGCACGGGGCTCCAGGGCCGAACACTCGGGATCGTCGGGATGGGCGGCATTGGAGAAGCCCTCGCAACGCGGGCGAGGGCGTTTGGGATGCGCATCGTGTACCACAACCGTCGCAACGTCGACACCGAGGTCGAGCAGCGTCTCGACGCACAGCGAGTCGACTTCGACGAACTGCTTGCAACCAGCGACATCGTGTCTCTCAACTGCCCGTACAGCGAGGCCACCCACCATCTGATCGATGCCAGCGCACTCGCTGCCATGAAGTCCACAGCATTCCTCGTCAACACGGCGCGTGGACCAATCGTCGACGAGGCAGCACTGGTCGAAGCACTCGTCAATGGCGTGATTGCCGGCGCCGCGCTTGACGTGTTCGAAAACGAGCCGACCGTGCATCCGGGGCTGCTCAGTCTTGACAACGTCGTGCTGGTGCCGCACCTGGGGTCAGCAACGGTGGAAACGCGTGCCGCAATGGCCACCACCGCAGCATCCAACGTGGTCGAGGTCCTTGCCGGACGGACGCCGCACAACCCGGTATCCGGCTGAACCAACACACCATCACGCACGCCAGCGCTGGGCTGACGGGCGCATGACGGTGCAACCGCCCGAGTCGTTGGCATGATTGGGTTGTGAGTTTGAACGGGCCGGCGGCCGCGCGCCTCTACGACGAGCATGTCGATGCGATCTACGCGTATGCGGCTCGGCGTGTCGGCCCACAAGCTGGCGTCGAGGTCGTCGAGAACGTCTTCGAGCACGCATTGCGCCAAGACGCACAACGACCAGCTCACACCGGCACGGACCTGGGCTGGCTCCTCGCAATGGCGACCGCTTTTCTGCGTCGTCACAGCGAAACCGAATGCCGACGTCTCCGTGACTGGCAACCGCCGACACGATCCACCTCACGGGCGATCCCGCGAGTCACCGATCCGCTGCTGGCCGAAACGGTCGAGGATGGCGGCACGATCACGACGGCCCGCGTGATGGCCGCCGTTGCCGAACTCGAACCCCCCGAACGCGACTTGCTCTTCCTCATTGCTTGGGAGGGCTGCTCATCGTCGCTCGCCGCCGTCGCGACCGGTATCCCACAAAGCGAAGTCCGGTCCCGCCTGAACGCCATTCGCAAGGAGATCCGTCGTCGCGTCGCGGCCAACGACAACCAGATCACCGACTCCTCCCGCGACGACGCTCCCGACGCTGGCACGCCGAGAGATGGAGCATCCTCGTGAACCCGGTGCAGATCGTCGAGGCTGCTCGCCCCGAAGTCGGAACGATGCCACCCATCGACCGACGGCACCTCCGTGAGCGGATCTTCGATGCGGCGATGCGGGCACAATCCGAGCTCTCGCCCGTGGACTTGGCCAGCCCGAACACCCGAGCGTCAAATGCGGCGCGGTTGGCAGCGTTGGCCCTGCTCGGTCTTGCCGCGGTCGGTGGGCTTGCCTACTCCGCGTCGCGCGAGACACCGGGTTCTCGAGCCACGGCGCCGTCAGCGACGGACGTCGCACCCTCGCCGACGCTTGAGCCGACGGTCAACACCGTCGCCCAGGCGCCACTCCTCACGACCGCCACCACGACGACCACACCCCCAATTCCCGGGTCCGGCGACACGCCCTTGCTCCTGCCACCGGAGCGCAATCGCCTCGATGAATTGGCGGTCGTTCGAGCACCACTCGGCGGCTCAGCACTCTTGCTCCGTGCCCCGGATCTGAGCACGATCTCGCTCATCGAAGTCGACGGCCTTGCTCCGGCCGAGGAACCCGAGCCGGATCCCAGTGCGTCAAGCACGACCACCACCGTTCCGCCCCGGCAGTATGCAGCGGTGTCGGTGATCCCTCCCGACGAAGACACCCCCGGCCAGTACAGCGTCGAAGTCGCATGCGGCTCCGTCTCCGTGCTCGACACGGCGGGCCGCCCGGCGTTCCGCCCGGAGATCGACGCGCTGTTCAACTCGATGCGGATCACCGATGGTGTGATCAACATCGACCTGCCGGATGGCTGGGCCGCCATCAGTGGCGGGCGCAGTACCGACGAGTTCGTCTTCGGGCTCCCGGTCGAGATCGGCAACCAACAGGTCACCATCATGGTCGCGCAGTACCCGGATGGGAGCCTCGCCGTCGCGGGCAACGATCAACGGCAATACGAGCCCGCCACATTCAACGGGCAACAGGCGTGGGTCAATCGTGATCCAGAAGATCCCGCTGCCTTCACGCTCCTCGCAACAGTCGGCACGACTGCGATTCGGGTCAGCGCCCGCGACATCTCCCTGGCCGAGACCGAAGAAGTGATCAACGGCCTGACGCCGGGCGACGTCGATGAGTGGACCAATCGGTTCGGATCACTCCCCGTCGATCTCGACCCTGACATCCGGAGTTGTACCGATCAGCCCGAGTTCAACATCGTCTGACGATGACCACCCGCTGCCACCTCTGCACGAATTGACCGTGCGCCGGCATCACCGTGCGCCTGAATCACCGAGCGGTCACGAATCGACGAGGCGATAATCCGTGATCTGCGTGTCGTCGGCGCCCAGGTCGGCGTAGTTGTCGTCCGTGCGAGCCTGCATGTACGAGCGCCACGTGAAGGGCCGGTAGCGCGGCGTCGACGCCAGCGCGGCGATCGGCTTGATCAGGGCATCGCGCTGCGGGTTGAGGAAGTACGGAATGCTCAAGCGATCCGTCGCAGTCATCGGAATCACGCGGTGGACTGCAGCGCGATACCGATCGTTGCTCCAGACCTGCATCGCATCAGCGAGGTTGACCACGATCGTGCCGGGCGTCGGCACGATGTCAACCCATGTGCCGTCCGCTGCTTGGGCCTGCAACCCGCCGGTCCCGTCTTGCAGCAGCAGCGTGAGCACGCCGGGGTCGGTGTGGTAGCCAAGTGCTGTTTCGCCCAGTTCGCGAAGTCCATCACGCTCGTCGACAGGGACCGGATCGCCCACCGGATAGTGGTTCAATCGCACAGAACTGTTGGTTCGGTCGCCGCGAAACTCAGCAACGTCATCGGCGCCAAGACCGAGCGCCGCGTGCACGAGCGCCGTGGTCCGCTCGGCAAGTTCGCTGAATGCATCGAAGAACTCGACCATCCCGCGCTGAAATCCCGCTGTCGCGTCGACTTCAGCCGGCCAGCGATTGTGCACCGCCGAACGTTCAGCGACCGGATCGACGAAGTCGAACACTTCCTTGCTGTCGCGCTTGCGCTTGGTCAACTCCCGGTCGTAATACCCAAGCGGATTGTCAGCGTCGCGCATCACCGCCACCTTGCGATCCCGGGGCGATTCGAAGAACGCTCGTGCTCGGTCCCATGTCGCCCCGATCAAGTCGTCGAGCCCGTGACCGCTCAGTAGGAAGAACCCGTGGTCACGACAAGCGAGGTCGAGCGCAGCGAGCATCGCATCGTCAGGCTGAGCAATATCGATCGTCGGCACCAGGTGCGAAGCATCCATTCCAAAGTCTCGCAGATGTGGGGCGAGGCAAGACGAGGCGGTGAGGCCAGGGCCAGCCGTCTCGCCGGTGTGGTCCCCCGAGCGTGAGCGAGCTCGGCCGAGAGGCCGAGGACTCTGAGGCAGCGACGGAGTCGCTGGTCGGCCGTCAGGCCGACGCCGTCGACGCAGTCGACGTCACCCCAGACATCAGCAGGCCGATGTCGTTCACGTTGAAGTCGGCACGAGCCACCTCGCCCATGATCTCGCCTTCGAGCAGGACGATGATGCGGTCGGACAGTTCCATCACTTCGTCGAGATCTTCGGAGATCAGCAGGATGGCGGCACCGTCGGCTCGTTGCTCAAGCAGCCGCTCGTGGATGTACTCCGCCGCGCCGATGTCGACACCGCGAGTCGGCTGGGCGACCACGAGCGCTGTTGCTCCGCAGCTGAACTCGCGGGCGATGACAACCTTCTGGATGTTGCCGCCTGAGAGGTTCTTGGTCGGCGTGTCGATCGTGGGCGTCTTGACCCGGTACTCAGCCGTGAGCCGCTCGCAGCGCTCGTCGATGGCCGACTGATTGAGGAGTCCGTTCTTGGTGTACGGATCGGTCTTGTAGTCGACGAGCATCAGGTTTTCGGCGACCGTGAACTCGCCGATCGCACCGTCGCGCATGCGTTCCTCGGGCACATAGGACAACCCCATGGAGCGCACCGCATCAGGTGCGGGTGATGCAACCGGGGCGCCGGCGATGGTGACTTCACCTCGGGCGACGGGACGCAGTCCAAAGATCGCTTCTGCAAGCTCGCGCTGTCCGTTGCCGGAAACGCCGGCGACGCCGACAATTTCGCCCGAACGAACCTGGATCGAAAGGTCTTTGACCGCAAGATTCCCACGGTCGCCGACGACATCAAGATCGTCGACAGCAAGTTGTATGTCCCCAGCATCTTGGGGCAGGACTGTTCGGGTGAGCTCGACAGGGCGCCCGACCATCAGCTCAGCCAGGTGCTCGCGCGACGACTCGCTTGGCCGGGTATGGCCCGACACCTTGCCGTTCCGCAACACCGTGATCTCGTCGGACAAGTCCATCACTTCGTGCAGCTTGTGCGAGATAAAGATCAAGCCCTTGCCGTCGGCCTGCATCTGGCGCAGCGTGACAAACAGATCGTCCACTTCGGGTGGCGTGAGCACCGCAGTCGGCTCATCGAGCACGAGCAGTTCGGCATCGCGATACAGCGCTTTGAGGATTTCGGCGCGCTGTCGCTCGCCAACAGCAAGCTGCCAGATGTAGGCATCAGGGTCGACATGTAGCCCGTAGTGCTCAGACACTTCCAGGATCCGCGCCTTGATGGGGCGCATGTCCGCCAGGCCACGGCGCCCTCCAAGTCCGAGCGCCACGTTCTCGGCGACGGTGAGCGTGGGCACCAACATGAAGTGCTGGTGAATCATGCCGATGCCCTGGCGAATCGCATCGGTCGGCGAGGTGATATCGACTCGCTCGCCGTTCAGTTCGATCGTTCCCTCATCGGGCAGGTACAGCCCGTAGAGGATCTTCATCAGCGTGCTCTTGCCCGCCCCATTCTCGCCGAGAAGGGTGTGCACCTGCCCAGGCAGCACCGTGAGATCCACGCTGTCGTTCGCGACAACGCCAGGGAATCGTTTGGTGATCCCCGTCATCTTCAACATCGGTGTCGTACTCATCGTCATGCTCCCTGGATGGAAACCGTGGTGTGACACCTGGTGCATGGCACCAGGTGTCACACCCAGTCGGTCACTCGCCTGCGGGGACCTCGATGGTTCCCTCTGAAATCCCGGCGACGGTGGCGTCGGCGCTCGCACGAACACTCGCGTCGAGACCGAAGCCGTCGTTGTACTCCATCTCGAGTCCCATGTTCTCGAACGAGATCACGAAGGCCTCGCCACCGAGCGTGCCAGCAGTGATCTTGTCGAGCATCTGCTCAAGCACGATCTCCCAGTGGTACACCTGCGACGACACGACAATGTCAGCACCGAGGTCGGTCTGGTTGGACTGCGTGCCAAACCACGGGATGCCCTCTTCGGCGGCGACGCCGGTGGCACCGACGACCATCTGAGCTGTACCGGTCAGCACGTCGGCACCGTTGGCCACGTGGGCCTTGGCCGCCTCCGAGGCGAGCTGCACATCACCGAAGGAATCGATGTAGTTGACGTTGACTTCAGCGTCGGGATTCTGTGCTTCCGCGCCAGCGACAAAGCCGTCGATGTAGAGCTTGGCGTCGCCTGCCGGTACCGGACCGACCACGCCGATGACGTTCGACGCTGTGAGCTGAGCGGCCATCACGCCGTTCACGTAGCCACCCTGGCCGGCATCGACGGAGTAGGCGAAGATGTTGTCCTTGCCGAAGAAGTCGGTTGACGTGCCCAGCGCGAAGGCAACCTCAGGGAAATCGTCAGCGATCTCCTGCAGAGGACCACCGAACTGAGTGCCGTGCGCGATGACGAGGTCGAAGCCGTCCTCTGCGTACCCACGAAGGGCTGCGGCGGCATCTTCGACGACGAAGAGGCCACCAGAAATGGCGACTTCGATGTCACGGCCCTCGCCAACACGATTGACCGAATCGAACATCGACTGGGACCATGCGAGGTCGTTCTCGGCGCTCGGTGCGACGATGCCGATCTTCATCGGCTCCGCAGCAGGCTCGGCAGCAGGTTCGTCGGCGGCTGCTTCAGTTTCTGCCGGCGGTTCGGCGGCAGGCTCATCAGCTGCGTCATCGCTGCCGCAGGCTGAGGTGACAAGTGCAAAGGCGGCTGCCGCTGATGCGATGGCTCTGGTCTTGCTGGCTTTCATGTTGCTCCCCTTATTGGTGTGGTGTGGTGTGTTGCAGTGATCTGTTTGTTCAGCCCGAACGGTCGAACGGACGCGTGAGGGCGGACGGTGCGGCGACACGGCGGCTGACGATGACGAGCACCACGATGGTGAGCAGCGCCGGCGCCATGGCCGTGAGACTTGCGGTGGCCCCTTCGACAATGCCGAGGGTCTTCCATTGCAGCACCGTTGCCTGGACGATGCCGAAGAGCAGTGCGCCGAGCATCACGCCATAGGAGCGCCAGGCTCCGAAGTAGACGAGGGCGATCGCGATGAATCCCTGGCCCGCTGTGAGGTTCTGCTGGAAGATGCCGACTTCGAGGGCCAGTGCCGCGCCTGCGAGGCACGCCATCGTGTTGGCGATGAGGATCGTGATGAGGCGCGTGCCGTTGACGCTCACACCGAGGGTGTCAGCAGCCTCGGGCGTTTCGCCGACAGCGCGAATATTCAGACCGAACGTCGTCTTGTTGATCATGAACCAGACGACCGGCACCAGAGCGAACGCAACGTAGACCGGCAGGCTGTGTTGGAAAAAGATCTCACCGATCTTCGGGATATCACTGAGCAGCGGGATGTGGATGTCGCCAAGTCCGGAAATTGGGATCGGCGTCCCGACGTTCTTCTGGAACAGCAGGTCGGTGAACCCGAGCCCGAAAAGGTAGATGCCAATACCGCTGATGCCTTGCTCCGCCTGCATCACCAGCGTGATGAACGCATAGACCAGCCCCATCATCAGTCCCACCATGATGGCGGCGAGAATCCCGAGCGTCGGGCTATCGGTCTCGAGCGTCACGTAGTAGGCGGTGAAAGCGCCAAGCAGCATGACGCCTTCGACGCCAAGGTTGAGCACGCCACTGCGTTGGCCAATGGTCTCCCCGAGGCCCGCCAGGAGAAAGGGCGTGGCCAATCTGATACCAGATGCGAGCGTGGCCACGAGGACCGACACGGTGAAGAAGTCGCCCATCAGGCATCACCCTCGTGGGGAGCCGACGGGGCGGAGGAGCCGGGCGGCCGAGCCGTTGATGCCAGCAAGGAGTCCTCGGTGCGCGGCACCGTTGGGTCGTGGTCGGTTTCGACCTGCGTGAACCCCGTGCCCGGCGATTCGGCCCACGCAGTCAGCCGTGAGCGCAGCTTCAGGCTGCTGACAACGAACAGCACGACGATGCCGTTCAGCGCCACGATGAGCGCAGCAGGAACTTGCAGTTCCTGCTGGAGTGCGATGCCGCCGGTGAGCATGCCTCCGAAGAAGAACGAGGCCGGAATCGTCGCCAGCGGATGCAGGCTGCCGAACAGTGCTGCGACGATGCCGTTGAAGCCTGCGCTTTGCGTGAAGCCGGACGCCCCGCCTTCGGCGATGAGTCGATGCGATTCCGATCCGAAGACGAGCACCGCGCCGGCAATGCCAGCACACGCACCCGAGAAGGCAAGCGCTTGGACGATGCTCCGCTTCACGGGCATGCCGGCGTACCGCGACGCATTGGCGTTGTGTCCGACCGCTCGAAGACGCACCCCGAGCGCACTGCGGAAGAGCAGCACGTACCCGAGCACGGCGACGAGGACGGCGATGACCACACCGAGATGCAGCCGGGTGTCCCCGGGCAGCAGCGGAAGATCCGCATTCTCGGACAGCCGTTCGGTCTGCTGAATCTTGATCGCCCCCGACGCCTTGTCGGTCAGCAGGTCTTGCAGCAGAAAGCTGAGGAACTGCGCGGCGATGATGTTCATCATGATGGTGCTGAGAATCTCGTTGACCCCCGCGTAGGCCTTCAGTGCGCCGGGAATCGCACCCCAGATGCCACCGCCGATGGCGCCACCGATCAAGACCAACGGGACCAGGAAAACCCGCGGCAGTTCAGGCAATGCGAGTGCCACCACCGTGGAGAAGATCGCGCCGACAATGATCTGTCCTTCACCGCCGATGTTGATGACCCCGGCTCTGAAGGCAATACAGATGCCCACGCCGACGAGCAGCAACGGCGCAGACTTGATCGCGGTGTCTGCCAGCTCATTCCATCCACCGAAGGCACCGTCGAGCAACGCTGCGTAGCCCGTGATCGGGTTGGCCCCAAGGGCCAACAGCATGATCGCTCCGATGGTGAACGCAACCGCCACCGCCGCGAGCGGAACAGCAAGCGCAACGAACGGACGGACGAGCGCGGAGGACCTGATGCTCCCGACATCTGCGCGCATCTTCGGCTTGGCTATCAAACGTCCCCCAGTGAACGGCTCAAATCGTTTCGGTGAGGTTAACGATTCGTAAAGGGTGCACTGAAATAGTCGGCTAGTCGAGCCGAAGCGGCAGCCCCTCGGCAGCGTTCAGCAACGCGACCAACGTCGGCACTGCTGCCTCCGCGCCACCTCCCGCGGTGGCTTCAACCTGCCCGGACGACGTCAGTAAGAAGCGTTCCCCGCTCGCCGCGTCAAAGCGTTCGGCGTCGAGGTACAGCCGTGGTTTGATGACTGCTGGATCTCCGTTTTCAGGGCAGAACGTCAGGCAGTTGCCGCATTCGTTGCACAGCTCACTGAACACGAGGTACTGCTGTCGGCCCTCGACCTCGGCGAACAGGCCAGCGGGATCCGCCTCCGGTTTCGGCGTCGGCAGCTTGAAGAATGCGTCGTTGGGACACACCGTGACACAAAAGTTGCAGGCCACACACCCCCACATCTCAAGGTCGTGGTCGACCGAGCGCGGCAACTTTTCGTTTCCGGCGAGTTCGTACTTTGCTTTCCCCTCACCGAGAACGAAGGCAAAGTGTTCGGCAGCAGTGTCACGATGGCCCGCCGCCCGAGCGGCGACGAGGCGCTCGGCGCGGAACCCGTCGAGGTCGGTTGCTCCGGCGTCGCTGACCGCTGCGGTGAGCGCCTTGAGCATCGGTGCGAGCCTGCCGTAGCCGCCAGGCTTGAGCAGATCGGAGCACACACTGGCCGGGCGCACCCCCATCGCAATTGCCGCAGCCAGGTTCTCCTTGTCGATGCCCGCCGAGAAGCTGACCATGATGTCACCGGCGCCCCCATGTGCCCCGTCATCGTGGCCGGGAATCTGCAACTGGCCCGGCAATGCGTCGGCGAGCAAGTCGAGCACCGCAGTGGCAAGGACATGCAACGGCGGACCGGACAGGTACATCGTCTGATCCGGCATCCACTGCTTGTGGTTGTCGACAACCAACGTGTTGGTCAGCTTGATACCGAAACGATGGCCGCGATCCTTGGCGTATTGATTGAGTTCTTGAATGAGCGAGATCGCGCGTTCGAGATGCAGGTCGTCCTCGAAGGCTTTCGGGACGAGTCGCACGTCGTTGTAGCCGAGGTGACCGTGCACGATTCCGGCCACGCCTGCCGGGCCAAGCAGCGTCGGGTTGAGCTTGACGATCATGTCAAGGTCGTGCGCGTCGATCAGATGCTTGGTGATCTGCTCAATTTCGTCAGGTGGGCATCCGTGGAACGTGGACAGTGTGACGGTGTCGGAGATGACCGGCGAGAACTCGATGTCGGCAAACTCGGCGAACACGCCGCTCGGGTCTGCGGCAATCTCGGGTCGCAATCGTTCGATCTCCGCGCTCGCGTTGCGCATCGCGTCGATGAAGCCCGCCACCTTCGGCGTCTGGATCCCCGCGAGGTCGTAGCCGACCGACATGTCGAACACGTGCGGCCCAGGGTCGCCGTCGGAGTCCCGGCCGACGTACTCACGCAGCGGTTCCCATTGCCGGAGGATCTCGATGATCATCCAGGCCTTGGTGTACTCCTCGACACTTTGCGCCACCAGCAATTCCTGGCTCCACTCGATGTTGTAGCCAATGGTTTCCATGTCGATGCACGGACGGGCGATCTCGAGATCATCCAGCACCTGCACCGTCTTCAGTTCAAAAAGGCGCGACCCACCGAGCCACGCCAACACGATGTTTTGGGCCATCTGACTATGTGGTCCTGCAGCGGGACCGAGCGGTGACGCTGCGCGCCGACCGAGGAACTCGAAAGAGAGATCGATGTTGTCGTCAGGCTTCCAGAACCGCGCCGTCGGCAAGTCGAAGATCCGCTTGCGGGTCTCCCACTCGTGTCCGATCCGTCCGAGCAACGTGCTCAACGACATCGGAGTGAGCGGCGGAGCCTCGTGCGTCATCCCCGCACTTTACAAACTGTAAAACAGCGAGCGCAATGATCTCAGACGGTGAATTCCGGCAACAACCACCTCACCAGCGCCCGCATTCTCAGCGATGGAGTGCGTTCAAGTAGCTGTACACGGTGATCCGGCTCATGCCCATTGCCTCGGCGACGTCTTCGACGGCGCGACGCAGCACGAACGCGCCCAGCTCGTCGAGTCGGCGGATCGCCTGTTGCTTGCCGGGTCGCGAGAGCGTCGGAAGCGGCGCTCCAAGCTCGGTTTCCACCACGGCGATGATGCGGTCGAGCGAACCGTGGATCGGAGGCAGTCGGACACCTGCCACGATGTCACCGTTCCAGATCAGGGCCACGTCTGATCCGGTCACGTCCGAGGCCCCGACGGTCTCTGCGCCGGCAGCGTCAACCAGTGGCCGCAACGCCACAGCGAGCGGATGCATTTCGGACACGCTCGAATCGTAGGCGCGATGCAGTCACTTGGTGCCAGGCACGAGTGAGTCGCTACGACTCGAGTGCACGGTGGAGGCGGACGGCTTGCTCGGCCGCCTTGGCGCGAACTTCGTCAGCGTCAACACGCGTCGCAACTCCGTCACGCAACGCCGGCTCGCCGTTGATATCGACATCAATCGCACGAATCGTGGGCGTGAACGCGACGTGCCACGGCTCAATTGTGGAATACGACCAGGTGACGCTGTCCGCCAATGCCTCGGGAAACAGTTCCCACCCGCTTGCCATCCACGACCAAGCAGCGTCGGGCGTCGCACTCACATCCTGGTCACGCTGTTTGACGTAGGCGAGCTGGAACTCAGCGAGCATGTCAGCGCCAATGCCATCGGTGCCGAGCGCAACGCGATTCGAAAAGCGCGCGGGATCGGCGTACCCGACCGAGTTGTTCATGTTCGACCGCGGGTTGTGCACGATGGTCCCGCGCAGACCGTGATCGGTCGGCAGGTGGACGCCATGGATCAGGAGCCACTCATCGCGAGTGAGATCGCGGATCCGATCTTCGACACCGATGTCGTCCGGTCCCTCGGCCACGTGGATGTGCACGCCGACCCCGTGCCGTGCAGCGAGGTCAGCGGCAGCTGCAAGCGAGTCATCGCTGCACGTGAACGCCGCATGCACACCGACCATGCCGGTGCGCAGTCCCGATTGAGAGGCACCGGCGGCGGCGAGCTCAGTCAGGTATCGATCGTTCTCGGCCAGTCCCCGCGCCGCGCCATCGACGCCATGACGGTCGGTGATCCCATAGTTCGTGTTGATTCTCACGCCGACCTCGTTGACCGCGTCGGCGATGACCGACAGCGACCCCTCGATCGCACGGGGCGACTCGTGGTGATCGATGATCGCGGTCGTTCCCGCTTCGAGCGCGTCGAGCGCACCAAGCTTTGCCGACCACTCGATCATGTCGAGGTCGAGCGCTGTGTCGAGCCGCCACCACACGTTCTCGAGGATCTCAAGAAAGTTGGCCGGAACCTTCGGCGGCGGCGGCATGCCACGAGCGAGCGACGAGTACAGGTGGTGATGTGCACACACCAATCCCGCGGTCACCGCGGTCACGTCTTCGTCCATTTCACCACGGGATGAAGACGGACCGGTTCGGCCGCAGAGCGATGGCTCTCAGGTCCAAGCAGTAGCGCGTTCACGGTTGCTCTCGTTGATCATGGGGAGTTCGTTGTGCCAATCGCCGGAGTGCTGGCGAAGAGCCGCAGCAACGGCACCGGCCGTGGGCACCAGGCCGATTTCGCCGACGCCCTTGATGCCATACGGCGAGTCAGGCTGAGGCGACTCGACCAAGATCACGTCCACCGACGGCATGTCCTTCGGTCGGATGATGTCGAGACTCTTCAGCGTGGCATTCGTCGGTCGTCCGCTCTCGTCGCACGGGAACCCTTCGCTCAACGCATAGCCCAACCCCATGTGCACCGCCCCTTCGATCTGGCCTTCGCACAACATCGGGTTGACCGCTCTACCGACGTCGTGCGCAGCAACCACGTTCTCCACAGTGCCGTCGTCAGCGAGCACGACCACCTGCGCCGCGTAGCCGAACGTCGAGTGAATGATCGGGTTCTCGATGGCTTCGCCGGCCGCCTTCGCAGCCTCGATTTCGCCAAGCGAATTGGTCCAGTCGACGCGATATTCACCTTCGTAATCGATGCCGATTTCGCGACCTCCCGCAATGGCCGCCTCACAGGCGGCCTTCACCGATCCGGCACCCATCAGGGTGCCGCGACTTCCGGTGGTCTGCCCGGCCCCGAGTTCACGCGTCGAGTCAACGATGACTTCGATCCGCTCAGCGTCGATACCGAGCTCTTCGACTGCAACTTGGAGCGCCACGGTATGCACCCCCTGGCCCATTTCGGTCCAGCAGTGCCGCACCTCAACCTTGCCCGGCTCGCCGTCAACGGGCGCACGGAAGTGCACGACCGCCTTGGCAATCTCCTTGAAGCCATTGCCCAAGCCCGAGTTCTTCAATCCGAGACCGAGACCCACGGACTTGCCTGCCGCCATCGCAGCGTCGTAGGCCGGCTTGACGGCATCAAGGCATTCGCGGGCGCCCTTGCAACCGTCGTCCATGACCTGTCCGGGGCCCCACGTGACGCCGGGCGTGACCACGTTGCGGTCGCGGATCTCCCAACCAGTGATCCCGAGTTGCTCGGCGAGCCGATCGAGCACGCCTTCCATAGCGAACTGCGCCTGGTTGGCTCCGAAGCCCCGAAAGGCACCGCACACGGAGTTGTTCGTCCGTGCAGCAATGGCCTCGACGGCCACGTTGCCCACGACGTAGGGCCCCGTCGCGTGGCCGGCCGCCCGTTCGAGCACCTTCATGCCGACCGATGCGTACGGTCCCGAGTCACCGATCATCCGCGCCTTGATTGCCGTGAGCTTGCCATCAGCGTCACAGCCGGCTTGGTACTCCATCCGAATCGGATGACGCTTCGGATGCATCAGCAGCGATTCTTCGCGTGACAGCGTGATCTTCACCGGACTCCCGGTGTGCCATGCCGCCAGAGCAGTGTGGGCCTGATTCGACATGTCCTCTTTACCGCCGAACGCCCCTCCGTTCGACACCAGTTCAGTCGTGATGCGTTGTTCGGAGATCCCCAGCATCGCCGCGATGTCGTTGCGGTCATCCCAGATGCCCTGGCCGCCGGAATACACGTACAACGACCGGTCGTCACCGTCGCCCGACGGGACGGCGAGCGTCGATTCGGGCTCCAGGAACGCGTGCTCGATGCGTTGGGTCTGGAACGTCTCGGTCACCGTGAATGCGGACTCGGCGAGCGCTGCATCGACGTCGCCACGGCTGTACGCGGACGTGGACAGCACGTTGCCATCGAGTTCCCACACGGCCGGCTCGTCGGAGTGAATCACGCGCACCGGATCAACCATCGGCTCGTGAATCTCGTACTCGATCACAACGAGTTCGGCGGCAGCCCGCGCGATTTGGCGCGTCTCGGCAACGACCACGGCGAGCACGTCACCGAGATACGAGGTACGTCCACCCTCGGGGATCATGACGGGCCAGTCCTTGTGGATGATCCCGACGCGGCGCGCCGCTGGAATATCAGCAGCAGTGAACACACCGCGCACACCATCGACAGCGTTGGCAGCTGTCGCATCGATCGACCGAATGTCAGCACGCGCATGATCAGTCAACCGCAGGGCGCCATGCAGGCAGCCCTCGGGGTTCATGTCATCGATGAAGTCCCGGATACCGATCGACAGTTCGCGACCCTCGTACTTTGCGCCGCGCGTGCCGACGCCCTTCGGCTGCACGACGACGGGCACGTTGTCCTGAGCGAGCGCCTCGACGGCATCGAGCACCTTGATGTAGCCGGTGCAACGACACAGGTGTGCACCGAGGTGGCGCGACGCCTGTTCGCGGGTCAGGTTGGTCCCGTTCTTGTCGATCAATGCCTTGGTCCGCACGACAATGCCGGGCGTGCAGAACCCGCACTGCAACGCACCGCACGCCGCGAATGCGTCGGCCATACGGTCGACCTCGGCTGGATCCATTCCCTCGAGGCTGACGACCTCGGAACCGGCGACCTTCTCCATCGATGTCTGGCACGACACACGTGCCTTGCCGTCAATGAGCACGGTGCAACAACCGCACTGACCCGTCGGTGAACAGCCATCTTTGGCCGACGTGATGCCAAGCTCCTCGCGTAGCGCGGCGAGTAGATGCGGATGATCGTCGCGAGCCGTGACCGTCTCGCCGTTCAGAATGAATTCGCTCATGTTGCTCCCGGAGTGGGGTTCAAGTTGGTGATCAGGCTGTACGTCTCGGGCCGCCGATAACGGTCGAAGTCAAACAAGGTCTTCTTGTAGCGCTCGCACATGTCAAGGTCGCAGCGCGCCGTGACCAACTCGTCGCCGATCGTCGTCGCCTGCGCCACAACTTGGCCGGATGGCGCGATGATCGCGGTCTGGGCCAAGGACTCGACGCCTTCTTCGATCCCGCCTTTGGCGACGCCGACGACCCATGTGCCGTTCTGGTATGCACCCGCCTGCATGACGAGGTGGTTGTGGAACGCCTGCAATGGATTCTGCGACGGGTCCGGCGCGTAGTTGAGCGGCGTGTTGTATCCGATCAACACCATCTCGACGCCTTGCAGCCCCATGACGCGATACGTCTCGGGCCAGCGACGGTCGTTGCAGATCGCCATGCCGAAGACGCCGCCGAACGCCTCATGCACGTGGAAGCCCTCCGGTGACTCTTCGAAGTAGCGCCGCTCGAGGTGCTGGAAATTCCGCCACGGCTCGTGGTTCTCGTGGCCCGGGATGTGGACCTTGCGATACCGGCCGACGATCTCGCCCTCCCGGTCGACGAGGATGGCCGTGTTGTAGCGGTGCTGCGTGCCATCGCCCTGCGGGTCGTTCGGGTCAGTGAGCTCGGCGTACCCGAGATGGAAACCGACCTTCAGGCGCTTCGCCTCATCGAAGAGCGGTTGCACCACAGGGTTGGGCATCGCCGTTTCGTAGTAGCTGTCGAGTTCGGTGGTGTCGCCAGCAATGCCCGCCTCATCGCCCTCGTCGAGGAACCAACGGGGGAAGAATGTGGTGAGTGCGAGTTCGGGAAACACGACGAGTTCGCAGCCATGCTCCGCACCTCGACGGAGCAACGTCAACAGTCGCTCCACAACTTCGGCGCGCGTGTCATCGCGAGAGATGGGGCCCAGTTGGGCCGCACCAACGACAATTTCTCGGGTCATCCGAACTCTGTTTCTGCAAGTGTGAGCATGGTCTGGAGCAGCACGTTGGTGCCTGCCTCAAGATCTTCCGGCTCGGTGTACTCGGTCACGTTGTGGCTGATGCCGTTGACGCTCTTGGTGAAAATCATTGCCGTTGGGCAGACACGAGCGAACATCTGAGCGTCGTGACCAGCCCCCGATGGCATACGACGCGAAGACATGCCGAGTGCCCCCGCCGAACGCTCGACGATGTCGATGACCTGCTCGTCGAATTCGACCGGCTCGAATCGCGCCAGCATTCGCGTCTCGACGCCAACACCTTCGGCTTCAGCCGTCGTGGCGACGAAACCTCGAAACTTGGTTTCAGCTCGCTGCAGCGTGTCTTCATCGGTATTGCGCAAGTCCACGGTCAGCGTGGCAATGGACGGCACCACGTTGACCAGGTTCGGCACCAACGTGATGGCACCCACGGTGCCGACCTGAGGTTCACCGAACTCGCTGGTGAGCTCGCGCACCTGAGCTGAGATGCGGGCCGCGACGTACCCGGGGTCATGACGGAGACGCATCGGAGTGGTCCCCGCGTGGCATGACTCTCCGTTGAGCGTCAGTTCAGTCCATGAGATGCCCTGGACACCTTCAACGACCCCGATCGTGACGTCTTCATCTTCCAACACCGGACCCTGCTCGATATGCAGCTCAACGAAAGCGTGCGGTGCGGGACCCGGCAGGGGTGCCGGGCCGGCGTAGCCAATCCGTTCGAGCTCGGTGCCGAACACAGCGCCGTTGGCATCTTCGATCAGGAGTGCGTCCTCGACGGCCATACCGCCGACGTAGACCAAGCTGCCGAGCATGTCGGGCGGAAAACGAGCCCCTTCTTCATCACTGAAGAAGCCAACAGCGAGTGGCCGGGTGAGCTCAAGTTCGCCGCGTTCACGGGCAGCAATGACGGTCTCGATCACTTCAAGCCCGCCGAGCACACCCAGATTTCCGTCATATCGGCCGCCGGTACCGACCGTGTCGATGTGCGAACCGGTCATGACCGGCGCGACCCCATCGAAGCCCGGCATGGTGGCAATGACGTTGCCGATGCCGTCGATCGAGATCTCGAGGCCTAGGTCGCGCATCCAGGTAACAACGAGATCGCGACCCGCACGATCTTCGTCCGTGAGCGCGAGCCGAGCACAGCCGGTCGTGCCGTCGATCGCTCCGATCTCGCCGAGCGCCATCAATCGCGAGACCAGCCGGTCACTGTCAATCCGCAGACCGGTGGTCGCGCCAGCCGCACTGGGTTCGGGGTCAGCATCGATCACGGTGCCGACAGTACCAAACGAGCTTTACAAAACGTCAAGCACCGGACTCTCGGGCGCTGCCATGTACGGCGGTGTCACACCCGCTCGGACACCGTGGGTACCCTGCGTCCATGGCCGACGCACATCTCGAAATCCTGGTGGAGCCGTTCCGCGAGAACGACCCGGGCCCGCACGTCGCTGCAGTCCTCGACGCTGCGGCCGCAGCCGGTCTCACCGCCGACATGGGGCCGTTCGCAACGACAATCGATGGCGACGTCGATCAACTCGCCGGCGCCATCGCCGACATGATCCGGGCCGGTTTTCGCAACGGTGCCACGGCGCTGCAGATGCGCATCGACGCCACCTGAAAATCCCTGTCAGTTGACGCGGGTGAGGATGCGGAGCGAGCCGGTCGCGGCGCGCTCGACAAATCGACCGGACTCAAGAGCCGGTAGGTAGATCTGCTCGTACGGCGGCCGCCCACCATCGGCAGGGTCGGGGAACACGTCATGAATGGCCAGCGTGCCGCCGACAGCGACATGCGGAGTCCATCGTTCGTAATCGCGGCGAGCCGGTTCTTCACCGTGACCGCCATCGATGAAAAGAAAACACAGCGGCGTGGCCCACGATGCGCCGATGCGCGGCGCCCGGCCAATGAGGCCGATCACCGCGTCTTCGAGACCAGCGTCGTGGATCGTTGCGCGAAAGAAGGGCAGGGTGTCCATCTTGCCGACGCGCTCGTCCACCACTTCGGCATCGTGATGTTCCCATCCGGACTGGTTCTCTTCTGACCCACGGTGATGATCGAGGGCGTACAGCACCGTTCCCGCCCGCTCGGCGACGTCGCCCAGCCACACGGTTGAGCGCCCGCAATACGAACCGAGTTCGAGCATTGCCAGATCGGGGACAGCCGTTACGGCCTCCATCGCGGCAACCCACAACGCGTCACCCTCATCTTCCGGCATGAATCCTTTGGTCGACAGCGCAAGCGAACGACGTGGCTCGGTCAACTTCACCAAGTGTCCCAATGAATGATCGTGTCAGGGTCAGCGCGGCCAGCGGGCTTGAAATCGGTGCCCTTCGTGTAGGCGATCGGCGTCAGGCATGCCTGCTGCACTTCGTCGTACGGAATGCCGACCACGTCAGCAATCTGTTGCTCCATCATCAGACCGACCGTCGTCCAACACGTCCCGAGGCCACGGGCCCGCGCTGCGAGCATGAAGCTCCACATGGCGGGCAGCACATTGCCCATCGACGAAGCTGCCCGCATCGCGGGCACGTTGTCGAGTCGGCCAGCTTTCGAGCACGCAATCACCAGCACCGGCGCATCACCCATGTGTTCAGCGAGGTACTCCGCTGAGTCGGTGACGCGCATCTGCTGCGCCTGTGCCTCCTCCGTCTCTTTCTTGATCGAGCCGGCGTACACGCCATCCATCGATCGGTAGACGTCGAAACACTGCCGGTAGATGTCGCCGATCGCCTGCCGCTTCGCTTCATCGCGCACCACGACGAACTGCATGGTCATGTTGTTCGAACCCGACGGGCTCTGCATCGCCATCGCGACACATTCACGGATGGCGTCATCGGGCACGGGCCGATCCATGTCGAGCCGCTTGCGGACGGCACGCGTGGTCGACAGCAGTTGGTCGGAAGTGAGATCGAGTTGCTCCATTGACCAAATGTAGGCCCGCCACTCCCCCTCCAGCTTGGTCGGCCATTTGATCCCGCGAATGGCCAACGGGTGGGCGAGCGAACCGACTGTAGGAACAACGTCCGCTTCTGGGCCGCGGCATGGCAACCTGGGAGCGCAATGAGCGACGACGCGGCGACTGACCCACATCCTGACGACCACCAGGCAGCGCTTGACGACCTGGTGAGGTTGCTTGATCTCGAAGTGATTGAGGTCAACATGTTCCGCGGGGTGTCAACCGATGAGAATCGGCAGCGCGTCTTCGGCGGCCAGGTCGCTGGCCAAGCCCTGGTTGCCGCTGCTCGCACGATCGAGGAACCGGGGCGGATGGTGCACTCGCTCCACGCCTACTTTTTGCGTCCCGGCGATCCGAAGACGCCGATTCTGTACGAGGTTGATCGCATTCGGGACGGGCGCAGCTTCACCACACGCCGCGTCGTGGCGATCCAACATGGCAAGGCGATCTTCAACCTGCAGGCCAGCTTCCACAACGAAGAGCCCGGGCCCGACCACCAGGTCGACATGCCGACGGGCCTCGCCAGTCCTGATTCGCTCCCCGACTTCAGGACACGCATGGCTCCGTACGCCGACCAAATCGGCGACTGGTACGACCAGCCGCGTCCAATCGATGTCCGTTACGTCAACGGCGACCCGATGTCGCGAAAAGGGAATCCTTCCTCGACGCAGCAAGTCTGGCTCCGCGCCAACGGTGAGCTTCCCAACGACCCGGTGCTGCATGCCTGCATCGTGACCTACGCGAGCGACATGACGTTGCTCGACACCACGGTGCTGCCATTCGGATTGGCGTGGGACAGCCCCGGGATGCAGATGGCGAGCCTCGACCACGCGATGTGGTTCCACCGGCCGTTCCGCGCCGACGAGTGGATGCTGTACGACCAGGTCGCACAGAGCACCACCTCAGCGCGCGGCTTGGCGCGCGGCTCGATCTTCACCTCCGACGGTCAACTCGCCATCAGTGTCGTCCAGGAGGGACTCACGCGAGTAGGTCGATCGTGAGCCGACGGACTGTCGCCGGCGCCGCACTCGGCGTCGCGCTGCTCCTCGCTGGATGCGGAGACGGCAGTGGCGATGGCGATGGCGAAAACTCCGGAGCGAACCCTCCGAACGACCCGGCGGCAACCTTTGCCACGGTGCCCGACACTGTGCTTGACACGACGACCCAGACAGCCTCGACCGACGCTGGGCCGGTGCCGACCACGACGATTCCGCTCGAGCCCGCAGCGAACGTCGACCTTCCCACCGCGTCACCCGAGGAATTAGCAAACGGTCCCTCGACCACGGTGGCGACCGGGCCACTGCCGGTTCCATCCGTCGAGCTCGTCGAGGTCGCCGAATTCGACACGCCCGTTGAACTCACGACTCGTCCCGGCGATGTCCGGAGTTTTGTTGTCGAACAGGGAGGCCGGGTGTTGGCCTTTGACGATCTGTCGACCGAGGTCGTACTCGACATCACCGACCGGACGGCTGCGAACGGAGAACGAGGGTTGCTCGGTGCGGCATTCGATCCTGCTGCAGATCGCGCCTACGTCCACTACAGCAACGAATCCGGCAACACCGTGGTGGCCGAGTACGCAATCGACCCGGTCACTGCCATCTTCGATGTCGAGTCCCGCCGGGAGGTCTTGACCGTCGAGCAGCCATTCGGCAATCACAACGGTGGCGAGTTGGCGTTCGGACCTGACGGCTATCTCTACCTCGCACTGGGCGACGGCGGGTCTGCCGACGACCCGGAGCGCAACTCGTTGGCGCTGTCGAGCCGTCTCGGCAAGATCCTCCGCATCGATCCGCAGCCGACGGCCGACGCGCCATTTGCCACGCCGCCCGACAATCCGTTCGTCGACGCCGAGGGCGCCGACCCCACGATCTGGTCGCTTGGCCTCCGCAATCCGTGGAAGTTCTCCTTTGACTCGCTCACCGGCGACTTGTGGATTGCTGATGTTGGCCAAGGCGACATCGAAGAGATCAACCTCGCGCCGGCAATCAGCGGCCAGGGAGCTGGCAAGGGACTGTCGTTCGGATGGAGCGCCTTCGAGGGGTCAGAACGATTCAACACCGACCAGGACGATGCTGGACACACTGGGCCGGTCGTTGAATACCGCCACGACGATGGCAACTGTTCCGTCAGCGGCGGCGCGGTCTACCGCGGCGACGTCATCGAGGATCTCTTCGGCTGGTACGTCTATGGCGACTTCTGCTCGGGACGAATTTGGGGGTACGACCCCACGTCTGAACCGGGCGCACCGATCGTTGTTGACCTCGCTGAACTCGCCAACCTCACAGCCATTGCCGTTGGCGGCGAAGGTGACCTGTTCGCCGTGAGCAATACCGGCACCGTCAGCCGCTTCTCCCCGGCCTGATCCCATTTCCAGCCCGCTCCCAGCCGTTTGTGTGCGAATTTTCGCGGAACGGTCCGCAAAAATCCCCACGCAAACGGGAAAATGAGAAAGGGAAAAGGGAGTGCGAGGGAAGGGAGCTTCAGCCGACGCGTTCGAAGTCGACGCGGCGCTCGGCGGGGTCGGCGCTGACCAACTTCACCTTGATGTCGTCGCCGGGGTCGACGCGGCGGGCAGCGACCCGCGTCACGATTGCGGGGTCGCGGACTTGGATCCGAGCACCGCGATCATCTTCGTCGGTGACGACAGCTTCGAACACTTCGCCTTCGCGCCCGTGGAGCACAACGGCCTCGGCAAGATCGATCGCAGCGCGGTCAACGCGATTCGCGCGACTGTCGCCTTGGCGCATCGCCTGCGGCAAGTCGATGAACGCCTGCTCGGTCTCCGCTGACACTCGGTCGCCGTTCGCGACGGCAAGTGCCGCATCGATGACGTACCGGTCAGCCAGTCGACGCAGAGGCGCCGTCACGTGACTGTAGGTCGCAGCAACAGCGGCATGCCAGGGCTTCACGTTGGGATCGAACGGCTCGTACGCGGCACCACCGCTTGCTCGCCGAACCGCCAACTGGAAGGCCGAGGTCTTCGGGTCGCCCGCAGGAAGCGACTGCTCGAAGTCGGATAGCGCCTGGGCTTTCGGCCACTCGAGTCCGAATGCCCGAGCGGTGTGGCGGAGCCGACCAACCCTGCGTTCGTCGACCGCTGGCATCGTCCGAAAGAGGCCGGTACCAGCCGCATGCAGAGCGTCGGCGACCGCCATGTTGGTGGCAAGCGACATGGCGGCGTTCTGATTCTCGGCATCGTTGCGCGGCCGAAATCTCAAGTCGAATCCCCCGTCGTCGCGTCGAACGACCTCTTGTTCGGGCATCTGGATCCGATCGGCCCCGCGATTTCGCTCGCCAATCTCGAAGCGGCGCGCCAGTTCGGGAAAGGCAGGAGGAAGGTCTCCGGGAGAAACCGTCGAGTACGCGAGCTTTGCACGGTTGCGGATCATCGCTCGTTCGACGCCGTCAAGGGTGACCGACCCGTCTGGCGCAATGCGAACAACGAACACGACTGCCGGCTTGGGTGCACCGGGGAGCAGCGACCCAGCGTCTTCGGCAAGGCGCGGAGGATGCAGTCCGACTCGATCATGCGGCATGTACACGGTGACTCCACGCTTCCATGCCTCACGGTCGATCAGGTCGCCGTGTCGAACAAACCAACCGACATCGGCGATGGCATAGCGGAGGATGACGTCGGCATCGCTGTGGCTCCCCGCCAGTTCGATCGCGAAGGCCTGATCAAGGTCAGTGCTGCTTGCCGGGTCGAGCGTCAGGAACTCGACGCCGGTCCGATCGACGTGCGGCGAGTCCGACCCACCGAGCGGTCGCCGCGCTGCGACTTCCGCAGCATCCAACACCTCGGGTGGGAAGCTCTTCGGTACGTCGAACTCATCGATGAGCTGCGCAAACCCGTCGCGATAATCATCGAGCATCTCCGAAGCCAACCGCATCGCCAGACCATACGCCCATGTTCACGTGGGCGACATGGCGCGCGCCTGGAGCCTCTGCCATTGCTCGGCGAGGAGTTCACGCCACACCGCGAGCAGCGAAGCTGCCTCGCGTCAGCGCCGAGCGCCCATGAACATGCCCTTGAGCGCTTCGTAGTGCTCGATGACATGTCCAGCGCCGAGCACAACTGCCTCCAGCGGCACGTTTGACATCTTCACGGGCACCTTCGTCTCGCGCTCAATGCGCTCGGCGAGGCCGCGCAGCAGCCCACCGCCACCCACGAGATACATGCCGCGCACCAGGAAGTCTTGCGACAGCTCGGGCGGCGCCTTCGACAGACACCGGATGACCGACGCCACGATCGAAGAGATGACGTCTTCGATCGCGAAACGCACCTCTTCAGGAGTGAGTAGGACGGTCTTCGGTAGCCCGGTCATCAGGTCGCGACCGCGCACCTCGGCCTGATTCTCATCGAGCGTCGGATGGGCCGAGCCGATCGCGACCTTGATTTCTTCCGCTGTCCGTTCACCGATCGCGATGCCGTGCTCGCGTCGCACGTAGTTCTGGATCGCCGCGTCGATGTCGAACGAGCCGACGCGAACAGCTTCGAGGGCCACGATGCCGCCCAGGCTGATGACTGCGGTCTCACTCGTCCCCCCGCCGATGTCGATGACCATGTTGCCGACCGGTTCGTCGATGGGCAGATCGGCACCGATCGCGGCGGCCATCGGCTGCTCGATCAAGTTGGCATCTGCAGCACCTGCTCGGCGAGCGGCGTCGGTCACGGCGCGTCGCTCGACCTCGGTAATGGCCGAGGGGACACAGATGACCACTTTGGGGCGGGTGAAGCGGCTGACTCCGACACGCTGCAACAAGAGTCGAATCATCCGTTCGGTGATCTCAAAGTCGGTGATGGCACCGCCCCTCAGGGGCCGAACCGCCACGATGTAGCCGGGAGTTCTCCCGATCATCTGCCAGGCTTCGCGACCCGTGGCGAGCACTTCACCGGTTTGCCGGTTGAGCGCGATGACCGACGGCTCGTTCAAGACAATGCCGCGGCCCTTCATGTAGACCAGCGTGTTGGCGGTGCCAAGGTCAATGGCGAGGTCGCGTGCCATCAGTTGCTCACGTTGACAATCGAATGACTGTTCATTTCAGCGACAGTCTGGCGCAGATCGGTCACCCGAACGAGCACCCTGCGCCAGGCTGTTGCAACAAACGCCGTCACGCGACGTCGCCGTCGTCGGCGCGCTCGTCGCCGTCCGAGCGTTCGGCCGACTTCACCTGATCAACGGTGGGTTTGCGTGCCTCGGGTGACAGGGCATTGATCTGCCGACGAAAGGAGTCAACGCCGTCGTTGGCGGCGCGACTGCGGAGTCTGAGACCAAGCGCCACCGCAACGACCACAATGATCGCGACGATCAGAATGATGATGCCCGTGCTCATGTGGTTGCTCCGACCGACGCAGGGTCGATGATGTCGTGTGCGCCGGTACCCCAGTCGGAGCCGTCGGCCCAGACTTCGTGTTTCCAGATCGGCGCCGTCTCTTTCAGCGCGTCGATCGCAAAGCGGGCTGCTTCGAACGCGTTCGGGCGATGGGGCGCCGAGACAACCGCAATCACCGACGACTCCCCGATCTGCAATTGACCCGTCCGGTGGATCAACACGACGCGACCGACGTCAGGCCAGCGCGTGCGCAACTCGTCGCCGATTGCCGCAAACCGCTGTGCCGCCTGCTCTTCGTAGGCCTCATACGTGAGGTACTCAACGCCGTCTCGCCCCTCGGCATGGTTGCGGATCGTGCCGCTGAACAACACAACGGCGCCGCAATCCGGTCGAACAGACCACGAATACGCGTCGCCAATCGGCAGTTCCTGATCAGTCAGGCCGTACCAGTTGTCACCGTTTGCCGGGGCCTTCACGGCGATCATCGTAGTCGTCGTGCTCGGACCGTCAGGTCGCTGCAACACATTTGACGCCACTTCGTTACCTGGTCAGCGAGCCGACGCCGCACGCCTGGGTCAACCTTGCGACCGGCTGCCCCCACCAGTGCCCGCGATCAGCCAGCGAAAACTGGGCACTACAGTCTCATTCCCGTGGACAGTGCACCGCTTCCCCCACACGAACGTACGTGGCGACATCCCTCAGAAATGGGCGCGCCCGTCGCCGTGCCCGAGGCCACTCGCAGCACGCGAGCGATGGCAGCCATGGGCGCCACGGTTGCCGTTGCCCTGGTCGCTGCCTTGGCCATCACGTTGACCCCTCGGCAGACCACAACCACCACCGCCATCTCAGCAACGACGGTGCCCGCGGCGTCAGCGCTGCGCGATGCGGCCGGCACGGCAGTTCCGACGGCGGAAACGATTCGGACGATCATGCTCTCCGGCGCGATGGCGGTTCCGAATGCCATTGCCGACGTTCCGTCGGCAGCGTTTCGCTCGACGCCCGGCGACGGGAACACTGAGGTTCAGGCCGTCCTCCCGGACCTTCACGACCGAGTCATCGTGTTGACCGAGCAGTTCGCGTACTCAGTTGCCTGGCGCGACGTCAGCCGGCTCAACCTGACCGAGACCGCCATCGTTGTCGATCATGAGGGCACGATCGTCGGTCACCTCGACGCCGGGCGACTGATCGTCAGCCACGACCTGCTCGTCGGCGCGTCGATCAGCCTCGACTAACCCACCAGAGCACAAACCACGACCTCACCGCTGGCGGCGTCGCCACCAGCGCCGGCCGACAACAATGCCGATGATGGCAATGAGCGACAGGAGCCCCACCCCGGCACCAAGCGCGAGCTCTTGACGACGCTTCGGCGAAATCATCGTCCACCAGCGCGCTTCTGTGCCCTCGACGTAGGCCTGCTCGTTCGTCACCGTCGGACGCCAACCTTCGGCGACCAAACGACCGTTCGACACGACCCACGCCTCATGCGTATACGAGCGCAGACCCGGAGGAATTGGGCCCCGCTGAAATCGCCAGCGCAGGCTGCCAAGCACCTCAGAGGCTCGCTCTGGGAGCGGCAACCGCGGACCTTCGCCGGACAACGCACGCACGCGCTCGCCCGCAATCCAGCCGTCAGGCGCCACATTGAAGACGCCGTCGAGTCGCTGCTGGACCGCAATGACGATTGCCGCCGCGAGGTCATCAAGGTGCACGTACTGCGATGGCGGGTCGTCTTCGGCGAACCGCTTACCGAGTCCCGAGACCAGCGCGCCGGCAAGGCGCGAGTTGCCGTCGCCTGCGAGGGAGATCGCGGGACGAAGCACGCAGGTGCGACGGCCGCTTCGGCTGCGTCGCCACTGTTCAACGAGTTCCTCAGCCGATGCGAGTTGCCGTGCGAACACAAACTCATTGTCGGGCCGAAGCACCGTCTCTTCGGTGAGTGGAAACGAATTGTTGGCGTTTGCCCCGTACACCATGGCCGACGAGACAAACACCACTTGGTCGGCCACCAATTCGTCGGCAATCGACAGGGTGGTTGTTGCGAACTGTGTTGCACTTGCGCGATTGATGGCCAGCCAGTCGTGATCACTGCTCGCCATGTCAAGCACGACGTCGGCAGTGTCGCCCTCCAGCCCAGTGATATCGCCGGTTGTCTCGAACACCGTGACATCGCCCAGCGACTCGAGGCCGGCAACGACGCGCCGCTGGAGTGGGCCAGTCGTGCCGGTCAGGACAACGGTCAGCGAGCCCGAAAACGGCTTGGTGGCGCGTGGGCTCCTGTGCGCGGCTCCAGCACCAGCCGCGGCAGCTTCAGCGTCGATCAGTGCACTCACGTCGATGACGATAGTGCGCGCCTCGGGTGGCGGTTGTGGTGTGGCGACTGACGGCCGCGGCGGCGAACCACCCGGGCGGCCGTATCCTCGTCGCATGGACGACGGCAACGACGACTCCATCACTCCGAGCGATGGCAGCGGTGAGGGTGACTTCAATCCCTTTGCAGGCATGCCGCTCTTCGGCGACTTGTCGAGAGCCCTGTCTGGGCAGGGCCCCCTCAACTGGGACGCTGCCCGCCAGTTCGCGCTGCTCGCGGCCAGCGGTGGCGACATGGCCGGAATGATGACCGGCGGGGGTGCTCCGACCGCCACGGCCAACATCGACCCGTCCGTCCGGATCAAGTATGCGGAACTCGCGAACATTGCGCGCCTGCACGTTGCCGATGTGATGCAACTCCCGGTCGCAAACGCCGACCCCGAGGTTGCGACTGCTGAGCAGTGGGCCGCACAGACCCTCGATGCCTATCGCCCGTTGTTCAATGACCTCGCAACGTCGCTCGGACAGACCGACGATGTTGCCACCGATGCCTCCGCTGACCCGATGGCGCAGATGATGGCCGGGCTCAGCAAGATGATGGCGCCCGCCATGATGGGCATGAGCGTCGGATCCATGGTCGGCGGACTCGCGCGCCGGGCGTTCGGCGTGTATGACCTCCCGATCCCGCGTGCGACGCCCGCGCTCGTCGTCGTACCACCGACGATCGACGCCTTCGCGGCCGAATGGGAGATTCCGCTCGACGAGATGCGGTTGTGGGTCATCGCACACGAACTGGCCGGACACACCCTGTTGTCAATCCCGCACATCGCTGAACACCTGCGCTCGCTCGTCCAGCGCCACGTCGGCGCATTCCAACCTGACGCGTCGGCAATCTCCGACAAACTCACCGGTCTCGACATGGATCAATCCGACCCAATGGCCGCCATGCAAGCCGCCTTCGGCGACCCCGAGGTACTCCTTGGCGCTGTCCGGTCCGACGAGCAGTTGGCAATGGAGCCACAACTCGATGCCGCAGTCGCTGTGACCATCGGCGTGATCGACTGGGTTGTCGATGCCGTGGCCGTCCGGATCATTGGTGGCAATGCACTCCAGATCGCCGAGGCAGTTCGCCGTCGTCGCGCCGACGCGTCACCTGACGATCTCTTTGTCGAGCGATTGCTCGGCATCCGACTTGGAGCGGATCAAACGGCTCGAGGCAAGGCGTTCGTGCAAGGCGTGGTCGACCGGGCCGGCGAGAACGGGCTCGCGCCGTTGTTCACTTCGGTCGACGCGATGCCGACCCCGAACGAGATCGAGGCGCCTGGCCTCTGGCTGGCCCGCGTCGCCGAGACCGACCTCGGTTAAGGCGCTGGCGACGTCGGGCATCGACCCGATTCGTGCCCACAACCAAGTTGACCAGTGTTCCCAGCGCCACGATGCCGACGATGAGGAAACCGATCGGGCCGGACACCTGAATCGCCACAGCGACGAACGCTGCAGCCGCCCAGGCGAACTGGAATTGTGTTTCGAACTTCGCAAAGGCCCGTCCCTGGTTGGCTCCAGGGGCATCGCGCTGCACGATGCTCTCAAAGCTGAGCCGTCCGATTGCTGCGACCAGATTCAACGCCCCGGCAAGCATGACGCCACCCATCGGGCCCCCGAGCAGCGCGGCGCAGATGCCAGCCGTGCCCACAATGGCCAATGCGCTGACCAACATCGTTTCTTCGCGCATCCGGTTCCGCAGGCGGGGTGCGATGGCATTGCCGACCATCGCGACGAGCGCCGAGACGCCGACAACAGCGGCAAACCACAGGGCGCCTTGATCCTGCTCTCGCAGCCAGAACGCCAGGTGGAAGAAGGTGAAGCCCACACAGGCGCGCAACACCGTCATCGTGATCGCGCCATTGTGGAGGCTGCCTGACCTCAGTTGCACCGACTCCTCACTGTCGACGGCGTGGGCAGCAATCACCTCTCGTGGCAAGCGGGTGGCGCTGAGGAACGCGCCGACGAAGATGAGTGCACCGTAGACCAGCGTCGCTGGCGCACCGATCGCCTTGAGGAGCACCGCCGCTGGGATCACTGCGACCATGCCGGTGAGCCCGGCGATGAGACCGAGTTTCGAGTTGGCCTCAACGAGTTCGTCTTCTGACCGCACCGTCGACGGCACCAGTGCAGACTTCGAGATCACATAGCCCTTCTGGAGTACCAGGCTGGCGAACACGAGCGGGAAGAGGGCGAGCGCATCGATGTACTTCGCCATCAGGAGCAGCAGGACGACACGAATCACTGCGATGATCTGGATCACGAGCCGTCGCCCGCCTGCAGCCCGGTCGATCAGTGGGCCGATC
>JABJAB010000058.1 GCA_018666235.1 Ilumatobacter sp.
CCCTGTGCGTCGGTGGGATCAAGCTCGGCGGCGAGTTGGTCCAGCAACACTTCGTCTTCTCGCAGCAGCGTGCTCGACCTGGTTAGTAATGCGGTGACGTCTCGATCGGCGACGTCATTGAGCAGTGGGATGACATCGTGGCGCATCCGGTTGCGGCGAAATCGCCCGTCGGTATTGGTCGGATCGTCAGCAACCGTCAGGTCGAGCAACGTGCAGAGCTCGTGGGTCTCGGTGCGGCGCAGCGCCAGGATGGGTTTGGTCGGCCCCGGGCTCATCGCAGCGAGTCCAGCACCACCGGCGCCGCGCAGGAGGCGCAGCAGCAGGGTTTCGGCCTGATCGTCGGCTGTGTGGCCGGTGAGGGCGCCGACGCCGACCGCAGCGCGTCGTGCAGCTCGGGCACGCGACTCGAGGTTGGCGCCGTCGGCAAGTTCGACGCGTTCGCATCGGAATGGCACGTCGAACCGGTCCGCAATGCCTTGGGCGATCGATGCGTCGTCGGCCGAGTCGGGTCGAAGGCCGTGATCGACGTGCACCGTGCGCACATCGAGGTCAGCAGCGACAGCCAGGGCAACCAGTGCGGCCGAGTCGGGGCCGCCTGACAATGCACACACCGCAATCGTGCCGGGGGCGGCAAAGGTGCACCGTGCGAGGAGGGCAGCGATGTGGGCGTCGATCGCTGCCGGCTCAGGTGAGGCCGGCTCGATCGTCACGATCTGGGCGGACTCAGAGGTCGCTTTGGCGGCTGCGCTTGCGGCCGGGGTACTTCTTGGCCGTCACCGTTGAGAGGTACAGACCGATCAGGCCGACGCCGATCAATATGCCGACGCCCGTGAGAGCGACGCCAATCCACCAATGCCAGACCTCGGCTGCGAGCAACATGGCCTGAAGGTTATCGACCCGAATGGCCGGTCGATGCATCGTTGTGTGCCGCGTCGTGTGCGCGGCGTCGCCACCGGACCCAGGTACTTGAGTGAGATGCTCGGCTCAGGTGATGGCAACGTAGGCCAGTGTGGCCAGCACGCACGCCCGTGATGTCCAGGCCGCGGTGCGAATCCAGTTGGTGGTCACCAGTCGATGGTGCAGTCGGGCGTCGAAGCGCTGCGACATCTGGCCGTGGAGCGGTGCGGACACGAATGCGGTCACGCCGTACGCGACTGCCATCAGACCCAGTGAAATGAGGGGGAGGAGTCGGCTGGTGTCGGCCGGTGGGGCGACGACCAGCCAGAGCCCGGTGATTCCTTCGGCGAGCATCAGCGGCCCGACGACGAGGCTGATCGAACTGGTGTGTCGGTTCGCGAACTGCATCCAGCCCTGACCGGCTTCGCCGGGGTCGATGCTGTCGAAGATCGGGTAGTGCACGAGCTGGATCACCCAGATCAGCCCGGTCATCGCCCACGTCGAGGCCAGGGCCACGAGCAGGACGACTGCGTCAATTGACTCCACGTCGAAATGGTGGCGGTTCAATCAGCTCAGCGCGCTGTCGAGCGTGAACTCGTCAGCGCGAGTTCAGCCGATGATGCCGTCGCTGTCGAAGTCGGTGTCGAAGCACTTCTCGATGCGCGACAGCAGGTCGGCAGGCATCTCGTTCTCTTGGCACTTCTTGTGGATGACCTGCTTCAACTCGGCGTGGAAGTCGAAGGCACTGAGGCAGTCGGGGCAGCTGTCGAGGTGATGGTGGATTGCCTCGCGTGCCCCGTCGGACAGCTCGGCGTCGAGGAACAGGTCGAGTTCTTTGAGCGTCTCGTTGCAGTCGGGTGTGTCACATGCGTCCATCAGTGGTTCTCCTGCCCTGCTGCATCTATTCCAACTGGGTCGAGTTCGGGTTCGGCCAGTCCGCGTTCGAGGGCATACGTGTGCAACGCCTTCTGCATCGCCTTTCTTCCCCGATGTAGCCGCGACATGACGGTGCCGATGGGAATGTCCAGCATTTCGGCGATTTCTTTGTACGCGAATCCTTCGACGTCGGCGAGGATCACGGGCAGCCGGAAGTTGTCGGGGAGTCCTTCGAGGGCTTGTTTGACCTCGTCGTCGGGGAGCATTTCCATCAACGATTCTTCGGCCGATCGGCCAATCGATGCGTCTTCAAACGTGCCGAGCCGTTTGTAGAGGTAGAGGTCTTCGATGTCACCGAGGTCGGACTCGTCGGGGCGACGCTGCTTGGCCCGATACTTGTTGATGTAGGTGTTGGTCAGGATGCGGAAGAGCCAGGCCCGCAGGTTGGTGCCCTCGGTAAAGGTGTGGAAGCTGCGAAACCCTTTGAGGTAGGCCTCTTGGACCAAGTCCTCGGCATCGGCCTTGTTGCGCGTCATGCGCATGGCAGCGGAATACAGCTGCGGAGCGAACTCCATTGCTTGGTCTGCAAACACCGCCTGGTCAGCCATCGGGGCGGACCTTACCGGATGGCCTGGAACGCGATCAGGTGCGGCGCGGCATCTCAGGGCCGTCGGTCGGTGTCCGCGTGGGTCTCGGCGTCGAGTTCGGTGACGACGTCGTCGATGGCGGTTGTGAGTCGTTCGAGCAGATCGGCGAGTATTGCCCGCTCGTCTGCCTCGAATGAACCAATGATCCGCTCCATGGCAATCTCGCGGCGTTTGGCAACAGCGGTGTGCCGCCGTCGGCCATTGCGGGTGACCTTGACCATCACAATCCGACCGTCGTCAGCAGACGGGTAGCGCTCGGCGAGCCCGTCGTTGACAATGCGCTGCACGGCACGAGTGGCCGTGGACGGTTCGATCCGGAGTCGTTCGGCGAGACCCGACATGGTGCGGTCGCGTCGCATCAGCAAGTCGAGTGCGTCCATCTGGCCTTGCTCGAGGGGTTCTTCGCGACCGAAGAAATAGTCACGGAGCCGGGCCGAACCCGCCCCGCGACGCAGTTCGATCCACGCCATGCCGATGCGCCGGGCGTGGTCGCGATCAACTGGATTATTGAGATCGAAGCTCGGAGCGTCGGCAGACAGGGTCATGAGACTTCGAACGTAGTGGTTCACTCTCGCTGTCGACGTGACGGAGGACACGTTGATGGTTGGTTCCGATCAACCTGTCGTGGGACAATGAGCGGCGTGTCCGACGCTCCCGCTGCAGGCGATCCTGAGAACCCGACGGCGCTCGAGGCGCTGCACGCGTTGGCCACGGCCGAAACGTCGATTACCGAGTCGCTGCGCCACCGCGAGGTGTACACGTCGCGCGGGTTGCTGAGCGTGCTGTGGCACGAACCCGTTGCAGCGGTTGAATCGAAGCCAGCGGCGTTGGTCATGTGCGGTGGAGCGATGGGCGGGCTGCTGGGGCCTGGGCATGGCCTGTACCAACGTCTGGGCGATGAGTGGTCAGATCGGGGTGTCCGCGTGCTGCGCGTCAGCTACCGGGAGCCGAACAACTTGGACCTGTGTGCCCACGACTTGGCCTGCGGTGTGGAGTGGGCACGCGATGCGGGCGCCGAGCGGGTCGTGGTGATGGGCCACAGCTTCGGCGGCGCGGTGGCGATCCGCGCGGCGGTGGTGATGACGGCGTCAGTTGCTGGCGTGGTCACCTTCGCCACACAGTCCGCCGGGTGCGAGGTCGCCGGAGCACTTGGCGGGCGACCGCTACTGTTGTTCCATGGAGACCGCGACGAGATCCTGCCGTCGGAGGCAAGCTTGATGGTCCAGGCGATCGCCGGACACGGCGACGTCGAAATTCTGCCCGGCGACGGTCACCTCCTCGCGAAAAGCGACGACGTGATCGCTGAGCGACTCCAAGCATGGCTCCCCGAGGTACTCGGCATCTGAGGATTGCTTGCGAGCGTTGCGGTGTCCCGCGCGGTTGGAGGGTGGACCACTAAAGTCGGCCGCCGAACTCTCCGATGATTGGGTGCAATGTCTTCACTTCTGGAACTCCTCAAGAATCGATCCGCCAAGGTCGTCGTCGTTGGTCAGGGAGGGCGGCGGTGAAGTCGGCGACGAGAGTGGCGACTTCGATGGCGTGGGTGTCTTCGTGCATCGAATGGCCGCCGCCATCGAGGACGACGAGCCTGGCGTCAGGCATCTTGCGTTCGAGGTACTGGCCCGAGCCGGTGTACTCCGGTCGATCGGCACCGCCCGCAAGAACGAGCGTCGGCGTGGTCGTCTCAGCGAGTCGATCCATCACCACCGAGTCCTGCTGCAAGTTCAAATCAACGACGCGTTCAGGCACGCCAAACCGATGGGCGTTGCGGCGAGAACGATCGTTCCAGCCTTCCCGCTTCTCAGGGTCGCGGAAGCCCGGACCGGTGTTGAGCACGACAATGCCGCGCGCCACATTGGGCCGAGTCGCCGCGTGTGCCAGCGCCAAGTAACCGCCGAGTGAGTGACCAACCAGGACCGCCGGACCACCAAGTTCGGCCAGCACGAGGTCGAGGTCGGCGAGCGCCGCGTCGCGGGTGAACGCGGCTCGGTCCTCGGGACACGGTGAATCCCCATGACCAGGCAAGTCGACAGCGATTGTCAGGTACCGGTCAGCAAGCGCTTCCGCGCACGCGTCCCACGTCGACGCGGCGGTCCCCATGCCGTGAATGAAGACAATCGGGTCGCCGGATCCGCGGCGGATGGTGTTGAGCTGCACGCCGAGACCGTAGCCAAGCAGCGTCCCATCGTTAATGTCCGACGCGTGAACACCACTGACGTCGCCGAATCCGACCCCGCCATGATCGAACGCATCTCGGCGAACTTTGCCGAAGGGGGCGCCGGGATCATCCACGACCTCAACCTGCGGATCGTCCACGCGACGACTGGACGCGTGCGGTTCGAAGTCGACGTTGTCGATCACATCACGCATGGCGGCGGCGTGATGTGTGGCCAGGCAATTCTCGGCTGCATGGACACCGGCATGGTGTTCGTGATGATGTCGCTCGATCAGCCAGACCGCAGCTTCACGACAGTGTCCCTCAACACCAACTTCGAACGCGGCGTACCCGAAGACATCGGCACCGTGACCTTCGATGCGTATGTCACCAAACCTGGTCGCTCACTGGTCTTCGGTCAGATCGATCTCTTCCTGCCGAACGGCAAACGCGCAGCGAGTTCCACAACGACCTACATGTGGCTGTGACCATGCACCCGATCATCGATCCCGGAGACGTCGCCTGGATCACCGAGACCGACATGATCGAGGTCGATCGGACGATGATTGAAGATCTCCGGATCGAATTGCTGCAGATGATGGAGAACGCCGGTCGCAACCTCGCTCGGCTCGTGCTTGATCTGGCTGCGCCCATGCGAGTCGCGGTCGCCGCAGGCTCTGGTGGCAATGGTGGCGGCGGACTCGTTGCCGCTCGACACCTCGCCAACGCCGGCGTCGACGTGACCGTCACGACCACCCGTCCCGGCGACGAGTTGTCGCCGGTGCCTGCCCACCAGTTCGACATCCTGCGCCGCATGGGAATACCGACCGAACCCAAACTCGGCGAGGCCGACGTGATCATCGACTCCCTCATCGGGTACTCGCTGCGCGGTGCACCGAGCGGTCGCAGTGCAGCATTGATCGACGCCATCAACGACCACCCGGCAATGGTGGTGTCACTCGACGCGCCGAGTGGACTCGACGTCACCACCGGCGCGACACCGGGCGCGGTGGTCCGAGCCGGTGCGACCCTGACGTTGGCACTGCCGAAGGTCGGCATGCGTGACGCCGACGTCGTCGGTGCGCTCTACCTCGCCGACATCTCTGTGCCCCGGTCCGTCGCCGCGGCCTACGGGTCCCCAGCACCGGACTTCCGCCGCGGGTCGATACTCAGGATCATCTGACACTCAGCAGGCGATGACGTCCAGTCCGCGCGGCACCTCACAAGCACCACGGTGACTCAGTCGTCGTAGGGATCGACTTCGCTGACGGCGATCAGCGCGGCGTTGACGATGCTTCCGGCATCGATGCCGGTCAGTTCGTGCAGGTCAGCAATGGTGCCTGACTCGCCGAAACGATCAACACCGAGGGTGTACTGGCGAGTGCCGAGCGCCGAGCCGATCCACGCCAAGCTGTGGCTGGCCGCGTCGTGCACGCTGACGACCGGTCGGCGTCGCTCTGTGGCTGGTACGAGTCGGTGGAGCTGGCTGGGTGCGCGGACGACGCGCGCTGTCGCCGCGGACTGGGCAAAGCCGGCGCGCCAACTGCGGTAGACCCGGTCCGGACTGGTGAGGTGGACGACGGTTGCCTGCACTCCTTCGCTGTCGAGTTCGGCCGCCGCGGCAAGCGCCTCGGGTGCCATGGCACCCGTCGTGGCAATCGTGACGCCGGGTCGGCCGTCTTCCGGACCGTCGACGAGGCGATAGCCGCCGGCCAGCACCTGGGACCGCAGCCGCTCTTCCCCCATCATCGCCAACACATTCGCGAACGGTGCCTGATCGATCGGCCGCGTCGACAGCCGGAGATAGCCGCTCGTCCCGTCGGGGCGGCTGAGCTGATCGAGAGCGTCACAGAGCAGCCAGTCGACCTCACTCGCGTAAGCCGGCTCGAAGTAGGTGATGTTCGGCAGCTCCGCACCCACCGACGCTGTGATCGTCGACTGATGCGCGCCGCCTTCGGGTGCGAGCGTGACGCCTGCGGGCGTACCCGCAACGACAAACTTCGCATCGTTGTAGATGCCATAGATCAACGCATCGAGCCCACGCAGTACAAACGGGTCGTACACCGTCCCAACCGGAAGCAAATGCTGACCGTGGTGATCGTGGCTCAGTCCGAGCTGGCCGAGCAACATGAACAGATTCATCTCGCTGATGCCGAGTTCGATGTGTTGACCGGTCGGTCCGGGCGCCCACTTCAGCAGTCGGTCGGCGCCGCCATGATCGTCACGTTCTGCGTGGGAATAGACGCCGCGCTTGTTGATGAAGCCGCCGAGGTTGGTCGAGATCGACACGTCGGGCGCGGTCGTGATCAGGCGATCACCAACACCCTCCACGTCCGCGAGCGAGGCCAGGACACGACCGAACGCCTCTTGGGTTGACGTGGCGCCGTTGGTGACCGTCGAGCGAGCAGCGGTCGGCACCGGGAGGACCGGGCGCGGCGTGGGTGGCGCGTTGTTGATATCGCCACCGACCGCGCGACAGAGTCGACCTTCTGGCGAGTTGGCATCAAAACGATCCCACTCCGTGCCGGCATCAAGCCCGAGTTCGCGGCGAAACGCATCAACCTGATCGGGCGACAGCAGCGCGGCATGGTTCATCGGGTCACCCGCCATCGGGAGGCCGTGACCCTTGATCGTGTAGGCAAACACCACCGAGGGTTGCTCCGGTGTGGCATCACATTCGCGGAAGGTGTCGACAAGTAACCCCAGATCGTGACCGCCCAAGTCAGTGACCAGATGCTTGAGCTCAGCGTCATCGAGGCCGCCCACGAAATTGCGCACCGTCTCGCCTGCGTCAACGAGGAACTTGTGGCGGACGTCAGCACCCTCCAGCGCGAACAGCTCCTGATACGCCTCGTTCGGCATCGAGTCGATGTGTGCCTCGAGCGCATCGCCACCCGGCTCGGCAAACGCAGCGCTGAGTCGGCTGCCGTACTTCGCTTCAGCGACGTGCCAGCCGGCGTCGGCGAAGAACCGTTTCAGTCGCACGGCTGCGATGTCGGGGATCACTCGATCCAGGCTCTGACGGTTCAGGTCGATGACCATCGTGAAATTGCCGAGCTCCTGCGTGGCAGGGTCGGCGATGGCTTCCCAAACGTTGCCCTCATCGAGCTCGGCGTCGCCGACGAGCGCAATGAAGCGTGCAGGCGACTGCTCTCCGAAATGAGACTCGACATAACGACGGGTGAGCGCCGAGAAAAGCGGTGCGACCGCGCCAAGACCGACTGAGCCGGTCGAGAAATCAGAGACGTCAGGGTCTTTGGTGCGCGACGGGTAGGCCTGCAGACCGCCGCGCTGACGCAGGGTCGTGAGGTAGGACCGGTCGAGTTCGCCAGTGAGGTATTTGATGGCGTGATACACCGGCGAGGCGTGCGGCTTGACGGCAACCTTGTCGTTGCCGTTCAAGTGCGCGAACCACAGCGCCGTCATGATCGACGCCATCGAGGCACTCGACGCTTGGTGACCGCCAACCTTCACATCGGTCGCGCTGCGCGAGTTCGCGTGGTCGATGATCCGCGTCGCAAGCCAGAGC
This sequence comes from Ilumatobacter sp., assembly GCA_018666235.1. Classification (GTDB taxonomy): domain Bacteria; phylum Actinomycetota; class Acidimicrobiia; order Acidimicrobiales; family Ilumatobacteraceae; genus Ilumatobacter_A. The sequence continues at coordinate 8,105 of JABJAB010000058.1, forward strand.
ACGCGCTGCTCGATGCTGCGCAGCGTCTCCAGGTCTGGCGTGGGACTCACTGCGCCAGCTTGATCGTTCGACCCGGCAGGTTCATCACTCATCGAGCAGCCGCATCGCTGCGACACGGAGCTCGGACGCCTGGCAGCGGAGCCGCACCGCACCGTCGACATCATCCATGAGTTCGGCGACGTCGGCCAATCCGTCGAGCCGGTCAGCGGTGGCCGCGCGACCCAGTACATCGGTCCGGTCCACCTCGTCGTTCACCACCCCAGTCTGCCTCATTCACTTCAGGCCTGCCGGCGAAACGCCCGCGCGAGAGGCGTGAAGAATCACCGACTCCGGGAGATCAGTCACTGCTGGGCATGAATTCGAGATTGCCGGCAACGCGTGGAAGACGGACAACAACGGAGTTGCTCTGTACATCGGTCGTGGCACCTTCGATGCCATTGACCGACCAGCGGCGAGGCTCGACGCCAACGATACGGAACTCGGTCCACGCGTTCGAGTCGGGCTCAAGAGGAGCCATCGTGAGCAACAGGGTCTCTCCGTGCCACTCCGCCCGCGTCAACGCCACGTTCGGGAAGTCGACGTCGACGATCTGTGGGCATGGTGCAAGCGGTGCTGCTGACAGCGCTGTCCACCGCCCCGGGCCCGCTGCCTCTGCGGCGGCAAGAAAAGCGTTGAATTGACCGCGGGGATGCGGTTCGCCGAGACCCATGCCCCACGTGAACTCGCCCCGTGTGGTGTCCCAGGTCGGCTCAAACGACGCGTCGACGGCCGCCGACACTCGTTCAACGATGTCGTCGAGACCCCACTCCTTGGCCATCACCAGCGCCGAGCCATAGCTCCGGCTCGGGTTGAGTGTCGTCTCGATCTCGCGGTCGAGGCCCATCGCCGCACACGCAGCGTCGAAGAGTCGTCGTGCATCCTTCGGGTGCTGCGGCATCGCGTAGTACGCCGTGGTCATCGCGAGGCTGACGGGCAGACGATGGTGCACGTCGAGCACCGGGTCGTAGTACAGCGTCGTCATCGTCGGCTCGACGTCGGCCGCCAAATCGAGGTAGTGCTCGCGGGCATAGTTCCACCACGGATCGAACGCCGCTGCAGCGTGATCTGTCTCGTGTCGATTGTCGTGCAGCCTCAGACCGAGGCCAGCTCCGGCCAGTCAAAATGGCCAGACCTTGGTGTTTTCTCAATGACACCCGATGGGGGCTGCCAGCCACTGCCGTCGCAAATGGTCGGCGATCTCGGAGTGCGTCCAGGTGAAGGTGTGCTCACCATCGCGGATCATCTCGAACGGCTCGTTCCATCGATCCTCGTCGCTCGGACCGTTGGCGACCATCGACCTGATGCCAAGCAGGACGAGGAAGAAGCCTTTGTAGAACAGCATTCCGTCCGCCGCAACGGGGTCCATCTGCACGCCATACGGTTCGGTGCCATTGGCGGTCCAACCCGGCACGTCGTACTCACCCCACAGCTCGGGCGGGATGAACAGCCGATACAGGTCGGGGTAGTTGGCCTGATCGGGGTCGTGGCCGAACTGCGTCAGCCAGTCCGCCGCCGACCACCAGCCAGTGTGGCGGTCGATGAGTTGATCGAGAATCGCGACATACGGCTCGGTCCATGCCGGTGTGCGGTGCGCCATGAGCCCCATGGCGTAGGCCGAGTCGACGAGATCGAAGCGGTGCCAGCTGGCCATCGGTGGGTCCGAGCGGTCATCCCAGTGCGCATGTGGCTGGCCACCGCGCGACCAGTCGTCGGGCGTATGCGCCTTGCGATGCAGGTATCGCAGCCAGCCCAACGAGCGTTCGGAAAGCTCACCGGTCGTCATGCGTACAGCCTTGCACGGCGACTCAGCGAGCGACGGGTTGGCACGACGGGCACCAGTAGGTGCTGCGGGCGGTGCGCTCCCCCGCTGCGGAAAACGCGACAGCGTTGTCGCATCGGAGGCAGGCGAAGTGATGACGGCCGTAGACATGGGTCCGGTCGGGGCTTCCAGGCCCGGTGGTTGATCGGTACGGCTTGTCTCGATTGACAACCAGCTGACGATGAGCGATCGACCAAAGCTTCGCGAGCTGCTCATCGGTCACCTCGTTCACCAAGGTGAACGGATGCAGGCCAGCGACGAACAGCGCTTCACTCTTGAAGACGTTGCCGACACCCGCCGCTACCTGCTGGTCGAGGAGGAGCTCGGCCAGGGTGGTGGCTTCACTCGCTCGCCGACGGCTTCGCGCGAGCACCTCGTCGACGTCGACGTCGTCGTTGCTCAGGTCCGGGCCAAGCCGATCGGCTGGAGCGGTGCCCGACCCTGAGATGTGGGTCGAGATGTCAGGTGCTGCGAAGCAGAGGGCACGGCCTGCTGCAGTCTCGATGAGAATTCGAAGCTTCGGGTCGCGCGGGCGGGCACGGTCGAGCGGGGCGACCCGCCACGAACCAGTCATGCCGAGGTGAGTATGCAGAACAAGCTTGCGGTCGAACTCAATCAAGAGGTACTTACCGACCGCCTCGACGCTGTGGATCGTGTCGCCGACTCGTGGTCGATAGCCGCGCAGCTTCTTGAACCACAGGTCGGTCACGATCTGACCTTCAAGCACCGGCGTCAACACCTCGGCTGCTCGCCGAAGTGTGTCACCCTCAGGCATCGGGTTGTCGTGCCTTCACCCGCACCGCTGGCATCCAGCGCGGGCCAGCCGTGGCATCGATTCGGGCCACAAACGCGTCGTGGTGCGGTTCGATCAGCTCGCAGAAGGCGCGTGTCGCTTCGGCGCCGACCGCGTCCCAAGCGGGGGCGGTGAGTGCGTCGGTGCGGGCTTCGAGGTCGAGTCGGAATCTCCGGCCTTCGTCGCTGACCGCACCGCCCGATGCCAGACCTTTGACTTCGAGTCGCGCCCACGCAGCTGCAATCGCCTCGTCGTCATTGCCGCGGCTTCGAGCAATCCACTCTTCGCTGCCGTACTCCTCGATGTCGACCATGACCGAGTGAAGAAGCCCGACCTCGACGTCATCGAGATCCTCGCTCGCGCACAGGGCCCAGTGGTTGTCACCGCGCAACTCGCGCAGACAGTTCGCCGCAAGCCATGCCGACAACGCGGAGTTCGTCTCCTCGGGACGCGGCAGCTCGCGATGCGCAGCAAACATGGGCCGGGCGCCGAAGTGCACAGCATCCACGCCGCGCCACAGCGGTGCTGCAAGCTCGGCGAGACCACCGGAGAGACCGGGCGCAATTTCATCCAGACCCGGTTGGACCGCAGCATCGCGGACACCCAGGATTGAGTCGACATCGGTGGCGTCTTGGTAGAGCTTCATGACGTTTCTGATCACGCTGGGGTTGATCGAATACGCAGCCGCCGCTGCGACCCCTGGGTTCACATCGCCGAGCGATGCGAGCCGCCATGCCACGATCCAGCCGATGCCATCGGGAACGCCGAGCGCCTGGTACCCGGCAATGGCTCTTGGGTCCCACATCATCCAACCGACCAGGTCATGGCCGGCAACCCCTGCTCGGGCAGTCAGGGCTGCCGAATCACTCATAGCCACAGCGTAGATGGCGACCGATCACGGTCCAGTCACCATCTGCGGCTCAAACCGCAGGTTCGACTACATCGAACGTGCGGCGTTATCGAAGCGCGTGTATTGGCCAAGGAAGACAAGGCGCTTCGTGCCGATCGGTCCAGCACGATGCTTGGAGACGATGACCTCGGCGGAGCCTTTGTCGGGCGACTCGGGGTTGTACACCTCGTCGCGGTACAGGAACATCACCACGTCGGCATCCTGCTCCAACGAGCCGGACTCACGAAGGTCAGCAAGCATCGGTCGTTTGTCCGAACGAGCTTCCAAGTTACGACTGAGCTGAGACAGCGCAACGATCGGCACTTCGAGCTCACGGGCCAACACCTTGAGGTTTCGGCTGATCTCGGACACCTCAAGCTGACGGTTCTCCGATCGGCCGGAACCTGACATGAGCTGCAAGTAGTCGATGAGAATCAGCGACAGGCCACCATGTTGGGCCTTGATGCGTCGCGCCTTGGCTCGGATCTCCATGACGGTGACCTGCGGGTTGTCGTCGAGGAACAGCGGCACTTCGAGTCGGCCGACGGCGAGGCCGATCTTCGACCAGTCACTCTCGGTCAACTTCCCGGTGCGCAGCTTGGTCGAGTCGACCTTCGCTTCACTCGACAGGATTCTCTGGGTGAGCTCTGAATGCCCCATCTCGAGTGAGAACACCAGCGCCGGCTTCGACTCGTTCTTCGCAATGTGGGTGGCTAAGCCCAATCCGAACGCGGTCTTTCCCATCGCCGGACGGGCACCGACAATATTGAGGGTGCTCGGTTGCAGGCCAGACAGCAGTTCGTCGAGGTCGTCGTAGCCGGTCGCGGCGCCAGTGATGGTGTCGCCGCGCTCGAAGTTGGCTTCAAGCTCGTCCATGGTGGCGTTGAGCAGGTCGCCGATCTCACGCGTCGAGTCGACCACCTTGTCTTCGGCGACTTCGAACATCTTGGACTCGGCCAAGTCGACAGCCTTCGTGACGTCATCAGGCTCGCTGAAAGCGAGGTCGGTGATCTCACCAGCGGTATGGATGAGGCGCCGGAGCAGGGCCGTGTCCATCACGATCTTGGCGTAGTGCTCAGCGCCCGACACCGACGGCGTCGCGTTCTGCAGCTCGTTCAGGCGTTCCATGCCACCGAGTTCATCAAGCAGGTTGTGGCGTCGAAGCTCGTCGGCAACGGTGACGACATCGACCGGGCCCGACGATGAATACAGCGAGCGGACAGCGTCAAAGATGTGCTGGTGAGCAGGGCTGTAGAAGTCGCGGACGTTCAGCCCGGCCTCGCCGACGACACCAATCGCGTCGCGCGATAACAGCAACGCTCCCAGTACCGATTCTTCAGCCTGGAGGTTGTGAGGAGGAACGCGCCCCGAGCCTCCGGCCGGGCGGGATGGCGCGCTACCCCCGAATTGGCCGTACTCGACGTCGTTGCTCATGAGGACCCCATTCTTGCTGGACTTTCCTGTGCGGCGATAGGGGAACAACCCTGGGACTTGCCTGTGGACAAATGACTCACGCCTGTGGATGAATTGCTGTGGACGGCCTGTGGAAAAGCAAAGGGCGCGCCCTGCCGCATCGGCAGGACACGCCCTCGGCATGTCGATCATGCGATTGCGTCAGCAACCGCACAGAAAACCCGTCGCCGGGTTCAGTCGGCCGCAACCACCTCGAGGGTGATCGGGAACGACACGTCGTGGTGCAGCGACGCAGTGACCGTGTGCTGACCGGTGGTCTTGATGTTGTGATCGGCCTCGATTGACTTGCGATCAATATCGATGTCGGTCTGCTCTTTGATCGCGGCAGCGATCTCGGCGGCGTGAATCGAACCGAAGAGCTTGCCTTCGCCCGATGCTTTGGCCGACACGGTGATCGTCTTCGGCACCAGCGTGCTGGCAATGGCCGTCGCGGCCTCGCGAGCGCTCTGATCTTTTGAATCGCGTGACGCACGCATCTTGGCTGCTTGCTCCAGTGCACCGGCCGACGCCTTGATGGCATGACCCTTCGGGAACAGGAAGTTGCGGGCGTAGCCCTGGGCGACATCGACGATGTCGCCGCGCTGGCCGAGACCCTCGACCTTGCTGCGGAGAATGACGTTCATGTTGCTCAGGCCTCCACTTCTGTGGTCTCGGTTGACTCGACAACTGTCGTCGCGTCGATGGAGGTATCGGTTGACTCGACGGACTCGTCACCGGTGTTCTCGGTGTTCTCCGAGTTCTCGTCGCGACCTTCGTCGCGGCCGCGGCCACGGTCGTCGCGATCGCGACGGCCGCCGGTGCGGGTTGAGGCAACACGAGTGGCGTACGGCAGGAGTGCCATTTCGCGAGAGATCTTGATCGCATTCGCGACCTCGCGTTGCTGCTGCAGGTCGTTGCCTGCCACACGGCGGTTCTTGATCTTGGAGCGGTCGCTCATGAAGCGACGGAGCAGATCAACGTCCTTGTAGTCGATGTACTCGACTTTGTCGATGATGAGGACGCTGGTCTTCTTCTTGAACTTGCGGGGGTTGGCGTCACGCGCCGACCGGGCCTTGTTCTTCTTACTGGCCATAGTGAGATATTCCTGACTGGAAAATGATGTTCGACTGAATTTCGAAATGGATGACGTCGAGCTGTGCGTCGACGAGAGGTGTCAGCAGCGAGTGCTGCTCAGAACGGTTCTTCGTCGCCGTAGATGGGATCAGATGCAGGCTTCTGTGCGCCGCCGCCACTGCCACTGCCACCGCCGCTGAATCCGCCACCATCGGCAGAATCGCGAGAGATGCGCTCGACTTGTGCCTGGGCCCAGCGGAGGCTGGGACCGAGGTCGTCGGCGATCACTTCGGTGACATTGCGCTTTTCGCCTTCGCGAGTCTCATACGAGCGCTGCTCGAGTCGACCGGTAACAACGATGCGGTTGCCCTTGTGCAGGCTGGCCGCAGCATTCTCACCGAGGTCTGCCCAAGCAACCACGTTGAAAAATGAGACCTGCTCCTGCCACTCGCCATTCACCTGATAGCGGCGATTGACGGCGAGGCCGAAGCTGGCGACACCACGGCCCCCCGTGGTGTAACGAAGCTCGGGATCCTTAGTGAGGTTCCCGGTGAGTGTGACGGTGTTGTCCTGTGCCATGTGATTCCCCTTTGGCGATTGCCGAGCCGGATCAGGCAGCTTCCACGGTGATGCCGCGGCGTGCTGCTTCTTCCTCGGGCAGACGGATGAGCTTGTGGCGGACGATGTCGTCCGCAAGACGGAGCTGGCGCTCCAATTCGTCAAGCGCGCCGGGCGCGGCGACGATCTGAGCAACGAGGTAGTAGCCAGACGGCTTCTTGTTGATCGGGTAGGCAAATTGACGCTTGCCCCACCAGTCGATCTTCTCGTGCAGCTGACCGCCGACACTCTCGACTCCATCGGTGATCGTCTTCATCCAAGACTGTGCCTTGGGATCATCGACGTCGCCGTCGATGATGACCATCATTTCGTACGCACGATTCATGCGGTGTTGTTCTCCCTTCGGATCCCACGTTCACGGTGTCCAAGCGTGAAGAGATGGGGAGCCCCGGACTCCAACTCACGAGGGGTTGGGCAGAGGGGCAGGGTATGTAATGGACCGCGCAATGCTACCGGGAGGCACTGCGTCGCGCGCCAGGCTTCGTTTCGGTTCGACTGCATGCAACCCACCGTAGAGACGCGCGCTCACAGAGATGGGTGGCCTCAGCCGAGCGGACAGTTGGTGGCTTCGGTTCCTGGGAGCAGCCGAGCGGTCGACCCAGCGGTGATGCCGATCGACGCGAGATCGCCTTGAAAGACCTCAATCGCCAGCACGTAGTCACCTCCTGCAGAGAAGCGTTCGCAGTCAGTTGAGTTCTCCGACACACACGGCTCCATGTCCGCCGTGGACACCAGAGCACCGCCAGCACGAGCGAGGGGCGCATCGAACCAGGCAATCGAGAGCGGCGTGACGGTCTGGAACATGAAGAACGAACCGGTCGTCGGCTCGTCCCAGACAAACGCCATGCCCTCCGGTGCGCCCAGCGAGGTGACGCCCTTCAAGCCCTGCCCCCGCTCGTCACCGGTGTCCGCCAACCACATGCACAGCTCACACACCGTGCCGTCGACCTTGGTGACTTCGATCATCGCCGTCGTGAACCCCGCGGGCTGCACGTCCACGTCGCGCACGGTTGTGCCCGACTCGATGTCAGCAAGCGCTTCTGTCGCAACCGTCGGTGCAACCTGGGTCGATGCAACCACGGTCGGTGCAACCACGACGCGAGAATCTGGCGCGGCAACGTCAGAATCACTCGAGCACGCGGCACTCATGAAGGCGGCCGCAGTCAGCGCCGCGAACGCGTGACCCTTCACGTTCCGCCGACGGGAAGGATGCGGAGCAGGTGATTCCAGCGGCATTCGACGCACGCTTCGACCACGTAGGCACTCGCCTCGGTCGACCGGGCTTCGATCCGGCGCATCTGTTCAGCAGTCGACACGCAATGTCCTTGCGCCTGGAGTCCGTGCCCGAACACGTATGTGACCAACTTGAGTTCGGTTTCTTCACAGATCGGGCAGACCGTGGACGTCTGGGTACCGACATTGCGGGCTGCCCGGATCAACTCGGGATGCGCATCGCACACCGCCTCTTCGCGCAGCCGCCCTCGCTTGACCTCGCTGATCAGCATGCGACGGGCGAGCCGATGGTCAACGATGCCCCGCGCCCCACCATCGGTGCCACGAATCGCGCCGACCGAGAAGGACATGAAGGTCGAGGATAGAGCCCAATGCGCACACGTGCCGCCCGGAGCGGGCACACTGGGGGTGTGGTTGCAAACATCAGGTATGGAGACGGCATTCCGACGGACGCCGAGCTGCGTCTGAGTGGCGACGTGAGCGGCGGTCTGCGCGCCGTCGAACTCGGTATCTCCGATTGGTTCAATGCTGTCGAGTTCGCGCAGTCAGGCGCCAAAGCCATCGCGGTCGACCCCGACGCCGACAAGATCGCCGACATGCGTGCGCGCGCTGAGGCGGCAGAGATCAGCGTGCAATGTCACGCCACCGACTTGGCCGATCTCGGCGAGATCACCTCCGGCACGGTGAGCGTCGTCGTCGCCGCCCACACCATCGAAAAGGTCGACGATCTCAGCCGCCTGCTCCGCCAGGTGCACCGCATCCTCATTCCGAGCATGCCGTTCGTCATCTCGGTCACTCACCCATTTTCCGTCGTCAGCGACGCCACGCCCTACGGTGTGACCGCCCGCTCGATCAGCGACTGGTTCACCTCTCTCGGCCGATCAAATTTCCGAGTCGATCGGGTCGACGAAGTCGGCTCGTCCGGAAACGTGCCCAGCACGCTCATCATGCGGGCCCGCAAGGAAGGCAGCTGACACCAGCTTTCCTCGGTCAACAGAGGGGAAACGGACCGCATCGACGGCGTGACCGAAACGGCCGGAAACGTGCGACAATGGACGGATGGCCGAAGTCCAGGAGACCAAGCTTCCCGGCGTCGGAGTACGCCACGAGTTCGACACCGACACCGGTGAACGTGTTGGTGTCATCGTCCATCGCGACGGCAGACGCGAAATGGTCGTCTACGACCGCAACGATCGAGACGCCTGCTCAACAATGGTCGTTCTGTCGGCGTCAGACACGCGCACGATGGCTGAGTTGCTCGGCGCCAGCCAGGTCACCGAAGCAGTTGCCGCAGTGCAGCAAAACATCGACGGCCTTGCCATCGAGTGGATCGCTCTGACCGATTCTTCGCCAGCAATCGGTGCAACAATCCGCGACGGCGAGTACCGGACACGCACGGGTGCCTCGATCGTCGCGGTGATCCGTGGTGATCAGTCGGTCCCGGCACCCGACCCCGAGTTCGATTTCCAGATCGGCGACACCGCTGTCGCGGTCGGCACCACGGAAGGTCTCGCATTGTTGCGCGACCAGCTCACCAACTGAGCCAACTCGACAACGCATCCTATGACCCTTGCGCTCTTCGCTGCTGGGAGCACCGAAACCGCGCTTGCGTTTATCGAGATCGGCGCCGTCGTACTCGGACTCGCAGTCCTCGCGCGGGTTGCCGGCCGCTTGGGCATCACCGCGGTACCGCTCTACCTGCTCGCGGGACTCATGCTCGGCGAAGGCGGCCTCGTACAGCTCGACGTCACCGAGGACTTCATTTCGATCATCGCTGAGATCGGTGTGCTCCTCCTGCTGTTCACGCTCGGCTTGGAGTACTCCGACGTGGAGCTTCGCAACGGTCTGCGCACTGGGACCTTGGTCGGCGTGATCGACATGTTGCTCAATGCACTGCCTGGCGTGGCGGCAGGTTTGCTCCTCGGTTGGTCACCACTGGCTGCGGTCCTGCTCGGTGGAGCAACCTGGATTTCTTCGTCGGGTGTCGTGTCGAAGATCCTGAGCGACCTGCAACGCCTGGGCTTCCGCGAAACGCCCGCCATCTTGAACCTCTTGGTGATCGAAGACCTGGCGATGGCGATCTACCTCCCAGTGATCGCTGCCGTAATCGTCGGCGGCACCTTGGTCGCCACGTTGACCAGTGTCGCGATCGCTCTGACGGTCGTGGTCGTCATTCTGCTGGTGGCACTGTTGTGGGGTCGCCGCCTCAGCGACGCGCTGATCGGTGGTTCCGACGAGGCCCTGCTGCTCGGCGTCTTCGGCGTCACGTTGCTCGTCGCCGGCATTGCACAACGCCTCGAAGTGTCTGGCGCGATCGGCGCCTTCCTCGTCGGACTCGCGCTCTCGGGTCAAGCTGAAGTCCGAGCGATGAACCTCATCTCGCCGCTCCGCGACCTGTTCGCTGCGATCTTCTTCCTCTTCTTCTCGTTCCAGGTCGATCCGTCGAAACTCCTCGATTCACTGCTCCCGGCAATCGCGCTCGCAGTCGTCACGTCGATCACCAAGTTCGCCACCGGCTGGTACGCAGCCAAGCGTGTCGGCGCAGCCGGGAAGGGTCGCATGCGTGCCGGTGCCACGTTGATTGCTCGCGGCGAGTTCTCGATTGTGATCGCCGCATTGGGAGCGAGCCTCGCTGACGGCCCTGAACTCGGGGCGCTGGTGGCCGGATACGTGCTCATCACGGCGATCGCAGCGCCATTTGCAGCGAAGTACGCCGACCGCATCAACCTGCCGGCACGCATGTGGAAGCGCTCCGAACCGAGCCCCGTCACCTGACATCCAGGACCATGTTCAGCGCGGCGTGAAACCGATCGCGTCAGACCCGTTCGTATTCGACCAAGGCCGCGGGGCGGGGACGGCCGAAGAGGTAGCCCTGGCCGTTGTCGCACTGCAATTCACGCAATCGGGTGAGCTGGAGCGGTGTTTCGACACCCTCGGCCACGACACTCAGACCAAGGGAGTGACCAAGCCGCACAACAGCTTCGACAATCGATGTGTCGTCAGCTTCGAGACCCAAGCCCGACACGAACGACCGATCGATCTTGATCGTCTCGACCGGGAAGCGCTTCAAATAGGTGAGCGACGAGTATCCGGTTCCGAAGTCATCGACGGCGATGTGGAGGCCCAGGCCGCGTAGCTCACGCAACGCCGAACCTGCCGCAACGGAGTCTTCCATCAGTGTGGTCTCTGTGATCTCAAGCCACAGCGAGTCAGCATCGATGCCGGTCTCGCCGAGCGCTGTCTGCACCACATCGATGAAGTTGCTGTCAGCCAACTGCTGTGTTGCCACGTTGACCGACAGACCGCATCGCCGGAATCTGGTTCCCGCAGCGCGCCAGCGCGCAAGTTGTGCCAGCGAGTCGCGCAACATCATCGCGCCGAAGTCAACGAGGAGGCCGCCCGCCTCGACGGCTGGAAGGAACTCCGCTGGCATCAGCAGACCCCGATCGGGATGCAGCCAACGCGCCAAGACTTCGAAGCTGACGACCTCTCCAGAACTCAGATCGACGATCGGTTGGAAGTACGGAACGATCTCGTGGCGCTCGATGGCCCGGCGCAGTTCTGATGCGAGCTGGAGCGCGCCCACAGACGCCTTGCGCGTGGCCGCAGTGAATGCTTCGACCCGATCGCGACCAGCAGCCTTGGCCCGATACATCGCTGCGTCGGCATCGCGCAGCAGGTCATCGGCGGTGAGGTCGGTTGCAGCGTTGACAGCAAAGCCGATGCTGGCGGTGACAATCAGCTCGTGCCCGTCGATCGTGATCGGCTCCATGACTGATCGGCGGAGTCGATCAGCCACCGCGGCCGGGTCGACGAACGCGCCACTCGGAGTGTCCTCTCCACCGATGGCCACGCGCTCAACAAAGACCACGAACTCGTCGCCACCAAAGCGTGCCAATCGGTCGCTGTCACGCATCACGCCACGGAATCGTCGAGCAACCTCGCGCAAGAGTTGATCGCCGACCCCGTGTCCGAGGCTGTCGTTGACCATCTTGAAATTGTCCAGGTCGATAAACAGCACCGCGACTTGCCCCGGCTGGGCCACTGCGAGCAACGCGTCAAGCCGCCCGACGAGTGTCGTGCGATTCGGCAGATCGGTGAGGTCGTCGTGTGTTGCAGCGTGAGTGAGGAGTTCGGCATTGCGTCGCTGCTCGGTGATGTCTTCAATGTGTGTAATCGCCAATGCGACACCCTCGTCCTCGGTCACCGAGACTCGCGTCCGCGCCCAGACATACTCGCCGTCAGCCCGCAAGTACCGCTGCTCGAGTGCGTATGAGTCAGCGATACCCAGTTCAAGCTGCGCCCGTTGACGTGCTGCCGACGCGAGATCTTCTGGGTGGGTCATCGTGCGAATCGGCTGCCCGAGCATGTCGTCGAGCGGTCGACCCAGCATCTGGGCCAATGGCTGGTTGGCGTCGACAATGCGGCCGTCGTCGAGACGCACCAGCGCCATCCCGGTCGGAGCTGAGTGGAACGCCTGCTGAAACCGGCGGCGCGCCTGCTCCAGAGCTGCCGTCGTCCGCTTGCGATCGCTCACATCGCGAAGCAACACCACGTTGCCGTGATCGCTCTGCGACACATGCAACGACGCCTCGACCAAGTGTGGCTCACCATTGACATCGACGAGTTCAAACACCGCCAGATCACCAGGGCTACGCACGCCAGCATGCACAGCAGGCACACGATTGCCAAGGTCAACGCGCTGCCACCGCTCCGACACCGACTTTCTGTCAGCCTCACCGATCATCGAAAGGAATCCTCGTCCGATGAGGTCGTCGACCGACCGACCCGTCAGGGCGGCTGCCTTGCCATTGGCAGAGCTGATCTTGCCGCGTTCATCGAGGCCGATCACTGCATCTGGCAAGTCGTCGAGCAACTGGCGCAGGTCCGACTGAGTGACAGAAAGCTCGTCGATCGTCGTCCGCAACCGACGCCCAAAATGTCGGGCCTCGAGCCACGTCACCACCACCGCAACGATCGAGACAACGCCAACGGCGGCAACGACCAGCGTCGTGTTGGCCGCCGGCTCGTTCGCCGCGACCAATGCTGCCATCGAGATCAAACCGACAGAAACCACCACGAGGGGCAGCAACAGCCACGAGGCACGCACCGTCCGCCGTCTCGCCTCGCCCGTCCGCACGTGCACAAAGTACGACGTGGCGGCGCCTCGTTCGAGGATGCCCATGTCTCCCCTTCCTGAACTTCTTCCTCGACTTCTTCCTCGAGGAAATGAGGAACGGTGACGTCAGGAGTCGGCGTGACGCTCTCGCCACCACGCGTCGAGGCGCGCTCGGACGGCACGATCGCCGATGAGGCCGTCTTCGAGACGAACTTCCATCAAAAACTTCATCGCCTCGCCGACATCACGGCCCGGCGTGATGTCCAGATGAGTGATCACCTCGTTGCCATCCATCTCGGGCCGTAACGCCGCAAGCTCTTCTTGCGCGGCCAACTCGTCGATCCGCGCCTCGAGTTCGTCCATCCGTCGCGACAGCCGTGCCGCCTTCTTAGCGTTGCGTGTGGTGCAATCGCAGCGAGTCAACACATTCAGTTCCTGGAGGAGTGGACCCGCGTCACGCACGTAACGGCGCACTGCTGAATCGGACCACCCCATCGAATAGGTGTGGAAGCGCAAGTGCAGCGCAACCAGTTCGGTCACTGCCGCCACATCGTCATTCGAGTATCGCAGCGCCGACAGCCGCTTCTTCGTCATTCGAGCACCCACGGCATCGTGATGATGAAACGTGGTGCCCTTGCCTTCGAGATAGCCGCGTGTGCGCGGCTTGCCGATGTCGTGGAACAGCGCGGCCAACCGGGTGAGGCGGAAATCGAACTCGGGTCGCTCGCCCGAGACGATCGCGGGGTTCTCGCTGAGTGGCCGCACGTTCTCCACCACTGCAAGGGAATGCGTCAGTACGTCCTTGTGGCGGTGGATCGGGTCGTGTTCAAGGCGCATCGCTGGCAGTTCGGGAAAGAATTGGTCGGCCAGTCCCGTTTCGATGAGGAACCAGAGCCCTGGCGATGGGTGATCAACCACCATCAATTTGTCGAGCTCGTCGCGGATTCGTTCAGCCGACACGATCTCGAGCCGATCAGCCATTGCCTTCACCGCCGCGACAAGTTCATCAGACGGCTGGAGTTGGTAGCGAGCGATGAAACGTGCCGCCCGCAACATCCGCAGCGGGTCGTCGCTGAAACTGACATCCGGTCCCATCGGCGTCCGGAGTGTCCGAGTTGCCAAGTCGACGGCACCATCGAATGGGTCGACCAAGACCGGTGTTCCCCCACCCGACGCACTGTCGCCGGTGAGTTCGAGAGCCATCGCGTTGACCGTGAAGTCGCGACGCGAAAGGTCGGTCTCGATCTCATCGGCGAAGACAACATGGGGCTTGCGGGAATCGTCGGTGTAGGCCTCGGCGCGGAATGTGGTGATTTCGTACGGCCGCTGTTCACCCGTCTCAGGGTTGAGCTTGTGGGCACCAATCGTGCCGAACTTCTCGCCCTGATTCCAGACTGCGTCGGCCCAGCCGTCCAGGCATGCCTTGATCTGATCAGGACGCGCATCAGTCGTCAGGTCGAGATCAAAATCGGCTCGACCGGAGTCGACCAGCAGGTCCCGCACGGTTCCGCCAACGAGGTACAAGCGATGACCGGCAGCGCGAAACCGCTCAGTCAGCGGTGCGAGCTCGCGCAGCACGGGTGCAAAACGATCGGGAACCACGGGGCCAGACGATATGGCGATTCGTCGCGCAAGCGCGCTGATGGTCGCCGAACCGCGCCCGCACCCGCGCAGCACCACGACAGTTCTGCGACTCCTGGACAGGCCCTCGCCGCAGTAGCGTCGGTCTCGTGACCGACACGACCGAGGGGCGAGGGCTCCACGATCACGTGCGCGCCAGGTTTGCTCGCTGGCCGTACGAACCTGACGTCACCCAGGTCATTTTGCTCGACCACCACATGATCCCGACCCCAGAGTCAGTTCGCGCCTGGACGGCCAACGCGATCACCAATGACCCCGATGTCCGAGCCATTCGAACCGGCGCGATGTTCCCCGCGGCAGCCGCCTCGTTCACCGAAGTTGGCTTTCGGCCGATCGACACCCTTGCCCTGCTCGAGGCACCGCTGACTCCCACGTCGACTCGCTCCCCGCGCCGTCAACGGTCCGAAACACAACGGCTCCGTGCCTCGCACCTGCCAGACGTCGCTGCGCTCGACCGCCGCGCGTTCGGCGACCCGTGGGGCAACGACGTCCGGTCGCTCAACGACATCACGGACGCCACCCCACGCCATCGAGCACGGGTTGTCACTGTGAACGACGTCAACGGCGGTCCACACGTCGGCGGATTCGCGCTGACCGGTCAGTCGGGAGTCTTCGGTTACCTCCAGCGGCTCGCGGTGGATCCGCAACTCCGTCGTCGGGGAATTGCTCGCCGACTCGTCGCCGATTCGATGCGCTGGATGCAGCGCCGGGGCGCGATGACCGCGATGGTCAACACCGCGCTTGACAATGAAGCGGCGCTCGCGCTGTATGCAGACCTCGGATTTCGGCGCCGTTCCGAAACGCTCGCCATCCTGGAGTTGACGGGCGACGACCTTCACCGGCACGGTGGTGCTCGATGAGCCAGCCCGGCGCGCCGCCCGCTCGGATCCGCCGATCGATGATTGGGTTGGCCATTGGTGCGTTGTCGCTCGGTGCGGGAACCATCACTGCGCTCAGCGACCCGGTCGCATCATCAGCGTCCGCGGCGCCGAGTGCAGTGCGCCAGTCCAGCGGAGTGGCGATCGAGCTGATCGAGCAAGAGTTCACCCTCGGGGCCGGCGACGAGCTCCGCCTCGTCTACCGGCTGAGCGGAACACTCGACGCCAGCGCCGACATCGCCCCCGCGACCACAACGACAACGACGGCCACAACGACGACCACGACAACCACCACCACGACGACCACGACCACAGTTCCTCCGACGGATCCGGGCGCCCCGATCGCATCCACCACGACTCCGCTGCCCTCAGTCACCACCGCCGCCCCAGCGCCGACCACGACCGTGCCGCCGCGACGAACGTTGACGGTCGACGTCGCGAACTTCGCCACGATCACTGACATCGACGACGCCAACAGATTGCTCGGCGATCGGGCCGCTCCCGGCGCGTTTCGGGACAACATCGACGGCGTCCGAATTCCCGACGTCCGAGCTGCGGTCGAGGTGGTCGATGCCAACACTGCGCTCCTGACGGTGACGTTGCCGACCGACGTCGGCGGTGACTCGGAACTGAGTGGCCCCGACAGCCTGGAATTCCCGACTCCTGGCGTGTACCCCCTGCGCATGCAACTCCTGATCGACGATGACCTCATCGGCACTCACGGCACGCTCGTCGAGCGCCGCGCAGGGGTGGGCGAAATCAACCGCCCGGCCGAACCTGTGCAGTTCGCCATCGTGACCGCAGCCGAACGCCCGCCAGGGACCGGTGGCAACGGCGATACCGCTGCCGCCCAGCGCGCCGACGACATCCTTGCTGCAGCCGCTCAGATCGATCCTCCACTGCTGGCATCTATTCCACCCGGGATGCTCACCGCCGCGTTGGATGGTGCCGCTGGCGATGACATCACCGAGACAGTCGCGGACGACGAGTTCGTGGCCCTGAGCGACATCAATCTTGATGTGTCCTCCGCCGTCGCGGCGGGAATTGGTGACCGGTACACCCAGGCCCTTGAACGCGGCGAGGACAGCATCACCGCCGCGCTGTCTCGACCCCCGACCCGAGTCGTACGCGTCGTCGATACTGCCCTCAGCGCGCCGGGAGCACAACTGCTGCGCACCCTCGGCGTGCGCTATCTCCTGATGACGCCGAACCGCTACGACGACTTCGTGGGAGGCGAGCGCCCCGATACGGACCGATTCGTCGACGTCGAGCTGCCCGACGGCGGCACGCTCCCGATTCTGCTCACCGACCCGATCAGCCAAGAATTCGCGCCGGAGCAAGCTGACGCGACCCTGGCCACATCGACCGAGACCGAATGGGCAATCAGGACCGTCGCTGCCGTCATTCTCGATCACCGGAGCCAAGGTCGCACCGTTCGGCGCAGCAAGCTGATTGGCCTCGACGACCTCGCTCCGCCCGACCCGCGATTGATCAATGCATTCGTGGCAATGGCCACAACCACGCCTGACATCGACGTCGTTGCGCCCACCGCGCTCGTTGGCACCACCGACACGCAGAGTGCGCCCGGTGGAACTCCACTCGTGCTGCCCGATGTCGCCGGCCCCGACCTCACCGCGCGCCTGGCGACCATCGAGGCAACCACACTCAACCTCATCAGTACCGCGTCGATGCTCGACGACGGTGATGAGCGGCTCCCCATCTGGCTCGAGCAACTCGACGTCCTGCTCTCAAACGGCGTGAGTGACGCTGCGGCCACAGCAGTCATCGAGGGAGTCGCTGCTGAGGCCAGCGACATCAGGTCAGCGTTGACTCTGCCCGATCCGTTCACCTTCACGCTGACAGGCCGCTCGGACAACATCCCGCTCCGCCTCACGAACAACAGCGACGAGCGTCTCAATGTGATGGTGCAGCTCACATCCGCCAAGCTCACCTTTCCGGAGAACAATCGAATCATTTCGCTCCGGGCCAACGACAGCACCGACATTCAGGTGCCGGTGCGGGCGCGCTCGAACGGCACGTCTCCCGTGTCCATTCAACTGCTCACCCCGGTCGGTGAACCGCTGGGTGATCCTGTTTCACTGACTGCGCGCGTCAACAGCCTCACTGGTCTCGGACAGGTACTCACCGGCGGGCTTCTCTTGATGCTCGGCGCCTGGTGGTTCGCAAGCTGGCGGAAGCGCCGAGCAGACCCGGAGCCGGCCGACGCCACTGCGCCGTGATCGCAGTAACCTTTCTCACCCGTGAGTGAAGCACCGTCCAGCACGCCCGCCTCGAGCCCCTCGTCCGGAGTCGTTCGCATTGTCACCGACAGCTCCTGTGACCTGCCCGCCGAGGTCGCCGCTGCACTCGGCATCATCATCGTCCCGCTGAGCATTCGGTTCGGCGACGAAGAGTTCATCGACCGCGAGCAGCTCACCGTTGCGGAATTCTGGACGCGCGTCGTCGGCTCCGACACCCTGCCAGAGACCGCCGCACCAGCTCCTGGCCAATTCGAAACCGTGTACCGCGAACTCGCAGCCGAAGGTGCGGCCGGCGTCGTCGTCGTCTCTCTGTCGGGCGCACTGTCGGCAACCATGCAAAGCGCGGAACTCGCTGCTCGCTCGATTGCGTCGGACGAATCGCTGGACCTTGATATTCGGATCGTCGATAGCCGAACGGTCACGATGGGGCTTGGAACAATCGCCCTGGCGTGTGCTCGAGCAGGGCACGACGGTGCCTCAATCGACGACGTCGAAGCCCTTGCCACCTCGCTCGCTCAACGCACTCGCGTCTTTGGTGCGCTGGACACCCTCGACAACCTGAAGAAGGGCGGCCGAATCGGCAACGCCCGCGCGTTGCTCGGCACCGCATTGTCGATCAAGCCGATCATCGAAGTCGCCGACGGCGTCGTTGAGCAGGAAAGCAAGCAGCGCACACGATCCAAGGCGCTGGCCTATCTCGTCAACAAGGTGAAGAGCTTCGAAGGGAACAGCGAGAACCTCGCCGTCATGCACGCTGACTGCAGCGACGTCGACGCGTTCGTCGACATGCTCCGCCCGTACTACGACGGCGAGATCGTCGTCGGTGAAATCGGTCCGGTCATCGGCACCCACGGCGGGCGAGGGACGATCGGCGTGGCATTCCACGAAGTCCCCTGACATTGCGCCCGCCTGGTCACGTCACAAATCATTGCCCTGAAGAGTCGGGCCGGGAGCACTAGCGTTCCAAGCGATCATGTCTGCCCTGCCTCCTGCCGAAACGCTGATAGCGGAGCGCTATCAGCTCAAGCGACGGCTGGCCCAAGGCGGGATGGCCGAAGTCTGGTTGGCGGTCGACCTCACCCTTGACCGCAAAGTCGCCGTCAAATGGCTCAAACCGATGCTCGCCTCTGACGAAGTGGTGGCCGAACGGTTCCGACGCGAGGCGATCGCGGCAGCAAGCCTGAACCACCCGAACATCGTCGCCGTGCACGACGTGTTCGAACACGACGGACGCCAAGCAGTGGTGATGCAACTCGTCGATGGCAAGAGTCTCCGTCAGTTGCTTGACACACAGAAGCGCTTGTCACCGGAGCTCACCGGGCACATCGGTGCGTGCACCGCGGCAGCGCTGCACCACGCGCATGAGAACAACTTCGTGCACCGCGACGTCAAACCCGGCAACATCATGATCACCCCCGATGGGCGCGTCTTACTGACTGATTTCGGCATTGCGAAGGCGCTTGCAGGCGGCGACGACCTCACCAGCGAGAACATCATGATGGGCACCGCCAAGTACCTGTCACCGGAGCAGGTCCGGGGCAAGAAGCTCGACGGCCGTGCCGACCTCTACTCCCTCGGCCTCGTGCTCTATGAATGCCTTGCTGGTCGTGTGCCGTTCCTCGGTGAAACCGACGCCGACACCGCGCTGGCCCGGCTGCAACGTGACCCGACCGACCTCAACCGCCTCCGCGCGACGCTGCCGACCAGCTTGGTCACCATCATCCACCAACTGTTGGCCCGCAACCCTGTGCATCGGCCTGCGACAGGCGCTGACCTCGTCGCTGCACTCGAAGCAGCAGCAGCCGAGGGTCCCCCTGAAATCGATGACACACCGCACGAGCATTCGCCGGTCGCACCGTTCTCCGCGGGCCGGCTCCGGCGCGCTCCGTCAGACCTCGACGGACGCGCCGACGACCGACGACGTGCCACACGAGCCCCGTCTCCGCCAAGTGGCACACGTCGTGACCCCACGCCAGGCAACTCCCGCGCAGCGGGCAAGGCACCGATCAATTCCCGCAATGCAGCTCCGGCACCACTGCCTCCGCAGCGCCGAATCCCCGGCGAACCGCAACGCATCACCGGTTCTGTTCCGGTGCAAGCGGCTCCGAACGCCGGCGCCGTCATTCCCACGCAACAGCGTGACCGCACGCCAAACGCCGGTGGAGCGCAGCGCGGCAAGCCAGCAAAGGGAATGGCCCAGAGTAAAACGCCGTCCCTCACCGTGATCGGTGGACTCTTGTTGCTCGCCGCAGTCGTCGCGATACTGCTCTGGGTGAGTGTGCAATTCGGCAGCGACGACGGTGCTGGCAGCGCACCGACCTCCGTGCTTCCCGCCGGCGCAGAGCCTGCACCGAGCGACCAGGAAGCGGTGGCCGACGACGGCAACGCACCGGGAGACGGCGTCACCGAACAAGTCCCCGGCCTTGCCACCGGCGAAGCAAATGCGATCAACAGCATCGCATCAATCGAGGCCTATGACCCCGACGGCGACGACGGCGAGGAGAACGATGACGAAGCAGTCCTCGCCCTCGCCGACGGTGACTCCTCCACGTTCTGGCGGACCTCCTGCTATGACGGAGAGTTCATGGGCGGCAAATACGGCGTCGGACTGGTCGCAACCTTCGACGCTCCAGCGCAACGAGCAATCACCGTCGACGCGCTCACCGGGCCGTACATCATCGAGTTCTACACCTCGGCCAACGAGAGCGTTCCCACGTCGTTCGACGGTTGGGATCGCCGGTTGGGCGCACAGGAGTTCAGCGCCCAACCGGGCACGGTCATCTCGAACATCCCCGAGAGCCCGGTACAACATGTGCTCGTTCTGCTCCGCCAGCTCGGCAACGGCGACAACTGCAGCGAAGCCCGCCCATTCCGCGGGCGCCTGGGCGAGATCGCGCTGGTCTGATGGCACCGCTGTCGGACGACGAACTCGTCGCCGCGGCGCAGGGCGGCGATCGCAACGCGCTCGATCAGCTGTTGCGCCGCCACTACGACCGGATCTACGCCATATGTCGCCGAGTCACCGGCGGGACGAGTGATGCCGACGACGCGTGCCAAGAGGCATTGATCAAGATCTCGCGCAGCCTGCCCCGTTTCGATGGCCGCGCCGCGTTCAGCACCTGGGCGTACCGGATTGCCACCAATGCCTCGTTGGACGAACTCCGCAAGCGCAAGCGGCGCCCGTCGTTGCACTCAGTTCGCACCGGAGAAGAAGACGGCGGCGAACCAGAACAGGTCGACCCAATGGCAGCAAAGCGCGTCGATGCCATCGCAGACCGCCTCGCCATCGACGCCGCGCTCGGCGACCTCAGCGACGACTTCAAGGCAGTCGTCGTGCTTCGTGATGTCGCTGACCTTGACTACGACGAGATTGCGGACGTCCTCGACATCCCCGTCGGCACGGTGAAGTCACGAATCGCTCGAGGACGGTCCGCACTCGCCAACAGCCTGCGTCTCGATGACCTCCTCACCGGCTCGCGTGGCGAATCGGCAGAGCCAGAAGAATTCTCCGATCCTGGGAACCAGCGCCACATCGCTGAACGTCCAACTGATTCAACATGACCGACGACCTGATCACCCTGGCGAGCGCGTATCTCGACGGCGACACCACTGCAGCTGAACGCGCCCAGATCGAGGCTGACCCTGCATTGCTCGCCCAAGTCGAGCGTCTTCGTCAGGTTCGCGCCGTCCTCGGTGACACGGAGGCCGCCCCGATCTCGGTCCGCGAACGGCACCTGGCGGGAGCACTCGAGGCGTGGGACCGATTGCCCTTTGCTGAGAAGATGGGCGACGCGACACCGGTCGGCACCGATGCCGCTGGCGCTGCGGGCGGTGCATCAATCACTGCCCCGACGTCGCTTCGCGATCGACGTGCACAACGCAAGCCGGTGAGCACGCGCGTGCTCACCGTCGCTGCTGCCGTCGTCGTCCTCGCTGGCGCCGGCCTCGTCGTGCGCGATGCGCTTGACACAGGCGGGGCAAATGACAGCTCGGCCAGCGAAAGCGCAGACACCGGCGACAGCTTCGATGCACCAGTGTCCGCGGAATTCGAGAGTGGGCCGGAAGCGGCGGCCGCGGAAACGTTCGACCAGGACGGCGAATCCACCGACGACATCGCCGTTGCAGCAGTCCCGGCACCCGCATCCGATGCGATCCAGGGTGGCCCCGAAGAGGCACCGGCTGACAACGACCTTGAGGTTCTGAGTAGTGATGCCGAACTTGCCGACTTCGCCAACGCCAAGGTCATCTCGCGCACCTTGGCCGGAGAGGAAGTGCAACCCGATGCGGCCGATGCGGGATCCGACCTGACGGACGCCGAATCAACTGCAGACGCTGCCCCCGACACGACGCTGCCTCCACCAGTCGACCTCTGTGGCCTGATCGACGAATTCGTGGGATTCGCTCTCTGGGAAACGCCGGGCGCCGTCGACGGCCCCATTGCCGTGGGCATCAACAACTCCCGTGCTGAAGCAGTCGCCTACAGCGACAACAACTGTGCCGTCATTGCGCGCACGCCGCTGCCCTCCCCCTGAGCAGCATCCGCGAGGAAATTCCAGCCCTCATTCCAACCGCCGCGCAAGGTTCGTGAGGACTCTCTCGGTGCTCGCGGCTAGTCTGATCGCACTATGCCAGCCAATCCGCTGACCGATCCGAACTGGGCCGACGAGACCACTGACACCGTTGTCCGACTCGTGGGCAACATCCGCGACAAGACCACCACACCGCTGGTGTATGCCGCACGTGGCTTGGTCTTCGGCATCATCGCCGTGTTGCTCGGCGTCTTCGCGGTCATCATCGCGCTCGTCATGGTCACCCGCGGTGCGCACGAGGCCCTCAGCAACTGGTTCGATCACGAGCGATCGGTCTACGTGAGTTATCTCGCAGTGGGAACAATCCTGAGCCTCATCGGGTTGTGGTTGTTCCGGAAGCGCAACGCAAACGCTTCCTGAATCCAATCCTCGATCACTCCCCCGGAGGACGTCATGTCCACGCCCGTACCGTCTGATATCCGCGACGTCATCATCATCGGCTCCGGCCCCGCTGGGCTGACCGCTGCCATCTACACCGCTCGAGCGTCGCTGGCGCCGCTGATGATCGAAGGCGAGCCGTCGAGCACCAGCGATCAGCCGGGTGGACAGTTGATGCTCACGACTGAGGTCGAGAACTTTCCCGGCTTTCGTGACGGCATCATGGGCCCCGACTTGATGGCCGAAATGCGTGCCCAAGCCGAGCGTTTCGGCACCGAAATCATCACCGACAAGGCGACCGACATCGACTTCAGCGTCCGCCCGTTCAAGGTGAGCGTGCGCGACCAGGACTACTACGCCAACTCGATCATCGTCAGCACCGGCGCACAATCCCTCATGCTCGGCCTCCCCGAAGAGGAGCGTCTCATTGGGTACGGCCTTTCGACATGCGCGACGTGCGACGGCTTTTTCTTCCGCGGGCACGACATCGCCGTCGTCGGCGGCGGTGACTCTGCACTTGAGGAAGCCACCTTCCTCACGAAGTTCGCCGACAAGGTCACCCTCATCGTCCGCCGTGACGAGCTCCGCGCCTCGAAAATCATGCAAGACCGAGCTCACGCCAACCCCAAGATCGAGTTCCTGTGGAACGCTCAGGTCAGCGCGATTCGCGGAGACGACAAAGTGTCCGGTGTCGAGATCACTCACTCCCAGACCGGCGAAAAGAGCGAATTGCCGGTGACCGGGCTGTTCATCGCCATCGGCCACAAGCCGAATACCGACATTTTCCGTGGCAAGCTCGACATGGATGAATCGACCGGATACCTGCACACCAAGCCCGATTCGACCTATACCGACGTCGACGGCGTGTTCGCCTGTGGTGATGTGCAAGATTCGATCTACCGCCAGGCCATCACTGCCGCAGGCTCGGGCTGCATGGCCGCCATCGACGCCGAACGTTGGCTCGAAGCAACTCACGACTGACAGGCTGGAATATCCGGCCCCACTGTCAGGTTGACAATCATTGGACACGCACGGCCGTATGTCGTGCAAACGTCCAGCAATTCGGGCATGACCCGCAGTTTGAAAGGATGCCCATCATGGCAAACGGAATCACCAATCTCTCCACCAGCACCTTCGACGAGACCGTCGGAGCTTCCGAGGTCCCCGTTGTCGTCGACTTCTGGGCAGAATGGTGCGGCCCGTGCAAGCAGATCGCGCCGATTCTCGAAGAGATCAGCGCGGAACACGGTGACAACATCGCGATCACCAAGTTGAATGTGGACGACAACCCCGATCTCGCCATGAAGTACAACGTCATGAGCATTCCGACGCTGCTCGTGTTCAAGGGTGGCGAGGTTGAAAAGCGTCTCGTCGGCGCCAAGAGCAAGGGCGCCCTTCTCCAGGAGCTCGAGGAATTTCTTCCCACGAAGTGACGCCGTTCCCGCTCCAGCGGGGCCAACACGGTGAACCGATTCGAGACTTGCAGCGCCGCCTCGGTGCCGCCGGGCACAACCCGGTTGGTGCGGAGGCGGGCTCATTTTGCTCGTCCACCGAGACAGCCCTCCAGCAATTCCAAGAAGCGCGTGGCCTGCACGCCAGCGGTGTCTGCGACGAGCAATCGTGGTTGGCCCTGGTTGAAGCAGGCTGGAAACTCGGCGACCGACTCCTTGTCCTCAGTGCGCCCCAGCTCAGGGGTGACGACATTGAGAATCTCCAGCGCGCCCTCAACCATGTTGGATTCGATTGCGGTCGGCCAGACGGCATTCTGGGACCGGCAACCATTCGCGCGCTCACGGACTTTCAACGCAACTGCGGGCTGAATGCCGACGGCATCTGCGGGCGCAAGACCGTGCACATGCTTGATGTACTGCGCCGGCAGAGCGGTTCGGGTCCTGGGGTCGCATCGGTCCGAGAACTCGAGTCGGTCCGCCACACCACCTCGCTCCACACACTGCGGATCGTCGTTGGTCAGTTCGGAGGACTCAGCTCCATTGGACGCTCAGTCGCTCGAGCGTTGCGTCAGCAAGGCGCCACGGTGATGTCGACCGATGAGTACGACGCGGCCGCCCAAGCAGCCGCAGCAAACCGATTCGGTGCAACGATTTACATCGGTTTCGAAGCCAGCCCGAATGTTTGTGCTGACGTGTCCTATTTTGCCGTACCTTCGTTCGAGTCAGTCGGTGGACGGTCGCTCGGCGCACACCTCGTACGCCAACTCGACGGCGTCTTGCCAATTGCGCCCACGCTACGCGGGATGCGGCTGCCTGTTCTACGCGAAACGCGGATGCCGGCGGTTCTGTGTTCGGTCGGTCCAGTCCGCGACGTCGTCGACGCCACCGGTGCGTTGACCATCGCCGTCGTCGATGCAGCACGCATGTGGGGCGACGCGCCGCTGCCTGTTCCGTCCGACTGAAGGCCAGTCGCAACACCTCACTCGCGCGTGAGAGTTTATCCACAGGTTTCCACACACCGTGTGAGTATCCCTCGACTCGAACCTCATTACTCGACCACGGAATGTAGCTATCGAGACAAGATTGACCGATGTGCGTGGTGTTCGACCAGATTTCGGTGCTCAACCATAAACTTCATCCTCAACCTGGGGATGAACTGTGGATAAATGACAGTGATGGGATTTGGATTGAGAGTTGAGAGTCTGAACCCGCTCAACCAGTCATCAGGCGGTAAATCCGCTCCAGATCTACCAAATCGGCAAAATCGATCGTGACGCGACCCCGCTTGGGACCCATCGACACTGAGACACGGGTGTCAAGACGATCTGCCAACAGCTCCTCAAGTTCAAGGAGGCCCGGCGGCCGGAGTTGCGTTGCCGGGGTCAGCCCAGCGCCGTCGATCGTGGCGCCACCACCGCTCGGAACGGGCGTTACACCCGGCGCATCGGCGACGGGTACATCACCGCCACGGACGGCCTGCTCCGTGGCGCGTACGGTCCACCCTTCGGCCACTGCTGCCTGAGCGAGCACCTCCTGACGGGCACGATCCGGTGTACCGAGGAGCGCACGAGCATGACCGGCGGAGAGCTGCCCGTCCGCGAGCAGACTCTGGACGGCCGGCGGCAACCCGAGCAGACGAATCGTGTTCGTGATAGCTGAACGACTCTTCCCAACGCGTGTCGCGACTTGGTCATGAGTCATCCCAAAGTCTTCGATCAACTGCTGGAAGGCGGCGGCCTCTTCCAACGGTGTGAGATCCTGACGATGGAGGTTCTCCACCAGTGCTTGCTCAACTGAACTCAAATCATCGGTGGTCCGAATGATCGCCGGAACGGTCGTGAGGCCTGCTCGCTGCGCCGCACGCCAACGCCGTTCGCCGGCAATGAGCTCGTACTCGCCATCGTCCTTGGGCCGCACGAGGATGGGCTGCAGCACGCCCATCTCTGAGATCGAGGCGGCGAGTTCCACCAGGCCCTCTTCAGCGAAGTGCACGCGAGGCTGATTTGGGTTGGGCGACACCGACGCGGTCGGCACCTCCGCCAACGAAGCACCAGCACCACCATCAGCAACTTCGCTTGCCGGGATCAGCGACCCGAGACCTTTTCCAAGACCACTACGGCGTGACATTGGCGTGCACCTCCTTGGCGGCATCGCGGTAAGCGATCGCACCACGTGAGCGGGGATCGAATGTGGTGATCGGCTGACCGAACGATGGTGCCTCAGACAGGCGCACGCTGCGTGGAATCACACTGCGCAGTACCTTTTCGCCGAAGTGCTCTCGAACCTCTGTGACGACTTGTCCCGCCAGCTTTGTTCGGGCGTCGTACATCACGCAGAGAATCGTGCTCAGATCAAGCGTCGGATTTAAGTTGCGTTTCACCAAGTCGACGTTGCGGAGCAACTGTCCGAGGCCCTCAAGCGCGTAGTACTCACACTGAATCGGCACGAGGACCTCATTGGCAGCAGACAGACCGTTCACCGTGAGGAGGCCCAGCGATGGGGGACAGTCGATCAACACATAGTCGTAATCATCGATCACGGCCTCAATCGCTCGCTTCAGTCGCTGCTCACGACTAAACGCCGGAACCAACTCGATCTCTGCTCCAGCCAAGTCGAGTGACGCTGGCGCCACGAAGAGGCCTTTGACGTCGGTCGGCTCCACGACATTATCGAGTGATTCCTCGTGCATGAGGACGTGATACATCGACAGTTCAAGACCACGATTCTCGATCCCGAGTCCGGTGGACGCGTTGCCCTGAGGGTCGAGGTCAATCAAGAGCGTGCGTAGACCCATGTCCGCAAGCGCCGCACCAAGATTCACGGCGGTCGTCGTCTTGCCGACGCCACCCTTCTGATTCGCGACCGCCATGATCCGCGGCAACTTCTTGCCGGACGCCAACGGTGCAGCTTCAGGCGGCGCTGGCGTCGCCTCGGA
Source organism: Ilumatobacter sp. (assembly GCA_018666235.1). GTDB lineage: Bacteria > Actinomycetota > Acidimicrobiia > Acidimicrobiales > Ilumatobacteraceae > Ilumatobacter_A. Next base: position 35,274 of record JABJAB010000058.1, read on the forward strand.
CGCGAGAAACCCAACAGACTCAGCTGATGGGGTGTTCGATTCTGTGGGGAAATCCCCGGTGTCCGACACACATGCTCCAGACGACGGATGGCGGGCATCAGGTGACGCGCTCGCGGGACCAGCATACTGTGCACGATCCACGCTCGCGATACAAGCATTTCACCGGGATCTCTTCATTGAAATCTTCGGCTCCCAGGGATCCAGTCATCGATGTTTCACGTGGAACATTCACGTGCAACCACCCCGGTCTTGACGCGAGCCTCAACCTCCGCGTCACGCGCGGTGTTCCACGTGAAACATCCCTCGACTCAACTGACAACGATGGAAGTTGGGTCGAGGCTTGCTGCATCACCCCTGGTCAGAGTGCCGGGAAGCGGTGTGTGTCAACGTCGAGACTCTGAACAGCTGTCTGGGAGACTCGGTCCGCAGGACGAGTCACTCAGCCCTCGGGCCAACAACAAAGCGCACCACGCGGTCGTCGGACGGTGTTCTGACCACGTCGAGCTCACGAAGCAATTCCGGGTCCCACCGATCACCGCTCGGCGGCTCACTGATGACGATCACACCGCCGGGACGGACACACGCCACCGCTGACCGTAAGGTGAATTCAGGAGGTCCGAAGCCTCGAGCGATGGCAGCATCAAAACCGACGTGCCCTGCCTGAATCGCATCGTCCACATCTGCGGCCAGCACCTTGGTGTGCCCGTCGAGATCCAGGCGTCGGACCATTTGTGCCAGGAAGTCGGTGCGTTTGGTCCTTCGATCAAGCAGAGTCAACTGCAGATCTGGTCGATCGGTGGCGACCACCAACCCGGGAACACCGCCCCCAGCACCCAAATCGATCACTGCACCAGTGACACCATCGAGTGCGGCGACGAATACCCGAGCATGCTCAACAACCTCAGGGATCGGCCAATCCCCCAAAAAGCCGAGGCGCTGGGATCGTCCCAGCGCCTCGTGCAAATTCTTTTCGACCTCATCGCCTTGAGTTGAATGACTCACGGCGCCGAGTATGTCAGGTAGTGCGACCCAATCAGGCGGGTTCGACGATGACCCGGCGATACGGATCCTCACCAGACGACGAACTCGCGACACCCTCTTCATCATTGAGCGCATCATGGATGACCTTGCGGTCAGCCGACGTCATCGGCTCAAGTGAGCGCGCCGCACCGCTATCGCGGACCTGTGCAGCAACATCGGCAGCAAACTTCCCGAGGGCGATCGAACGGCGCTCGCGGTAGCCAGCGACGTCGATCCGCAGCCGAGTCTCATGGTCGCCAAGGCGACGCTGAGCAGCAACGCGCACGAGGTCCTGAACAGCGTTCAATGTTCGTCCACCGGGGCCAACGAGGAGGCCAAGGTCATCCCCGCGCACCTGCACGTCCAGCTCAGTGCCGTCGACGGTGAGTTCGGACTCGCCGTCCGCACCGAACGCCGTGACCAGGTCGTTCATGAATGAGACCGCAGCGTCGCCCACTTCTTGGGGAGTCACGTCGGACTGTGGACGTTCTTCGTTGCTCATCTTTTTCTCCTGGCTGTTGTTGTTCGTTCCGTTGCGGCCTCCGCCCCGCTGGCCACCGCGGCCACGGGAGGATCGCTGACGAGGTTCAGCGGCGTCGCCATCGGCGCTACCGGTGGTCTCCTCAGCGGAAGCCTCTTGGTTGGCTCCGCTGTCCGGCTTGGCCTGACTTGCCTTTGCTTTTGGCTTGTCGCTGCCGGACTTGTCGCTCTTCGATCGACGCTTCCGCTCTTGCTTCGGACGTGCTGGTGTCGGCTTGATGCGAGCACGAAGTCGGGCCTGGCCTCGAGTGCGGCCAAACAGACCAGCCTTCGGTTCCTCGACCACGTCGAACTCAGCCTCATCGGCGCCTACACCCAATTGGTCGAGTGCCGCTTCGCGTGCCTCTTCCAGGGTCTTTCCGGTGGTTTCCACCCATTCCATCAGTATTTCTTCTTTCTTCGACAGGCCACCGCTTCATGCGGTTGGCACACGACTGTTTTTCTGCTCGGTAGTGTTTTCGACCAGCATGACTGCTGGGTCAACGCTTCTTCTTGTTCGACGACTTGGGACGCGCTGACCGAGCCGCCTCGGCTTCCTTACGCGTCGGCGTCGGCCGACCCTTGCCGTCGCCCGAGGGCGTCGGCCGACTCTTTGAAGGAGTCACCCGCTTGTTGGTCACTGGCGACGGCTTCACCGCGTCGTCCTTGGCTTTCTTGCCGGCGTTCTTCTCGCTCTTTTCCTTCTCGGTGCCCTTGGCTCCTCCAAGGTCACGCTTTGCTTGCGCAAGCATCCCGGTGGGTTCACCGCTCTTCTTTGCTTCTTCCTTGGCCGCCTCGCCAGCACGTTGGGCCTGACGCCCCAGCGAATCGTCGCCGCCGTAGAACTTCTTGGTGATGTAGTACTGCTGCAAGATGCGGAGCAGTGTCTGGAAGATGTAGTAGACGACGAGCGCCGACAGGAAGAAGATCTGGAAGACAGCGAAGAAGACAGGCAGGTACTGCATCAACTTCTGCTGTGTTGGTGACATCGACGGGCTAATCGTCGCCCGAGCAGCCACCATCTTCTGTTGGCCGAAGTACAACGCGCCAAGCCCGACCACCAGCAGGGCGTAAATGAGGCCCTCACCAAGACCCTCACCAATCGCCGTGGCAGCAGACTTGGAAAGATCAAGGCCGAACGACGGCATTTCCACTTGGTCGTACAGCGACTGGTAGAGATCGGAGTCGATCGCCAAGTAGCGGGGAATGAAGCCCGGACTTGCGTCACGTGAGCCATCGATTGCCCGCAACGTTGCCTCGGCGATCGGCCCGGAACCATTTGCTTCGGAGGGGCGATACACGAGACCGCGCAAGATGCGGAACATGATGAGGAAGATCGGCATCTGCGCCACGATCGGCAAACAGGAGGCGGCCGGGTTGACCTTGTGCTCCTGGTAGAGCTTCATCATCTCTTCGTTGAGCTTTTGGCGGTCGTTCCGATGCTCGTTCTGCAGTTTGCGCATCTCAGGCGCAAGCTTCTGCATCTCGAGCATGCCCTTCGTGCTCTTCAACGTCAGGGGTGTCGTGATCGCCATGACCACGACAGCGATCAGCGCGATTGCGAAGGTGTAGTCGTTCGTGAGGCTGTAGAACCAGGCGAGCAAACCAGCGGGAATTTCAAACATGTCATCCGCCTTTCTGTACGTGAGTCGTTGGGGGAGAGTCTGATGACGTCGGTGAGCGATGTTCAGGAACCGGGTCGAAGCCCGATGGTCCAAGCGGCCGGCAACGCAGCAAGCGCCGCACCGTCAGCCAACCGCCGCGCCATGAACCGTGGAGTTCCACAGCCTCAAGCGCATACGCCGAGCACGACGGGAAGAAACGACAGGGTGAAGGCTTGCCCTCGCGCGCTCGTTGGTAGAAAAAGATGGACGCCACGACGCGTCGCTGTAACCATGAACCCCTGGGGTCTTGGTGCCCGTGTCGGTGCTCATGCCCGCACGGGTCGCGATCCGCACAGTCGGCATCAACATCCGGCAGATCCGACGCATCGAGTGCAGCGGTCTGCATCGCGGTCATGGGTGTGCTCGGGCGTGCTGAGCTGCGGCGAGGAGAGCAGCGACACGGATCTCCAACTCAGCGAACGTCAGTTCGGCGAGTGGAGGGCGACCACCGAAGAGCAGGAGCCCATTCGGTACGTCAGCGTTCGAGAGAATGACACGTAAACGGCGCCGGAGGCGATTGCGGGTCACCGCATTCCCCAGTGCGCGACTGACCGCAAAGGCCACCTGCGGCGGCACGACGGTGGGGTCAGCGACAAAAGAGCACCACATGGGTGCACTCCGGACGCGAACGCCGTCGCGCCGAAGGCGGACAAATGCGTCACGGTCACGGATGCGATCGATCAAGCTGATCGATCAGGCGGACAGACGGGCCCGGCCCTTGTCGCGACGGGACTTGAGCACCGCGCGGCCGGCGCGGGTGCTCATGCGGGCACGAAAGCCGTGCTTACGGTTCCGGCGGCGGTTGTTGGGTTGGAATGTGCGCTTCACGACAATCTCTTTCGGACGTTTCGAGCCAAGTTCCGCAAGGTGACTTCGACGAGCCCACCAAACGCGGTGGCCGTGTCGAGTCGCGGACTGACCCGACAATGCTACGACCCAATGGGCGCGACTCCCAACCACCGCGTCAACCATCCTGCGTGGTGACGATCATCGTTGACTTTCGATGTCACGACATCATCGATCCCTGTGCGGAGCGTTCGTCTGCTTGGTTGTCGGTGTTGAAACGATGAATTGAGAGTAAATGACATCACTGTTCTTTGTCCACAGGACTCACGGATGCGCAAAACCCCTGGTCACAGCGATATTTCTCTCGTTGTTCTGTGTTGTGTCTGAGGTGCTATGGTCGTCCGCTTGTCCCCAATCAGCCACCTTTCCACATCATCGGGATAACTATGTGGACAATTCACCAGCAACGAACACCGGTCAGGAATCTTCAATGAGTGATATCAGGTGAGCGACGCCGATGACGTCTGGACGCAAGTCACGTTGTTTCTGCGTTCGCAACTTGCAGAATCCGTCTGGTTCTCGACGTTTCAGGACGTCGTACCCCTTGAGTCCGGCCCTGAAACATTGCGGCTGCTTGCCCCAAGTGCGTACGTCCGTGACCGGATTCTGACGCGCTATCTCCCACTCGTGACCGACGCGCTCGACGAGGCCAATCAAGGACATCGCACCATTGACATCGAAGTCGCGACGAGCGATGCCGTTGCCGAAGTCCCAGATGTCATCGAGGCGGATCCGTTGATCGACACTGCGTCAGCCAGACATGAGTCGCCTTCAGCACCGCTGCGTCCCGAGTCAATCGAGTCAACACGGATGAACGGTTCGTCGACGAACGGCGACCGCGTCGATGAAGCCGGCCTCAATCCGCGTTACACCTTCGAGGCTTTCGTGAAGGGAGCATCCAACCAATTCGCGTTGGCCGCAGCCCTGCGAGTCGCAGAAACACCTGGTAGATCATACAATCCGCTGTTCATCTACGGTTCTGCTGGTCTGGGTAAAACCCACCTAC
>JABJAB010000059.1 GCA_018666235.1 Ilumatobacter sp.
GTATCTGCCATCACCTGCTTGATGAAGGAATGCCCGACCTTTGTCCGAATCGGCACGCCACCGTGCTCGCGCACAACTTCGGGGACGGCCCGCGAGCAGATCAGGTTGTGCAGAATCGACGCGCCAGGGTTTTGGCGCAGAGCAGCGACCGCCAACAACGCAGTCGTGGTCGAACCGCTCATCCCCTCACCCTGCTCGTCGACGACGAACACGCGGTCAGCGTCACCGTCGAAGGCCAGCCCGATGTCAAATCCACCGCTCGTGACGCGCGCCCGCAGGTCGCGCTGATTGGCTGGTTGCAGCGGATCGGCAGGATGATTTGGGAAAGTTCCGTCGAGTTCGGGGTACATGACCTCAAGTTCGACGTTGGCCAGCCGTTCAAACACGGCAGGAACGACCAGGCCGCCCATGCCGTTGGCGGTGTCGGCAACGACCTTCATCGGCCCAATGTCGTTGAGATCGACGAACGTGAGCACGTGCTCGGCAAAATCGTCGAGGACGTTGCGCTCGACTCGCGTGCCTGCGCGCGCTGCGGGCCTCGGCGTCGTTCCGTCGAGTACTTCGGCGGCGACCCGCTTGACGTCGAGCAGCCCAGTGTCGACGCCGACGGGCCGAGCCCCCGCCATGCACAGCTTGACGCCGTTGTATCCGGCGGGGTTGTGGGATGCGGTGAACATCGCTCCTGGCGCATCGAGAATGCCCGACGCGTAATACATCATGTCGGTTGACCCAAGTCCGATATCGACCACGTCAAGGCCTTGATCGAGCAGCCCTCGCGAGAACGCTTCAACGAATTGCGGGCCGGAGGGCCGCATGTCGCGAGCAATGACCACCTGCTCTGCAGTACTGGCCTGGCGGATGTGGATGGCGAACCCGACTCCGAGGGCGTGGGCCACGTCAGCGTTGAGCTGATCGGGAACCGTGCCGCGGATGTCGTACGCCTTGACGATCTGGTCGAGTTCTGACATAGACCCGGGCGAGGCTACCGATGCTTGACGGTCAATCCGATGGCGGCTGGGGTGACCTGGCGACGCCATCGCCGTCATCGACCCCCAACGGGTTGGGAACATCGCTGGGCTGAGTGTCAATGAGCAGGTCAGATGCGCCGCCCGGCTCACTTGAGTCAGCGAGCGGGTTCGGCAAGTACATCGGTGTCGGATCCGGTACTTCATCCATCGGACGAGAAGGCGCCCAGACGTCCGGGACGACAGCCACCTCGCCAGTCAAACTGCCGTCGACGTCGTCGCCATGGAGGTCGTTGCCGGTGCCGTTCGATCCCCAGCTTGGGAACTCGCCGGCGAACTGCAGATCACCCCGACGCCGCCAGAAGAAACACAGCCCAATGCCGAGCACGGTGAGGCCGTAGAAGAACCAGTCAAGGCTTGTCTTCTGGTACTCCATGCGCACATCAGTACTTGTCGGCACGACCACCATGTGGTTGGGCGACACTCGATACGGACCGTCTGCGCCGCTCACGGCCCAGTTCGGGAAGTAGCTCACGCGTACCAGGACCGGCACGCCGATCTGGTCAACGCTGAACTCGACAGACTGCTGCCCAATTTGAACGTCGGACACCTTGATCTGGGGCAACGCCACCGGTTCGATCTCTTGCACCGGCAGGACGTAGTCGACGTTTCGGCTGCGCTCCCCCGGTTCGCCGACGCGAACATCCATGTCAATCTCGACGTCAATACGCTGCCAGTCGTCGGGCCCGCTGTCGGCGGGGATCGCGGCCCAATCGTCCTGACGCTGGAACCAGCTGGTGCCCAGTTCGAGGTTGCGTTCTCGCTGGTCGCCCGCACGTTCGTTGACGACCACCGGCTGCACGCTCAGCGGTTCGACGATATTGGAACCGATCAACTCGTAGATGTCCCACGGAGCGGAGGTGGTGATGAACCGCAGTTCGTCCTGTTGTGACGCTTCGGCCTTCGCCGGGTCCGTGCGGACCATGAGGTATCGGACGCCGAGGTCAAGCATGTGCTGCACCCCAACCTCGGCATTGTTGTTGACGTATCGCAACTCGCGCACAGGATTCGACGAGCTTTCAGAGACCGCCGCGGCAGTGATGAAGTGGTACGGCGTGGTGCCAGAGGCCTCGAAGAAGAGGCCCTCCATCGAGCCGATACAGCCATCTGTCCAGTGCGGCAGCAGCATCAAGGCCATCGTCGTGCCGTATTGACCGTTGTCGGCGTTGTTCTCCCAGAGCGCTCGGCCGCAGCCGTTGGTCTCTCCAATGTCGGTCATCTCGGTGACGACCGCGTGGTACTCAGGGAACTGTGTCCGCGCCTCGTACCCGCCCCAGTTGTAGCGAGTCCATCCGTCGGCCACTGCGCGGCCGGCGTCGGGTGACTTCTGGATCGGCCCCCACGCATAGGTGGTGGTAGCGGCAGTGTCGTCGGTTCCTGCGGCCACCACCACACGGCCGTCGAACGGCAAGGTCTCATACATGAAGCCGAACACGGTGAGACAGCTGAGGCCGATCGCACCGGCGGCAAACGCTGATTCATATGAATTCAGTTCCCGATCTGCCATTCGCTGACGGGCCAGGTTGATCATCCAGGTGATCACTTCGAGGGCACCGATCATCATCAGGAAATACCTGAGGAGATAGATGAATGGAAGCAGGCGAGGGTTCCACAGCAGACCGATGCCCGGCAGGCTGTCGCGTGCGATGTAGACCCCGACGACAAACAGCAAGGTAATGATGCCGAGCGCAACGCCGGTCAGGTTCCGCCGCACGATCATCGCCGCAAAGCCGATGATGGCCAGCGTCGTGATCAAGATGTCGAGGCCGGTGGTGAGCGGGAAGAACATGTCCCAGAACGAGTCGCTCGAACCGCTCGGCCTGAATCCGTACTTCATGTCGGTCATGAACTCGTGCCCGAACAGGAAGGGACCGACCCACCACGCGGAGAGCAGCAGGGTCGTGACGCCGGTCGACACCGCGTACCAGGCGCGTTTGCTGTCCATCCACACCAGCGACATGACGATTGCCGCGACCGCAACGAAGATCAGCACGATGCCGTGCGACACCGCGGCAAGCGACAGCACCACGGCGGTCCACACCCGGAACCGGCCAGTGCGCAGGCCGTGCGCGAGGAGCCCAAGACCGAGAACGGCCAGCGTGAGCGCGATCGAGAACGAATACTCGCCGGCCATTGTCGACTTGACGTTGCCGCCGTAAATTTCGAAGCTTTCATCGAGCAGGAAACACAGCCCGCCGAACGCAAACAGTTCGGGGATCGGGTGACGGAAGTTGGCGAGGCGACCAAACGCCCAGCAGGCCAGCGGGAACGTCAACAGCCCAGATGCAGCGACGATCTTGAACGCAACGCCGTAGGCGACGAACGGAACGGCATCAAGCGCCACGATTGCGAGGGCGGGAATGACCATGTAGAAGCGATAGAGCGGAAGCCCGCCATACCAGTCCATGCTCCAACCGCTGAGCTGGAAGTTCGGGAGAAAGTGATCTCGAAGGAACGCAGGGGCCCAAACGTGGGCACCCATGTCGCCCCCAGTGGGTGTCGTGTTGTCGAGCAACAAATCACGACTGGGCGACAGTGGATTGAAATGGACGATCAGCATCATCACGACCGTGGTCGTGACGAGCGTCGCCGATGTGACCAGCACCCGCGCCACCCGTTCGTTGGTCCACTCTCGGTTCCACCAGGCGAGTGGGCGCCGGACGATCCGCTGGCCGATGCGATGCGCCAGCGTCGGAACGATTGGGTCGGCGACCAAGCTGTCGCTGACCACATCGTCGACAATCAACGTCTCGTCAACGTCATCTGCCACTTGGCGATCGCGTGAGTCAATGCGCTGCACGCCGTCGTCTCGCAGCTGATGGTCGAGTTGGATGTCGAGGTCGTCGAACTCGACCTCGTCGGCAGCTTCACCGTCTGCGCCCGGTCCCGCCCCGATCCGATCGGGACCAACATCTCGTTGCGGCTCATTGCCAGCGTCGTCGTGCCGACGCGTCGTCATGTCGTCAGTCATCTGGCTCGGTCACCAGTTCGAGCGGCATTCGCCGCGATGCAGTCGCAGGTGATCGTCATACAGGGTGTCCATTCTGACAAAGACGA
>JABJAB010000060.1 GCA_018666235.1 Ilumatobacter sp.
GATATCGCCGGAGCGTGTGCTCGATACGCGGTACCCAGGCTTCGGCGTCACTCGTGACGGCGACGGCGACACGCTCTCACTCGACCCACTCACCCCCGCAGTCATCGCAGCGGCCGGCGTCGATCCACTCGCCGTCAAGGCCGTCGCCATCAACCTCACGATTACCGAACCGATCGCGCCCAGCTGGCTGAAGTCGTTCCCGTTCGGGCTTGCCACCTCCGACGACGTGTCGACATCTGCGGTCAACAACCGAATCGCGAACGAGACGATCGCCAACTTCTCGATCGTACCGGTCGGCACGAACGGGAGAATCTCCATCCAGTCGCTCCGAAGCTCCCACATCGTCGTCGATGTGCAAGGGGTGTTCGAAGGTTCTACATCAAGCCGGGCGGGGCGCTTCGTCCCGTTGGATGTCCCGACTCGGATCACGGACACCCGCCAGACCCGGGTGCCGGTCCCCGCCAACGGCCAACTCGTGATCGATCTCTCATCCGTCGTTGACGAAGGGGCGTCGGCTGCGTTGATCAACATGGTTGCCACTGAGACCCAGGGGTCCGGATTTCTCACGGTCCATCCCGGCGGCAAGGTTCCGAACTCGTCGAACCTCAACTACACCGGAGTTGCTCACACCATTGCGGGCAGCGCGATCGCCAGGCTGAGGCCAGACGGCACGACCACCATCTCCGTCTCCAACAATGCCACCCATATCGTGGTCGACGTCATCGGGTGGATGACTGGCGAGATGACCGGCGACTCAGAAACTACTAGCTCGTCGTCAGGCCTTTACGTTCCAGTGAGCCCCGAGCGGCACTACGACAGCCGGCCTGAAGAAGTCCCAATCGGGTCCTCAGCGTTGGCACCAAGAACGTCACGTTCTTTGCAGATCGCCGGGAAGTTGAGCGTGCCCGCGACCGGCGTGCTCGGCGTGGCCACCAACCTGACGATGACCAACACGGATGGGCCCGGCTACCTCGTGATGTACCCGAAGGAGCCGATGCCTGACCCGTACTCATCGGTTAACTCCATGTTCGCGAACCACTCAATCGCGAACCATGCGATCGCTCGGCTTCACAACGGCAAGCTGAGCGTCTATTCAATGGGACGATCAGATTTCATTGTGGACGTCAGCGGATACTTCCTCGACGGAACGACGACACCACCGCACACGACAAAGAGAGAACCGACTACTCCACCGACAGCACCGGACACGCCGACAGGTGTGACCCAGCCTCCTGCCGACAACGACTACGAGTATCTCCTCGAGGCCACCGGGTCGAATGCGCAGTACGGCGCCTACCAGCGCAACGGACGCAAGTACTACGGGTGGACGCCGTGCGTGGCGATCACGTACGCGGTCAACACCGAACGGGCCACGCAGTCTCAGATCAACGCGCTGAACACAGCCATCGAGAACGCCGAACAAGCAAGCGGCTTCGACTTCATCTACCGCGGCAACGTCACCGGCAGCCTGAAGACCAACGGTGTCGACTCACGCGTGGCTGGCAGTACCGAGTCCGCGATGGCAGTCTTCGCCTTCTCCGATCCATATGCGACGCCGATTCTCGCCGGGAACACGATCGGCATCGGCGGCATCGGTCCGAGCGCGCAAGGGGCATTACCGATCGAGCTCGCGGGTGGGTCCTCGACAGCGTGGGTCGTGCGGGGGGGCTTCGCGATCATCGACATCACCGACATCAGCAGCCCCGCCGAGATCACATCTGCATTCACGCATGAGATCGCTCACATGCTCGGCCTCGACCATGTCAATGCAATCGGTGAACTGATGCGGCCCGTCATCTTGTCTCCTCCGCAAGAAAACTTCGGCAACGGCGACAAGAACGGTCTGTACAGCATCGGTGCGCCGCAATGTTCCACGAATGCTCGTCTCACTACCAACGCGCCGCTCGCCGAACCGCTCGGCATCGACGTGTCGTACGCCTCCGAGTAACTCAGCCCAGCACCATCCCACCCGCTACTTCCTCGTTTATGTTCGGGTTTCTGCGGACCAGTCCGCAGAAACTGCGACACAAACGAGTGGTGAGACGAGTGGTGACACGGGTGGCGAGACGGGGGCAGGCGCTACCTGGAATGGCTGACGTCGTGACGGGTAGCGTCAGACCCGATGACTGACGCAGCTGCGCGGCCCGGCTCAATTCTCGGCACACGCGTCACACGCACCGAGGACCCTTCACTGCTCACGGGCGCGGCGCAGTACGTCGACGATCTCGGTCTCACCAACCCGCTGCACGCGGTGTTCGCACGTTCCGACGTCGCTCACGGCACGATCAACTCGATCGGCATCGCAGAAGCGACAGCGCTGCCGGGCGTTGTCGCAGTAGTCACCGCTGCGGATCTCGGGATCGCGCCTCATCATGGTTTCGCACCCGTCCACGATGACTTCAAGCGGCCGCCACTCGCTGACGGCACCGTGCGTTTCGTCGGCGAGCCCATTGCGGTGGTGTTGGCCGAAACTGCTGCCATCGGCGAGGACGCCGCTCAGTTGATCTGGGCCGATATCGATCCGCTGCCTGCCATCATCGACATGGAGGCGGCACTCACCGCTGCCGCCCGACCGATCTTCCCCGCACACGGCGACAACCAGGCAATCCGCACCGTGGGCAGCGATCGTTCTGACCCGTCCGGAGCCGAGCACGTCGTGCGCGGCCGCTACATCAACCAGCGTGTCGCCGTCGTCCCCATCGAGCCCGATCGCGCTGCGGCGAAGATGGACGATCGCGGTCGCATCAAGTTGTACGCGTCGACGCAAATGCCGCACGCATTGCACGACCAGCTCGCCGGCGCGCTGGGCATTGCCAAAGACGAGATCCACGTCGTCACGCCACAGGTCGGCGGCGGTTTCGGCGGCAAAGCCGGGTTGATGGCCGAGCACGTTGTCATCTCCGCGCTGACGAAGCGTTTCGCCCGGCCGGTCGTGTGGGTGCCGCCGCGCAGTGACGACATGAAATCGCTGCTCCACAGCCGCGGTCAGATTCAGTACGCGGAACTCGGTTGCGACGCCGACGGTCGTTTCACCAACCTCCGTGTGCGAATCGTCAACGATGCCGGCGCATACCCGAACATCGGCGCCCATCTCCCCGGGCTCTCACGCAACATGGCGCAGGGCACCTATGCAATCCCCGAGCTCGAGTTCGATATCGCGGTGGCGGTCACCAACACCACACCAATGGGTGCGTACCGCGGCGCAGGCCGACCCGAGGCCACGGCACTGATCGAGCGGCTCACCGACCAGGCCGCTCTTGAACTCGGTATCGACCCGCTCGAGATCCGCCGCCGCAACTTCCTCGGCGAGGACGTCTTCCCGTTCAAGACAATCGCCGGGCCCACCTACGACACCGGCCGGTACGCAGTGGCGCTCGAGCGCGCCGCTGAGGTCGCGGACTACCACTCGTTGCGAGCAGAGCAGGCTGAGCGACGAGCACGCGGTGACGAGATGCTGCTTGGTATCGGCGTGGCCTCCTACGTCGAGGTGACGTCCGGGCGAGGCGGCACCGAGTTCGGTGCGGTCGAAGTGCACGACGACGGCTCCGCCACGATGTTCGCGGGGACGCTCTCACACGGTCAGGGCCACCAGACTGCGTACGCAATGCTTGTTTCCGATCAGACGGGCATCCCGGTCGATCGCATCACCCTGGTCGATGGCGACACCGACCGGGTCCGTACCGGCGGCGGCACCGGCGGCTCACGCTCGTTGCAGCTGGCGGGCTCAGCCGTGCACGGCGCGGCCGAAGTCATGGTCGACAAGGCCAAGCAGCTCGCCGCGCGCTTTCTGGAAGCCGACGTGGCCGACATCGTCGTCGACCGGGCCAGTGGCACGATCGGTGTGGCCGGTGTTCCCGCGCAGGCGATCACGTGGGGAGACCTGGCGGGACGCGCGGCGGCCGAAGGCGAGCAGTTGAACGGCGAGCTCGACTTCGTGCAAGAGAGCGGCACCTTCCCATTTGGCACCCACATCGCCGTGGTCGAGGTCGACTCAGGAACCGGCAAGGTGACGCTGCTGCGCCACATCGCAGTCGACGACTGCGGCACCGTGCTCAACCCACTGATCGTTGAGGGCCAACAACATGGCGGTATCGCTGCGGGCGTCGGACAAGCGCTGTTCGAAGAGGTCCTCTTCGACGAAGACGGCAACCCGGTCACCTCGAATCTTGCCGAGTACGCCATCGTTTCCGCTGCCGAGTTGCCGTCGTTTGAGGTCGTCTCGACCGAGACGCCCACGCCGCTGAATCCGCTTGGAGCGAAAGGTATTGGCGAAGCTGCGACCATTGGTGCGACCCCGGCGGTGCAGAACGCTGTCATCGATGCGGTCGCCCATCTCGGCGTGCGCCACATCGACCTTCCCTGCACCCCGGAGCGGGTGTGGACGACCATCGAACACGCCCGTTCCGGCACGCTGCCTGACCCGTGGATCGAGCCGCCCGACATCTTTGCTCGCAACCGGGCCGAGGTCGACGCCGAGCAACCGGAGACCGCCCCGGACGACGTTGCAATCTGACTGACCTCCGGGATCAGACCGCCGCGTAGACGCTGTCGAGGCGCGGCTTGGCCGAGCTGTCGAGAGCGATAGTGCCCTCGTCGACGAGTTTGACGAGGTGCGACAGCACGCTGCGCGCAGCGGGCTTGTGCAGCTCGACGCGGACCGCTGCGTACAACTCGGTGACCATTTCGGGGATCGTGGTGAGTCCGCGGCGAACGGCGTCCACGATCTGCTGTTCACGTGCTGCGCGGTGGGCGATCAGCTGACGCACATAGGTCTGCGGGTCGGTCACCGGTGACCCGTGCGTCGGGATGATCACGTCATCGGTCCGCCCAGCTACGACGCGCAGGGATTCAAAGTAGGCAGCCATGTCGCCGTCGGGCGGTGAGACGACCGTTGTGCTCCAACCCATCACGTGGTCGCCGCTGAACAGCGAGGTGGTCGAACCATTATTGAAGGCAAAGCAGGTGTGGTTGGACGTGTGACCCGGCGTGTGGAGGGCTGTCACGGTCCATGGCGTCGAGCCGATGGAACCCGTTGCCGCAACGTCGCCGGTGTTCACGACAATGTCGGGGATGAACGCATGATCGGTCGATTCCTCGATTTTGACCTCTGGCTCTGCGGTGTCGGGTTCAGGTTCTTCGGACGGCGGCGCGATGCCAAACCCCTCAGGATCGGTCCCGATATCCCACGGCTCGGCGTCAGGTCGGTCGTGTGGACCAAAAGCAACGGTCGGCGCGCCCGTCTCGGCATGGAGCCAGGCCGCGAGCGGAGAGTGATCGGCGTGGCAGTGCGTGACCAGAATGGTCCGCACTGTCTCGCCGTCGAGTGCTGCAGCGAGCGCGTCGCGGTGGGTATCGATCTGCGGACCGGGGTCGACGACGGCAACGTCGCCTTCGCCGATGATGTAGGTGCCGGTGCCGTGATACGTGAACTTCGACGGGTTCTTCGCAATCACACGGCGAATGCCAGGCGCCAGCTGCTCCACTGCTCCGTACGCAAAGGCGTCCTTGTCGAGGGAGACGAAGTCGATCGGATTGCTCACGCCATCATCTTCGTTCTGACCACTCGAGCGGAACGAGTCGACCGACCGGTTGCCCATGCCCGAGGACGGAAACGTTCGCGATCTGCTCGTTGGCGGCGATCGTGGCAGCGTCGACACCGAGCAGTCGAAGAGCTTCGAGCATCACGACCTTTCTCGCGTCTTCGGTTGCATCCGCGATCTTGTAGGCAAATGATCGTCCGTCGGGCAATGCGCCCGCCATCACTGCGGCGGCCCCCTCCTTGGCGATCAGGCCCGGCACGGCGCGCATCCAGTCCGTGACATCGCGCTCGGTACCCCCCACCAACTCAGGGTGGGCTGTCATCGCGGTTGCTACCTGCGAGCCACGAGCGAGGGTGCCGAAGGCGCTGGCCAACCCGCGCAGGCTGAACGCTTGAGTTGGGGCGCCGCATCCATCGATCCCGATGTAGGCGACCGGCTCACTCATGAGCAGCTCGATGTGCGCGCTGATCATCTGCTGCAACGGATGCTCGACAGCGAGGTACCCGTCGATCGGCCACCCGTTGACGCGGCAGGTGGCGAGCATTGCGGCGTGCTTGCCCGAGCAGTTCTGCTGGAGCGACGAGGGCGGGACGCCCTCCGCTCGGAGCGCCGAGCGGGCCGCGGCGCCATACGGCCGCGACACGGTGTTGGCCAGGTCCCCTTCGGTCAGGTCCGCCGTAGCGAGCAACGCGCACACCGTGGCGAGGTGGCGCGGTTCGCCGCTGTGGCTCGCGCAGGCCACCGCCAACTGCTCAGTCGTGACCTGCAGACCAGCCGCGACCATCGCATCGGCCTGCATCGGCTTCAGGCACGACCGGGGATAGACAACGAGGTTGGCATCACCGATCTCGGATTCGACGGCACCGTCGGCGTCGAGCACGACACCCGCTCCAAAGTGGAGCGATTCTTCGAGGGAACTCCGCGTCGCAACAGCAATTGGAGCGAACGACTCGCGAGCGAACCGCGTCTCTTCGAATCGGGTCACGGCGTATTGGGCGAGTCGGCCTGAGCACTCGGATGCGATGCTGCCCCGCGTGACCGCTTGGGAGGCTGAATATTGGTGAGATGACTATCGACCACGTCGTAGCGATGGCCGGCCTCACCCACCAACGCCTGGAACATTGCTGCCGCAGGCAGAGCCAGAATCGCGCCGACGGGGCCGAGCAGTGCCGCGCCGCCGAGCGCTGCGCCGAAGGCAACGGCTGGGTGTAGCTCCATTGTGCGGGCGGTGATGCGCGGCGCAAAGAAGTAGTTCTCGATCTGTTGGTAGATCACGATGAAACCGATGACGATGGCCGCTTTGAGCGGGGAGTCCAGGAAGGTCACGAGCACGGGCAGGATGCCGGCGAGGTAGGTACCGACGACCGGCAGGAACTGGCTGACGAAACCAACCCACAACGCGAGCGCGATGGGAGCCTGCGTCCCCAGCGACTGGAACACCAGCCAGTGGAAGAACGCCGACAACAACGCAAGAAGCGCCCGTGAATAGAGGTAGCCGCCGGTCTTGTTGATTGCCAGTTCCCACGCGCTCAAGACACGGTCCTGACGCTGTGGCGTGAGGCGCGAGCAGATGATGCGGCGAAGGCGCGGCCCATCCGCAACGAGGTAGTAGGTGAAGAGAATCACGGACAAGCCCTGGAAGATCACTCCCAGCGCAGTGAGTGAGAGGCGGACTGCCTCGTCGCCCTGGCTCTGGATGAACTGTTGCACGCGACCGTCAGGGTCGTTGACTTCGTCGATCACCGACTGCGGATCGATCTGCGTGTCGAATGTGTCGTTCAAGAACTTGACGGTGTCTTCGATGTAGACGTTCGACTCCGACAGCAGGTCCGCGATCTGCGTGCCAACCAGCGTGCCGATCGCGACCACGAAGACCAGGAACGTGAGGAGCACGCCGAGCAGGATCGACATGGTGGCGCGCCCTCGGCGCCAGCCGCGAGCGGCAAGTCGGTTGACTCCCGGCTCGATGGCCAGCGCCAGGAACAGCGAAACGAGCAGCAGAATGAGGAGCGAAGCGAGGCGGTGAAACACGTGACGCGCGACGAAGGTGAGCAGGAACCCGGTCCAGAACAGTGCGATACCGGGGACCACCCACCGTGGGAGCACGCGATCAGTGGAACGCCGATCGAAGCGATTGCCATCGGCATCCAGCCGACCGGCGTCGTTGCCCACGCCTGTCTCATCGGACGACTGGTTCTCGTCTGGACTTTCTTCGGGCACGTCCGGATGGTACTCAGCATCCCGTGACACGATGAGCCAATGGCGCCCACTCCAGCGGAACTCCGCTCCTGGCTCGGCAGCCAGATCCGCGATCGCGTGGTCGGACCGAACGCGGATGTTCGCCGCACCGAACTGTTCGACACCGGTGAACCCGGCTGGTTTGACGACGATGCACCGATTCGTCGGGTGCACGCCGATGCGTCAATGTTCATCGGCGGGATGCGGGCACTGCTCTTTCAGTCCTTGCACCCGCTCGCGATGGCCGGCGTCGCACAGCACTCCGACTATCGGGCCGATCCGTGGGGACGGTTGCAGCGCACCGCCGACTTTCTTGCCGCGACGACGTTCGGCCCAGCCTCCGAAGCACAGCGAGCAGTCGACGTCGTTCATCGTGTTCACCAGCATGTTGTCGGCACCTCATCTGACGGGCGGCCCTACGCCGCGAACGACCCCCATCTCCTGCACTGGGTCCACATCGCCGAGCTCGACAGCTTTCTCGCAGCCCACGACCGCTTCGGACTGCAACCACTCCTCGGGAGCGAACGCGATCAGTACGTGGCTGAGTCGGCGGTCGTCGCTCGCGCCCTTGGTGTTGAACACCCACCCGAAACCGAGGACGAGCTCCGTCAGCACCTCCGCACGTTCCGACCCGAGCTCCGCGGTACTCGCGAGGCGCGTGACGCTGCGCGCTACCTGATCATCCAGCCACCGCTCCCCCTCGCTGCTCGCGCTCCGTACGGATTGATCTGCGCCGCGGCCGTCGCCCTCATGCCGGCATGGACACGCTTCCCACTGCGTCTGCCATGGCTCCCTGTTTCGGAGGCGGCCGTGCTGCGACCTGCCGGAAAGCTGGTGACGCGAACGCTGCGCTGGGCCCTGCCGGCCAACTGACGCTCGCAGCCGCGACGACGGTCAGATCGCGACGCGAAGGGCTGCGGACAGGTCGCCCCGAGGCTTGACCACGACCTCGTCAAGTCCGAGCCAGTCAGCCATGAGTTTGAGTTCGTCCGCGAGTTCCTCGGCGACGTGGGCCTCGGCGATTCCTGGCTCGGCGTACGCGCCTTGGACCAGTAGTTGTCGTGCCTTGCGGTCAGCCTTCAGATCGACGCGACCCACGAGTTCGTCACCAAGGAGGAACGGCAGCACGTAGTAGCCGAACTGTCGCTTGGGCTCTGGAGTGTAGATCTCGATCCGGTAGTGGAATCCGAACAGCCGCTCGGCGCGATCACGGAACCAGACCACCGGATCAAACGGGCTGAGCACAGCACGAGCAGTGATCCGGCGCGGACGCTTCGCATCGGGGTGGAGGTATGCCTGCTGCTTCCAGCCCTCGACTCTGGTGGCGATCAATCGGCCCTCCTCGACCAGCTCTGCGAGGTGCGGACGCGTGTGCGCGAGCCGGTGGTAGTCGGCGAGGTCCGCCGCGGTCCCCACCCCAAAATACGACGCTGCCAGGACGAGGAGCTCTTTTTTTGCCTCGTGCTCGGTCGGCGTCGGCGCATTGAGGACGTCGGCGGGGATGACTCTCTCGGCAAGGTCATACATGCGCGCGAAGTCGTTCGGTCGCCGAGTCGCTGCAACCTCACCAAGACGGAACAAGTGCTCGAGCGCGAACTTGCCGTCGTCCCAATCCCACCATTGACCTTTCGGCCGATCACGCATCTGCAGATCACTCGCCACCAGTGGCCCCTCGGCGCGTAACCGATCGAGCACTGACTGGATCAGCTCAGGTCGCTCGGCTGCGAATGTGCGCATCGCCTTCCAGCGCGGATGGCCCGTCATCATCCAGCCGTACAGCGGCCGTTGCTCGACAGGCACGTGACACGCCTCATGCACCCAGTACTCGAAGAGTTCGCCCGCCTGCGTCGCGTCGGTGATCAGCGTGCGCGGGTGAGGACCCAGCCGAGCGAAGAGTGGCAGCTCTTGGCTGCGCACGAGCACGTTGACCGAGTCGATCTGAATGAGCCCGATGTGATCGAGCACCTTGCGAAGGTGTCGACGGTCAATCCGACCGGTCGGACGGGCGTTGTTGAATCCCTGCGCGCCCAGCGCGATCCGCCGCGCCTGTGCAAGTGAGATCTCGGTCACTGGGCGAGTGTGACAGATGGTGCCTGGCACCATCTGTCGCGCTCTGCGTCAGTCCGCCGATTCGGTGATGACGACGCTCTGGATGACGACGTCAGTTTTCGGCTTGTCGCCACCACCGGTGGGAACGTTCTGCATCGTGTCGACAATGTCGAGACCCTTCACGACTTGACCGAACAGGCTGTATTGCGGCGGGAGCCCGACGCCGGACCCGCCCGACACGATGAAGAACTGCGAGCCGTTGGTGTTCGGCCCGGCATTGGCCATCGCAAGCGAGCCGACCTGGTACTCACGCGGCTTGGGCAGCTCATCTTCGAACCGGTAGCCGGGGCCGCCACGACCTGTGCCGGTCGGGTCGCCGCCCTGGCACATGAATCCGTTGATGATGCGGTGGAAGATCACGCCGTCGTAGTAATGGTTGAGCGCCAGGAACACAAAGTTGTTCACGGTCTTGGGAGCCTTGAGTGCATCGAGTGCAATCACGATCTCGCCGAGCGAGGTGGTCATCGTGGCCGTGTAGCGCTTGGCCGGGTCGATGCCCATCTCGGGCGGAGCGGAGAACTCCTGCTGCTGGGGTGCGGAACCGTCAAAAGGAGGGAAAGCCATGGCATCCGACTCTATCGGCAGGCGCAGCGACGCTCGATGCTCGATGCTCGATGCTCATGAAGACCAGACATCAAGCGCGGCTAACTTGGTGCAGGTGAACGATCCCTCTGTGCCAGAACCATCGAAGCCTGCGGCGGACTCTGAGGCTTCGGTCGACCACGCCACCCACGAGGTGCCGGCACCGACGGCAGTCGAAACGATCCCGCATGACCTTGCTTCGGCTGAGCCCGACATCGACAAGGCGGACTCGCTCGATCTCGACGCGATCGAGCGTGACTTGAACGATGTCCAGACCGCACTCGAACGACTGAACGACGGGAACTATTGGACCGACGAGATCACCGGCGAACCCATTGCTGACGACGTGCTCGCCGCGCATCCCACCGCCCGCACCGCGACTCCGACGCTCGGCTGAGGACTGGCCTGATGCAGAAAAGGGGCGTCGCCACACTCGCTGGCCTGCTGGCGTTGGCCACCGGCCTCGCCACCGCCGCACAAAAGACCGCCAAGAGAGCCAGCGACTCGCCGCTGACCAGTCGGTTCGCCCGGTCAGCGAAGATCTGGAAGATGTCAGCTCGCAACTCCACCCGGTTCGCTGTGTCGAAGGTTCGCGGCATCGCCAGCGACCAGGAGCGACGAGCGGCGCTCGATGAGCAGTTCGCCATTCGAACCGCCGAGGACGTCGCCAAGGAACTCGGCGAGATGAAGGGCGTGCTGATGAAGGCCGGCCAGCTGATCTCGTTCATCTTCGAGGCGCTGCCCGACGAAGCCCAAGATGCGCTCGCCACGTTGCAGGCCGATGCCGCTCCGATGGCCCCGAGCCTTGCTGCCGGTGTCGTCGAAGGCGATCTCGGTCGTCAGCCCGAACGCATCTTTCGCGAGTGGACCGACCTCCCCGTTGCGGCGGCATCGATCGGTCAGGTACACCGCGCCGTCACTCCGGACGGACGAGTCGTCGCAGTCAAAGTGCAGTACCCCGGCGTGCACGAAGCCATCGAGAGCGACCTCGACGCTGCCGAGGTCATGTACGCGATGTTCTCCGCGATGATGCTGAAGGGTCTCGACGTCAACGCGCTCGTCGACGAACTGCGCGGACGAATGCGCGAAGAACTCGACTACAAGCTCGAAGCAGCCAACGTCAGCGAGTTCGAGGAACGCTTCGCCGGCCATCCCTGGGTGCGCATCCCCAAGCTCGTTCCCGAGTACTCGACGGCCCGCCTCCTCACCACCGAGTGGGTCGAAGGCCTCACGTTCGATGAGTTCCGCAAGAACGAGACCTTTGAAACCAAGCAACGTGCAGCCGAAGTCCTGTGGAGGTTCGCACAACGCGCCATTCACCACTACGGGATCTTCAACGGCGACCCGCACCCGGGCAACTACAAGTTCCACCATGACGGCAGCATCACGTTCCTCGACTACGGCTTGGTGAAGCGATGGTCACCTGGCGAATGGGAAGGGTTGAAGCCCACGATGGACGCGATCATCGTCGACCGCGACCCCGAACTCCTTGTACGCGAAATGGAGAAGTCCGGCTTTTTGAAGACTGGTCACGGACTCGATGCCGGGCTGGTCTACGACTACGTGTCCAGCCCGTACACCCCGTATCTCACTGATGAGTTCACCTTCACCCGAGAATGGATGCGCGACACGCTCGGCACGATCCTCGACGTGCAGGGCCCGCACGCTCCGGTGATCGAACAGCTCAACCTTCCACCGAGTTTCGTGATTCTCGACCGCGTCGTCTGGGGCGTGAGCGCGATCCTCGGCAAGCTCGAGGCGCATGGTCCGTGGCGAGCCATGCTGCTCGAGTACACCGCGAACGGCGAACCGGCCACCGACATTGGTGCTGCCGAGGCGGCGTGGTCCGCCGGGCGCCCGGTGAGCTGACCGGATCACGTGAGCACTACTGTCGCCGGCATGGGGGACACCACATCTACATCGGACGCTGCATCACCTTCGGGCGCCACCGCTGAGTCGACCGCGCGGGCGCCGTTTGCTCCGTGGGACCGGCGCGACCTGCCTGGCATGTTCAGTGTTGCGGAGACCGCTCGTCGCGTCGGCAATTACAAGTGGACCGAGATGAAGCTGTTTGAGGCATTGGGCGGGTGGATCGCGACCATTCCCGAGCTCGACATCAAGATGCGCCTTGGGGCCCACTGCTATCACCACGCCTGGCACGCCGACCTGTGGAATCAGCGGCTTCCCGAACTTCGCGAGATGAAGCCCGAGCGCCTGACCGTGCCGGCCAATGACGCGATCGTGCGTTTCATTGAAGCGATGACCGAGCCGGAAGCACCCGAGCTCACCATCGAGAAACTCGTCGGCGTCTACCGCGTGCTGATCCCGCACTTCATCTCGGCGTACACGTACCACCGCAACAACACGAGCGAGATCACCGACGCTCCCACCATCCGGTCGATCAACTTCATCCTGCAGGACGAGTTCGATGACTGGCGCGATGGCGAGATGATGCTGCAGTCTCTGATCACCACTCCCGAGCATGTGCAACGTGCGGCCAGTCACCAGGCCAAACTCGAAGCAATCATGGTCGAGGCCGGCGGCATCACCGGGCCCGGCAGCATCGGTGGCGCATCGCCAGACGGTTCCTGAACACGTCCGACCAGCACGGCGTGTCAATCCGCGACTACGATCGATTTCAATCATTCTGACCAGACCATCTGGGGGTTCATCATGCGTCAGTTCTTTCCCGTCGAAGACCTCGCTCGCGACGAGCGGTTCGTGCAGACGAACATGGCCGAACGACTCGCCGACACGCGCGACCCGATGGAGCCCGAGTCGAAGCGGAAGTCCGCGAAGTCTCGTTCGGCGAGCAATCGTCTGACCCCGGATCGCCCCGATGCATCCGATCGCGCTCGCAGCCTCATGCACGGCATCATGGTCGGCGAGATCCAAGCACTCGAA
This sequence comes from Ilumatobacter sp., assembly GCA_018666235.1. Lineage (GTDB taxonomy): Bacteria > Actinomycetota > Acidimicrobiia > Acidimicrobiales > Ilumatobacteraceae > Ilumatobacter_A. The sequence goes on from JABJAB010000060.1 coordinate 13,374, forward strand.
GGCGCCGGTCGCACCGCACACGATTTCGAGGCCGGCGACGGCAGCGGCGACACGATTCCCTTCGAACTCAAGCTCGACATGGCCCGTCAGGCGTGGGACGAAGCCCGTCACGTCGAGATCAGCGCCAAGCTCGGCGACTGGATGGGCACTGAACTCGGTGAGTTCCAAGAAAACACGGTGCTGTTCGAAGCTGCCTGCTCGAACGATCCGGTACTTCGCCTCGCCGGGGTCAACCGGGCGCTCGAAGGGCTCGCAATCGACGTCTTCACCCAGATGAAGGAATTCGGCGACATGGCGGGCGATCCGTATCTTGAGTTCTGCGAAGACTGGATGCTCGCCGACGAGGTCACCCACGTCAAGATGGGCTCCGACTGGCTGCGCAAGGTCACTGAGAAAGACCCCGACCGCCGCACGAAGGCACTCGAGTTCCAGCAGGTCGTCGACAAGCTCTTCAGCTTCGGTGGCGCCCGCGGCGACCATGAAGAGAGCAGCTTCAAGTTGGCTCGTCGGTTCCGCGAGCTCGCCGGCTTCACCGACGACGAGAACGACACGATCAACAAGCTCGGCGTCGACGCCTTCAACGAACGCAATCAGGCGATCAAGCAGGCCCAAGAAGCTGCTGCTGCGTTCGCCGACGCCTGATCGTGAGCGCTCTCGTCGCCGGGCAGGTCTCGGTCGATCCCGCTGAGTTCACTCAGGTCAAATACGACGCCAACGAGATCGCGGCCATCGTTACCTCGCTCGCCGAGACGCTCGGGGTCAGTAATTCGATTTCGCTCATCGTCGACGAGACGACCCCCTTGGCTAAAATCTCCTGCTCGATTGACGCCCCGTCGTCGGATGCCACGATCGTGATCGATGCGATGAGCGGAGCGATCGAGAACACCAAGCAGCTCACGACCCTGGGCGTCAACCAGACCCGGACATCGGTTGGTCGGATGTTGCTGCGTGCGCGCGATCGGATGCGTGCTGACTTCGCTGACGTCGGCACAGACGACGAGCTCACACTGGCCGAGTCTGCGGCGTGGGATACCTACTGCGCTGGGCGGCTTGCTCGCGCTGGCATCGAGATCAATACGCAGCGCTGGCGCTATAACCATCGCAATCGTTTCGGCTTCAGCGACGCGGGCGATGCAGACTTCGATCGGCTCTGGGCTGCCGACGGACTCAGCTGGTCCGAGGTCGTCGCCGGCATCGCTGCCGACTGAGTCGCGCTGGCTCTCAGCTTCGACCAATCATCTACGTTTTCCACCATGCCTGGCCAGACCGTTCGTCGCGTCCACACCTCTGACGAGTTCGGCGGCATCGACCTCGACGTCATCGATGCCGGCACACCGGGCGATCCTGTCATCGTGCTCGCGCACGGCTGGCCCGAGAGTTCACACTCATGGCGGCATCAGATCGACCCACTCGTCGCTGCGGGATACCGCGTCCTCGTGCCAGACCAGCGCGGCTACGGAAGGTCCTCAGCGCCCAAGGACGTTGACGCCTACCGCAGCGACCGCCTCTCGGCTGACCTGATCGCGCTCCTCGACGACATCGAGACCGACACTGCGACGTTCGTCGGCCACGATTGGGGCGCCCTCGTGGTGTGGGACCTGGCAAGGTTCCATCCCGAGCGGGTTGCCGGCGTCGTCAACGTCAGCGTGCCCTACACCCCATGGCCGCTGCAGCCGACCGAACTCTTCAGCGCCACGTACGGCGACCGGTTCTTCTACATGCTGTACTTCCAACTTCCCGACCTGGCGGAGAACGAACTCGAGACCGATGTCTCTCGTTCGTTGCGTACCGTGATCTGGGGTGGTTCGGGTGAAACCGCCGCACCGCCGCCACCCACCGACGAACTGCCACCATTGGCCGGAACCGGCCTGCTCGACACCTGGGGTGCACCCGCCAGCGTGCCCGACGGTCTCCCCGAGTGGCTGCCCGCGGCCGACTTCGATCGATTTGTCGAGCAGTTCACCGCAAGTGGGTTTTTCGGCCCGATCAGCTGGTACCGCAACCTCGACGCCGACTGGGAGCTGACGAAGGGTCTTGCGGCCCCACCGATGCCGGTCGCGTTCATCGGCGGCGACAAGGACATGGTGATCGCGTACCGGATGGAATACGTCGAATCGATGACAACGTCGCTACCGGACTACCGCGGCCACGTGCTGATCGCCGACGCGGGCCACTGGACGCAGCAGGAAAAGCCGACCGAGTTCAACGCTGCGCTGCTTCGTCAACTCGCAGCGGTGACCGACTGACGGTCAGCAGCGCGTCACAATGACGTTCAGCGACTGATCTGCGCGAGTCCAGAGGGACGTTCGGGGCGAGCGATGGTCAGCGGCGCACAACACGGGCGGCGCCACCCGAAGTCAGCGACCTTTCCGCTCGGCGGCCAATAGTCATCACGGCTGTAGGCCCACCATTCGAACGGGTTGAGGTAGTACGCCGCCGACTCGATCGTGGCGAACAGCCGGTCGCCTTGCTTGCGGCGATCGCTCCCCCAGCGGAGCGCGCCAACAGTGCCACCGAGCACCATCCAACCGACGTAGAGCACCGGATAGCCCGGGCCGAACCAGCGCGCCTGCCACACGTGAACGTCTTCGTGGTCGGTGACGAGCCGGGCGCGTCGGGGTCGCTCAATGTCACCGGCCTGGGAAACCACGTTGCCAAGGGTGACGGCGAACCCTTTGCGGACTCGAAACCCGCGCCGGTACACATGCCGGTTGTGCCGCTCGCTCAGCTCAGGCACGTAGCCGGACGACGGTCGGAGCAGACCGACGCTCTGGGCAACAAGGCCGGCACCGGTCATCGGCAGTCCCCAGGTGGAGTCGAGAGTGAACGCCACGACGCCGTCGGAGCATTTCCAGTCGTACGTCCGCCGCCAACCCGAGATTGCGCCATTCAGCCCGCCGATCACCGCAGCGGGAACAGCAACACCGACCGCGGACCCGACCGCGCCCGCAAACACGACCCCGAGCGAGGCAACACCCGCCGCCTCAACGAGACGACGGGTGCTGTCGGAAACCATTCAGATCGGTGCGTTGCTCAGCGCGACTGGATCTTCGACAACAGGCGCAGCATTTCGAGGTACAGCCACACGAGGGTGACGAGCAGACCGATAGCGGACACCCATTCGTAGGTCTTTGGCATGCCTGCTGCCACGCCCTTCTCGACGCGGTCGAAGTCAAGGGCGAGGTTCATGGCCGCCACGACACACACGACCACCGAGAAGCCGATGCCGAACAGACTCGGGCTGTTGATGAAGCTGATCTCGGCGCCGAACAGGCTCATCAGGAACGACACGCCGTACAGCACCATGATGCCGAGCGTCGCAAAGATGACGCTGCGCCGGAACTTGTCCGTGACCTTGATGATCCGGGTGCGGTAGAGGACGAGCATGACGAAGAAGACCGAGATCGTGGCACCGACGGCCTGCAGCACGATGCCGTTCTGGAAGGTCTCGTATCCCTTCGAGATCGCACCGACAGCGAAGCCGTAGCCAAGTGCGTAGACCGGGCCGAGGAACTTCGCCAACATTGGCTTGAACGACGACACGATCACGGCGATGAAGCCGACGATGATGCCGATCATTGCGACGGGTGGGAACGAGTACGTCGCTTCACCGGTGGGGGCCGTGCCACCTGCTGCACTCCACCCGAACGATGCCGAGATGAGCAGCAGGATGAGCAGCGAGGCCGTGGCGGTGATCGTGCCGTTCACGGTCATGACATCTTTCGACCACGGTGTGGTCGGGCCGTCGTTGACCGGGGCGTTGAGTGGCGATCCGGTGGGAACGGGCGCGGTGTGCCCGCCACGGACCGGTGCCGCCCATCCTGCGGCATCTCGCCGCATGGTCTCGTCGTTAAAGACTGGATTAGACATATGGGCAATCCTATCGGTGGCACGATCTGGACCGCCTTCAGGCGGCCACGTCGTGCACCCTCTCGGCCGGCGTCACTCGACCCGGTCGAGCCATGAGCAGTTCAGCGCAGATCGTGGGCGCTGGTTGCTTCCCAGAGGTCAATGTCGGGAGCGGAGGCCAGGAGCCCTTGGCAGGAATGTGCCATCTCGACCATCAGTTCGGAGTCGAAATGCGTTCGCTGCGTCTCGTCGGAGTCCCACTTCTGCACGATGAGATGACGGCCCGGCGCGGTGACGCTCGAGCAAAGGTCGACATTGCGGCAACCATCCTGCATGCGCGTCAGCACGATGTACTTGGACAGCACACCAAGCAACGTGGCGTTGTCCGCATCGCTGGGCTTCGCGTCAAAGGTCAACGTGACCACGACGAGCTCAATCTCCTGGTCACCGTCTGGGCCACTGTCGGCGTCGCCGGCGTTCGAGTTGTCCGTCATCGCTCCACTGTGCCTCATTCACCGCGCCGAATCGGAAGTGTGCGATTTTGGTGATTCCATCCGCGGCAGGTTGGTGGAGGGCCCGCGGTCGGTATCGTGACGCTTGTCTCGGGGGTCGAGGCACTTAGCACATCGGCCGCTGGACAACAACGACTATCAACAAGTGGGAGCCGCCGGTGGCCAAAGATCGCGTTGAACGGGATGACGAAGACCTCGTCCGTCTGTACCTCACCGATATCGGGCAGTACACGCTTCTGACCAAGGACGACGAGGTCCGGCTCGCCAAGGCGATCGAAGCTGGCAACGAAGCGATCGAGCAACTCGATGCCGGCGGTAAGGAACTCACTGCTGCCAAGAAGCGCGAGTATCGCCGCACGGCTCGCAAGGGCGAAGAAGCCGAACGCCAGTTCGTACAGTCAAACCTCCGCCTGGTTGTTTCAATCGCCAAGAAGTACCAGGCCTCCGGTCTGCCACTGCTTGACCTCATCCAAGAGGGCAACCTCGGTCTGATGCACGCCGTCGAGAAGTTCGACTGGCGCAAGGGCTTCAAGTTCTCGACCTACGCCACCTGGTGGATTCGTCAAGCCATCACTCGCGGCATTGCAAACACCGGCCGCACTATTCGTCTCCCGGTCCACGCTGGCGACACTTTGGCTCGCCTCCAGAAGGCGCGTTCGCGCCTCGAACTCAAGTACGGCCGTCCCGCCACGCTCTCCGAGCTGGCCAAGGAAGTCGAGATGCCCGAAGACAAGGTCACCGAGGCCCTGCGCTTCGCGGCAGAGCCACTGTCGCTTTCGGAGCCACTCCGAGAAGATGGTGACGCAGAACTCGGCGACGTGGTCGAAGACCGCTCAGCTGAGTCGCCGTTCGAAGTGGCAGCCACCGCGCTGCTACCCGAAGAAATCAGCCGTTTGCTCGCCCCGCTCGACGAACGCGAGCGCGAGATCCTCAAGTTGCGCTTCGGCCTCGATCGCGGCGAACCACGCACCCTCGAAGAGGTGGGTGAACACTTCAACCTCACTCGCGAGCGCATCCGGCAGATCGAAGCCCGCGCCATGAGCAAGCTGCGTCACCCCTCGAGCGACACTGGCGCTCGAGACCTCCTCGCCGTTTGATCTCACCCAGCTGACTCAAGCCGCAGCGGCTTTGCGCCGATCAAGTGTGCATGATCTTCGTTCGACGTGCCACGCTCGACGACATCGAAGCCATCGTTGCCGCCTACACGGCTGCGTGGCGTGCCGGATTCCAGTACATGTTCTCCGCTGCCGTCTTCGAAGTCGACGGCTTTGACGCCGCACGGCGAACCGAGTGCACCGACGGCGTCTTCCGCGACGGCACCGACACGTTCGTTGGCGAACTCGACGGCCGAGTCGTCGGCTACGTCGTCGCTCGAGCGGATGGCCACGATTCGGTCATCGACGACATCTGGGTGCACCCCTCATCGTGGGGCCGTGGCATCGCCGCAGCATTGATTGCACGCGCCGAAGACGACATGCGTAACCGCGGCGGGCGGCTGCTGTCCGCCTGGGTGCCCGAAGACAGTCCGACCGGACGACGCTTCTTCGACAAGTTGGGCTGGCGACCGTCAGGCGAACTCGACCAGCTCGACCTCTACGGCGCAAACGACAACCGTCTCGTTGAGTATCTCCGCGAGCTCGAATCTGTCGATCTGACTCGTGGTATCCCCCGACCGACACGTTCGCTCGAACGCACGCAGGCCCGGCCACCGTCGCTCTGACTCGCGAGACGACCGCGTCTCGTTGTCGCCGAGCGCGCAACGGCCGACGCATCACCCACGAGTTGTGGGCAACGGGCCGGCCGTTCGTGCAATCAGTTGATGATCAGGCGGGTCCCGAGAACACGCCTTCCTTCACGTCGCTTGTGTTGGCGAGGAACGTCTCTTTCGGGTTGTACGAGGCGGCCTTTTCTTCGCCATCGTTGACTTCCTTGCGGCCGACGACCATCCAGTGCACTTCATCCGGTCCGTCAGCGAGACGCAGGGTGCGCTGCGAGGTGTACATATCCGCCAGCGGCGTCCACTGCGAAACGCCGGTCGCGCCATGCATCTGAATCGCGTTGTCGATGATCTCGCACACTCGGATCGGGACCATCGCCTTGACAGCCGACACCCAGACGCGTGCCTCGGAGTTGCCGAGCTTGTCCATGGCATTAGCGGCGGTGAGTACCATGCGACGCATCGATTCGATCTCGATGCGCGACTTGGCGATCATCTCGGTGTTGCCGCCGAGCTTGGCGAGGGGCTTGCCGAAACCATCACGGCTGAGGCCACGCGACACCATCATCTCGAGGGCCTTTTCGGCTTGACCGATGGCACGCATGCAGTGGTGGATGCGCCCCGGGCCGAGGCGAACCTGGCTGATCTCGAAGCCGCGGCCTTCGCCGAGGAGAATGTTCTCGTACGGCACGCGGACGTTGTCGAACTTGATGTGCATGTGGCCGTGCGGGGCATCGTCCTTGCCAAACACGTGCATCGGGCCCAGGATCTGCACGCCGGGCGTGTCAACCGGGACGAGGATCTGCGACTGGCGCTGATGCGGCGGACCGTCAGGGCTGGTCTGCACCATGGTGATCATGATCTTGCAGCGCGGATCGCCGGCACCGGAGATGTAGTACTTCTCGCCGTTGATCAGCCATTCGTCACCATCGCGCTCGGCCTGACACGCGACGTTCTTGGCGTCAGATGAGGCCACATCGGGCTCGGTCATGGCGTACGCCGAGCGGATCTCGCCGGCGAGCAATGGCTTTAGCCACTGCTCCTTCTGTGCTTCGGTGCCGACGCGTTCGAGCACTTCCATGTTGCCGGTGTCGGGCGCAGCGCAGTTCATCGATTCTGAGGCGAGCGGGTTCTTGCCCAGTTCGATCGCGATGTAGGCGTAGTCCAGGTTCGAGAGGCCTTCGCCGGTCTCGGCGTCAGGGAGGAAGAAGTTCCACAACCCGTTTGCTTTGGCCTTGTCCTTGACCTCCTGAAGGAGCTCAAGCTGTCCGGGGGCGTACCCCCAACGGTCTTCGCGTGTCGCGCCGAGCTCGAAGAACTTCTCCGACATCGGCTGCACCTCTTCGGCAATGAAGGCCTTGACCTTTTCATAGAGCGGTCGGACCTCCTCTGACATTCGAAGGTCGTACATGTCCACGGTGGATTCAAGAGCTGCCATGGGGCGAACTTACCGATCTCGCGACGCCTGCGTCTCATCGTGGCCCGGCATCCGCAGTCGGCGGTGACACGGCGCTGGCGTCACGTTGGCATCACGCTGATATCGCAGGGAGTGTTGCGCCCGGAGCCGATTCCGGGCGCAACACCACTCGCGAGTGGCGGAGATGGACGGGAATCGAACCCGCCGGACGGGGATCGCCCGTCCCAACCGCTTTGAAGGCGGCGGAGCCCACCAGGTACCCAGACATCTCCGCCGATGACGCTAGTGCCGATCGGCGCGCGACCGGCCGTCGTGGTGATTGTCCGCTGCAGTCTGTGTGAACTGCGCCCGCTCAGCGGCTGAATGCTGGGCAGAGCAGACCGAGTTTGTCACCGCAGTGGGCCATCGGGACCCCGCCCGTATCGTGCGTGATCCGACTCCTCCCCGTGGACTCATTCAACACTCCAGGGGAACTCACATGGTCACACTCTGTTGGGCCGCCAAGGGCGGCTCGGGGACCACCGTGGTCACCACGACACTCGCGCTCGAATCGACGCGACCAGCGTTGCTTGTCGACCTGGCCGGTGACATTCCGGCCGTGTTGGGCATGGCCGAGCCCGACCGTCCAGGCATTGCCGATTGGCTCGACTCCGACGGCGCCCCGACGCAACTCGACGACCTCCTCGTCGACATCGACGACCTGACCGTGCTCCTCCCGTACCGCGAGCAACATCACTCAGCGATGAGCCAACCCAACGTCGCCGCACCTGCTCGGTGGAGCGCTCTCGGTGCGTGGTTCGATGCCTGGGCACAGAATGTCGGAGGCGAAGTCTGGATCGATGCGGGTACGGGCCCGCCTCCGCCGGGCCTTGCCGCATGTGTTGAACATCGTTGGCTGATCACGCGCCCGTGCTACCTCTCACTCCGCCAGGCCGCGCGTGACGCTGTGCGACCCACAGGCGTGGTACTCGTCGACGAGCCGGGCCGCGCGTTACGCGCTCGCGACGTCGAACGAGCGACGGGTGCGCCCATCGTGACCCGGCTACTGATCGACCCGCGAGTCGCTCGTTCCGTCGACGCTGGCCTGCTGTCGAGCCGGCCACCATTCACCATTCGCCGCAGTCTCCGCCGAGCCGCCGCGTGACCGCGACCGAGGCTCGCGACGCCCGCGGCCAGCACCACGATTCTCACGCCGACGCCGCGGTTGAGCTGGTCTTCCGCCAGGCCGCAGAGGTGCTCGACCGGGACTCTGCTCAGCCGAGCAAGTCGACCGACCTCCGACTCCTCGTCGACGAGCAAGTGCGGCGCGTCATCCCCCTCGACCATGTCGACGAACAGCGGCGCGTGGCTGACGCCGCGCTGGCGCGCCTTGCAGGCATCGGAGAACTCGACCAGTGGGTCCGAGATCCCACCGTCGACGAGGTGTTGGTCAACGCGAGCAACGACATCTGGATCGATCGGGCAGGAGCTCTAAGCAAGGTCGGTCAGCTCCGCAGCCAACCGCTTGAGCACATCATCGAACGAATCTTGGCCACGATCGGACGACGCCTCGACCCCACCTCACCGATCGTCGATGCACGACTTGCTGACGGGTCGCGAGTCTGTGCCGTTGCTGCGCCCGTCAGCGTCGACGGCACCTGCCTGTCGATTCGTCGATTCTCAGCGAACAGTCGTCCGCTCGGCGCGTACACCGACTCCGGCGGCGCCTCACTTATCCAGGAGGTCATTGACGCTCGGTGCAATGTCGTGGTCACGGGTGCCACGTCATCTGGCAAAACGTCACTGCTGGCCTCAATCGTTTCGACGCTGCCGCCGACCGAGCGTGTGGTGATCATCGAAGACACCGCCGAACTCCCGCTCCGAGACCAACATCTTGTCCGACTCGAGGCCCGCGCTGCATCGCCCGACGGTCCACCACCGATCGGTCTCCCTGCGCTCGTCCGTACTGCGCTGCGCCTTCGGCCCGACCGGCTGGTGGTCGGCGAGATTCGCGGTGACGAAGTACTCGGGATGATCCATGCAATGAATACCGGGCACGACGGTTCGTTCTCGACATGTCATGCCAACGGTCCACTTGACGCGCTGTATCGGCTCGAGTCGCTCGTCCTTCGTGCAGCGCCGACCTGGCCGATGCGTGCGATCCGCCAGCAATTGGCGCGGTCCGTTGACATCGTGATTCACGTTGCCCGTTCTCGTGACGGCCGGCGCCAGATCGAATCGATCTCCGAGGTTGTGGTCGACACGTCCTCCGACGGCTCGCCCGCGACGAGATTGCTCGCCCACCTCGACCATGGTGAACTCGTTCCGATCGCTCCGTTGCATCGGCGGCGCTGACATGGGACCGGCCACAGCCAGCTCATTCACTGCCGGGATCCTTGCGCTCGCGGTCACCTGTGCGCTGCTCCGGATGGCCCAGCCCCGCGCACGAACGACCCACACCCAACCCGCTTCGGCGCACCGCACCACCGCGTTGCCACCGTTCCGGCAAGCTTTTCAACGGGCCGTCGCGTCGACGCGGCAGCGTCGACGCGCACGCGGCCCCGTCCCACCCGAAGCAGTGGCCACGTGGTGCGATGCCATCGCACGGCGTCTGCGATCTGGCGAGACCCTCAGGCGCGTGTTGGCAAACGAGCGACCCGTCCACGTCGCACTATCGGCTCGGACGGACTCGCTACGCCGCTCACTCGACCGCGGTGCGTCTGTCACCGACGCCATCGCCGCGTCGGGTGCAGTCTCGGGCAACACCTCACTCGATCTGGTCTGGTCAGTGCTGGCGGTCGCGTCCGACTACGGAGGAAGTGCGGCCGAACCTATCGATCGCGCAGCATCTGCTCTCCGGCTGCGCAGCGCAGACGCTCACGAACGCGCAGCGCAGAGCGCTCAGGCACGGCTGAGTGCCCATGTCCTCACTGCGGTTCCGCTGCTCGTGCTCGCGCTGCTCCTCGCGACCGACCCGGACGTGCGACTCATCGTGCTTCGCACTGCGGGCGGCATGCTCGTCGGCGCCGGGCTGCTCTTGAATCTCTGTGGATGGGCCTGGATGCGGCACATCGTTGCGGGCCAGGCCGGATGAGCCCCACCTCACCGTTGGTCAATGCAACCGGGCTTGCTATTGCGTGCGCCATCGCCAGCCAAGCACTCGCCTTCCGCGTCGCCAGCCGAGGACGCTGCCCGCGCTCGATCCGTCGCGGCAGCGATATGCAGCGTCCTCATCGGGTCGCTCTGGATCACCGCGCTCTGCGGCACGGGTTCGGACTGTCCGCGTTGCTCGCTGCCATCTGGCTCGTGGGCCCACTCCTGGGCCTCACACTCGCCACCGCAACGGCGGTCGGGGTCCGCATTGCGCCAATCATCACGCAGCGTCGGATGCAGCAGCAAGTCGCCCGAACCCTACCCGACGCACTCGATCTCGTCGTCGTACTCCTCCACGCCGGTGCAACGCCACGGCAGACGATCATCGAACTCAGTCGGCGGGGGCCACGATCAACACGACCAGGCTTCGCGGCGGCCACCGTGCAACTCGAACGAGGCCATTCATTTGGCGACTCGATCGGTGCGCTGCGTCGCCAACTCGGCGCCGCGATCACACCATTCGCCGAGCTCATCTCCGCATCTGAGCGGTACGGATTGCCGACTGCGCAGACCGTTCAGCAACTGTCGAACGAAACTCGGGCACTCCGCAGGCGGCGCGACGAAGCAGCCGCACGGTCGCTGCCCGTCAAGCTGTCGTTCCCGCTCGTGATGTGCACATTGCCGTCATTCGTCTTGCTCGCCATCGCCCCAGCGGTCTTGGCAGCCCTTTCGTCGCTCGGCTCGCACGCCTGGTGACTCATCGTCGACATCGACTGGACACCACACGCGGTCTCGCATCCTCGAGCACGCTGATCAGTTCGGAGACATCCATGCCACCACTCATGCTCGCCCTCTACGTCCACATTCGCACCGCTCAGATCGGAGCGATCAATCATCTCAGCACCCGCCACGGCCACGCCGCCCAACGCCGACTGGCTGGCGATCGCGGTCAGGCGACGACTGAGTACGCGCTCGTGCTGCTCGCGGCCGCGATGGTCGCACTTCTCGTCATTGCATGGGCGAGTGCTGGCGGCGGCGCTGCAAAGATCAGTCGACTGTTCAATCGCGTGATCGACGCCGTGATCGACCGCGTCTGATGCCTGGCAGTCCGACCTGCGACATGTCAGGCGAGGCCCCGTCGATCATCGAGGCTTCGCGAACAGGGTCCAGCCAAGCTGGGCAAGCCACAGTCGAGTTTGCGTTGGCGTTGCCCATCGTGCTCATCGTGCTCCTGGGCATGACGCAGGTCGGCGTTGCAATCCGCAACGAACTCGCGGTCGAACTCGCAGCCCGCGAAGGAGCTCGGGCAGCATCGGTGTCGGCCAGTCCGCAGTCGGCCGCATCGGCTGCTGCCGCTGCCGCAGTCGACCTGCCCATTGCGGTGCGCACCGACGTCACCGCAACCACCGTGACGGTCACCGTGACCTACGTTGATCCCACCGACGTGCCGATCATCGGGCAATTCATCGGGCCGAGCACGCACCAGGCCACCGCCACGATGGCACTGGAACCCTGACGGTCGATCCCCGTGCGACCTGGGTGGCTTCGCTTCCTCAACCCGATCACAGCTGTCAGCGTCAGCACACAACAGCCGTAGCCTGATCCGCCATGGATCTGCGAACCACTTCGAGCACCGTCGGCGGCATCCCGACCGTCGCCGTTGATGGTGTTGTCGACCTCGCGTCGATTGCGATCTTTCGCGATGCACTTCTGCGGACGATTCATTCCAACAGCGGCGAGCTCATCGTGGCTGACCTCGACGGCGTTGCGGCGCTCGACGACGCGGGCCTCGGCGTGTTGCTCGGTGCTGCCGCCGCCGCGCGCCAAGCCGACGGCGACCTTGAAATCGTCTGCAATGACGAGCGGCTGCGGACGCGGCTTGAACGAACACGTCTCGATCAAGCCATCGCCGTCAGGACGTCAATTACATGACCGGGCAGAGCGGTACCGACGATCCGATCTTCCACATTGCGCTTCCCGACGACTGGGTCAACGCTTTTGCGTCGGGTGAATACTCCGTGTCGACACGTGGCATGTCGCTCGACGATGTGGGCTTCATCCACTGCTCGACGGCCGAGCAACTCGAGGCAACAGCGAACCGCTTCTATGGCGATCTGACCGAGCTGGTGCTGCTGACGATCGACCCGTTGATCGTCCCCGCGGACATCTTGTGGGAGCCACCTGCACCCGGTGTCGATGAGCTCTTCCCCCACATCTACGGGCCATTGCCCATCGGAGCGGTAAACATGCACCGCTTCTGGTCCCGCGCAGGCACAGCCTGGGAAATCCCCCAAGGCTGACGGGTGACGCCCAGTCCAGAGCGACACCTGGTCCCGACCCCGACGGCGCTGGGCTACCAGTGCAAAGTGCCCGGCGCCCCTTTGAACGGGCCCGTCACGTTCGCGGTGATCCATCCGCCGTAGAACTGGCCCTCGTTGCTGGTCACCTCTTCATTGTCAACCCAGCACTCGTCGAATCGCTGCGCGTAGAACGCCCAGCAACCTGCGAGGGGCGCGAAGCGGTCGGTGGGGTTGCGGTAGGTCCACGCGCTCTGCTGGACGACCGCCGAACCTGCGTGCACGTCGACATAGTCGGCCACGCCCTTCCACTCACACGACGTGTGTCGATCAGTCGCCGTGAACAGGGTCTGATCCACGAACTCCGAATCGACGTAGTACGCCGGTGGCTGACTGGTCTCAAGGACCCGGAGACACCGCGGCGCGTCGACGATCGTGACATCGGCATGCCGCACACGAATTCGCCACTCGACCGGTTCGATCGCTGGCGGACGTGGAAAGTCCCACACGGATTCGTACAGCTTGCCGTTCGGCGCACGACCAGCCTTCACGTCGCGGTCATCTCGACTTGGTCTGATCTGGCGCCTCATTGGTATTCCGACTTTTCCGGTGGCTTCTTGCCACCTCGTCGGCGATCCGCAACTTTCTCCCGCGCCCGTTGCTCTTCTTCGAGTGCGGCCTCTTCCTCGATCAGCTTCTCCATTGCTGATAGGCGAATCGGGTCGAGGTTGCCCGCCGCAATCGCTGTCTGCACCGCACATCCCGGTTCCTGGTCATGCTTGCAATCTCTGAATCGACAGCCGTCCATCAGATCGAACACATCGGCAAATGCTCGTTCGATGCCGTTGCCCGACAACCAGAGACTGACGGCGCGCACACCGGGCGTGTCGATCAACCAGCCGGTCTCAGCGAGCGGAACCAGCTCAGCAGCAACCGTGGTGTGCCGGCCGCGCTGATCGCCTTCGCGCACCTCCGAGGTTGCCTGTCGTTCATTGCCGAGCAGCGCATTGACGATCGTGGACTTGCCGACTCCGCTCGCACCGAGAAACGTCAGCGTGCGATTACCAGCGGCGTAGCCGCGCAGGACATCGATGCCCTCACCGGTGAGTCCGCTCGCCAGCAGAACCGGCACGCCGAGCGCAACCTCGGCCAGCCCCGCCCGACCCGGCTCAGGATCATCGACCAGGTCGGTCTTGGTCAGGATGACCACCGGCTCGGCGCCCGAGTCGTACGCGAGAACCAGTTCGCGTTCGAGACGGCGCGGACTTGGTGGTGATCCGAGCGCGTGCACGAGGAAGACGACGTCGATATTCGCAGCCAGCGTGTGCGACACCGCCCGCATGCCATCGAAGGACGCTCGACGAGTGAACGCCGAGGTGCGTTCGAGGACATGGTCAACCTTCTCGCCGTCGTCCGAGACGACGATCCAGTCGCCGACCGCGACCTCGGCACCGATATTGCGCATCCGGACCGGCTCGTCGGTGCCGCGGGCTTGCGCCATCGTGCGAATCGCCGTGCTCCAGCCGCGGTCGATGCGCGAAACACGCGCCGGCTGACCGGGGGCGCCCAGGTCCTGCCAGCTCCGATCAAACGCTTCGGTCCAGCCCAACGCACCGAGCTCAGGGTCGACGGGCATACGGCGAAGGTACCTCGTTGAACCGTCGTGAGCACATGGGAAAGTTGGGATGAGGACCTTTCCACAATGGGCTGCCATGCGAAATCGATGTCGATCCGGCACACTGCCACTTGACAACCCGCACCACCGTCCCCTAGCGAGAGAGCCCCATGGCCAAACCCCTCGTCGTCGTCGAATCACCTGCGAAGGCCAAGACGCTGTCCAAGTTCCTTGGCAGCGACTACGACGTGCGCGCCTCTGTGGGCCACGTCGCTGACCTCCCATCCAAGGGTCTCAACATCGATGTCGAGAACGGTTTCAAGCCGACCTATGAGCTGACCGACCGGGGCAAGACGGTGGTCAAAGAACTCAAAGCGGCACTCAAAGACGCCTCGGAGCTCTATCTCGCAACTGATGAAGACCGCGAGGGGGAAGCCATTTCGTGGCACCTGCTCGAGTACCTGAAGCCGAAGGTTCCTGTGAAGCGGATGGTGTTCCACGAGATCACCAAGGCCGCGGTCGATCACGCAGTCAACAACCCGCGTGGCATCGATTACGGCATGGTCGACGCCGCTGAAACTCGTCGTCTCCTCGACCGGCTGTATGGCTATGAGGTCTCGCCGGTGCTCTGGCGTCGTGTCAACCGCGGCCTCTCGGCCGGACGCGTGCAGAGCCCCACCGTTCGCCTGATCGTCGAACGCGAACGTGAACGCATCGCCTTCGTCAGCACCGATTACTGGGACATCGACGCGATCACGGCCACCGACCCGTCGTTCGACTCGAAACTGGTCGGTGTCGCAGGTGCCAAGGTTGCGACCGGCAAGGACTTCAACGACAGCGGCCAGATCATCACGCCCAAGAGCGGCAAGACGCCGGTGCAGTTGAACGAGGCCCGCGCACGCGGACTTGCAGAGGGGCTCGACGGCAAGCAGTTCACTGTTCGCTCGGTCGAGGAGAAGCCGTACCGGTCGTCTCCGAAACCTCCGTTCATGACCTCGACGCTGCAGCAAGAAGGCGGGCGCAAATTGCGGCTCTCCTCCAGCCAGGTGATGCGTGTCGCCCAGGGCCTCTACGAGCGTGGCTTCATCACCTACATGCGTACTGACGATGTGATCCTCTCTGACGAGGCCATGACCGCGACACGTGACGCCGTCACCAGCGAGTACGGGTCGAAGTACCTCAACGCTGCACCCAAGCAATACAAGAAGAAGACGCAAGGCCAGGACGCCCACGAAGCCATCCGGCCGACCACGCCGTACCGGTCTCCGGATGCCGTGTCGACCGAGCTGAACAGCCAGGAACTTGCGCTGTATCGACTCATCTGGCAACGCACGCTCGCCTCGCAGATGGCCGATGCCGCCGGTGTAACCGTCTCGATTCGCCTGGCTGCCGACTCCGTCGACCGCTCCACCGGCGAGCTGGTCGACTGCGAATTCGCCGCCTCCGGCACGACGATCACCTTCCCGGGCTATCGGGCTGTCTACGTCGCCTCGAAAGAAGAGACCGGAGAGGACGCAGCAGACAAAGAAGCACTGCTGCCGCCCCTCAGGCAGGGCGACCTCGTGCCGATCTCGTCGATCACGCCGAACGGCCACACCACCACGCCACCGTCACGCTTCACCGAAGCGTCGCTGGTCAAGCGTCTGGAAGAACTACGCATCGGGCGTCCTTCGACCTGGGCCTCGATCATCCAGACCGTCCAAGACCGTGGCTATGTGTGGAAGAAGGGACAGGCGTTGGTCCCCACATGGACCGCGTTTGCAGTGATCCGGTTGCTCGAAGAGCACTTCGAGGCACTGGTCGATTACGAGTTCACCGCGTCGACCGAACACGACCTCGACGCCATCGCCAAGGGCGAGCGCCAAAAGGACAAGTGGCTCCAACGGTTCTACTGGGGCGATCAGGGTGACGACTCCGTTCCTGCGATCACTGCTGAGGCCGGCGACGGCGATGACGCACTGCTCGGCCTGAAGCGACTCGTCGAAGAGAACCTCGATCACATCGATGCCGCCGAGATCAACACGTTCCCGCTCGGCCATGACCCCGATGGCAACGAGGTCGTCGCCAAGCCGGGCAAGTACGGCCCGTATGTGAAGCGCGGCGAAGACACTGCGTCGGTCCCTGATGATCTGCCTCCGGACGAACTCACCGTGGAGAAAGCCATCGAGTTACTCAACGCTCCGAAGATGGACGATCCGATCGGCGAACTCGACGGGCTCCCGGTGTTCGCAAAGAACGGCCGCTACGGCCCATACGTGCAGTGGGGCGACCACGACAATCCTCCTCCGGGCATGGAGAAGCCGAAGATGTCGTCGCTGTTCCAGACCATGGTGTTTGAGAACGTCACGATGGATGACGCTGAGAAACTCTTGCAGCTGCCACGCCACCTCGGCGACGATCCGGCCGACGGCATTCCGATCTTTGCCAACAATGGCCGGTACGGGCCGTACGTGATGAAGGAGAAGGACTACCGGAACATCGATTCCGAGGACCGTCTGCTCGAGATCACGCTCGACGAGGCGCTGAAGATCTACTCCGAGCCGAAGGTCTACAAGCGCGGCGGCAGCAACCTCGCCGCCAAGGGCCCGCTGAAGGAGTTCGGCGTCGACCCGGTGAGCGAAAAGAACGTGACCGCCAAGGATGGCCGTTTCGGTGTGTACGTCACCGACGGCGAGACCAACGCATCGTTGGGCAAGGGCGACCGGCTCGAGGAGATCTCGCCCGAGCGCGCCTACGAACTGCTTGCCATTCGTCGCGAAGCAATCATCGCCAAAGGCGGGACGCCGGGCAAGAAGGCCAAGGCCACGAAGAAGAAGGCCGCAGCAAAGAAGAAGGCTGCGACCAAAAAGAGCACCGCCAAAAAGAGCACGGCCAGAAAGAGCACGGCGAAGAAGAAGGCCGCGGCGAAGAAGGCACCTGCCAAGAAGGCAGCGGCGAAGAAGCCACTCATCACCGACGTTGCCGACGACGCAACCTGATGACCAGACGACTTGGTGCCAGGCACCATGTCGTCCTCTAACCTCGTCCCCCGTGACCGCGCCGCACTACATCGCGTTTGAAGGCGCCGAAGCCTGTGGTAAATCCACGCAGGCCGCGCTCCTCGCCAATCGACTCGATGCGGTGCTCACCCGCGAAACGGGCGGCACCGCGGTCGGTGCCCGACTCCGCGCGATCCTCCACGACAATGCCGTCACCAACCTCACCGCTCGGGCCGAGGCATTGATGACCGCCGCTGATCGTGCCCAGCACATCGCCGAAGTCGTCGCTCCTGCGCTCGGCGCCGGGCGGAGCGTTGTCAGCGATCGGTCGCTCTACTCAACTCTTGCGTACCAAGGGTTCGGCCGCGAGCTTCCTGTCGAGGAACTGAAACAGATCAACGACTGGGCCATCGCCGGACGCTGGCCGCAACTGGTTGTCTTCCTCGACACCCCCGATGAGCTGATCGCTGAGCGCCTCCGCGAGCGCGATCTCGATCGGTTCGAGGCCGCAGGCGACGCGTTTCACCAGCGGGTCATCAAGGGATTCAGGACCATGGCTGGGCTCGAGCCCGAGCGCTGGATCACCATCGACGGACACGGCACCATCGGAGAGACCGAGGACGCGATCGTTACTGCCCTGGCGGAACGGGGCGTGCAGTGAGCGACATCAATGACGATGAGTTGACCGAGGAACAGCTTGAAGCGGCCATCGCTGCTGACGAAGCTGCGGCGACTGTGGGCGTCGACGCGACGGCGTCCAGTGACCAACGAACGCCACTCGACCTCGGTGATCCGGGTGACGTGTGGGACGACGTCGTCGGGCAGAAGCAGGCCATCGGGCATCTTCGGGCGGCCGCGGCTCGTGGACCGGTGCATGCATACCTGTTCGTCGGGCCATCAGGGTCGACCAAACTCGAAGCGGCGCGGGCATTCGCCGCATCGCTCATGTCGGGCGGCGAAACTCGTGACCATCGAGACGCTCGACTCATCATCGCCGGCGAACACCCGGACGTCCGCGAAGTACAACGCGTGGGCGCATCGATCTCAGCCGAGCAGGCCAAGGAAGTCGTTCGCGTGTCATCACTGGCGCCGACCGAAGGCGCCCGCAAAGTACTCATCCTCGACGAATTCCATCTGCTGTCGCCACATGGTGCAGCACTGATGCTGAAGACGATCGAAGAGCCGCCAGAGTCGACGACCTTCATCATTCTCGCCGACTTCGTGCCGCACGATCTGATCACTATCTCGTCGCGATGTGCACGCATCGATTTTCGAGCAATCGGCGCCGACGTGATCGCGGCGCGCCTCCTGACCGAGGGCATCAATCCGGCAGGTGCAATGGTCGCGTCGAAGGCTGCTCTGGGCAACCTCGACCGCGCCCGCGTCCTCGCGACCGACCCCGCCCTGGCGGACCGGCGCAAGGCTTTCATCGAAGCGCCCGAACAACTCGATGGCACCGGTGCCGTCGCGATGCGGCTCGCTGCACGCCTCCTCGAGTTGATCGACGCCGCGGCCAAGCCACTTGCGGAGCGACACGCGATCGAAGTCGAGGTGCTCGATGCGCGCATCAAGGAGCACGGTGAGCGAGGCAGCGGCAAGAAGCAGCTCGAAGAACGTCACAAGCGCGAGTTGCGACGGCACCGCACCGACGAGCTCCGCAGCGGCCTCGCCACCCTGGCGGCGACGTATCGCGACCAGGCCGTCTCGGCAGCCACGACCGGAAACACTCGCGTCGACACCGCCGGCTGCGCCGCGGCTGTCGAGCGGATTCACACCGCGCTCGAATCGTTTGAACGCAACCCGAACGAACGGCTGCTCCTCGAATCCCTGCTCTGGTCCCTGCCCAACGCCTCGAGTACACGATGAGTCACAACACGCTGCGCCTTCCGCGTGTCTTGACCGTCCTGATCGCAATGATTGGTCTTGGAGTTTCCGCGACCACTGCGTTCGCTCACTCGGGCCTCGGCGCTGCCAGCCCCGCGCCGGGCTCACGCGTCGGCGGCACAATCACCGAGATACAGCTGCGGTACTCGAGCACGGTTGCTGACGTCGACGGTTCCATCACCGATCCCAACGGAAGAATCGTCGAGTCCGAGTGGGTGCAGGACAGCAACCTCCGAGTCGCCGTGATGCTCGCCGAGCCGCTGTCGACTCCTGGCCAGTACGCCGTACGCCACATCAGCACCGACGTGGAGGACAACGACCGAGTCGAGGCTGCCTACCTCTTCACGTATGACCCCGCAGCGCCGACGCCGCAGCTGGAGATCATCCCCGAAGACGATGGATTCCCTTGGATCTGGGTGCTCATCGGTACCGGTGGCGTCGTCATCGTGCTGCTTGCGTGGCAGCTCTACCGGTCGATGCGACGCGCCCGACAATCCCAAGCCGCAACCTGAGACGCTCCATGCCGTGAGTACGGTGAGCCGATGGTCAGGTGGAACGTGCACAGTGAACGATCGGTGTACACCTCGCCTTGGGTGTCGCTGGCGCTGACCACGGTCGAGCCACCCGGAATTGAACCCTTTGAGCACCACGTCATCCGTGCGCCAGGGCCTGCTGCTGGTTGCGTGATCGTTCGCGACGGCGACGCCAGCCAAACAGGCGGCCAAGAAGTCCTGCTGCTGTACCGCCACCGCTTCATCACCGACACGTGGGGGTGGGAGATTCCGGCAGGTGGAGTCGATGCTGGCGAGACTCCTGCAGAAGCCGCTGTGCGCGAGGCGGTGGAAGAGACAGGTTGGCGCCCCACCGGAAGCCTCCAGCCCGTCGCGGTGTACCACCCCACGAATGGACTGAGCGATCAGACATTCCACCTGTTCTGGTGTCAGGGAGCCGAGCACGTGGGCGAGCCGACCGACCCGACCGAGGCCAGCCGCATCGAGTGGACATCGACCGCCCGCGTCCTCGAACTCGTCCGTACCGGTGGCATCACTGACGGGCTCAGCCTCACCGGACTCGCGATGGCCCACACCATCGGCGTGTTGACGAACGACTGACAACCAGCTGACCGACGCCGATCGGCCATACTTCTCGCCATGGCTGCGGAGTACACCTCAACCAACCGAGGAATCACGTTGTGGCCGCCAGTCCGTTTCGAGAAGCTGGTCTGGCTGATTTCAGAGGGTGGAGATTCGCGTCGCTCAACACGTGACCGCACGTACCAGTCGGCGCTCCTCGACCAGATCGCCGACGCCAGCATGCTGATCCCTTCGGATTGCGCCTTGGTCTCCGAAGACGTTCGTGCCGCCATCGCCGCATTCGACATTCGAGTCGGCGACACGCTCGCTCCCCTCGAAACTTTGCTGGTGCGCATCGAAGCGTCGGCGTCATCACGCATTGAGAACGTCGCAGCATCACTGCCTGACCTCTTCATGGCCGAGACCGGCGACGAGATGGGTCGGTCAGTCGCCGATGTGATTGGCAATGTCGATGCCACGGTGGCAGCGATCGACCTGTCGAGTGACATCTCGTCAGACACGATTCTCGACATTCACCGCGCGCTCTTGATCGACACGCATCCGGTACTGGCCGGGAAGTGGCGGACAGAACCGGTGTGGATCGGCAGCTATTCCGCTGGGCCGCCCGCGGCCACCTTTGTGCCGCCAGCTGCTCGACTCATCCCTGATGCCATCGACGATCTGTGCGAGTTCATGAATCGCACCGACATCCCGGTGTTCATTCAAGCGATGGTGATGCACGCTCACTTCGAGACCATCCATCCGTTCCCTGACGGCAACGGGCGCGTCGGCCGGGCACTCATCCACGCGCTGTTACGCCGCGACGGCCTCACCAAGGCGGCAACCTTGCCCATTTCGGCGGGCATTGTGAGCCAGAAGCATCGCTACATCGAGGCCCTCACCGAGTATCGGGCGGGCGACTATGTGCCGATCGTCGAGCTCGGCGCCGATGCGACGTTTGCAGCGCTTCGCAGCGCCAGCATGCTGTTTGACGACATCGAGATGATCGTGCGCCGGTGGCGCGACCTCACCGGGCCAATCAGATCCGACTCGGTGGTGCATCCGATCGTGGACCAACTCCTCGAGCATCCGATCGTCGACACGAAGTCGCTGAGCGACCTCATTGATGCAAGCAGCTCGGCAGTCAGTGGTGCCGTTCGTCAACTCGTCGATCTCGGGATCCTGCAGCCGCTCGATCCTTCCGCCCAGCGCGGGCAGCGATGGGGCGCACATGAGGTGATCCGCGTCCTGAACGCGTTCACGAGTCGCTCGATCAATCCGTTTGGTCGCCACTGAGTGACGGCTGCTCCCGCAGCCCCAAAGTAACGCTGGCGGGGCACGACGGGCGCACAGTCGCCCCGACCCCGTATCCTGCGTCCCATGACATCGACGCTCGGAACCGCTCCGACCACGCTGCCACAGGCCAACGAGCCGTGCTGGTGCGGAAGTGGGCGCAAGTACAAGCGCTGTCACAAGAAGTCTGAGGGCCGTGTCCTGCAGGGCACCGTCACGCCGATGCGTGCGGTGCCGGACCACATCGCTCGGCCGCCCTACGCCGACACCGGCGAATATGAGGCCTGGGACGAAGGTCGCATCAAGTCGCCGGACATCATCGAACGAATGCGTGCCTCCGGCAAGCTCGCCGGCGAGGTCCTCGCCATGGCCGGCGAAATGGTCGCTCCTGGCGTCACCACCGAAGAGATCGACATCGCTGTGCACGAAGCATTCGTTGCCGCTGGCGCCTACCCGAGCACGATCAATTACCACGGCTATCCCAAAGCGTGCTGCACCTCCGTCAACGAAGTGATCTGTCACGGAATCCCCGACTCACGCGTGCTGCGGGAGGGCGATATCTGCAACATCGATGTCACCGGCTGGTTGAACGGCGTACACGGTGACACCAACGCCACGTTTTTCGTCGGTGACGTTGATCCCGAGAGTCAGCAGCTGGTCCGAGTCACCGAAGAGGCAATGTGGCGCGGCATCGAGGCGGTCAAGCCGGGGAGCCCACTCAGCGACATCGGTCGGGCCATCGAGCTCACATGTAAGCCGTACAAGTACGGCGTTGTGCGGGCGTTCGTCGGCCACGGCATCGGCGAGCAATTCCACACCGACATCCAGGTGCTGCACTACTACGACTCGCGGTCATCGACCATCATGCGCGAAGGCATGACGTTCACGATCGAACCGATGATTACTCTCGGGACGATCAACTACAAGATCTGGGACGACGACTGGACTGCTGTGACCTCGGACGGCAAGCGCACCGCCCAGTACGAGCACACCATCCTCGTGACGGCCGACGGCGCCGATGTCCTCACCGGTGGTCCGGGTACTGCCAGCCCCACTGCTCCCTGGTTGCGCTGACGGCGTCGCCCGCTGTCACCCGCCAGGGGTGACGGCTGCTAGGTCGTTGATGTACGCGACGATGTCGGCGACTTGCTCATCATCGAGATTGTTGCGCGGCATCTGCACGGGGTAGTCGGCGCGCAGGTCGGCGCTCGGCTCCTTGATCGCCCGAATCAGGTACTCCTCATCAGCGACCACCATGGTGCCGTCAGCGAGTTCCACCTCGGCTCCTGCGAGGCCCTGCCAGGTCGGCCCGACGCCACCTTGACCGTCAGTGCCATGACACCCCGCACACCCACTCGACGACGACAGGCTCTTGCCTCGCTCGCCGGCCGCGGACAGTTCGGGCCCAGACGCGTCGCCACCACCGCACGCTGCTGCCCCCAGGATGAGGGACGACGTGATCAGCGCACCGCACATCCAACGTCGTGCCGGCCGGTTCGATTCCGTGTTCATCGAGACCATTGTCGCAGTTCAGCCCATCATTCGGGGAGCGACCGCGCTGTGACGTTCGTTGGTTGACGCGCCTCGATTCGGATGAGCGCCGCCTCCCACCAACTCCTCAGCGCGTCGTCATCGCCAACGCCGAATGCTGCGTGAACTTCGGCCGCACAGCGACGAACGTCGTGGTTCTGCAACGCCGTCACTGCCCCGTCGAGGTCACCGGCCGGCCAGGGCAAGTCAGCCAGCACGACCGGGCCGACTCGGATCGCATCCGCCGACAGACCGGTTCCTGCGCTGCGATGCCAGGCCCACGCTGATGCGAGCGGAGACGTGAGCACGGCGGCAATCTTCCACGCCAACTCCGAGCCCGTCTGCTCATCTGGTGCGTCGGGGTAGGCAGCCACCACCGGGACGCCAGGCAGCATCGACCCATCGGCGTCGGCGACCGCTTCGAGAATCTTGGTTTGGTTGGCGATCAACACCTTCGGCACGAGCCGGTCACTCGCCCAGCGGAACATTTTGGCGTCGAGTTGCGCGAGGTCAAGCCGCGGCCGACGAAACGGTCGCTTCGCGAACGTGATCGGCCGATCACCCCACCAACAGCGGCCAGGATCGATCAACCCGCTGGTGATCAGTTTTGGGCCGCTGGGGTGATCTCCGACCGCGGGCACCATGCCGTAGTACTCGTCGCGAAAGTTGGCGTTCAGGCGGCATCGATCCCCGAGCGCGCCATCGGTGCGCAGCGCGTCGGGAAGGTCTGGTACGCCGCGACGGTCCGTGATCACCCGGGCCCATTCGCCCGGCGATGTCGACGGTACGCCGAACTCGAACAACAGCGCGCACGTCAGCACCTGGGCGTCGAAGACACGCTCACCGGTCCACCACGACCAGCGCAGCGATGCCCGTGCGTCGTAGTCGGCCCGCACCGCCGCGGCGTCTCGAGCCGACAGCAGCGACTGCGGCAGAACGTACGCGACCAGTCCGTGGTCGGGCTCGACGATCTCTGCAGCGAGGGCGACAAACTCGACCGCGGCATCGGCGTAGGGACCGCCGCCACGGCGACTGGCTCCTCCCCGAGTGGTTGCGGCGGCCATCTGGGACAGAAATGGCGGATTGCCGACGACGACGTCGAATCGGCCGAGCGTCGACCAGTCGAACGCCAGCGCGTCGGCGCAGACGACGCGATGCGCCGCGCCTGTCGCTGCCAGCGCCTGTCGAGTCGCCTCAACAGCGTCTGGGTCGATGTCGAGCCCGACGACTTCGAGCTCGACGCCCGCCGCGCTGAGCCGCTCGACGGCCGCGACCAGAAATCGACCGTCGCCGCATGCCGGGTCGACGAGCCGCAGCCGCCGACGCGGCGCAGAGGCTCTGAACGAACCGGCAATCGCGTCGACGACCAGCGCAACCAAGTGGTCCGGCGTGTACCAGGCGCCGTGCAGCTTTCGCTCGGGTCGACCGCGATCCGAACCACGCTCGTCGACCAGATCCTGTCGGGATTGATTGCGATCATCCCCGCCCGACACCAACGCAGACTACGGGAGGTGCGGGGTCGTTGCCTAGAGTCAGCACCGTGACCGCCCCCGCAACGGAGCCCACCGTGGTGTCCGACTTCCTTGAGTCATCCGCCGATCGTTACCTGACGTTCGAACGCGATGACTGGGCGGCGCTTCGTGCGTCAACACCACTCACGCTTGGCGCCGCCGAGTTGGCCGAATTGCAGGGCATCAACGACGAGATCGACTTGGATGAAGTCGCGGCCATCTACTTGCCGCTCAGTCGCCTGCTCAACCTGTATGTGAGCGCAAGGATGGACCTCCACACGGTGTCCGCGACCTTCCTCGGCACGGTCGCGCCGAAGGTGCCGTACATCATCGGTGTCGCGGGCAGTGTCGCTGCCGGCAAGAGCACGTTCGCCCGCATTCTCCAAGCGCTCCTGGCCAGGTGGCCCGATCATCCCAAGGTCGACCTCATCACCACCGACGGGTTTCTGTATCCCAACGTCGTGCTGGAAGAACGTGGGATCATGAACCGCAAGGGGTTTCCCGAGAGCTACGACACGCGCGAGCTGCTGCGCGTGCTGCGCGAGATCAAGAGCGGACAACGTGACGTACGCGCTCCGCTGTACAGCCACGTCGTGTACGACATTCTCGACGGCGAGCACGTCACCGTCGACCAACCGGACATCGTGATTCTCGAAGGCCTCAACGTGCTCCAAACAGCCGAAGGCTTCACCGAGTTCGTGAGCGACTACTTCGATTTCTCGATCTACGTCGATGCTGACGAACCCGATATCGAACAGTGGTACATCGACCGATTTCTGACGTTGCGTGGCTCGGTGTTCCAGGACCCCGACAGCTTCTTCAAGTTCTACGCCGAGCTGAGCGACAAGGAGGCCGTCGACGTTGCCCGGACCATCTGGCGCGAGATCAACGGTCGAAACCTCGCTGAGAACATCGCACCCACCCGAGATCGGGCGTCGCTTGTGCTGCACAAGACCGCCGACCATCGCGTCGACCGAGTCCAACTTCGCCGCATCTGACCGACCCCGACGCGGTCAAGATTTCGGCGTCGTGAACAGGCCGAGCCAGTCGGGGAGGTCAGCGATCGAATCAAGCTCAGCGAACTCTTCGTCGTGCTGGTCGACTTGCTCAAGCGCCCAGGTGAGGTGATACGGAACGTGCACTGCGTGCGCACCGAGTGCGAGAACCGGCAGGATGTCGCTCTTGACGGAGTTGCCGACCATCAGAAAGCGCTCGGGACGGACGCCGAGGCGAGTCAGAATCTTGGCGTAGGTCTGCGGATCCTTCTCGAGCAGGATCTCGATGTCGGTGAAGTGATGTTCGAGACCAGATGTCGTGACCTTGCGCGTCTGATGCACCAGGTCACCCTTGGTGATCATCACCGTGCGGACGGCACCGCTGACGGCCGTCAGCACTTCCGGCACGTGCGGCAACACATGGACCGGCTCGGTGAGCATGTGCTGGCCGATTTCGACAATCTCCTCGATCACCTCGATCGGCACCGTGCGATTACTCGCAGTGATCGCGGCGCGAACCATCGAAATCGTGAATGCCTTGACGCCATAGCCCGACACTGACAGATCGGCTCGTTCAACTGCTCGCAGTGCGTCGTCGACATCGACGCCAAAAGGACAGTGCGGCCCAACGAGCTCGGCGAAACGGCGCTCCGCTCGGTTGAACGATTCTTCGCTCTGCCAGAGCGTGTCGTCGGCGTCGAAGGCCACCACGTCAAAGCCGTCGATTCGATTCATAGTGATGAGTCTGGCCGATCGCGCTGCCCAAACCATGGCCCACTGCCGGGCCACCCGGGTTAACGGTGGATGGCGTTGAGATAGTTGTAGACCGTGATGCGGCTGACACCCATCGCGTCGGCCACATCTTCGACAGCGCGCCGCAGGATGAACGCACCGCGCTCGTCGAGCAAACGAATGGCACGCTGCTTGCCCTCGCGCGACAACATTGGCAACGAGTCACCCAGCTCGGTCTCGACGGCGTCGATCAACCTCTCCAGCGCACCGTGCAACGGAGGCAACCGGACGGCGGCGACTGTGACGCCCTCCCAGATCAGAGGGACATCGCTGGGTTCGGCATCGTCAGCGTTGATGAATGAAGCGCCGACCGCGTCGACCACCGGCTTCGCCGCTCGGACCAGCGGGTGGACACCCGCCAGTGGGTCGCGTTCGATCGTCACCGGGCACAGGGTATTCGACTGAACGACGTCAGCCGACGCCCATCACCCTGCGCAACTCATCCGCGCGGGCCGAGCAGTCCCGGCCAGCCATTCCGAATGCCTCGTTGAGCTTGCCTAATGCGCCCTTGAATGAGGTGTTCCAATCGTCAACGAACCGGTCGCGGGCCGGGCCCTGCCACGTCGTCCCGTTGATGACGCCGTCGACCGTGGACATGACCTGATTGATCGATTCGATCTGGCGGCTGAGGCTCGCGCCAAGATTGGCAAGCTGTTCCGGATTCGCTCCGTACATCGTCATCGCTGGTTCTCCTTCTTGTCGATGGCGAGCCGACATGCCCGCTCAACTGGGCAGTGGGCGCCCGCCGCACCCCACGGGAACTGGCGCGTCGGACGTCGGGTTGCATGGCATTTTCGCGCGGCACGACCGTGGCCGCACGCGCCACCGGACGAACTGACCGGCAAATGCTCCCCAAATTCGTGAGCGATGGTGGTCAAGATTCCGTGAATCAGCCGCGCTGAAAGCCAGCAGCGATCGGATGTTGCTGGTGCGAGCGTCGCCACTCAACCACTCTCTGTGTTTTTCGGTGAAGAAAAAGTGCATATGGTGGCAATTTGAGACCTACATTGCACACATGGCAGGCGGACGAAACCCATGGATCACGGCACGGCGAACGCGGGCACTGCTCGTTGCCGTCACGGCAGTCGGCACGATGACCGCGGTACTCGGCGTGACGACAGCGGGCGCAGCCGACGCCACAGCCAATTCGAGCAATCTGAGCGATGGGCCTGAAGACGTCACGTTGACAACTCCCGTCGCCGGTCTGACCACCGCCGCGCCGGCCACCACCACTGCACTCACGACCACCACACCCACCACCGCCACACCCACCACCGACGGCTGCGGCGCCATCTGCGGACCGGCCCGGGTCGCGACCACCGTGCCTCAGCTGACCACCACGGCCGCTGCGACCACAACGGAATGCGGAGCCATCTGCGGACCAGCCAGCATCGCCACCACACCACCAGCACCCACGGCGGCAGCAACCACAGCACCGACCGCAATGATCTCAGCAGCAAGCGGAACCACACCAGACACCGCCACAACCGAGCCGACCACCACCGACGCTGCGACCACCACGGAATGCGGAGCCATCTGCGGACCAGCCACTATCACCACCACACCACCAGCGCCCACGCCGGCAGCAAGCACACCACCACCAGCTACACCGGCAACAGCAATGATCTCGGCGGCAAGCGGAACTACATCAGACCCCGCCACCATCCCTGACGATTCGCCGACAGCGTCGTCGGACATGCTCGCCGAGACCGTGGACTCGTGACCTTTGGCTGCCGACGTCTTCTCGGTGGCTTCCTGATGCGACGCCCTGCAGTAGGCCATCGACGGACCCGCTGATCACGCCGCGGCGGTGCATCCCCTCGGTCGCAACAGCGCGGCGGATCTCCTGCCCGCGTCATCCTCGGTCGAGCACCCCGTCGCCCAGTCGTCGTTCAGACCATTGCAAGGGGGCGGAGACGCCCGCAGCGCTCTGACGGGGTCAGGGCAGCGTCGATGAGGTCGACGGCACCGACGACGTGGTCGTCGTGGTCGTCGTGGTCGGCACCGGCTTCGTCGTGGTCGGCGTCGGGGCAGCAGTTGTCGGTGGGGCGATGGTGGTCGTGGTCGTCGACGTCGTCGACGTGGTCGACGTCGTCGACGTGGTGGTCGTCGTGGCGTTGGGGTCGGCGTAGTCGAACGACGGCAACGACTCACGGTCGGTCACCTGCTCGGGTTCCTTCTCACCGTTCCACACCAGAATCCGCTCACCGATGTCGACCACGTCTTGGAAGTAGACCGAGATGTGCATCGGGAGACGCACGCAGCCATGTGATGCCGGGCGATTCGGAACGTTCTCGGCCCCGTGCACCGCAATGCCGTAGTTGAAGTACACCGGATCCCACATGCCGCCCAGCGGGCTCACACGCTTGCCCTTGACCTGGCGGTCATACGTGAACACGCCGCCGGGCGTCTTGGACAGCGCACACACCTGCTTGGTGACGGGTTCTTCAAGCTCTCGACCTTGTGCGTCGGTGTCGTAGGTCGCCGTCTCGCAGTACTCCTTGGGAGATCCATCCGGATTGATTTCACCAGAAGAGATGTGGGAGATGAGTGCAGGTTTGTCCTCCTGGAACGCAATCAACACTTGCTCGGGCAGGTAGACCTCGGTGTGGTCGGCCTGACCATTGGTCGGCCGTCGCGGTGTGATCGCCAACTCCGGGTCGCGCAACAGATCCCACGAATCAGTGGTGATCGCGCCAGTCGCTTCAGTACGCGGCGTCTTCAACACCAACTTCTCGAATGCCCAGACGGATTGTGTCGTGAGCGTGCCGAAGATCCCATCGGCCGGGCCCGGATCAAAACCGAGGTCGACCAGACGCTCCTGCAGCATTTTGACGTCGTCGCCCACCAGGCCCTGCTTGAGCGTCCGGGTCACCGGCGGAAGCGTCGGCTCGGCGTCACTCACGGTTGGCGGCACCCCGACAGTGGTCGTCGATTCGGCGCCCACGGTCAGTGGTCCGATCGAGCCCGAAGCGACCTCGGTGTTCGACGAGTCGGCCGACGATCCGCCGCGACCGCCGACAAACCCGATGCCGAGAATCAAAGCGATCAAGCCGACCGCGATGAAGATCGGGGCGCGGTTCGTCACCTCAGAAGATTCTGCCGACTGATGGGCAGAGCGGGGAGAGCGGGGTGGTGAAGACATAGTGCAACGTTGGGGTCGGACTCAGAGGTCAATGAAATATTACTGGTGCGAGGATCGCCAGATTCGTCGGGTTGCCCAGATTATTGAGGCATTTCCGGCGATCTCGCCCAGTTGGATAACGCGGTCCTCAGACCGCCCGGACGTCGAACGCCTCGGGGCCGTTACGGCCGTCGCGAACCTCAAACGAGACGCGGTGGTTGTTGTCAAGCGTGCGGTACGGCTGATCGTCGTTCTCGCTCTGATTGCCGTCGTTCTTCCGGCTCGCTCCGACAAGAATGTTGGTGTAGTGGACGAAGAGGTCCTTGCCACCGTTGTCGGGAACGACAAAGCCATAGCCCCGGCCGGCGTTGAAGAACTTCACGGTGCCGTCGCCTTTGCTCATGTCCGGAGCAGGTGCGGCGGTCGGTGCTTCGGTGTCGAAGCGATCATCGCGCTTGCGTTCGCGCTTTGCCTTGGGCTGTTGACGCGGTTCGCGCGCTTCGCGCTCCGGTGTCTCTTCGCGACGCATCGAGATTGGGGGGTCGATCAGCGCTGCGATGTCAGGATCGGTGAGCGGCTCGTCCAACCCGATTGCACGCTGCAACTTGCGAGCGTCCTTCTTCTGACTGCCTTCAAGCAGCGACACGACCGTGCCGCTGTCGCCAGCACGAGCAGTACGGCCCGAACGGTGCACGTATGTGGAGTTCTCCGCCGGCGGGTCGTAGTGAATGACGCAGTTGACACCGTTGACGTGGATGCCACGGGCGGCGACGTCGGTGGCGATCAGTGCCGCTGCCTTGCCTTGCTTGAAGGCTGCGAGCGCGCGGTCACGCTGCCCCTGGCTCCGGCCACCATGAATTGGCTCGGCCTGCACACCCTGCTTGCCGAGTTGCTTGGCCAAACGATCAGCGCCGTGACGGGTACGTGTGAACACGATGGTCGAACCCATTTTGTTAATGACCTGAGCCGACACTTCTTGACGCTTCTCACGGGCGGTCACCCAGAACTTGTGATCGGCGAGGCTCATGTCCGGGCCCTTGGGGCCAACTTCGTGGCGCACTGGGTTGTGTTGGAAGTCTGCAACGAGCTTGGCGACCGGGCCATCGAGGGTTGCAGAGAACAGCAGCACCTGACGGCGAGTTGCGGTCTCGCCGACGATGCGACGAACTGAAGGCAAGAAGCCCATGTCGGCCATCTGGTCGGCTTCGTCGATGACGACGGTGGTGACATCGCGCAGGTCAATAGCGCCCATCTGCATCAGATCTTCGAGACGTCCGGGGCAGGCGACGATCAGCTCGGTGCCCTTGTCGAGCGCCTTGCGTTGGTTGCCGTAGCCCACTCCGCCATAAACGGACGCGGCCCAGTGGCCGGCGGCCTTACAGAACGGGTTCAGCTCGGCCATGATCTGCTCGGCGAGCTCACGGGTCGGTGCGAGCACCAGGGCCGTCGGGCGGCGGGGCTTGGCGTCGGTCAGACCGGCCACGAGGGGAAGCCCGAAACCGAGCGTCTTGCCCGATCCGGTCGGAGCGCGACCAGCAACGTCGCGGCCAGCGAGAGCGTCGGGGATCACGGCAGCTTGGATCGGGAACGCGTCGTACTTACCCTGCGCGTGGAGGCGCTCCAGCATCGATGCTGGCAGGCCCAAGTCGGCGAACGGGACGGCTGGTCCGTCGGTGGTGGAGAGGTCGGTCGCGCGCGGCGCGTCGTCGGTCATGGTCATGTATTTGCCTCGGATTCGAGTTGTCGATTCTGTTCAAAACAGCGCTGGGCCGGAACAGAAGACACAATCCGAAAGCGCTCACCGGCCGGAAATTCGACCGGAGCGATGTCCAAGCTATCGGGATCCGCCTCGCTCCCCCTGTGCGATCCGACACGTCCGGACAACGATCGCCATCCATGCCTGCGAGAATGGCGCCATGCGCCTCGGGATGAGTATCACGAGCGGGTACCCGGGACTCGACGGGACCGCTGCGGTTGGCTCACTCCTCGAGCGAGGTCGTGTCGCATCGCAGGCCGGGCTCGACCATCTGACCCTCGGTGATCAGCATGCAACTGGATCGTTCTCCTACGTCCAGAACGTGCCAGCGATTGGTCGAATCATGGCCGATTGGCCGCGTGACAAACCGATCGGCCTCCTCCTGCTCCTCCCCCTCTGGAACCCGGTGATCGCTGCGGAACAGATCGGCACGCTGGCAGCCATGAGCGACGCACCGTTCATCGTGCAGACCGGCATTGGGTCCGGCGCCGGGCAGTTCGACGCGCTCGGTGCCGACCTGTCGAGCCGCGGTCGAATCACTGACGCTTCGATCACCGCCATGAAGGAGCTGTTTGCTGGCAAGCAGGTCACTGCGCCCGATTTCGACATCATCGACGCGTCGATCAGCCCTCGACCGCCTCAGCCCGTCGAGTGGTGGATCGGCTCGGGCGTCGCGCCTGCTGCGATCGATCGAGCGGCACGCGAGGGAGATGCTTGGTACACGTCTCCCGGCCTCGACGGAGATGCACTTGCAGTGGCGGCCGACAGCTATCGATCAGCCTGTGAGCGTCATGGGCGCACACCACGAATCGCGCTGCGACGCGACATTCTGGTCGGCGACGATCACGATGCGACGGTCCGTCTCGCGCGCTCGGTCATCGAACGCGGCTACCGCGGCATGGACACCCAGATCATCGCTGGCGGCGTCGAGCACGTCGCCGAGCGAATGGCATCATTCGAGTCAATCAACGTCGACGACATCGTTGCCCGCACCATCACTGTCGATCAATCGACGGCGCTCCGAAGTATCGAACTACTGGCCGACGTCCGAGCCGCGATCGCTTGACGACGGGTCGACGGGACTCGCCTCATCGGCTCGACATCGGCAACCATGGAGTATGGCGTCCCCGCTGCACGGCATCCGTGTCCTCGATTTCACTCGCGTTCTCTCGGGACCGCATTGCACGCGCATGTTGCACGACATGGGCGCAGACGTCATCAAGATCGAACCGCCCGCTGGCGATCTCACCCGCTTCTCCTCGCCGCGTCGCAACGGATTGTCGAGCTACTTCGTGCAACAGAACGCCGGCAAGCGAAACGTCAGCATCGACTTGGCCACGCCCGAGGGTGTTGCCATCGTGCTCGAACTTGTCGATCATGCAGACGTCCTGGTCGAGAACTACCGCCCCGGCGTGATGGAACGACTCGGCCTCAGCGCCGAGGTGGTCCGGGCGCGCAACCCGCGGCTGATCTACGCGTCGCTGTCGGGGTACGGCCAGACCGGACCGTGGGTTCACCGGCGTGCTTTCGCTCCGGTCGTCGAAGCCGAGGCGGGGATCGTCGCGTCGCAGGGCAACGCCCGCGGTGGCGACTACGCCAAGGATCCCCACAGCCATGCCGACGTGTACACGGGCATGGAGACAGCGGCCGCAATTTTGGCCGCGCTCTACCAACGCGAACACACCGGTGTCGGCCAACTCCTCGACGTGTCGATGGCCGAGACGATGCTCTATGTCAACGAGCATCTGCACGACGCGATGTGGCCCGATGACGTGGACCCCAACGCCATCCGCAGTTTCCGTCCAGGCGACTACATCGTGATGGAGATCGGAAGCGGCGAGCGCTACATCGTCAGCGGCCACCCGGCCGAACGAGGAACCTTCGACCTCTTCCTGGCGGCAATGGGCCGCGCCGATCTCGCCAACGATGATCGTTTCGGCTCCGTCGCGAGTCGCATCGAGCACTACGCCGAACTCAGCCAGATCATCCTCGAGTTCTCACGGTCGGTCCCCGACGCCGAGACATTCGAGCGGGTCTTCGCTGAGGCAGGGTTGGCAACGGGACAGGTCCGCCAGCCTGGCGAGCTCGCCGACACCGACTGGGCGATCGAACGCGGCGCGACTGTCGAGATCGACGATCGCGCCGGCGGAACAGTGCGCGTGCCGAACGTGCCCTGGCGCTTCTCCGACTCCCCTGACGTCGGTGTGTCGGGCATCCCCAAGTACCGCGGCGAAGACAACCGGACTCTGCTCGTGGAGTTACTCGACTACGACGCCGAACGGCTCGACCAGCTCGAATCGGACGGCGTCCTCTCGAGCCGCTTGCCCTCGTGACGCTGACATTCCCGGTGCTGCCGATGAAGGCAGCGATGGGAACACTGCCTGCCGCCGCCGACGGGTGGGCGTACGAGATCAAATGGGACGGCTACCGCACCCTCATCTTCGTCGACGGGCCGAACGTGCGATTGCAGAGTGCCTCCGGAAAGGACGTCACGCACCGCTGGCCGGAATTCTCCGACTTGGCCGGCTCCATCAATGCGTCGACCGCGATTCTCGACGCCGAGCTTGTCGTCTTCGATGACCACGGTCGACCCGACTTCGGACTGGTCCAGCAGAGTGGGTTCGGCACTGATCGCGAGGCGGTGCTGCACGTGTTCGACGTGTTATCAATCGACCGCACCGACACGATCGGACTTGCCTACCTCGATCGACGGCGGCTGCTCGAAGCGTTGGTCGAGCCCGGCGACAACTGGTTGATTCCGGCACACCGCGTCGGCGACGGCACCGCGCTTCTTGCAGCCACTGCGGCGCAACAGCTCGAGGGAGTCATCGCCAAACGGGTCGATTCGGTGTACCGCCCGGGCACCCGAGCCAAGGACTGGATCAAGATCAAGAATCGCACGGTTGTCGAGTTGGTCGTCGGCGGCTACACCGAGGGCACCGGTCACCGAGCGGGCACCTTCGGAGCGTTGTTGCTCGGCCGGCCCGACGGCAACGCCCTTGCCTTTGCTGGCGGCGTCGGCACCGGCTTCACCCACGACGCGTTGGACTCGATCGCAGCACAGCTCCGCGCCATCGAGACCGAGTCGTCTCCGTTCGCCACCCTGCCGCCGGCCAAACATCGTCAACGCGCGCACTGGATCGAACCAACGTTGACTGCCGTCGTCGAGATCGCCGAGTTCACCAACGACGGCTTAGTTCGGCACGCCAGCTTCATCAGCCTTTCCGACATGGCAGGCTGAGCACGATGCCGATCGATCGCCACGACGCTGAACGTCTCGACGCGCGCGACCCGCTCGCGCAGTGGCGCCACGAGTTCGTGATTCCCGATCCCGCCCTGATCTATCTCGATGGGAACTCGCTCGGCATGACACCGAAACGCACCGTGGCCGCCCTCCACACTGCGGTCGAACAGCAGTGGGCCGGCGACCTGATCACGTCATGGTGGGAACACGACTGGCTGGACCTGCCGCTCTCGGTCGGCGATCAGTTGGCTCCGCTCCTCGGGATGGGCTCCGGCGAAGTCGCTGTTCACGACTCGACGACCGTCGGCATCTTTCAGCTGATCAACGTGGCGCTCGATCTTGCTCCTGAACGAAGCGCTCCGCCGGTCATTGCCTTCGAACCGAGTGAATTCCCCACCGACCGCTACGCCGCCGAGGGCGTTGCTCGTCTGCGCGGGGGCTCTGTCCGCATCGGGCTCGACGACCTGACGGGCGTGGACGTCATCATTCGGTCCATGGTCGACTACCGGACCGCCGAGATCGCGGACGTCGCAGCTGAGACCGAGCGCGCAGGGTCCGCGGGTGCGGTGACGGTGTGGGACCTGTCGCACGCCGTCGGAATACTCGACCTCGACCTGCCTGCACTCGGCGTCGAACTCGCCGTCGGCTGCACCTACAAATTCCTCAACGGAGGTCCCGGAGCGCCGGCGTTCACGGCAATCGCAACCCACCTGCACGATCGAGTGACTCAACCAATCTGGGGTTGGTTCGGCCAGACCGACCAGTTCGCCATGGACGACCCGTTTGAACCGCGTCCGGGCATCGGGCGCATGCTGCACGGTACGCCCGGCGTCCTGGGCCTCGTCGGCGCACGCGAAGGCATCTCGCTCACTGCAGCCGCCGGAATCGTCGCGATCGCTGCCAAGGGTCGCCAGCTCACGCGGTTCGGCATCGAGTTGGCCGATGAGATCGGCCTCGCAACCAACACGCCCCGAGACGACCGTCGTCGAGGCGGTCACGTGTCGATCCTTCATCCCGACGCAACCCGTCTCCAAGCAGAGCTCGCCGCGCGCAAGGTCATTGTCGACAAGCGCGAGCCCAACGTACTGCGCCTCGGCATGTCGCCATTGACCACACGGTTCACCGACGTCTTCGACGCACTCACCCTCCTCGCCGACCTCGCTGCCAACAACGCCGTCTGACGCTGCCCACGTTCCGTGAGGAATGGGATGGGATCCGCGACACCCCAGATCCCCTCGGAAACGCGGTTGCTCGACACCGCAGTGACGGCAGAATGGGGTCATGAGCGTCGTCAAGATCAATGCCATCACGATTCCCGAGGGCATGGGCCCACAGCTCGAGGGCCGGTTCGCCGGCCGAGCCAAAATGGTCGAGGCATTCGATGGCTTTGAAGATTTCCAGCTGTTGCGCCCGACCGAAGGCGAAGAGCGATACTTCGTCTACACCCGCTGGGCCTCCGAAGCGCACTTCCAAGCGTGGATGGACAGCCAAGACTTCAGCAAGGGACACGGGAGCGGCCAGGCCGACGGCAACACGGCACCCGACGGCGAGCAAGCGCGCAAGCCCGTCGCCCAAGGCGCTGACCTCATGTCGTTCGACGTCGTCGAGCACGTCATCAAAGGAAGCTGAGTCCGGGCGCACCGGCCAGTAACCTCTCTTTCTCGTGGCACTGATCGTTCAGAAATACGGCGGCACATCCGTCGCCGATCCCGATCGCATTCGGGCGGTTGCCGACAACGTCGCCATCACCAAGAAGCGCGGCAACGATGTCGTGGTCGTCGTGTCCGCCATGGGCAAGGCCACCGACAATTTGATCGCTCTCGCTGACTCGGTTTCCACGACGCAGTCCGGACGCGAAATGGACATGCTGCTCACCACCGGTGAACGACAGACCGCAGCGTTGCTCACCATGGCCCTCGCCGATCGCGGTATTGACGCCATCAGCTACACGGGAAGCCAGGTCGGCATCATCACCGACACGGCTCATCGCAAGGCGAAGATTGTCGAGGTGAAGGGCGATCGCGTCCGAGCCGCCATCGCCGACGGCAAAGTCGCGGTCATCGCCGGTTTCCAGGGTGTCAGCACCGACCGTGAGATCACGACAATGGGTCGCGGCGCCTCCGACCTGACCGCATCGGCGCTCGCCCAGGCAATGAACGCCGACGCGTGTGAGATCTATACCGACGTCACCGGGGTGTTCACCGCCGACCCCCGCATCGTGCCGCAGGCTCGCAAGCTCACGAAGGTGCACTTCGACGAAATGCTCGAGATGGCCGGCGCTGGTTCAAAGGTCCTCGCGATGCGTTCCGTCGAGTTCGCCCGCAATCACGACGTCCCCCTTCACGTTCGTTCCGCTTTCACTTGGGAGCAAGGAACGATCGTCAGCAACGAGGAGCCCTCAGTGGAAGATCCGATCATCTCCGGTGTCGTCACCGACATGACCGAAGCCAAGGTCACCGTGCTCGGCGTACCCGACCAGCCCGGCGTGTCGGCAGCGCTTTTCGAACCGCTTGCCGACGCCAACGTCAACGTCGACATGATCGTGCAGAACACGTCGACCGACGGCACGACCGACATCAGTTTCACGATGCCGATGGCCGACATGGCGCAGTCCGAGTCGATCGTGCAGAAGATCGCCGACGAGATCGGGGCCACCAAGGTCACTCACGACGACGACATCGCGAAGATCTCGCTCGTCGGCGCCGGTATGAAATCGTCTCCCGGCATTGCGGCGAAGATGTTCCGGGTGCTTGCCGACGAAGACGTCAACATTCAGATGATCTCGACGTCGACGATCCGCGTGTCGATCATCATTCCGTCTGCCGACATGGAACGCGCTGCAATTGCGCTCCACACCGCTTTCGGTCTCGACTCCGGCGCCGACTACAGCGCACCACTTCCCGAACGCAAATAGTCACGTGCGGGGTCAGGCCCCTGCTCTGACTAATCGACCGGGGCGAGGCTCCCGCCGAAGATCTGCCACGCGAGGACCGACTTCGCGATGAGGCTGAGCACGAGGTAGCTCTTCTCGCCGAACACGTAGCTCGTCCACTTGCCGACCTTGCGGTACTGCAGCCACTGGTTGACGCCGAAGCTCGAGAAGAACACGAACTGGGCGATCACGATGCCGTAGACGAAGCCCGGCACCTCGTCAGCGGTGAACGTGTTGAACCAGATGGCGACCCAGGGGGCGAGGCCGGCGATCGTGCCGAACCAGAACGGCATCATCGTGGTCTCGGTCCGACCGGGCGGGTTGAATTTTTCCTGCAGCCAACCGAACAGGATCATCGACACATTGGCGCCGATGATCGCGAACACCGCGGTGATCTCGGTGATGCCCGAGTAGGACGCGATGAGGATGACCATCAGCGTGGCGCTGATCGAGTATTCGACCCAGCGGAATCGGTTGATCCCGCGGCGTAGGTCTGTCTCATACGGGTTTCGTGCGACCGTCGCCGTGAGCAGGTGATCGATGGCCGCCAAGCTGAGGAACACTGCAACAGCGAGTCCGATCGGCAGGTCAAAGAGGCCCTCGCCCTGCGGCACGCGAGTACCGGGTGGGCCTTCGGGCGCAGCGGTCGTGAACGTGATGGCGAAGTCGCTCGCCAGCACGAGGATCAGGACAGCCTGCGCTGCGTGCAGCACGGTGAGACCCAGGTTCCACTTGCGCAGATTGGAAAACTGTTCGTCGGAGATCTCGATCACGGCACGATCATCCCCCACGACGGCGGCTTCCAAGCAATTGAGCGACGTATCGACGGCACCAGGCCCACCGCCACAGCGGACGCTCAACGAACGGTGGCGATGATCCAGTAGTGGGCGCGATTGATGCCTTCGAAGGTGTGGGTCACTGCCTCGCGCCCGCCGATGGAGGACTTTGGATTTCGCCACAGTTCAACGGCACTGAACTGCGCTGACAATGGCCCGATGATTTCATCGGGTGTGAGCCGGTTGGCTTGCCACCCGATTCGTGCAGCCAGACGCTGGCGCGACAGCCAGTTGCCGAACTTGGGGACACGAAAGAGTCCGCGTACGACCTTGCTCATCGGAATGAGCACTGCATCGCCCCGGGTGCGCGTGCGGAAGTTCAATACGACGCGGCCTCCCGGCTTCGTGATGCGGACCGCCTCTGCGGAAAGCTCGAGTGCGTCGTCGGGGTCACAGTGCTGGAAGGTGATGTAGCTGAAGGTGATGTCGGTCGAGCTCGGGGGGAGATCGAGCGTCTTGCCATCGGCAACGTGGCTCGTTCTGAGCCGGTCGACCTTGCCGAAACGGCCGACTGTCTCGAAGCATCGCTCAAGGAATCCGGCATCGAGGTCACAGGCCGTGACCGCTCCGAACTCGCGAGTGAATGCACAGGTCATTCGACCGATACCGCAACCGATCTCGACGAGCGATTGTGTCTCCGTGTCCGGGGTTCGAAGCCCGAAGACCGTCAGATACGCGCCCACTTCGGCATCACCGGTGGCGACGAACTCTTCCAGCGTCAGGTCGTCACCCTTTTCGTTGTTGAACACCCAGCCGGTCCGACGCACCACCTCGTCGCCACTTGACTGCTGCTCAGAGACAAGTCCCGCAGCCTTCCAGGGAACGAGTTGGGGTCGCCGCGACATGAGGTGATTGTGCCAGACCCGCAGCACTTCGCCCACTTCACTCCCCGACACGCGAGACCGATGACGGAGACAGATGACCGAGACGGGTGACGGAAACGCCGCGGTAAGAGGCAAGAGAGTTAGTGCCACCCCCCCCCGGAGTCGTTGCTCTGAGGACGGCGGCCCCTGCGGTAGCGTCGTGCTATGGGCAGCGGGACTCTGGGTGCTCGCCTCCGGACCTGGCGACTGCGACTCGGGCTCTCACGCGAATCAAACCCCGTGTGCGGACCGAGCAACGAAGACATCGCCCGTGAGCAGTCCTTCGCGCAAGCGCGACTCAGGGATGAGCACGGAAGTTGTTGCTTTGAGGACGGTGGCGTCGAATAGGTAGGAGACGCTCCGTGGCAGATGCCGTGGTAGATGTTTGTGCAGTTCTCAGGGACTTCTTTCGTAACCCCGTAGACCTACCCGGTAGTACCACC
Source organism: Ilumatobacter sp. (assembly GCA_018666235.1). Lineage (GTDB taxonomy): Bacteria > Actinomycetota > Acidimicrobiia > Acidimicrobiales > Ilumatobacteraceae > Ilumatobacter_A. Next base: position 53,107 of record JABJAB010000060.1, read on the forward strand.
AGGGAGGGGGTCGCACCCC
>JABJAB010000061.1 GCA_018666235.1 Ilumatobacter sp.
GTCGAGAAGTGGAACGCCGAGCACGCTGATGAGATCGCCGCCGGAACCTTGGTGGAGCGGTCGGCGCCTGACGAGGAGTTCATCGTCAAGGCATCGGGCATCGAGTCGCGGTACGTGATGGAGAAGTCCGGCGTGCTCGATCCAGACCGGATGCGGCCCAGGCTCGAAACGCGCTCCGAAGACCAACTCGGTATCCAGGCCGAGATGGCGCTGCCCGCCATCCGCGACGCTTTGGCCCAGGCTGGCCGCGCCGACACCGACGTCGACGCCGTCATCGTCGGTTGTTCCAACCTGCAGCGCGCCTACCCGGCGGTCGCGGTTGAGATTCAGGATGCTCTCGGCGCCGAAGGCTGGGGCTACGACATGAATGTTGCCTGCTCGTCGGCCACGTTTTCGATGCAGGCCGCAGTCGACGCCCTTCGCAACGGCTCGGCGAAGTGTGTTGTCGTGGTCAATCCTGAAATCACGTCCGGGCACAACAACTTCGAACTGCGCGACTTCCACTTCATCTTTGGCGACGCGTGCACCGCGCTCGTGCTCGAACGGACCGACGACGCAGAAGCCGACGGCGTTGGTGATCGGGCACACCGCTGGGAGGTGCTGGGGACGAAGCTCGCCACTCAGTTCTCCAACAACATCCGCAATGACTTCGGCTTCCTCAACTCCTCCGAGGTCGACGACCGCGAGCCGCACGAAGTGATCTTCCGTCAGAACGGTCAGATGGTGTTCCGCGAAGTTTGCCCGCTCGTGGTGGCGCACATCACCGACCATCTGGAATCACTCGGGCTCGACGCAACGGGTGTTCGCCGATTCTGGTTGCACCAGGCGAATCTCAAGATGAACCAGCTCATCGCCAAGGGAGTGCTCGGGCGGGTGCCCGACGAGAACGAGGCACCAGTGATTCTGAATGAATACGCCAACACCAGCTCCGCCGGCTCGGTCATCGCGTTCCACAAGCACCGTGCCGATCTCGACGCGGGTGACCTCGGGGTGATCTGTTCCTTCGGGGCCGGATACTCGGTCGGCAGCGTGATTGTGCGCAAAGCCTGATTGGCGGAGTGCCGATGATGTCGGTCGTTCAGTTCACGCTCAGGTTCGCGAGACCCGACGACCTGGGGCATTCCCACCCAAGTCGAACAGTTTGAGAAACCGTCGCGAAACGGATCGTGATCATCAGCCGAGTTCGATTGGACAATCAGCTGCGGTCACTACGGTGCCGACATGATTCGAAACGCCCTTGATTGGGTTCGCAACAACCTGAAGATTGCACTGCCCGTTGCGGTCGTCCTTGCCGGACTGGTCGCCTTTGTGGCGTTCGGCGTCTTCGGCATCCACACGAAGTTCATCGATGACGAGGTGAGTGAGAGTGGCCCGGTGTTCTCGTCGGGCGCTGCCGCCGAGTTGCCGCCTGAGGTGGTCGACGAAGCCGTCACCGACGAAGCCGCGACTGACGAGGTGATCGACGTCGTGGACGACGAGGACACGCCGGTGGAGGACACGCCGATCGAGGTCGCGGTCGAAGCACCGATGCCGGAGACGGTGGACACGACGCCGGAAGTCGGTGCCGTCGTCACGTTGATCGAGGGGTCATTCGTCGATCGCAGCCACCCCGGGTCAGGTCTGGCCAAGGTGCTCAACGACGGGACCGAACAACGATTCCTACGCTTCGAGAACTTCGAGACCGACAACGGGCCCGACTTGTTCGTGTACCTGACGCGGGCCGACGCGGGAGCCGATGCTGGTGCCTTTGGTGTCGACGGTGACTTCGTTGACCTGGGCCGCCTCAAGGGCAACGTTGGCGAGCAGAACTACGAGATTCCGATCGACGTGGATCTCAGCGAGTTCGACACCGTGGTGGTGTGGTGCAAGCGGTTCTCCGTCGCGTTCACCGCGGCTGACTTGGCCTGATCAGGTGCTCATGAAGCCCTGGGACGTGGTGACCTTGTCGCCGCGGAGGGCCTGGAGAGGATCGCGGATGTCATCGATGTATCCCAGTGCGTAGGCCCCGATGCGGTAGCCCATCAGCTTGAGGAGATCGTCGTCGAGGGTCTCAGCAATCTCGCGAGGCACCGAGAGGTATTGGTTCTCCTCCTGGCGGAGCCAGCCGACGTTGTACGTGACATTGAGTCCAACCCGCACGTCGTCCGATTGATTGGCGCCACCTCCGTGGTACACCTTTCCCGTGTACAGCAGGCATGACCCCTTTGTCATCTCGGCGGGCACGCTCTCGTCGATCGACCGGCCCAGATCGACCGGGTCGGCCTGACTCCCCGGGATCAATCGCGTTGCACCGTTCTCCTCGGTGAAGTCGGTCATCGCCCAGATCGTGTTGCACTGCACATGGTGATCGCTGGGGAATTCGAAGAAGTCGAACGCCCACTCATCACGGTGGATCGACTGAGCTGGCGAACCCGGGCCGATCGCGATGGTTTGGGTGAGGTGCAGTTGATAACTCTGCGCCTTGTGCAGGAGCTTGCCGGTCACGTCGAGAATTGTGGGGTGCTGCACCAAGGGGCGACTTGCTGGTGAGCGTGCGATCAACGCGCCGGAGCGACGCGTCTGCTTGCCCGTGAATCTGTCACCGCCGACCGGCGTCGCATCGATGTAGGGCTGCATCTCACGCCGGATCATGTCCAACTGCGCGGCGCCATCAGGAAGCGTCGAGGCGAGGTCGTCGATGATCAGCGCGCCATCACTGAGCAACGTCTGGTGCAGAAGCTCGGCGTCGGTGTCGGGTGAAAAGTGGGTGACTCCCATGGACGACATCGTGTCATGCGCGTCGTCGTGGCGCAGCCCCGGAGGACGCGCCGGTGGGCGGCGGCCCGACCAGCATGCCCTGCGACGCTGTGTAGACCGTGATCAGGCGGCGGCGCGAGTCTTGCGCAGGATGGGGTCGACGAGGCCGAGGCCCTTGTCGGCCATCCACATCACTTTGCCAGCGACGCCGGGCGTGGTGTTGTCGACGAGGTTGCCCATGACCGCCAGCGTGATCTTGGCGATCGACTCGGTGCTGACCGACATGGCCAGACCGGGCTTAAGAATCCACGGGTGGCCGATGAGGAACGAGAAGCGACGACCGGTGCGCAAGAACGCGTCGAACTTCTCGCCGACCATCTCGTCGTAGCGGGCCGGCGCAGTGCCAGGGTTCTCGATGAAGAGGTCAACGGCGAGCATGCCGCTCTCGAGGCCGTAGTCGATGCCTTCGCCGTTCATTGGGTTGACGAGTCCTGCTGCGTCACCGACAGCGACCCAGCCTCCCCCGTGCCGCTTCTGGGTGCTCATTGGAAGCCGCCAGGCCCGAGGCCGTTCCAGGTTGGGGCCGAGTTCCCAGTCGTCCATCACTTGCTTGCGGTAGTTCTCGAGCATGGTGTTGAGGTTCAACTTCTTGAACCCCTTCATCGTCGACAGCGCCCCGCAGCCGATGTTGACCGTGCCATCTCCTGCAGGGAACATCCAGCCGTAACCGGGCACGGCCTTGCCGTCGTCGCCTTTGAGTGACAGCAATGCCTCAAGGTGCTCGCTGTCATGGCGCGGCGTCTCTGCGTAGGTCCGAATCGCCAGCCCGAACGTCTCGTTGGGCACACGATCGGCGCCGAGCATCTTGGCAACCGCGCCTGGCGCGCCGGTCGCGACGATCGTGAGGTCGGCGGCAATCGTCCGGCGGGTGGAACCTTCACCAGCTTCGACACCGGTGACCCGATCGCCATCGAGCACGGGCAGCGCAACGGTCTCGTACACCATCTCGGCGCCTGCGGCCTCGGCAGCATCCATCAATGCGGTGTCGAGGCGACGACGTGGCCACACCGCTCCGTAGTTCGGGAAGCGATCAGTCGTGGGCCAGTCGAGTTCGCGCACACGGTTGCCGGCGATCATGCGCAACCCTTTGATGCGGTGCGCATCGTCGAGCGGGATCTCGAGTTCGTTGAGTGCGCCGATCGCCCGTGGGGTCAGGCCATCGCCGCAGACCTTGTCGCGACCGTGCTTGCCCTTCTCGAAGACGATCACCCGCAAGCCCGCTCGGGCGGCTCGAATGGCCGCAGCAGTCCCTGCCGGACCTCCGCCGATGACGGCAATGTCGTACTGCTCAGCTGCCACGCCTCTACGGTGCCCCGGATTTGACTGAAAAGCACTGTTCAGAGGTGTGATGCTCGCCGCACCTCGTCCCGAAAAATGTGCCGCGAAATCGTCGCTCAGCGACGATGGTCCTACATTTTTCAGGTCTGGGTGTGGGTTGAGGTGGGTGCCGGGGTGGTTGATGTCGCGTCTTTGTCGAATCTTGTGTTTTCGCGCAGTGAGCCTCTGACCTGGGCCCTCTTTCATGGTGCATGTCAACCCGACAACGAATCCCCCAACATCCCCTTGAAAGAGAGCACATCATGAACAAGAGCATTCGCACCGGTCTCATCAGCACCGCACTCGTCGCAGGAAGCCTCATCGGCGCCGGCGTCGTGAGCGCCCAGGTCGATGACACCGTCCCAGTCGATCCGGCAATCGAACAGCCGGCTGACGCACCCGCCGACGGCGAACGCGGCGCTCGAAGTGAGCGCCGGGCCGAGCGGGCCCAGGCAACGGCCGACCTGCTCGGAATCGACGTCGACGAGCTGCGTGCCGCCTTCGAAGACGGCCAAACCCTTGCCCAGATCGCCGAGGCCAATGGTGTCGACGTGCAGACCATCATCGATGCCAAGGTCAGCGCCAAGACCGAGCGCATCAACGCTGCGGTCGAGGAAGGTCGTTTGACCGAGGCCGAAGCCGCCGAGAAGTTGGCCGACGTCGAAGAGCGGGTCACAACCCGAGTCAACGAAGGTCGTCCGGAGCGCGGTGAGCGCGGTGATCGTCCGGCTCGTGGCGAGCGCCCAGCGCCCGCTGCTGAGCAAGGCGCCTGATTCGCTGATCAATCGCATTGGGTGGGTGGCAGACGATCCTCGTCTGTTGCCCACCCGGAGCGATGTTGATCCGTCACCTACGCTGAACCCCTGTTCCGTCGGAATCGACTCCCCGGAACGCTCGAGCACTGAAAGCAGTCCATGTCCACCATCTTGATCGCCGAAGACGACCAGCAGATTCGCGAAGCACTCGATCGCATCCTCCGTTTCGAGGGTTACGAGACCGTGCTGGCCAAAGATGGGGCGGCTGCCCTCGAAGCGTTCGACCAGCATGCGCCGGATGCAGCATTGCTTGACGTGATGATGCCCTTCGTGGACGGGCTGAGCGTCGTGCGCAAGCTGCGCGATCGTGGCAACCGGACCCCGATCCTGATGCTCACCGCTCGTCAGGAGACCCCCGATCGTGTCGCCGGTCTTGACGCCGGCGCGGACGACTATCTGGCAAAGCCGTTCGAACTCGACGAACTACTCGCCCGAGTTCGCGCGCTGTTGCGCCGCACCGATCACAGCGACTCGGTCACGCTGACGTGCGGCGACCTGCTGGTTGACCCCGCCAAGCGACTGGTCACTCGCGACGGCGACACGATCGAGCTCACTCGCACAGAATTCGACATCCTGCACACGCTGATCACCAACGCCGAGATCGTGATGTCGCGCAGCCAGCTCTACGAAACGATCTGGGGCTACGACTTCGAGACGAACTCCAAGTCGCTTGACGTTCACATCGGGTACCTGCGTCGCAAGCTCGAAGCCGGCGACCGCGCGCGACTGGTGCACACGGTGCGCGGCATTGGCTACGTCGTGCGTGCCGGCGATTCCTCGTGACACTGCGCTCGCGTCTCGTTCTCCTCTTCGGTCTGGTTGCCCTCTCGGTCAGCGCAGTGGTCGGTGCATCGTCGTATCGGGCCACCAGCTCCGAGGTCGCCGCCTCGACTGACGAGTTCCTCGAAGAACGCGCCGCCGATGTGGCTGATGGAAATCGCGAGTCGCCCGTTGGCCGCGGCGGACGGCGCGACAACGGTGGTCCGGACTTACCGTTTGATCCCGATGCAATTGTGCAGACGACCACCCGCCAAGGCGAGGTGAATGGGACGAGTGGCGGTGAGCTGCCGATCACCGACGCCGCGCAGCGCATGATCGACCTCAAGCCAAATGGGAATCGCCGCGCGTCGGGAGTGTTCGAAGACATCACCATCGAAGGTGAGTCGTACCGGATGTACACCCAGGCGCTTCCCGGGGGTGGCGCCATTCAAGTGGCCCGTTCGACGGCGGAGGACGATGATCTGTTGCAAAGTCTGTTGTCGCGTTTCGGCGTGATTGCGCTCGTCGCGACGGCCGCAGCATCACTGATCGGGTGGGGCCTGGCGCGTCGGACGACCAGACCGTTGCGTCGGCTTGCTGACGTGGCCGCGACGGTTGCCGACACCGGCGACTTCTCGGTCGATGTGCCGGTCGAGCGAAGTGACGAGATCGGCACGCTCGCCGCGAGCATGCGCACGATGCTCGAGGCGCTCGAAACAAGCCGTGAGCAACAGCAGCGGCTCGTGCAGGATGCGAGCCATGAGCTCCGGACGCCGCTGACTAGCTTGCGAGTCAACGTCGAGATGCTCGATCGGATCGAGCGATCGACAGCTGAGATTTCCGCCGAGGACCGTGCCGCAGTCCTCGACGCGATCGCGTCCGAGGTCGCCGAACTGGGGTCACTTTTCGATGAGCTGATCGATCTGGCGACCGACAGCGATGATCGCGAGGCCCCGCTCGAACTGGTTCGCCTCGATGAGATCGTCACTCGGGCGGTGGCGCGCTGGGAGCAGCGCACGGACCGACCCATCGCGGTCACGGTCGAAGCGGTCACGGTGAATGGCAACGAGGCGATGCTCGAACGGGCCGTGACGAACCTCATCGGCAACGCCCACAAGTTCAGCCCGCCCGACGAGCCGATCGAGGTCGTGGTCCGCGACGGCTTCGTCGCTGTGCGCGATGGTGGGCCTGGCATCGCCGCAGCCGATCGAGAGCGAGTCTTCGATCGGTTTCATCGCGCTGAGACCACGCGCAGCATGCCGGGATCGGGTCTCGGCTTGGCAATCGTCGCGAAGATCGTTGATCACCATGGTGGTGAGGTGTGGGCTGCAGAATCTGATCGCGGCGGTGCCGACGTCGGCTTCACGCTCCCGGTCGTGTCTGGGTGAAGTCCGTGCGACACTGAGGCAATGGTGACCGCTGCACCGCACGACCCGATCGGTGAGAGCCTGCGCGCGTTCGTTGGTGAGTTGCTCAGCAATTCGGTTGTCGAACTCGTCCACACGCCGGTCGGCGCCGACCCGGCGTTTCGGCTTGACGAGTCGCCTGACACGGTGGTCGCGTCGGCGTCCGCAGAAATTGTTCCCGGTTGGATCACCACGCTGGCGGTGGGCTTCGGCGCTCGGTCGACGTCGGAGGTTGAGTCGGTGCCCGACGCGTTGCTCGCGCTTCCCGGCGCGGCATTGTCTGCTGGGGCCCGATTCGCGTCTGCTGGAGGCTTTCCGCTGAGTCCGGCGTTTGAACGTGCCCTGCGCGACACGGTCATCGTCGAACTCCTCACCCATCACCAGGTTGCAGCCCAGACTTCAACCAACGAAGGACACGACGACAGCGTCAGCAACACGACTGTTCCGTGTGCGAGCCCGACACTGTTGGCTGACACGCTTGAGTACCTCATCGAGTTGAGCGGCACGCGTGTCGAGGCGCACAACCTGACCCACGGTGTCGTGATCACCGACGCGATTGCTCACGAGCCTCGACTGCGCGTGCCGTACCCGTCAGGGCTGCGCGACGCCAAGCGCAGCCCACTGTTGTTCGATGGACAACGTTCCGTGTTGATTATTGACCGCGCGGGTCGGGCCCGCACGGAATTGCAGGCGCACCGGCTCGACCGGCTGCACCCGAGCAGCGCGCCGCTCCTGCCCGTCGAGCGTGAATTCGTCGACAGTGGCTCGCTCGTTGCGTTGGCCACTCGGCAGTTGGGCGGGATCGGTTTCTTCCTGCGCGAGGACCGCAGCATCTGGACGTTCGTCGACGGTCAACCGCTCGTCATTCGACGCGGCGCACACTGGACGGCCTTCCCCCTCTGGCTCGCTCGGGCGATCGGCACCAAGATCGGTGGAGGCGCGGCGGTCGAGTTGATCGTCGGCGCTGCCATGCTCGTATCGGTCAAGACCGGTGGGGCGATCTTTGCGATCGTCGATGACGCGACTGCCCTTGATGAGGTCGTTGCCGCGAAGGATCGATTCGATCGTCGTAATGATCTTGACGATGACGACGATCTCCGACCCGAGACCAAGTTGCATCACCTCATCGATGCGGGAGACCTCGATACGCAGACGTTGGCGCGGCTTGCCGAGCTTGATGGAGCGACGGTGCTCGATCGAGATGGCCGGCTCTTGACCTACGGGGCAATTATCGCAAGTTCAGACAGCCAGCATGAAGGGGCTCGCACCGCAGCGGCGAAGTCGCTGTCCAATCAGGCGCTGGTGGTGCTCAAGGTGTCCGAGGATGGCGACATCACCGTTTTCAGTGACGGCGCGGTTGTCGCAACATTGTTGCCGTCTGGTCTTGGCCGCTGAACAGCGTCAGTCACGCTGCAGTGAGCTGGCTACGCGTCGCGGAGCGCGGTGAGTAACTCGTCAACGCCCGGACGTGCATCGGGCGTCGCCGGGAGGATGAGCTTGGCAATCGTGCCATCTGGCGCAACGACGACGTCGGCGCCGAGCTGTTGGGTGTCTTCGTGAGTGCGACGAAGCCTTCGCCCCGAGCGCAGCAGTGATCCGTACATTCTGAGTGTGCCGAGCGACCACACCTGACGACGGGTGCCTCGCTCGACGCCGAGCGCCTGATACAGCAGCCGATCAACATCGGACACGACCGGGAACGGCACACCAAGGTGTTCGACGTACGAGGGCAGTCGTGCTGGATCGGTGAAGGTCACGACCGCGATCTCAGCGTCTCCGAATTCATCGAGTCGCTCGCGCACGGCGAGGACGTGTTCCTGACACGGCAGTCAATTCAGGTGACGGTGCAGGATCAGCACGAGGGGAACGCCCCGCACACGATGATCGCTGGTGTTCCAGGATCCCGATGCAGACACGAGGTCGAGACTCGGGAGGAGATCGCCTTCGCGCAGGGTCATACGTTGACCGTAGATGTTGGGGAGCGTTGATGCTGGTGGTCAGACTTCGAGCTGACGCGCCAAGGATTCGACTGACTCGATGAACTCTTCGATCATCTCAATGACCACCTGACCGGAGGTCTTCGACTGGTTCATCGTCCCGACGATCTGGCCGACGAAGTAGTTTGCCAGCTTCTCGGCACCCGAGCCCTTGGTGTGCGCGGCCCGGGCGATGCGCTTTTGGGCCTCGGTGGTCAGAATCGGTTGCAGCGGCATACCGAGCGGGTCAGGGCGGTCGTCGCGGTCCCATTCTTCGGTCCAGGCGGACTTGAGCATTCGAGCGTGCTTGCCGGTGAGCGAGCGAGAACGGATGGTGTCAGCCGAGGTTGCCGCAAGGAACTTTTCCTTCACGACCGGATGTGTTTCGGCTTCTTCTGTCGTCAACCAAACCGAACCGCACCACACGCCCTGCGCGCCGAGCGCCATTGCGGCGGCCATTTGACGTCCACGCCCGATGCCGCCAGCTCCGAGCACGGGGATGTTGACCGCGTCGACGATCTCGGGGATGAGGACCATCGAGCCGATTTCACCGGTGTGGCCACCGGCCTCGGAACCCTGGGCGATGATGATGTCGACGCCTGCTGCTTGATGTCGCTCCGCGTGTTGGGGTCGTCCGGCGAGGGCTCCGATCAGCTTGCCTTCCTCCTTGCAACGGTCGATCAAGAACCCGGGCGGCGGTCCGAGCGCGTTGGCGATGAAGGACGCGTTGCTGGCGAGGGCGACTTCGAGCTGTGGCAGAGCGGCATTCGCACTGAAGGGAGCGTTGCCGTCGTGGCCTCCGACGGCGGTGTTGGATCGGGTCGTCGTGTCGTCGGCGGGGAGTTCCGGTACGTCGTAACGCTCGAGAATCTCGTCGATGAACGCACGATGCGTGTCGGGAATCAGCTGGGCGATGTCGTCGAGGGTGTAACCGCCGTCTTCGTCGCCCGCGTACTTCGCGGGGACGATCAGATCGACACCGTAGGGACGGCCGCCGACCTCGTTCTCGATCCAGGCGAGGTCGGTCTCGAGGGCCTGCGGCGAGTGCGCCACGGCCCCGAGTACTCCGAGCCCTCCAGCCTTCGTCACGGCTGCGACCACGTCGCGGCAATGGCTGAAGGCAAAGATCGGGAACTCGATGTTGAGCATGTCGGTGGCAGCTGTCTGCATCGCGCCATCTTGTCGCGTGGCGCCACGTCGCCGAGAAGCAGAGTCAGGCTGTGTCGCCGCGCCGCTTGCCTTTCTGTCAGCATCAGCAGATGCCACGACTGCACCAGGTGTCCCGCGAGGAGAACGATTCGCCGCTCGTCGAGACGATGTACGGCCTGTTGTTCGGCGACCGGGACCCGGTCGCCGAACCGGGAACGGCGACGGGCACACCGGGCGATTGGTGGAGCGTTTTCGCCAATGACCACGCAGTGTTCGAGCACGCGGTGCAGGGATTCGGCGTGTATCGAGGCGCCAAGCTCGATCCGGTCCTGCGCGAACTCGGTCAGACCCGGGCCGGGTGGTTGGTCGGCAGTCAATTCGTCTACTCCCAGCACTGCAAATCGCTTCGGGGCCTTGGTGTGTCGGAGAACAGGATTGCCGCCGTCGCCGTGGGTGCCGCAGCGCCGGTCTGGAACGACCTCGAACGGTTGGTGCTCGGATACGCCGACTGCCTGATCACCGGGATGGGCCGAGTTCCCGACGAGATTTTCGATGGGCTTCGAGCAGCGTTGCCGGACGACGAACTGCTCGAGCTGACCTACATCACCACGCTCTATGCGCAGCATGCCGTGATGTCCAAGGCGTTGCGAACCGAGTTCGACGATGTCGACGAACGCATCGTGGAGGTCGACGCACCACTGGACTTTGATGCTCGTGACATCGTCCGCGACATCAGCCTGCCGTCTGCCGGCAACGACGAAGGAGGCGCCCGATGAGCGAGGTGCTGTTCTGTACCGACACGTTCTGGGCTGATTTCGGTGATCGGGTCCGGGAGATTGCTCCCGACATCGAGACGGTTCTGCTTGAGGGTGATGCGCCCGTCAGCGACGCTGACATCGAGCGCATCACGATTGCCCAGTTCTCTCACGATGCATGGCCCGAACGTGCGGGTCACTGGTTCGGCGTCGCGATGCGAGCGCCCAACCTGCGTTGGCTCCACTCGATGTCGGCCGGCGTTGACAGTCCGGTGTTTGCGACGTTTCTGGAGCGCGGGGTCCGACTGTCGAATTCGTCCGGCGCGAGCTCGGCACCGATTGCGCGTACGGTCATGATGTACCTGCTGGCGTTGGCCCGCGATCTGCCCCGCATGATGCGGGCGCAGTCCCGCGCCGAGTGGGAATGGGCGCGTTGGAATGAACTCGAGGGGCAGCACGTGGCCGTGCTCGGTTGGGGTCCGATTGGTCAGGAAGTCGCCCGGCTCGCCAATGAGTTCGGGATGCGTCCAACGATCGTGCGGCGCGCGGCGCAGGGCGACGAGCCGTACCCGACACGCCCGCTGTCAGAACTGGTCGATGTCGTGGCGGGAGTCGACGCCGTCGTCGTTGCGCTACCGCTCACTGACGACACCCGCGGTTTGATTTCGGCGGACGTCCTCAGATCGATGCAGCCGCACGCGTTCTTCGTCAACGTGGGCCGTGGCGAGCTCGTCGATCAGGCCGCGCTCATTGCAGCACTGACGGCTGGAGACATTGGCGGCGCAGGTCTCGATGTGACCGACCCGGAGCCACTGCCGTCTGACAATCCGCTGTGGGGCCTTCCCAATGTGATTCTCACGCCACACAATTCGGGCAGCACCGACGGAACTGGGCGTCGCGCGAACGAACGATTCGTCGCCAATCTCACGGCATGGGTGGCCGACGAATCGCTGGTCTCAGAGATTTAGAGCTGTCGATCGCCAACGGTGCTCGTGCCCGCAGACGGCTCATGCTGTTTTGGTCCGATCAGTCGGGCGGCAAGGTGTTCGGCGACGGTGACGGGTGAGTAGCGCGTCTCGGCGTGTCGGAATGCCCGAAGCGGTTCGACGCTGACGTCGAGGTCCGGATAGTGGAAGTACGCGACCGATCGACGCAGCGCTGGGTCGGTGCCGTCGCCGCGCAGTGGCACGCGATGGACTGTGGACGGCCAGGCATCGTCGGTCCAGATCGCGAGGAGGTCACCGACGTTGAGGAGGAGCGTGCCCGGGTCGGGGATGACCGATTTCCAGCGCTCGCCGGGCGCGGCTCCGCTGGTGAGGATCTCGAGGCCAGGCACCGGATCGGCGCGCAGAATGGTGAACGTGGTGTAGTCGCTGTGTGCGCCCATCCGCTTCTGGCCGGGTACCGGCGCAACTTCGTCCGAGCGGCGCTCATAACGGATGCACGCCATCGTGTCGGGTCCAGCCATCGATCGTTGAGCAAGGTCAGGAATGGCGATGATCTCGCCGAAGATCGCGTCGAGTCGTGCCGACAGTGCAGCCATCTCCAACAGGTAGCGCTGTGCGACAGCGACAAATTCGGGGGCCTCGGTGGGCCATGGAGTCTGTTGGATGAGGCGATCGGTTCCAGCGCGATCGTCGTGGCCGGAGTTGAACGACTCGAAGAGGTCGGGTGGGCTCGCTTCACCGAGCGAGTACGACAGTGCTTCACTCCCACGCTGCCGGTATCCGCGGTTGGCGGCGGCGTCGTCAACGACGTATCGCGCCTTGACGTTGGTGGAGAGTGCAAAGAACTCGTCCATTCCGGACCACAGCCCGTCCGCGATCTCGTCGGACAATCCATGTCCGACGAGTTGGACGAAGCCATCTTTACGGAGTGCAGTATCGAGTCGTGTCGGCGCGTCCGCGCTGCTCAGGTCTACCGTGTCGATCGTTCCCACCGACCCAGCCTGCCCGGCGCGCACATCAAAGTCGCGGGAAATGCGGGGGATTGGTGATCGTGGGCGATGATGGAGCGATGAGCGAGCCATGGAATATCGCCCCGAAAATCGACGACGTCGACTTCGACGATTTGCTCGAACTTGAGCCGCATGGACCCGACACCTTCGTCGGCATCTCGGCGAAGTACCCGTGGGGCAAGCGTCTGTTCGGAGGCCAGGTCGTCGCCCAGGCGTTGGCGGCTGCCATTGCCACCGTCGATCCAGATCGACGGGCCCACTCGCTGCACTCGTACTTCATCCGACCGGGTTCGATCACCGAGCCGATCCGTTTCGAAGTTGAACGGCTCCGTGATGGCCGCTCGTTCTGCACACGCCAGGTGGTGGCGCGCCAATCGGCTGGGGCGATCCTGAACGTCTCGGTGTCGTTCCAGGTGGATGAAGACGAGGTCGACGCGCAGATCGCTACGTTCCCCGACGACATCTTGCTGCCTGACGACCCAAGCCTCGACAACTACTCGTGGGGGAACCTCATCGACCGACGTGCGATCGACCTCCCCGGCGTCGATGGCGAACCAGGTCGCCTCGGCTACTGGTTGCGGATTATGGCCGACCTCGACGACGACCCGGTGAAGCACACGCTCGCGATGGCGTTCCTGTCAGATGCTGCACCGTCTCGTGCTGCGCGGTCGCCGCACCCCGACTTCGACAACAACAACACCGATCGCACGAAGTTTCAGGGTGCGAGCCTTGACCATTCCGTCTGGTTCCACCGGCCGTGCCGTGCCGATCAGTGGCACTGGTTCGACACGCGCTCGCACGGCCTCAACGGCGGCCGCGGCTTGGTGACTGGCGATGTGCTCAACATCGACGGCACGCATGTTGCGACGATCGCCCAGGAAGTGCTCCTCCGTCGCGTCCGCGACTGAGCAAGGCGGGAAACAACTTCTTTGCGGCGCAGGTGGGCGATACCGTTCCGGCAATGCGCATCTCGGAGCGAGTCGACAACGCCGTTCGGGCGATGGTCGAACTCGCGTCGGGTGAACTGGCGACGCGGCCGGGCGGAGTCGTGAAGGCTGATGCGATCGCGCAGCGCCAGAACATCTCGCTGAAGTACTTGCTCGACATCACTCGGGACCTGAAGCGTGCCGAGCTTGTGCGATCGAAGCGCGGTCCCGATGGCGGGTTCTCGCTCTCTCGGCCGGCTGCCGACATCTCGTTGGCCGACGTGTTTCGTGCGGTCGATGGCCCACTGGCGGACGTTCATGACGAGAGCCTGCGGGATCTGACATATCCCGCCCCGGCGGACGCACTGCCGCAGGTGTGGATGGCAATTCGCGGTGGGCTGCGCCGAGTGCTCGAAGGTGTCAGCCTCGCTGACCTCGTCTCAGGCGAACTGCCGGACGAGGTTGCCGAACTCGCCGGTGAGTACCAGCGCGACACCGCCGCTCGCCATCAGCGCTGACCGCTCCCGCGCGCCTCACCAAGGAAAGGGTTGCGCCTTTGACTCTGATGTGTTTATCCTATTCTCCGTGAACTTGGTAGACAATGCCCCATCAGCTGAGAGACTGACGCACTTGCAGCGCTTGGAGGCCGAGGCCATCCACATCATGCGCGAGGCCGTCTCCGAGAGTGACAACCCGGCGATGCTGTACAGCATTGGTAAAGACAGCTCGGTCATGCTGCACCTGGCAATGAAGGCGTTCTATCCCAGCAAGCCGCCGTTCCCGTTGGTCCACGTGGACACCACGTGGAAGTTCAGCGAGATGTACGCATTTCGCGACGCGAAGGCCAAAGAGCTTGGCGTCGACCTCATCGTGCACCAGAACCCGGAGTGCGTCGAGCGCGGCATCAACCCGTTCGAACACGGATCGTCGATGCATACGGACATGTGGAAGACCGAGGGTCTCAAGCAGGCGATCGACATGAACAAGTTCGACCTGTGCTTCGGTGGTGCTCGGCGCGACGAGGAGAAATCACGGGCCAAAGAGCGCATCTTCTCCGTTCGCTCACCGCAGCACCAATGGGACCCGAAGCGGCAACGCCCCGAGCTGTGGCAGATCTACAACGCACGTCGTAGCCCTGGTGAGACGCTGCGCGTCTTCCCGATCTCCAACTGGACCGAACTCGACGTCTGGCAGTACGTCCACCTCGAGCAGATCCCGATTGTTCCGCTGTACTACGCCGCGCCGCGGCCTGTCGTGCATCGTGGTGGCACATTGATCATGGTCGACGACGACCGATTCCAGTTTGAACCGGGCGAGGAGCCTGAGATCAAGAACGTGCGGTTCCGCACGCTTGGCTGCTATCCGCTGTCAGGCGCGATCGAGAGCGATGCGGACAGCCTGACAGGAATCATCCAGGAGATGTTGCTCGCCACGACGTCTGAGCGTGAGGGACGTTTGATCGACACCGACTCAGCCGGCTCGATGGAAAAGAAGAAGCAAGAGGGCTATTTCTGATGCAGGACAAAAGGTTCAGCACCATGACCGGCTGTAACAAGGAGAATCTCTGATGGCCCATGTCTCTGATCTCATTGCGGTGGACATCGACGAGTATCTGACGTCGCACCAGTACAAGTCACTGCTTCGCTTCATCACGTGTGGCAGCGTCGACGACGGCAAGAGCACCCTGATCGGGCGACTCCTGTACGAGTCGCACATGGTGTTCGAAGACCACCTGGCTCAACTCGAGGCCGACTCGGCCAAGGTCGGCACCCAGGGCACGGACCTTGACTTCGCGCTGCTGCTCGACGGTCTCACCGCCGAACGCGAACAGGGCATCACGATCGACGTTGCCTACCGCTTCTTCTCGACCGAGAAGCGCAAGTTCATCGTCGCCGACACCCCTGGCCACGAGCAGTACACGCGGAATATGGTGACCGGTGCGTCAACCGCTGACGTTGCCGTCCTCATGGTCGACGCGCGCAAGGGCGTCCTCACTCAGACTCGCCGCCACAGTTACCTCGTGTCGCTGCTCGGCATCCGCAAGGTTGTTGTTGCCATCAACAAGATGGACCTCGTCGACTACTCGGAGGAGATCTACAACGCGATCGTGACCGAGTTCGGCGAATTCGCTGAGCAGATCGGCTTGAGCGACATCACCTATGTTCCGGTCTCCGCGCTGAAGGGCGACAACATCGTCGAATACAGCGTGGCCACGCCGTGGTACGACGGTCCGACGCTGATGACGTATCTCGAAGAGGTTCCCGTTGATGACGACGTGGCCGCGGGACCGTTCCGCATGCCGGTCCAGTGGGTCAATCGCCCCAACCTCGACTTCCGTGGGTTCTCAGGTCGAATCGTCGGGGGCTCGATCAAGCCCGGCGATCCCATCCGAGTGCTTCCCGCAGGCACGATCAGCACCGTTGACCGCATCGTCACAATGGACGGAGATCTCGACGTTGCGGTCGCAGGCCAATCAGTCACGATCACGCTCACCGACGAGATCGACGCGAGCCGCGGCGACTTGATGTGCGCTGGTGACGCGCCAGCCGAAGTTGCTGACCAGTTCGAGGCACACGTGGTCTGGATGCACGAAGACGAGATGCTGCCCGGCCGCCCGTACCTCTTGAAGGTCGGGACCCGCACGATGGGCGTGACAATTGCACATCCGAAGTACCGGGTTGACGTCAACTCGCTGGAGCATCTTGCTGCGAACACACTTGAGCTCAACGAGATCGGTGTCTGCAACCTGAGTCTCGACCGACCAATTCCTTTCGATGCGTATGCCGACAACCGCGACACGGGCTCGTTTGTCATCATCGACAAGCGCACCCAGAACACCGTGGGCGCAGGCATGTTGCACTTCGCTCTTCGCCGAAGCCACAACATCCACTGGCAGGACGTGCGCGTCGACAAAGCGGCCCGCGCTGACCAGAACAATCATCAGCCTGGCGTTGTCTGGTTCACCGGCCTGTCAGGGTCGGGCAAGTCGACCATCGCGAACATCGTCGAGTCGAAACTCCACACGCTCGGCGTGCGCACGTACCTGCTTGACGGAGACAACGTCCGTCACGGCCTAAACCGTGATCTTGGGTTCACCGATGCAGATCGGGTTGAGAACATTCGCCGCATCGCAGAAGTATCTGGCCTGATGGTCGACGCTGGCCTGGTGGTCCTTGTCTCGTTCATCTCGCCGTTCCGGGCCGAACGCCGTTTGGCGCGCGAGCGAGTCGAAGCGGGCGAGTTCATCGAGGTCCACGTCGACACGCCGCTCGACATTGCAGAAGAGCGCGACCCGAAGGGCCTGTACGCCAAGGCCCGGGCCGGTGAGCTGACCAACTTCACCGGAATCGACTCACCCTACGAAGCACCCGAATCGCCGGA
>JABJAB010000062.1 GCA_018666235.1 Ilumatobacter sp.
GGCGTCGACATGGGCCACGACAACGACCTGATGGCCGCACGGCTCTCGGTCGCTGAGATTCAAGAGCACATCGGTGCCGACAGCCTTGCCTTCCTGTCGCTCGAAGGGATGATGCGAGCCGTCAACGACACCGAGTCCGGCGAGGGGTACTGTAACGCATGCTTCACGGGCGACTACCCGCTGGCTGTCGGTGATGCGCAGGCCAAGCTGGCGTTCGAGGGAGTGATCGCCTGATGCGCGTCTTGGTGATTGGCGGCGGCGGCCGCGAGCAGGCGATTGCCTGGGCCTGTCGACAACATGGGCATGACGTTCGGTTGGCCTCGGGTCTCGACGACGCAAGCACAAATGACACCGATCTGGTGATTCCCGGCCCGGAAGCCGCGCTGGTTGCGGGCATGACTGATCTCGCAACTGAGCGAGGCATCCCGTCGTTTGGACCGACAGCCGAACTGGCGCAGTTGGAAGCCTCAAAGGGATTCGCTCGCGACCTGGCAACCGAACTGGGTATTGCCGGCCCAGCCTTTGCTCGGTTCGAGGGCAACGATCGAGAGGACGCTGCGCTCGCCTGGTGGGCCGAGTTGGATGCGCCCGTCGTCGTCAAACTCGATGGTTTGGCTGCCGGTAAGGGCGTTGCAGTTCCCGACAGCGATACCGAGACGCGGCAGGCCATTGCCGATGCTGCGTCAACCGGACCATTCCTGCTGGAGGAGCGATTGCGCGGGCCCGAGTGTTCACTGCTCGCGCTGTGTGACGGCACGGCTGCTGTTGCGCTGCCCTTGGCACAGGACCACAAACGCATTGGCGAGGGCGACACCGGACCCAACACCGGCGGCATGGGCGCCTATGCGCCCGCACCGGTTCCGTTCAGTGGTGATGAACTGATCGCCGAGTTCGTGCAACCAGTACTCGACCACTTCGCTGCCAAGGGCACCCCCTACGTGGGCGTGATCTTCGCGGGACTCATGCTCACCCCCGACGGTCCGCGCCTCATTGAGTACAACGTGCGCTTCGGCGACCCTGAGGCTCAAACGGTGTTGCCTCTCCTCGAGACCGACCTTGCTGAATTGGCGCTCGCCTGCACGCAAGGCGACGTGGGTAGTGTGCCACTGCGAATTTCGACCCAGTCAGCGGTCACCGTTGTTGCGGCATCGCCGGGCTATCCAGACGACCCTGGCACTGGACACTCGATCATTGATCGCGGCGACGTGGAGGGCACCTATCGCTTTGATGCGGGAGTCGACGCCGATGGAAAGACATCGGGAGGTCGCGTCTTGGCCGTCACCGGGCTGGGAGCCGATCTGGGCGCGGCTCGCGATCGGGCCTACGGCCGGATGGCAAGGATCACGTTCGACGGCATGCAGGTGCGACGCGACATTGCGTGGCGGGCGCCCGGTGCGGGCCTTGCCAGCTATGCCGCGGCCGGCGTCGACATCGACGAGGGCACACGCGCCGTTGACGAGATGAAGGCCGCCGTCGAAGCCACTCACGACACACCCGGTGAGGGCGTCCTCAAGGGCGTCGGCAGCTTCGGCGGCGTGTTTTCCGCTGCGGGTATTCAGGCAATGGATCAGCCTGTGCTGGTGGCCTCCACCGACGGTGTGGGCACCAAGGTCGAGTTGGCCGCGCGCTTGGGCATGGTCCGCGGCGTCGGCATGGACATCGTCAACCACTGCATTGACGACGTCCTGGTGCAGTCGGCCCGGCCGCTGTTCTTTCTGGACTACATCGCGGCGAGCGTCCTCGACGCCGACCTGGTGGCCGAGGTTGTCGGTGGGATGGCTGACGCCTGCAAAGCCGCTGGGTGTGCATTGCTCGGGGGCGAGACCGCCGAGATGCCGGGCGTCTATCAGCCCGGCTCGTTCGATATCGCCGGCACACTGATCGGGGTCGCCGAGCGGTCCGAGTTGCTCCCGCGAGACGATGTTGCCGCAGGGGACGTTCTCATCGGCATTGCATCGAGTGGGCCGCATACGAATGGCTATTCGATGTTGCGCAAGATCTTTGAGTGGGCCCCGATGGATGTGGTGCCCGACGGCTTCGACCGTCCTCTCGGCGAGACCCTGCTCGAACCTCACCGCTCGTATCTCGATCTCCTGACACCGACGTTCGAGACGGGCGCCGTCAAGGCATTGGCACACATCACAGGCGGCGGGCTCCCCGAGAACCTGCCGCGGGTGCTGCCCGACAATGTCGATGCAAACATCACGTTGGGTTCCTGGCCCGTGCCACCCCTCTTCCAGCTCGTCCGCGAGCTGACACCCCAGATGGACACCGTCGAGTTGTACCGGACCCTCAACATGGGAGTCGGCATGGTTGTCGTCTGCGCTCCTGACCAGACAGCCGTAGTGCAAGCATCGATCGGCGAGACCACGTGGGTCATTGGCGAACTGACCGACCGAACGCCGGGCTCGACGAACGAAAGAGTGGTGTTGTCATGATTGGCGAGCAGCCGGAACGTTCTGTTCGCGAACAGCGGTTGGTGGTCATGGTGTCCGGCAACGGATCCAACCTGCAGGCCATCCTCGACGCGTGTGCTGACGGCCGGATCAATGGCCGGGTGGTTGCGGTGGTGTCAAACAAGGCAGACGTGTTTGCACTGCAGCGCGCCGACGCCGCAGGTGTACCCGCTGTTCATATTGGCATGCGTTCGGGTGAGGATCGGCCGGACTACGACGCCCGGCTCACCGAGTTGGTCGCCGGGTTCGATCCCGACTTCATCGTGCTGGCTGGCTGGCTGCGAATTCTCACGATGAGCTTCTTGGGCTGGTTTCCCGGTCGAGTGGTCAACCTGCACCCAGCTCAGCCAGGCGAGTTGCCTGGGCTGCGCGCGATCGAGCGTGCCTGGGACGAAGCGGTTGCGGGTACTCGAACCGAGTCGGGCGTGATGGTTCACTTCGTTCCCGACGAAGGCGTCGACGACGGCCCACTACTCGCCACCGAGGCGGTACCGATCGACACGACTCGCTCCATCGAAGAATTCGAAACCGCGGTGCATGCCATCGAGCACCGCCTCCTCGTCGGCGTCATGGCGAACCTGTGCTCGCGCCGCTTCACCGACATTGACGATTTGCACCGTGCTGTCACACTGGAAACAGCAGCGCCCACTCCCCCCTTGACCTGACATCAACATCTATCAGAGGATCAACCATGAGTATCAACGACGATCTCTTCGACCGATTTGAGGCGCTGACGTTCGACGACGTCGTCGTCATCCCTGGGTTTTCCGAAACCTTGCCCGACGAGGTCGATACGACCGCGACATTTGCCGGCGACATCGAACTGGCCGTACCACTTGTATCTGCAGCCATGGACAAGGTGACCGAGGGCCGGATGGCCATCGCCATGGCCCGCTACGGCGGCATCGGCGTGATCCATCGCAACATGTCGATCGCTGACCAGGCGTCTGAAGTGCAGAAGGTCAAGCGCAGCCAATCGGGCATGATCACCGACCCGGTCACGCTCCCACCGACTGCGCTGCTGCATGAGGCCGAGGCCTTGATGAACCGGTTCAAGTTCAGTGGTGTGCCAATCACCGACGACGAGGGTCACCTCGTTGGGATTCTGACCAACCGTGACATCCGGTTCTGTGAAGGGACCGACTTTGACCGGCCAGTGACCGACTTCATGACCTCTGACCGCTTAGTCACCGCCGCCGTCGGTACGTCGCTCGATGAGGCAAAGTTGCTGTTGCAGGAACATCGCATCGAGAAGCTGCCGCTCGTCGACGGCGTCGGTTGTCTGGCCGGCCTCATCACCGTGAAGGACATCCAGAAGCGGTTGGATTTCCCGAACGCTTCTCGCGATGGCAAGGGACGTCTCCGCTGCGCTGCGGCAATCGGTGTGGGCGCCGATGTCGAAGAGCGCGTCGACGCGTTGGTGTCGATGGGAGTCGATGCGGTGTCGATCGACACGGCGCACGGGCACTCGGCAAACGTAATCAAGACCATTGAGCGGGTGAAGGGTTCCTGGCCCGAACTTGCCGTCACCGCCGGCAACGTGGTGACCGAAGACGGTGTGGAGGCGTTGGCCAAGGCCGGCGCCGATGCGGTCAAGGTCGGCGTGGGTGCAGGCTCGATCTGTACGACTCGTGTCGTATCCGGCGCGGGAATGCCTCAGCTCTCGGCGATCTACTTCGCCTCAAAACGCGCCAAGGAGATGGGCATCCCGATCATCGGCGACGGCGGCATCACGTTCTCCGGCGACATCGTGAAGGCGATCACTGCTGGTGCTGAAACGGTCATGCTCGGATCCCTGCTTGCAGGAGTTGAGGAGAGCCCGGGCGAGATGGAGCTGTTCGAGGGCCGCCGATACAAGAGTTACCGCGGCATGGGCTCGATAGGCGCCATGACGGGCGACAGCCAGGACCGTTATGCCACCGGCCAGTCCTCCAGTTCGAAGAGTGCAGTCGGTGCAGCGAGCCAGAAGCTCGTGCCCGAAGGCATTGAGGGTCGCGTCCCGTTCTCCGGCCCGCTCGGTGACGTTGCCTACCAGCTGGTCGGTGGCCTCCGCTCAGGCATGGGCTATGCAGGGGCGGCGACGCTGGCGCAGCTGCGCAGCGCCAAGATGATGCGGGTCACCACCGCTGGCCGCCAAGAGAGCCACCCGCACGACGTGACGATTACTAAGGAAGCCCCGAACTACCAGCGCACCTAATCGCCTGCCATCAGTCCTCCGATCTGACGATGTGACCCAGTGACGTTCGACCCTGGGCCAGCGACAGCGTTGGCGCGACGCTGATATCAGGAGGTGCACGATGCCCGCCAGATGGCCGCAGAAGAGTCTCGTCATCGTCGGAACTGTCGCGTTCGGGCTGGGGTGTCTTGGTGTCTCATGCGGTGGCGCTGCCGAAGTTGGGACGGGATCAACGACTTCGGTGCCCAGCGAGGAACCGGAGAGCACCACCAGCACCAGCACCATTGACCCCACGACGACCACCGAGGCGACCGCGACGACTCCCCTGCCGGCCACGACGACCACCGAGGCGACCGCGACGACTCCCCTGCCGCCCACGACGACCTCAGCGAACGTCTACTGGGGCTGGACTGTCCTGAACCCTTCGGCTGGCTCCCCGGAACGTCTGGGGGCGGGGACACGTGAGGTCACCGCCGACGTCCCCGTCCGCAACAGCCTGGAGATGCTGTTCAACGGATTGAACGCCGATGAGCGGACAATCGGAATGACGACCAGCATTCCACCCGGCACGAAGGTGCTCGGAATCGCCCGCGACGGAGCGACCGCAACCGTTGACCTATCGACAGAATTCGCGAGCTCGAGTGGCTCGCTGGACGAGACGATTCGGCTGGCTCAGGTCGTCTTCACCATCACCCAGTTCGACGAAATTGACCGGGTGAAGTTCCACATCGAGGGCACGGCGGTCGACCCAATCCTGTCGCACGGTTTCGTGGTCGGTCAAGGGCTGACCCGTGACAGTTTCGCGGAGGTTCGGGCCAGCATCATGATCGAGCAGCCGTCCCCTGGCGCTGAGGTCACCAACCCGCTGGTGGTTCGAGGAGAATCGAACACGTTCGAAGCGACAGTCCGATACGCCATCACGAGCGGCGACAACGACGGCGAGCTCATGACCGAGGGCTTCACGACAGCGACCGGCGGCAACGGGACCTGGGGCACCTTCGAGGTGGCCGTCGATGTATCGGACTTCCCGTCGGACTACCAACCCGGACCCGGCGCCATCATCATGTGGGAAGACTCCCCACGTGACGGCGCCCCTGTCAATGTTGTCGAGGTCCCAATCGTCTTGCCCGAACGGTAACGGTCCCACTCGGACACGCGGAGCGCCGTGGCACCCGAAAACGCACAACGCCGCCGACCCTTGCAGGCCGACGGCGAGGTTTGAAGCGTGGTGTTCAGAGTGCTCGGACGTTCTGAGCTTCGTCGCCCTTACGGCCTTGGCCGATGTCGAATTCGACGCTCTGACCCTCGTCGAGGGACTTGTAGCCCTCTCCGGAGATGTTGGAGTGATGGACGAACACGTCCTCCCCACCCTCGCGTGAGATGAAGCCGAAGCCCTTCTCGCTGTTGAAAAATTTCACGGTGCCTTGCATTGGTTCTCTTTCGCTTCGAACACGCCCTACTGACGTGCTCTGCAGAGATCATACGGCCGATGGGAGGCCTTACCTGGTTCCTCGCGCACGGAGAGTCACTCTTGGGCTCCGTTTCGAGGGAACCGAGTCACTCCGGACCGTTCACCACTTGATCTCGATCTCAAGTTCGTTGCCACCGTCGCCAAGCTCAAGTTCGACTTCAAGCGTCACCTGATCAGGCACGTCGACCGTGTATCGGATGCCCTCAAGATTGAATTCGAGATCATTGTGCCGCTCAAGCTGGTCGGCGAGACGACGAAGTTGTTCGGCGACCGCCTCGCGGCGCATCTTGGACTCTCTGGAGAATTCGAGCAGTTTCATGCCCTCATTCTCTCCACGTCTGGCCAGAATCCGACAGGGCTGAAGGTCAGAACCGGCGAGAACACGCTGGGCGTCAGTCTGACGCCTGCTTTGCTGCCGCTTGGGCCTGGCGGATCATCTCCATACTGTGCAGAACGATTGGACTCGGCTCGTCGGGTTGCCAACTCTTGTAGGCCTCGCGCGCGTCGCCCGGCCACTGCTCGGAGAGGTCAAGGCGACCTCCCGGCCGGGGCGCTGCGACCAACAATTGGAGCGCAGCCCACAGCGTCCGGCGCTGCATCTCGTGGTCACCGGCAGCACCGAAGGAGTGACCGAACGGATACTCGACTCCCAGAATCCGTGACGAGCGATACTTGTCCGACATGATCGGCATCATCGTGACGGTGACGGTGGGGATACCTGCAGCTTCGATGATCCGTGCCAACACGGGCACGTTCTTGCAGCAATCCGGTCAAGCGGGCGCAAGGATCAGCGCATCGATCTCGGCGGCGTGACAGCGCGCCGCTATCTCCGGACCGGTCGTGGTGCGCCACACCTCGGCACCCTCGGCCTGGAACCCCATGACGGAGAAGTGCTCCTTCGCTGATGCGCCGATCCAGCCCTCCGCGGCCAACTCATTGAGCCGATTGATCGGCAGCGCAACATCAACATCGGCAAGCAGGTCATCGGTCCGAATGTGGAGATGCGTCGCGCCGATGTCGGCCTGCGTGACGTCGGATCGGATGGCTCGCAGCGTTGGGTCACCCCACGTTGGTTCTCGGCGCTCACGTTCGACATCGAAACCTGCTTGCTCACCCTCGACGAAGATCCCCGCGCTCGAGAGCAGACCAATGGTCGCTTCCTCAAGTGGCTTGTCGAATTCGGCCCACACGGGCTCATGATCGAGCTGCGGAGCAACTTCGTACATCGCTCGAAATGCTCGTGGCAGAAATGCGTAGCTGTCGACGCTCATGGTCTCGAACGTAACAAACCCACGGCCAAGCCGAGCGAGTTCAGGCTGGCCGCGGCTCGCCCAAGCGCATCAACGTCGCAACCGTCGCATTCAGTGGAACGTCGATGCCGTGTCTGCTGGCCGCGTCGACCACAACCTGATTGCGCTCGCGCCATTCGGTGGATTGTCCGGCGAGCCGATCGACCACGATCGACGTGGTGTGCCCGCCAGCGTTCTTTTCCTGATACCGCCGGAGTTGGGACGGCAATTCGTCAGGAAGTACCGCACCCTCGGCACGGCCCACCGTCGCCACTTCTTCCATCAATGCCTCCAGCAGACTCAAGGCGTCGCTGTCGCGAAAGACGTCTGATCCGCGTCCAGTCAGGACGCCAATTCCGCCGACCGCCGCATTCATCATCAGCTTGAGCCAGGCCACCGATGTCCAATCTGCGGTCAATTCGACATCGATGAAGGAGCCCTCGAAGATCGACTGCACCGTGGCTGAGGCTGGTCCATCTGGGATCACAAGTCGAGACGGCGAACCGACCTGCGCCTGGCCGGGCGCAGTGCGTTCAGACGGCAGCATCACGATGGCAGGAACGATGTCGGACTCGACGGCGAACCGATCGAGGTGATCGACGCCGTTCTGTGCGATCAGCAGGACTGAGTCGGGACGAACTGCGGCGCGCACATGCTCAAGAACAGCAGCATTCTGCGTTGCCTTGGTGGCGACGATCACCACATCAGCTGGCTCGATGGCCTCCACCGTGGCCACGCAGTTCACCTCGACGTCGATCGACCCGAGAGGCCACTCGACACGCAGCCGGTCGAACGGGGTACGCGTGACCAGCGTCGGGCCATGACCGGTTTCGACCAGGCCTGCGGCCAGCGCAGCTCCAATTGCTCCCGGCCCGATCAGCGTGATTGATGGTCCACTCATCACCTGAGTGTCCCACGGCCGCCCGAGTTCAGATAGACCAGAGGCATGTTGATCGTGGTCTCACCCGCCAAGGCGCTGGACTTCGAGTCGCCATTGCCGACGTCGAAGCACAGCCAACCCATCCTCATCGACCGCTCCGAAGAACTCGTCGGCCTGATGGCCGAGAAATCTCCGGACCAGCTGTCGAAGATGATGTCAATCTCGGCATCGCTTGCGGACCTCAACCACGAACGTTTCCAAGACTGGACGACACCATTCACTCCAGACAACGCTCGCCCCGCCGTCCTGGCATTCGACGGCGACACGTACACCGGCCTCGACGCGGCGTGCTCGTTCAGCGAGCGCGACTACACGCATTCCCAGAAGGTGCTGCGCATCCTGTCCGGCCTCCACGGCGTGCTGCGGCCACTCGACCTCATTCAGCCGTACCGGCTCGAGATGGGATCCAAACTCACGCACGACAACGGTGGCGACCTCTACAGCTACTGGGGCGATGAAGTCACCGACCAGCTCAATGCAGCGCTCGCCGAATCGCCGGGAGCAAAGGTGCTTGTCAACCTCGCCTCCAACGAGTATTTCTCGGTCGTCCAGCCCGAACGCTTTGACGGCCGGATCATCACACCACGATTCCTCGACGCGAAAGGTGATGGCGACTTCAAGATCGTCAGCTTCTTCGCCAAACAAGCACGAGGCGCTATGGCCGGATGGATCGTCAGGGAACGGATCACCACCGCCAAGGCGCTCACTGCATTCGACAACAACGGATATCGCTTCGACGCCGCACAGTCGACCCCGGACGAACCGGTCTTCACTCGGAGGAACAACGCATGACTGACGTCACCAACGTTGCCTGGGACATCGACTCGATCCTCGATGGTCGTTCCATCGACGAACTGTTCGACGCTGCCGAATCGTCTGCCACCGAACTCGCAGACCTCCGCGGGCGTGTTGGCACACTCGACGCCGGCCAGCTGGCCGACGCGATGCACTCCATGGCGACCGTGATGGATCTGCTGGCTCGGGCGGGATACCACCCGATGCTCTCGTTCAGTACCGACACCAGTGATCCTGCTCGCGGCGCAGCGATGGCGCACTCGCAGCAGCGCGCAACACAGATCAACACGATGCTGATCTTCTTCGAGCTCGAGTGGGCAGCCGCAGATGACGAGCATGTCGCCGGCATCATCGGTGACAATCGCCTCGACTTCTGCCGCCATCATCTCGAACAGGTCCGCCTCGAGCGGCCCCATCTGCTCAGCGAGGCCGAAGAAACCGTGCTGGCTGACAAAGCACAGGTCGGCGGAGCTGCCTGGGTTCGGCTGTTTGACGAGTTGACCTCGGCAATCGAGGTCGATGTCCCCGACGAGCACGGCGGGCCAGGAGTCTCTCTGATGGAGGCCCTCTCGCTGCTCTCCCACCCCGACCGCAGCATCCGTCAGCAGGCGGCCGAAGGCGTGACCGCGGGGCTTGCACCAGGACTCCGGACACGGGCCTACGTGTTCAACACACTGCTGCTCGACAAGTCGATCAGCGATCGCCAGCGCGGCTACAACACCTGGATTTCATCCCGCAACCTCGCCAACGAGGCCTCCGACGAATCGGTCAACGCCCTGATTGAGGCAGTGGTGAGCAACTACTCGCTCCCTCAGCGCTGGTATCGGCTCAAAGCACAAGTCCTGGGAATCGACAAGCTCGCCGACTACGACCGCATGGCGTCGGTGGCCGACACCGAGCAAGAGTTTGGTTGGGATGAAGGCGTGAGCATCGTTCGCGACGCCTACAACTCGTTCTCGCCCGAACTCGCCGACGTCGTCGGGCGCTTCCTTGACGAGCCGTGGATCGACGCCCCGGTCCGACCCGGAAAGCGCGGCGGTGCGTTCGCTGCGCCTGTCACCCCATCGCACCACCCGTACGTGTTCCTCAATTGGACCGGCACGTCACGCGACGTTGCAACACTCGCCCACGAACTCGGACATGGAGCGCATTTTCAGCTCGCCCGCGAGCAAGGCATCTTCCACCAGTCGACGCCGCTCACTGTTGCCGAAACTGCATCAGTCTTTGGCGAGACCGTCACCAGCAGTCGATTGCTTGCAACCCTTGACGACCCGACGGAACGCTTCGCGCTCCTCGCCAGCACGCTCGAAGATTCCATTGCCACCGTCTTCCGACAGGTGGCAATGAATCGCTTTGAAGACTCGTGCCACACGGCGCGGCGCAACGACGGCGAGTTGTCTGTGGAGCAGTTCGGTGAGCTCTGGGCACAGAGCCAACACGACATGCTCGGCGACTCGGTCGAGGTCACCGAGGGGTACCGCAGTTGGTGGAGCTACGTTCCTCACTTCATGGGGACGCCTGGCTACGTCTACGCCTACGCGTACGGGCAGCTGCTCGCGTTGTCGGTGTACGCCCGGTATGTCGAAGAGGGCGACGCGTTCGTTCCCGCATACCTCGACCTCCTTCGCGCTGGAGGGAGCCGGTCCCCTGAAGAACTCGGCAAGATCGTCGGCTGCGACCTCGCTGATCCAAACTTTTGGGCCAATGGCATCAAGATCGTGGAAGGCCAACTGAACGCAGCCGAAGAGGCGGCCCGGGCAGCCGGTCGGATCAACTGACCGACGACTCAGCGCAGCAGCAGGACCGGGCAGGGCGCAAGCCGCGCCAACTTGGTCGACAATGAACCGAGCAGTCCTTCAAAACGTCCAAGGCCGTGCGTCCCGACGCACAGCAAGTCCGGCTTGTGCTCGCTCACCGCTTCGAGCACGGATCGCGCGGCGCTCTCGCCTTCAACACCAGTGGCGATGACGTCGACACCAGCGGCTTTGAGTTCAGCGACAAGTCCAGCTGTACGGCTCGCCACGACACGGTCGACATATTGCGCAATGAACGCATCGTCGCCAACCCAATGGCCAGCGGCGGCATCACCAGCTTGTTCTCGGCGGTAGGCCACACCGGCATCTGCAGGATCAGCATCCGGCGACGATGCACTGCGCAGGTCACTCAGAATTTGTCGCGGCACCTCGACGGCGGTGAAGACCGTGACTCGTCCTGTTTCGCCGGCGAGGCGCGCGACCATCGTGGCAGCCAGAGTGGTGTCCAGGGTGCCGTCCGTTGCGACCAGTACATGCATGACTGCGACCCTAAGCCACGCGCGCCGTGGTGTCGCACAACAGCGTCATGAACGAGCCAAACGCTCGGGCGACGCTGTCACGGCCGGGGACTGCGGGTGGTAGCGCTCGACAAAGATCTGCTCGCTGGTCGCGCCGAGCAGGCGTGCCGCTTCGGCCGACGCATCAACGAAGTCAGGGCTGCCGGCAATGAAGATGCTGTGCCCGCTCAGGTCAGCGAACGCGTCGCTGAGCATGTCGGGAATGCGGCCCGTGAACTTCGCCCCGTCCGGAGGATCCTCACCGGTGTAGGTCACTCGAAATTCGAAGCGTCGGTGTTTCGCTCTCCACCACGCCATGAGGCCTTCGTCGAACACGTCGTCGTGCGTCCGCGCCGAATACAGCAGCGTCACCGGATGTTTGAAACCGCGTCGAAGAGCACCGTCAGCGAGCGCCAGAATTGGGGCGAGTCCGGATCCGGCTGCAAGGCACAGCACCGGCGTGTCAGTGCCCGGATCGCCGATAAAGGTGCCATAGGGGCCGGCGACGGCGATGCGATCACCCACGGCGAGCTGATCGTGAATCCAATTGCTCGTTGCTCCGTCAGGAACCCGAGCCACAAGCAGCACCACTTCGCCGTCGGGCCGCGGCGCGTTGGCGATTGAGTATGGGCGCGGCGGGGCGCCGGCATTGTCGTCACCCACCATCAGGTACTGGCCCGGCCAGTACCGAATCGGGTCACCGATCGGCCGGATTCGCAGCTCGACAATCTTGGGTGTCCGCACGATCTTCTCGGTCACGACCGACAGCACGCGGTCGCGTGGCGGAAAGAGCTTCGGCATGGCGTCGTCGGTGCCGAACTCGATCTCGACCACATCGGTCGTCGGCTTGGCCATGCACATCAGTCGATATCCATCGGCGCGCTCGTCAGCCGAAAGCGCCATATCCAGCACCATGCCCTGATCGACGTCGCCACCGACCACCTTGGTTTTGCACTCACCGCAGGCCCCGGCTCGACAGTTGTTCGGCAGCGCGTAGCCGCCCCGTTCGAGCGCGCCCAAGACCGTGTCACCTGGCTCGCAGCGCACATCCTTGCCCGACGGTGCGAGCCGGATGACCTGTTCCCCTGCACTCATCAGAAGACGGGGATGATGTCTTCGAGATCGATGTCGTTGACCTCCTGGCCGCTGATCTCCAGCTCAGGAATCGCCGGGAAGGGGATGTCGTACTTGTCGAGCACTGCCTTCAGGTTCAGGATTGCCTGGCGCCAGTTCTCTTTCTTCTCGTTGAACTCGGGGATATGGAACCCGGCATCGCGGGCGACCGCCTCACAACTCCGCTGCACCTCGATGAAGTCAGACGGCAGGTCCCAAAAAGCTTCCGGCGGCTCGAACAGCACGGCCGACAGGAAGAGGTAACCGGCTCGGATTTGCTTCGTGATCAGCTCGCGGTCGGTGACGTCAAGATGTGGGTAGTCACGCTCCATGAGCGCCATGCAGATCGCCATGTGACGACCCTCATCGCGTCCGATATGCGTGAACGCTTCTTCGAAGACTGGCTCGCGGGCACCTTCGGCCATCTGGTGGAAGATGGTCGCTGCCGCGATCTCTCCCATCAGGAACGACGAGAACAACACAGCGAGCGAGTACTTCGGTACCGCCTGCTTGAAACCGTCCCAGTAGCGACCGCCGTTGAAGTACAGCCACTTCACATTGCGCTGGGCCCGCATGCCGAGGTCGGTCTTCGGTTCGTAGGTGAGCGGGTCGGGCCAGCCGAGCATCTTGGTGATGGCCATGCCGCACATTTGCTCGTGGTTCTGCTCGTCACGGGTGACGGAAAAGAAGCACCGACGCACCGCGTCTTCCTCATGCACTTCGTACGTCTTGACAAACGCTTCAGCAAACACCGGAGGTGCCGACGCATCGAAGACCGAGAGCAGCGTCCACCAGTAGGCGATTGCCTCGCGCTCTTCCCACGTGTACGACTCGGGGTCGAAGGTGTCCCACGACAGCTGGGCTGGATCCCACACCTCACGTTGGCTCGCCGACCAGATCTCTTCCATCTTCGCGGTGCCAGCGTGCCAGCTCAGCGGAAACACGTTCGGCTGGTCGGTTGTCGGCGGAAGTTCCATCTCGAGTGCGAGTTGCGTCTTTGGGGCCATGACGACCAACATAATCGTTAAGGCCTTAACGATTGAAGGGACTTTCGTCCTGAATGGCAGACTCTGCAGCTATGGGGCACCTTGCCGGACCGTTCTTGAGACCGCCGGTTCACACCATCACCGCAATGATCGTCGACGCGCTGTGCGACGAGTGACGATCGTCGGCGCGTCCGGGTCAGGTAAGTCGACGCTCGCAGCACAACTCGCCGCACAACTCGACGCCCGCCTCGTCGAACTCGACGCGATCTTCCACAAGCCCGACTGGACGCCGACGCCGACGCC
>JABJAB010000063.1 GCA_018666235.1 Ilumatobacter sp.
GACGTAACCTCTCACTGCGTCGTTTGGCCAGCGCACTGCGTGAGGGAAAACCCGGTGCAGCGGCTCGACTTTCTCGTCGCAGAACTGTTGGATCCAGTCCAGCTTCGTCTGGAATTCTGGGTCGGTCGAGAAGTCCCATGCCATAGGAGCCACCCTGGCACGATCGTCATCAACATCAGCGACTCAGCTGATCAGGATGTACACGATGATCGCAGTTCGCAGCGGAGGCCAAGCGAGCTGGTGGTGACGATCGAACCTCCGGCTGGAGGCGAATGCAGTGAAGAACTCGTCTGAAGTTCCCCGATTCCGGTGGAGACAGTCGTGCCTGCTTCTGTGACGCGACGTTGGAACTCCTGGCTGACCGGCTGGTGAAGCGCTTCGAAAGCCGGGCTAGTTCACGAACTGGCGGAAGTTCGGCTTGCGCTTCTCTTTGAACGCGTTGACACCTTCCTGCGACTCGGCGGTCCCGTAGTACAGGTTGGTCGCGTACATGCCCATCCCTGCGATTCCGGCCTGGTGGGCCGTGTCCATGTTGAACGAGCGTTTGGCGATCGCAATCGCCGTGGGGCTCTTCTCGCAGATCTCTTTCGCCCACTGCTCAACGGTGGCGTCGAGTTCGTCGTCGGGTACGCAAGTGTTGGCAAGCCCCATCTCCTCGGCTTGCCGTCCGGAATAGCGGCGGCAGAGGTACCAGATCTCCCGAGCCTTCTTCTCGCCGACGACGCGAGCGAGGAACGTGGTGCCGTACCCGGCGTCGACCGAACCCATGGATGGACCGACTTGTCCGAAGATCGCCGACTCTCCACAGATCGTCAGATCGCAGATGGTCGCGAGAACGTTGCCGCCGCCGATCGCGTAGCCCTGCACCTTGGCGATCACGGGAACTGGAACGTCGCGAATCGCGGCGTGCATCTCTTCGACCGGCATGCCGACCGTGCCGCGCCCGTCGTACTGTTGGCCTTCGTGAACCGACTGATCGCCGCCGGTACAGAATGCCCGGTCGCCAGCCCCGGCGAAGACGATGACACCAACGTCAGAGTCGAAGCCAACGTGTCCGAAAGCATGAATGAGTTCTTCGCAGGTCTGGCCCCGAAAGGCATTCATGACCTTGGGCCGATTGATGGTGATGTAGGCAACATGGTCACGCTTGTTGACCGTGATATCGGTGTAGTCCATCGTTGTGTTCCTTGTCGTTGTTGTCGTTGTTGTCGTTGTTGGGGGTGCAGTGATTCGGTGTGGCGACGGCGATTAGCCGGCCATGGTGAGGCCGCCGGACACGCTGAGGACTTGGCCGGTCACAAATTCGGCAGCGTCGCTCGCGAAGAAGAGCACTGCGCCGCCGAGGTCGTCCGGTTGGCCGATGCGTCCAATCGGAATGGACCGACGGAATGCCTCGCGCAGCTTCTCGGGGTTGGCAGCAGCATCGGTGACGCTGGCGAGGAGCGCCGTGTCGGTTGGGCCCGGGCAGACGACGTTGAAGGTGATGCCGTTGCGGGAGTGTTCGCGCGCCATCGTCTTGGAGAAGGCGACGATCCCGGCCTTGCATGCGGCGTACACCGCTTCGCCTGATGAGCCGACGCGGGCCGCATCTGACGAGATGTTGACGACGCGACCGACCCCTCGTTCCACCATGGCTGGCAGTACGGCGTGGTGCATGTTGAGCGCTCCGACCAAGTTGATGTCGATCAGGCGTGACCAGTCGTCGGGCTGGGTGTCGAGGAACGGCACGAACAGGTCCCAGCCCGCGTTGTTGACCAGGACATCGATCGGCCCAAGGTCGGCAACGGTGCGTTCGACGGCAGCGTCGACGGACGATCGTTCGGTGATGTCGCACGCGATCGCGAGGGCGTGAGAACCGTCTGCGGTGAGCGTTTCGGCGACAGCGTTTGCAGCGCCCTCATCTCGATCGAGGACGGCGACGGCGGCTCCTTCTGCAGCGAAGTGTCGGCAGAGGGCGCTCCCGATACCGCCACCGCCGCCGGTCACGATCACGGTCTTGCCGTCAAATCTACTCATTGGCTTCTCCTTCAGTCGTTGCGTTCGATGTAACATGATCTTGTCATAGTTGTCAGCCGCTGAACTCACTCGAAGTGGACTCCACATGCATGAAACACGTCAAGTTGGGAACGATTTCCATACAACTGATGGAAACGGTCCCCGTGGTGCTCGCTTCGAGTTGGCCAACCTCTTGTTCTTCCGTCTGTACCAATGCGCAAACTTGTTGCATAAAACGGGAACCAAGGCGGTGGAGTCGGAAGGGTTGACGACGCAACGTTGGGCCGTGTTGGGAGCGCTCTCGCGGCCCGAGTCAGCCGATGGCATGGCGGTGGGTGATCTCGCGAAGTTTCTGAAGGTGAGTCGGCAGAGTCTCGCCGGGGTGGTGAAACATCTCGAAGACGACGAGCTCATCGGAAGCGAGACCGATCCCTCAGATGGCCGGTCGCGCCGTATTCGACTGACCGCACGCGGGGCTGAGCGGTGGCATGCCCGGGCACTCCCGTTGATCGACGACTACTACGAACAGGCCGCCGCCGGTTTGTCGATCGAAGACATGAGCCACGCGTTGCACTACTTCAGTCGACTGCTCGAGAACATGACCGACATCGACAGCCGCGTTGAACTCAGCACACCCAACCACAACCCGCGAGGGGGCCAATGAAGATTGATCTGATGGTGGGTTCAAGCCGTTGGGCTGACACCGCAACCCTTGCTCGCGAGGTCGAAGCAGCGGGACTCTCGGGGATGGTCTTCACCGAAACGGGTCAAACCCCGTGGCTGAGTATCGCTGCAGCCGCCACGGCCGCACCTTCGCTCACCTACTCCACTGGTATCGCCGTCGCGTTCGGGATGAGTCCGATGGTTGCGGCATCGCTGGCTTGGGAGCTGGCCGACAATACCGGGGGACGATTCCGGCTCGGGCTGGGAAGCCAGGTCCGGGCACACGTCGAGCGTCGCTACGGCGCGGAGTTCGACCCACCTGTCGGTCGAATGCGCGACTACATCCAGGCGGTCAAAGCCACGCTCGCTGCGTTCCGAGGCGACGCCGATCTCGCCCACGATGGGCCGCACTACAAACTTTCGCTGCTGCCCGACCAGTGGCGGCCGCTCAGCCACGGTCACGGCGACATCAAGGTCGACGTGTCAGCGGTCGGACCCGCCATGTGCAAGATGGCTGGCGCGGTGGCCGACGGCATCCATGTCCATCCGGTGCACTCGGTTCACTACCTGAACACGCGACTGCTCCCGTCGGTCGCCGTTGGTGCAGCGGCGGTCGGACGTGATCCATCAGAGGTTGACCTTTTGATCCCGTCGATCATCGTGCCCGGTGACACGCCAGAAGAGCGAGCCGACTTGTTGACGCTCGCCCGGACCCGGATCGGGTTCTACGGAGCCACCAAGAACTACGCCTACCAATTCGACGATCTCGGTTTCGACGGTGTCTCGGCGGAGCTGAATCGCCACCTGAAAGCGGGCGATTCCACCGCGCTCGCGGCAACGATCACCGATGAGATGCTCGACGAATTCGCCATCGTCGGTCGCTGGGACGAGATTGCCGATCGGATCATCGACCGCTACGGCGGTGTGGCAGAACGCATCATCTCGTATCTCGCCGACGAAGACATCAAGCGTCGGCCCGAGAACCTCGCTCGATGGGGCGAGATTGCCGCTGCGGTGAGTTCCGACCACGTGGGTCTGCAACAGCGATCACCACATCGAGATGTGACCGAAGGGACGCCATGATTTTCAACGACGACCAACGACTTCTTGCCGAGACGCTCCGTTCGTACGCGCGCGAGAGACTGAAGCCCGAGTATCTGAACCGACCGGCGGGACGCCCGGATCAAACTTTGCTTGACGAGCTCGCCAATCTCGGCGTCTTCGGCCTGCTGGTGCCGGAGGAACACGGTGGTTCGGGCGCGACGTTCGTCGATGCCGGAATCGCTGGCGAAGAGTTGGCCCGCGGAGACTTCAACGTCTCGTCGTTCGTGCAACTGACGGCAATCGCCGCCACCGGGCTGAGGACCTGGGCGACCCCGACTGTCGCGGCAAGGTATCTGCCCAAGATTGCTGATGGAAGCTGTGTGCCAGCGATCGCCCTCACCGAGCCTGACGCTGGTTCCGATGCGGCCGCCATCTCCACAAAGGCAAGCGAGACCGATGGCGGCTGGCTGATCAGCGGCGAGAAATCATCGATCACCTTCGCTGGTTTTGCCGACGCGGCGATCGTTCTTGTCCGCACAGGTGGCCCAGGGGCAGCAGGAATCTCCGCATTCTGGGTTCCGCTCGACACCGACGGAGTGACTCGGTCGGTGTACGCAG
This sequence comes from Ilumatobacter sp., assembly GCA_018666235.1. Lineage (GTDB taxonomy): Bacteria > Actinomycetota > Acidimicrobiia > Acidimicrobiales > Ilumatobacteraceae > Ilumatobacter_A. Next base: position 4,321 of record JABJAB010000063.1, read on the forward strand.
GCGTCGGCGGCGAAATAATCGCTCGCGGCTCGATCGTTTTTGACGACGTCTTCGTGCCAGCCGACCACCTGCTCGGCGAAGTCGATGCGGGCTTCGCACAAGCGATGACCGCCTTCGATTTCAACCGCGCGGTGATTGCCCTGAGCTGCATCGGCGCCGCTTTCGAATCTCTCGACGAAACCGTCGACTACGCCAACACCCGCCACACGTTCGGCAAACCCTTGTCGTCCCGCCAAGCCATCACCCAACAAGTTGCCGAGCACTACGCGAAACTCCATGCAGCGCGCTCGGTTGCCTACGACACACTCACGCTCGCCGACCAATCGGCCAAACACACCACCGAAGCTGCCATGTCCAAATGGATGGGGCCGGCGTGGTCAGCCGATGCCATCCACACAGCGCTCCGCTTACACGGCTGGTCGGGCTACGGCAGCGATTTGCACTTCGATCAACGGCTCCGTGATGTCATCGGCCTCGAGATCGGCGACGGCACCGCCGAGATCATGAAAGCAATCATTGCCCGTGACCTCTTCGGAGTGCCAACGCACCGTTGACCGAAACGAAAACAACCACAGGCCTGAACCCGGCCACTCGACAGATCAGGGGAATGACCCAATGAAATCCCACCAGAACCGAAATGTCTTCTTGCCAGCTGAGCGGATCGCGGAAATGACCGCCGCAGGAGCGTGGGCCGACAAGACCATCTGCGACTTCTTCGATCAATGGTCGACAACCTGTCCGGATCGCACCGCCATTGTCTCCGTCGATTCCGAAACTGGGACGAGGCACAACATGAGCTTCGGCGAACTCGGTGAACTGTCTGACCGCATTGCAGCTGACCTGCACAGCAGAGGGGTGAGGCTCGGTGACGTTGTCGCTGCGCAGCTTCCGAACACCTATGAGATGCTGGCCATCACCCTCGCGTGTGCCCGCATCGGTGCGGTTGTCAATCCGCTGATGCCGATCCTTCGCGAACGGGAGCTCACCCACATCTTCACGATGACCGAGGCCACGGTTTTCTATGTCCCGGACACCTTCAAAGGATTTGACTTCAGATCACTGGCGAACGTCGTTCGCAAGCGGGTTCCGACTCTCGAGCATGTCATCGTCCTCGGAGCGAACGGATTCGAATTCGAAGATGAGCAGCGATCAACGCTCGAATACGACGCAGTGGACCCGAACGAACTCTTCCAGATCATGTTCACTTCCGGCACGACGGGAGAGCCGAAGGGGGTGATGCATACCGCCAACACGCTCTTTGCGAATATCACTCAGCTCGCGGACCGTTTCGAGGTCACGCAAGACGACGTCATTCTCTGTCCAACGCCCACTGCTCATCAATTGGGATTCCTGTTTGGCGTCCTGCTGCCCTGCGTGACGGGCGCAACGGTGGTATTTCTCGACACTTGGGTCACCGAGAAGGCAGTCGACCTCCTCGAGACCGAGTCGGTCAGCCTCTGCATGGGTGCCACTCCGCTCTTGATGGACATCAGTTCCTTCCCCGAAATCGAGCAACGCGATCTGAGCGCGTTCCGCCTGTTCGTCTCGGGCGGCGCGCCGATTCCGTCGGCCCTGGTTTCTCAGGCGAAGGAAAAGCTGAGCGCCAAGATCGTTTCGGTTTGGGGGATGACCGAGGTCTTGGCGGTCACGACCGTGAAGCTTGACGACACGGACGATCTTGCCGCCAGCACCGATGGTGTTGCCACGCCACATACCGCAGTGTCGATCGTCGATGGGAATCGGCAGCCCGTGCCGTCTGGGACCGAGGGGGTACTCGAAACGCGTGGGGCGACACTCTGTGTTGGCTATTTGAAGAAGCCTGAGTTGTTCGAACTGCGCGACGGCTGGTTTGACACCGGTGACTTGGCTCGGATGGACGATGACGGCTACATCCGTATCACCGGTCGAAGCAAAGACATCATCATTCGCGGTGGCGAGAATATCTCTGTGGTGGAAATCGAAGGGTTGCTGTTTGAGCATCCTCGCATCGCGGCGGTCGCGATCGTGGCGATGCCAGATCCGCGGCTCGGTGAGAGGGCGTGCGCCTTCGTACGTTTGGTTGATGATGAGCCGCTGGCGCTCGACGAGCTTCGGGACTTCTTGCTGGATCAGGGAGTCGCCAAGGTCTATGTACCTGAACGCCTCGAAGTCATCGAGGAAATGCCGATGACCCCCACCGGCAAGGTGCAGAAGTTCACGCTGCGAGACATCGCTCAGTCCTTTGTTGCGGAGTAGCAGTGTCGGGCGTTTGCGAAGAAGCCACTGAGGTGAAGGACAGGAACTGACCATGAGTGAGACAACGATCAGCGCTCACGAGGCGCTCGCCACAAGGCGATCAGTTCGTCGGTTCCTCGACCGTCCGGTGCTGCAGGAGTCGGTGCTCCGAATCCTCCGCGGAGCGGCCCAGTCTCCCAGCGGTCACAACATTCAACCGTGGAAGGTGTACGTGGTCAGCGGTGTCACCAAGCAGAAAGTGACCGATTCCATCCTGGACGCCGTCGCCAACGATCCGGAGGAGATGCATCAGCCGGAGTTCGAGTACTACCCGTCCGAATGGTTCGAGCCGTATCTCGGGCGGCGCAGAGAAGTCGGATCGGGGCTGTACCAGTGCCTCGGCATTGCGCGTGACGATCACGAAGCAAGGACTCGACAGATGAACGAGAACTTTCGCTTCTTCGGAGCCCCCTTGGGCATGTTCATCACCTTCGACAGGCGCCTCGCGACCGGCACCTTCATGGACATCGGCATGTTTCTACAGAGCATCTTCATCGGCGCGCGAGCGGAGGGACTCGATACGTGCGGGCAGGCCATCTTCACCTGGTATCACCGGGTGATTCGCCAACATCTTCCCATCGGTGACAATGAGTTGCTTGCATGTGGTCTGTCGCTTGGGTTCGCGGACCATGACGCACCAGAAAACGGACTGATCGCGAGCAAGCTCTCCGTCGAGTCGTTCACGACATTCCTGGACTAGATCCGTTCACCGGCGTCGCTCGCACGTGGCGCACATCGACTCCGTTGCCAGCGTCGGCAGCATCGAGTTCATTGCGGAAGTCGGCGGCGTTGATTGGAGCGGATGACGGGAATCGAACCCGCGTATTCAGCTTGGGAAGC
>JABJAB010000064.1 GCA_018666235.1 Ilumatobacter sp.
GCCGCCGGCGAAGATCCTCAGCTCCTACGCGCCCAAGCGCGTCTCGCCTTCTCGATCTTCCACTGAACGCCCACGCGTGTGCCCAAAGCCGCGCACAACCGGCACGTTCTCTGCAGCAATGAGCACACAACGCGCGCTCCATAGGTCTGCCGCCGATCGAGACCCTGCACGGAGCAACCGCTCGATATCGGCCCAAGTGCAGCGCCCGGTCATCACGGCGGCGGCTGGTCGGCCGAATCCGGTCGGCTTTCATTGAGGGAGCACTCACGCGATCCCACCTGGATCAGCAACCGATCGTTGAGCCGCGAAGCTGTGCTGGTTGGTGCATTCATCGGCGAACCGCCTCGTACACCGTCGCTGCGGCGACGAGGTCTTCGAGGGCATGCCCGACCGACTTGAACAAGGTGATTGCTCCGGGGCCCCGCGTCGGTGAGGACGGAGCGGCGCAGAGGGCGAAGAGGTCGCCGCGGATGTCGTCGACGCTCAGCACCCCGCTCTGCAGGGGCTGCACGATGTCGCCGGCTTCTTTGAGCGCTCCGGTCATCGTGTCGACAAAGACCTCCGCCCTGCGAATTGCGTCGTCATCGGCCTCGCGCATGGTGGGCGTGAAACCTCCGACGAGATCCAGATGAGTTCCGGGTGCCAGCCAAGCACCCCGCACCACTGGCTCAGACGAGAGTGTCGCGACGGTGACAATGTCAGCGGCGGCCACCGCTGATGGGAGCTCCGTCGTCGCCGACGCAGGCAGGCCGTCTCCGGCGAGTTCAGCCGCCAATCGTTCGGCGCCAGCGGGGCGGTGGTTCCACACAGCGATGTCGGTGAGCGCGAAGTGCTCGGCATAGGCGCGTGCAAGGTTGCCGGCAAGGCGTCCGGCGCCGACGACGACAAGCCGGGGCGATTCCGGTCGGGCAAGCAGGGTGGCAGCAAGCACTGACGCGGCGGCAGTACGTCGCGCGGTGAGCTCGCCGCCATCGAGCACGGCGAGCGGCACGCCGGTGGCTCCGTCCATCAGCAGATAGTTGCCATTGATCGTCGGCACATCAGTGCCGCGATTGGTGGGGAACACTGCGACGATCTTGATTCCGACGTAGCTGCGGCTCCACGCAGGCATGAGCAGCAGTGTCGGCGAATCCTCGGCGTCGCTCATCGCGTGGTGATGTCGTTGCGGCACGGTCGTCGTCGATCCCCCCGCAAATCCTGCTCGGAGTGATTCGACCGCGGTGCGCCAGGGCAGAGCAGAGCGCACCTGTTCGTCAGTGATCATGTTGGCCATGTCGCTCAGTTTGGTCGATGGGCTCTGAGATTCGGCCAGGCGCAGAACGAGGAGAGCTCAAGCTGGCTACGTTTCCAGACATGTACGCATGGAACGAAGAGCAGCTGATGATCCGCGATGCGGTCCGCGAGTTCGTTGAGGCAGAAATTGCACCGAAGCGCGAAGAGCTTGAGTTCGGCGACACACCGCCCTACGACCTGCTGCGCAAATTGTTCGCCACGTTTGGCATGGACCAGATGGCCAAGGATCGATTCACCAAGACCATTGCGTTTGAGAGATCGGCCGAGGCCGCCGCAGCAGCGGGAGAGACCCCGCCCGAGCGGGAATCCAAGGGCGAGGGCCACGATCCATCGCTCTCGATGATTCCGATTATCGAGCTGTGCCGCTACTCACCGGGCATGGTCACAGCAATGGGCGTGTCCATGGGGCTGACCTCAGCGGCCATCATGAGCAAGGGCACGATTGCCCAGAAAGAGCGCTGGGCGCTCGACCTACTCACGCTCGACAAGATCGGAGCATGGGCGATCACCGAACCAAATTCAGGGTCTGACGCATTCGGCTCGATGAAGGCAACCGCACGGCGCGACGGCAACGAGTACGTGCTCAACGGCTCAAAGACCTTTATCACCAACGGCCCGTACGCCGAGACGATCGTCTTCATCTGCAAACTCGACGAGGGCAACCTGCCGGAGGACCGCAAGGTGTTGTCGTTCGTTCTCGACACGGGGATGCCCGGCCTCGTTCAGTCCAAGCCGCTGCGCAAGATGGGCATGCACTCGTCGCCGACCGGTGAACTGTTCCTCGACGACGTACGCGTCGGTCTGGATCGGCTGATTGGGGAGACTGAAGACTCACCATCTGGCGGTCGCGACGGGGCGAAGGCGACGTTCTCCATGGAGCGGTCTGGTGTCGCGGCGATGGCGCTTGGCATGATTGAGAAGGCGCTCGAACTCAGCGTGGCGTACGCCAAGGAGCGAGTGCAGTTCGGTCAACCAATCGGCGACTTCCAGTTGATTCAAGACAAGCTGGCCCGGATGGAGGTCGCTCGGCTGAACGTCGAGAACATGGTCTTCCGGTACATCGAAACCAGCCGCGATGGTGTTGCGCTCACCCTCGCCGAAGCGTCTGCGATGAAGCTCTACTCGGCTCGCTCCGCAATGGAAGTGGCGCTCGAAGCAGTCCAGATCTTCGGGGGCAACGGCTACATGAGCGAGTTTCAGGTCGAACAGATTGCTCGCGACGCCAAGGTCCTTCAGATTTACGCAGGCACCGACGAACTCCAGATCACGCACATCGCCAAGGACCTGTTGCGTCGCTGAGACGTCGGCCTTCCGGTCAGTGATCTGCGTCGCTCTTCGATGGATTCTCGACCTTTGCGTCGACACGGCGCTTCGCGAGCACCAAGAGGCCGGCGATCACAAACATCGGCCCGCCGACGAGCAGGACCTCGTCCCATCCGCCCTGGTGCGCCAGAATTGCAAGAGTCCCCACAGCTGGGGATCGTACGCCCAGGCTTGATTGAATGGTGGTTCAGATGCGTGACAAAGTCGAAGCAACGATCGAAGTGATTCGCCCCGCGCTGCAAGCCGACGGTGGCGACATTGTCCTGCACAAGGTGCATGAAGACACAGGTCTCGTCGAAGTCGAACTCACCGGTGCATGCGTTGGCTGCCCATCGTCGACTCAGACACTCAAAGCCGGCGTCGAACGCATCATGCGCGACCGCGTTGATGGCGTCACCGAAGTGGTCAACATCGCTGAGAAAGTCCTGGCCTGAGCCCGCTGGCTCGACCACGTTTCGATCCCATGGCTCGTCAACGCAAACCTGCTTCCGAACTCTTTGTCGACGCGCTCGAAGGCGATCGCGGCGCACTCGCCCGACTTCTCTCGCTGATCGAACGTGGCGACGACGAAGCGCGTGAGGTTGGTCGACTCGCCTACTCCCGCAGCGGTGACGGATACACCGTCGGTCTCACCGGAGCGCCCGGCGCGGGCAAGAGCACGCTGACGAGCGCCATCATTGGGCATCTGCGGAGTCTCGAACTTGAGGTCGCCGTGCTTGCCATCGATCCGTCGTCGCCATTCACGGGCGGGGCCATCCTTGGTGATCGTGTGCGAATGCAGGATCATGCGACCGACCCGGGTGTGTTTATCCGGTCGATGGCAACACGTGGGCACCTGGGTGGACTCTCGCTTGCCACACCAGAAGCTGTTCGTCTGCTCGACGCGATCGGGCGGCACTGGATTGTCGTTGAGACGGTTGGTGTCGGTCAGGTTGAAGTCGAAGTCGCGGGCAAAGCTGACACGACCGTTGTGGTTGTCAACCCCGGGTGGGGCGACAGCGTGCAGGCCAACAAGGCCGGCTTGATGGAGATTGCCGACATCTTCGTGATCAACAAGGCTGATCGCAAGGGTGTTGACGAGACTTCTCGTGACCTGATGCAGATGCTCGACCTCAGCGACATGCCACATGAGGCGTGGCGTCCGCCGATCATTCCCGCGATCGGCACCACGGGGCAAGGGGTTCCAGAGATCTGGGATGCTGTCCTCGAACACCGCGCTGCGTCCGAGGCGTCCGGCGAGCTTGATCGCCGACGGACGTTCCGCCTGCGCGAGGAATTACGTGAGATCATCGCCCAGCGGCTCGGTCGTCGTGCCCGCGAGATTTGCACGGGTGATCGCTGGGACGAGCTCACCGATGAGGTCGTCGCTCGCGCAACCGACCCGTGGACCGCTGCCGACGAAATGCTCGCCGCGGTCGACGCCTGACCAGCGGCTCCGGCCACGCGAACACCACTGCGCCCGTGAACCCCGCAGTTGCCGTCGCGGTCGTCGAGCTCGAATGCTCTCGCGAGCCGACTGCTGTCCGCAGGCCGCTGATCTTCTAGCTTGGCCGACATGGCCTACGAACTACTGACCCTCGAACGTCACGACAACGGTGTTGCCGTCCTCACCCTCGCCAACGGCAAGGTCAATGCACTCTCCGGCGCGCTGGTCGCTGAGATTGGCGCCGCGGCCCAGGACCTCACTGACTCGCCGCCATCAGCGGTCATCGTCAGCGGCGGCGACCGGATCTTCGCCGCTGGCGCCGAGATCTCTGAGTTCGGTGGCCCCGACGAAGCCAAGGTCATCGGCCCCGAAATCCACGCCGCATTCGATCGACTCGCCGCCCTGCCATGCCTCGTCATTGCCGCGGTCAGCGGGTATGCGCTCGGCGGCGGCTGCGAGCTCTCGTTGGCCTGCGACTACCGCATCGCATCCGAGCGGGCGGTCTTCGGTCAGCCCGAAATTCTGCTCGGCATCATTCCCGGTGGTGGTGGAACGCAGCGTCTCGCCCGCGTCGTCGGTCCGAGCAAGGCGAAAGAGATGTGCCTCACAGGCCGACAGGTCAAGGCCGAAGAAGCCCTCCGGATTGGCCTCGCCGACGAAGTGGTTTCGCCTGAATCTCTGATGGACCGCGCGCTTGAACTTGGTGCGACCCTCGCCAAGGGCGCGACCGTCGGCCAGGGCATCTGCAAGCGCGCGATCGACGAGGGCCTGTCGACGTCACTGGCGGCAGGACTCCAAATCGAACTCGATGCTTTCGTCGAGGTATTTGGCACCGAGGACAGCCAGATCGGCGTGAAGAGCTTTCTTGAGAACGGTCCAGGCAAAGCCGAGTTCGTCGGACGCTGAACCGTCAGGCCCGGTTGCTTGCGTCGTTGAGGTTCCAGGCAGAGCGGGCAAGCCAGACGCCGACGGTGGTCAGCGCAATCATCACGACGCCGGCCACGGTATAGGCCGCGGCCTGTCCAAAACTGCCGTAGATCGCGCCGGTCACCGACGCCATCACACCTGCCGAGATTGCTTGCGCAGCACCGATGACACCGTGGGCGCCGGCCTGACGGTCGGCCGGAACGACCATGCTGACCGCCACTCCCGCGCTCGAGATTGTCAGTCCGTCCGAAACCGCGTGGACCATGGCCACCGCGAAAATGAGGCCGCCAGCGGGCAGAAACCCGTAGATGATCATCAGCCCGGCAGCAAAGAAGAGGCCGATCGATCCGAGTTTGAACGGCCCCCAGGTCTGTGCGAGTCGCCCGCCGATCGGGCCGAGAAAAATGAGCGGCAAACCGAACAGGGTGATGCCGAGATTGGCGATCCAATCAGTGGTGCCGAGATCCTTGTGGACCACATCCCAGAGCGCATCAAACGATCCGATCATGATGAACGTCACTGCACCCAACGTCACCGCCCCGGCGAAGGGGCGGCTCGCAAGCAAGTCGATCGCGAATCGTCGAGCGGGTGGCTCGGTGGCCTCAACAACGTCGACGCGAGCGACCATTGGGAGCAAGATGAGAGTGGCCGCAGCGACGACGAGAAATGGCGACGGAATACCGAACGGGCCAACCAGGACAGCGGAGATTGCCGGCCCCATCGCGAAGCCGAACACGTCGGCGGCGAGCAATCGTCCCATGTTCTGCCCGAGGTTCGCCGGGTCGGCCAAGACCACGATGCGCTTGATCGCAGGAGCCGCAGCGCCGATGCCAATCCCGGAGATGAAGCGGCCGACCAGAATGGGCACGAGCGAGGTGCCGAACGCCATCAAGACGAGGCCGAGGACATTAACGAACACCCCTCCCAGCACCAGCTTTTTGGCATGGCCGCGATCAGCAAACGGGGCAATGGTGATCTGCGATAAGAAGCCGGCGATGAAGCCGATTCCGATGATGATCCCGATCCAGTTCTCCGAGATGCCGTATTCGTCGCGGTAGTCGGCGGCAATGGTGAAGAGGACGCCGTACCCGGCAGCGAGTGCAGCACTGAGCCCACCGAATGCGACGAGCAACATCATCGGCGACGGTGGCTTGGGAGCGTCCTGCCGATCGTGTTCGGAGACGCCATCTGACGTGTCCGGCAGCATGCCCTGAGGCTAACGAGATGTCATCGACGCAGCGCGGTCGATTGTGCCTCAGGCCATTGGGTGACGGGCCAGAACTCGCGTGCCAGCAACGATTGCCAGCTTGTAAAGCGCTGGTGTCACGGCAATGAGGACGACCGTGGTTGCAATGAATGCTTGGTCACCGGCGGCGCCTTGACCAGCCACGCTGAGCCCTGCGTCAACGCCCACTTTCTGGAGGACGAATGAGAACTCGCCGATCTGGGAGAGCAGACATGCGGCAGCGATTGCTTCCGCTGGTGGCTGTCCGAGCGCTCGGGCACCGATCGCGATGGGAAAGAACTTGACGAGCAAGCTGAACCCGGCAAGCAAGCCGACCAGCACCAGGTTGTCGAACACGAACCCCAAGTCGAGCAGCATGCCGATCGATGCGAAGAAGATGGCGGCGAACACCATCTGAAATGGCGCGACATAGCGCTGGGCCTGGTGGCGGTGCTTGCCAGAGCTGACGACGAGTCCGCCGATGAAGGCACCGAGTGACGCGGAGATCCCGAAGAAGGTGACGAGCCATGCGAAGCCCGCAGCGATTGCAAGCACGCCGAACAGGAACGCCTCCTCGTCTGCATATTTCTTCACGGCGTCGAGGAACGGGGGAACGACGAACTTGCTGCCGAACAGGAGCGCAGCGATGACGACGGCCGCCTTGCCGAGGGCGCCGGCGATGTCGCCCAGACCGCCGCCCTCGCCACCGAGGATCGGCACGAGCAGCACCATCACGACCACTGCAATGTCCTGGAAGATCAAAAAGGCCACAGCGATCTGACCGGTCTGGGTCTCAGTCGCCCCGCGTGACGACAGCAGCTTGAGGACGACCGCAGTCGAACTCAAGGCCACCAGGCACCCGGTGTAGATGCCGGTCTTGATGTCGACGTTCCACAGTGAGCAGAGTCCCGTGACGATCGCAATCGTCAGCCCCACCTGGATGGCGCCGCCACCGAGCATCAATGCACCCATCTTGCGGAGGCGCTCGCCGCTCAACTCGAGACCAATGGCGAACATCAAGAAAATGACGCCGATCTCAGCCATCCCGTCGACCACTTCCTGGTCTGCGATCAGCGAGAGCGCGTTGGGGCCGATGATGGCCCCAGCGAGCAAGAACCCGACAACTGATTCCAGATGGACCCGATGGCAGAGGTAACCGAGAATCGCGGCACTGATGGTGAGGATCGCGAAGTCAGCGACGAGCGGGGGCGCGCCGAGCGCGAGCACGGAAAGAGTCATTTCGATCAGAGCCCTTCGACGGAGATGACCCGGCCCGACTCGATTGCAGCTTCGTGAGCCGCATAGTCAGATTCGTTCAGATCCGCAGATCGCTCGGCGAATTGTGTGAAGACACGGTCGGCAGTGTCGTCGTCGCCGAGGTATGTCGAGATCGCGCCGGCATCGCCGGTCCGTGCATGAGCGAGGGCGAGGGCAGAACCGCACGCGCCTGCGTACGCCTTGAGGCGCTTGGGACCCATCTGATCGACTTCCGCGGAGCCTTTGCCATCCCAGAGTTGGCGAAAGTAGAAATCGGCCTCGCTGCCATCGTCACGCTGGTAGCGAGACCAGCCGAGCAGAATGTCACCAGCTGACTGCATCAACTGTTGGCCGCGCACGACCCGTTCGCCGGCCTGATCGAAACCGCTGTCGCCGAGGTATGGCTCGAGCACGGAGCGGGTTGCCTCTTTGAACTGTAGGAACAGCGGGGCGCCGTGCTCCGATTCGAGCAGCACGATCAGGCAACGAGTGCCGACGCTGCCGACGCCGACAACCTTGTGCGCGATGTCGACAAAGCGATACTGGCGCAGGACTGCGGCGCGATGTGGCTCGAGCGTGGACAGGTAACTGGCGAGGAATCCCTTCAGCTGTTCGCGCTCGCTGCGAATGACATCATCGTGACGGGTGATCAGGGGCGGACGTTCCACAATCCTTCGCTGTCCATCGACAACGGCGGTCAACTTGTCGAGCGCGCGGAGACTGTCCTTCCTGGTGGCTTTCGCTGCCGTTGCAGCAGAGCGTTTGCGGCGCTTCTCGCTCATCGTTGCGGTGAGTGCATCGACTTCGAGGCGCAGGTAGTGCAACTCGAGCGGGCTGAGCCCAGCCGCGCGGGCCATGGTTTCTCGATACCGGCGCACCGAGGCGCGGGTTGCCGTTCGCGCTTCTTTGTTCGTCAATTCGTTGTTGCGTGCTGCAATCACGACGCTGGCAGCCAAACGTTTGAGATCCCATTCGAATGGCCCAGGGGTCGTCTCATCGAAGTCGTTCACGTCGAACACCAGCCGGCGATCAGGTCCGTTGAACAACCCGAAGTTCGACAGGTGGGCGTCCCCACACAGCTGCACCTGCAGATCGGTTGATGGTGTTCGCGCCAGATCAGAAGCCATGATCGCTGCAGCACCACGGAAAAACGTGAACGGCGTGACCCGCATGCGGCCGTGACGAATCGGGACGAGCTCCGCGACACGGTGCTCGTTCTGGTCCGTCAGAATCGCGACAGGATCGGGACGATCATCGGTGTCGCCCAGGTCGGCATGGTCTTTCAACGGCACGACGGAATTGTGGCGCTGCTTGTTGATTCGGTCGGTCACGTCGCTTGAGCCCTCTGTCGCCGCTGCCTGACGGCCCAAGGTATCCGATCGCCGCGAGTCAGCCGAAGGCAACGAGTCCAGTGTCAAACACGCTTGACAGCGCCGGGTGGGTGGGGAAAGCGCGAGCGGAGAGGCCCCACGGGCCGGCATCACCAGGTCGGAATGTGCCGGCGAAGACGCTGGCCTCAGACGTGGCTGCAAGGTCAACGGCGACGGCGCGCGATTCGTCGAATGAACCGTCTGGGCTGAGTGGCCCGTGCATGACTTGCACGACGAGTTCATCGAGCTGGAGCTTGCCGGGATGGACGCGCACGCGCACCGGACGCTCAGCTCCGGAGACGCCATCGGCGATGTCGGATCCATCAGCGACGATCTCCACTGACAATGAATCCCAGACCGAAGTGACACCAGACTTCCACGCGGCCACCTCGCGGGCTGCCGCGCCGTCGTTTTCGGTCACGAGGTCAGAGGTGATTGCCGCAGGCTCATAGAGCGCAGTGACGTAGTCGCGCACCATCCGCGCAGCAACGACGTTCCAACCGAGCGTCGCCCAGTTCGTGATGATCCGGTCAACCCAGCCGTGTGGCACGCCAGCATCGTCAGCGGCATAGAACAGCGGGACGATCTCGTTTTCGATCACGTCGAACGTAGCGGACGCCTCGCGATGGTCGCGACGTGCGGTGTCGTGGTCGTCGTCAAACGAGGGGATATCGAAGCCGTTGTCGCCCGTGGACATCTCAGCCCACCAGCCGTCGAGGATCGAGCAGTTCAGCACGCCGTTCAGTGCGGCCTTTTCGCCGCTCGTGCCGCACGCCTCGTTCGGCCGTCGCGGCGTGTTGAGCCACACGTCGCAGCCGTGATACATCGTGCGAGCGATACCGATGTCATAGTCGGGGATGAAGACGAACCGGTGGCGCACGTCGGCGTCGGCGGCGAGCTTGGCAATCTGTTGGATCAGGCCCTTGCCCGGATGGTCGGCAGGGTGTGCCTTGCCCGCAAACACGAACTGCACGGGCCGGTCTGCATCAAGGAGCAGTCGGCGCAGCCGGTCGAGCTGACCGAGCAGCAGGTTTGCCCGCTTGTAGGTGGCGAATCGTCGGGCGAAGCCGATGGTCAGCACGTTGGGGTCGAGCAGGTCATGTCCGAGCTTGTCGCGCACCATGTCGACCAACTCCTGGCGACCGGTATTCCTGGTGTTCCAGATGTCGCCATGGTCGATCTGGCGGACTCGTTCCCAGTCATTGGCGCCCGCCATATGCCAGCTGTCGCCGATCGCATCGGTGAGCAGTTGATCGGTGCGGTCACTGACCCATGTTCGGGCGTGGACACCATTGGTGATGTGACCGATCGGCGTCTCGTTATTCGGGAGGCTGGGCCACATTCCACCGAACATCTGCCGCGACACCTCGCCGTGGAGCTTGGCGACACCGTTGGCGCGAGCGGCAAGCCGAAGGCCCATCACGGCCATGTTGAACTTGCCGTCCAGCTCGTCCGCTCGCCGCCCGAGCGCAAACAGCTCATCGAATGTGACGCCGCATGCCGTGGCGAAGTCGGCGAAGTACGGCTCGAACAGCTGGCGAGGAAACCGGTCGATACCGGCAGGGACGGGTGTGTGCGTGGTGAACACGCCGCCACCGCGCACGGCTTCGACGGCCTCGTCGAAGCTCAGGCCACGGTCGATCCATTCGCGGACTCGTTCCAAGCCGAGAAAACCGGCATGGCCTTCGTTGGTGTGGAACACCTGTGGGTGAAGGCCGAGCGCTCTGAGCGCACGGACGCCGCCGATACCGAGGACGATCTCTTGGCGGAGGCGGTGTTGCTCGTCGCCGCCGTACAGCCGGTTGGTGATTGCCACGATCTCCGGAGGATTCTCCGGCAGGTTGGTGTCGAGGAGGTACAGCGCAATGCGTCCGACATCGACGCGCCAGACCGCAACCTGGGCAGTGACGCCCGCCAGGTCGACCTCGATTCGTACGCCGGTGTTACGAACCCCGAGTGATGCTGGATCAATCCGCTCGTTGCGCTCCTCTTGCCAGCCGTCGCTGTTGAGTTGCTGATGGAAGTATCCCTCGGCATACAGCAAGCCAACGCCGATCAGCGGAACGCCCAGGTCAGACGACGCCTTCAAATGATCGCCGGCGAGGACGCCCAGGCCGCCTGAGTACTGCGGCAGCGCCTCGGTGATCCCGAACTCGGGGGAGAAGTAGGCCACCGACTGCAACGGCGACTCCCCAGCACGCTCCACGAACCACGGTGAACCATCGAGAACCGCAGCAAGACGTTCTTGCGCTGCCCCGACGGCTGCCACGAAGTCGGCGTCAGCTGCGAGTTCGGCCCAACACCCTGGCGACGTTCGGCGGACGAGGTCCACGGGGTGCTGTCCCGTCGTGCGCCACGAACGTCCGCCGGGCGAACCGTCGAGCCGGTCGAACACCGCCGCGAGCTGGCGATCCCATGCCCAGTGCAGATTGGCGGCGAGGTCCGACAGCGCGGTGAGCGATTCGGGAATCTGGCTGACAACGGTGAACTCGTGGATCGGACGCACCCGCGGGAGCGTACAGACCTCGTCCAGAGACCGGCGTCAGCCCTGATGGGCCGCAATCGAGGTGGCGTAGACGCGAGCAGTGGCGCCGGCGATGGCTTTCCATGAGTACTTCCGCTCGATGAGATCGCGGGCGTTCCGCGTGAGCTCGTCGGCGAGGAACTGATCGGTCAAGACGCGCTCAATGCAGTTGGCAAGGTCGTCTGGCCGACCCGGTTCGAAGGTCAGTCCTGCATCGGTTCCCTCGATCAATTCGGCCAGCCCACCTGTCCTGGCAACGACGAGTGGAGCCCCTGCAGCAAGCGCCTCCAACGCGACCAATCCGAAGGGCTCGTAGAGCGACGGGATGACGACGCACCCAGCGCGCTGAGTGAGCAGTCGAAGTTCGCTGTCGTTGACGAACCCGGCGATGTGGACGATGTCGCTCACGCCCTCGACGTCGATCTGCGCCTGGAGTTCCGGTTGGTAGCTCCCGCGGCCCGCAATCGTGCACTCGACCCCGGGCACGCGCATCCGAACCGTGGCCATTGAGCGCGCGAGCACTTGGAAACCCTTCTCGAACTGAACGCGGCCCCACGAGAGGACGAGTTGTTCACGCTTGACGGGCGTGTCGGCCCCGACCACGTCGGGGCTCGGCTTCCACCGGTCAGGGTCGATGCCGTTGGGAATCCGTGCGACGAGTTCTGGCGGGAGCTCGAAACCGGTCACCAATTGGTCGACCATGAACTTGGTCGGCGCGATCAAGCGGTCCGCCTGGAAGGCAAGCCACCACTCGATGGAGTTGACATCTGATGGCGTGCCCGTCGGCAGCTGCCCCCCGTGCCGGACCCGTTCGGTGCCGTGCATGGTGAGGATGAACGGCACGTTGAAGATTGACGACAGGGTGTCGGCAGCCCAGCCCATTCGCCAGTCATGCCCGTGCACGACATCGGGTCGCCAACCGTCGAGCGTGTCGGGCAAGTGGGCGCCCAGTTTGACCATCGCGTGGTTCGCTGACGCCGTTCTCGACACGGGCTCGGTCTTCGGGAGCCACGGGAGGTCGACCACTCCGCGCACGACCCGAACCGGTCCGACACGTTCTGCCTCGCGGTCGGCGCGGGGGTGAGCCGTGGTGAGGACGACGACGTCATGGCCGGCGAGTGCCAGCGCTTGGCTGAGTCCGGCGACGTGCGCCGCACTTCCGCCGGTCTCCCGCGGGGGAAAGTCCCATGACAACATCAACACGCGCACTGCCGCGCACCCTACTCTGAGGGACAATGTCATCGTCCGACGTCCCTCCCCCCAAACCTGGCGCACCCTCGCCTGCGCTGCCGTCCGGCCCCATTGGCGAACTCGACCTGCATCTGCTGGGCGAAGGGCATCACCGTCGGCTCTGGGAGGTCCTCGGCCCGCAAGTCGTCGGGCCCGGGCCGGCCGGTGTCAGCGCGGTGCAGTTCGCGCTCTGGGCGCCCAATGCCAGCAACGTGTCGGTTGTTGGCGATTGGAACGACTGGCAACCCGAGCCCCTGTCGATGATCGACGCCGACGGTCCAACGGGCATCTGGTCGGCGGTGTGTCCAGCGGCCCGTGCCGGGCACTGCTACAAGTTCGAAATTGTCACCGCTGCAGGGCAGACGCTGCGCAAAGCAGACCCGATGGCGCGCCAGACCGAAGAGCCCCCCAGTGATGCCAGCGTGATTCCGATGCCGCAGACACACGAATGGGCTGACGATGCATGGATGTCCCGCCGCAGCGACGTGCTCGCCGGTACCGCGCCGATGCGGATCTACGAACTGCACCTCGCATCCTGGCGTCGCGGCGTCGACACATGGGATGAACTGGCCACTGAGGTCGTCGACCACGTTGCCTCCCTCGGCTTCACCCACGTCGAGTTGCTGCCGATCGCAGAGCATCCGTTCGGTGGATCCTGGGGCTATCAGGTGTCGGGCTACTTCGCCCCGACCGCCCGGTTCGGTGATCCTGACGGCCTCCGCCGATTCGTCGACACGCTGCACGCTCGAAATATCGGGGTCATCGTGGATTGGGTGCCAGCACACTTTCCGAAGGACGAGTGGAGCCTCGGTCGCTTCGACGGGACTGCGCTCTACGAGCACCCTGATCCACAACGTGGCGAGCACCCCGACTGGGGGACCTACGTCTTCGACTTCGGTCGCAACGAAGTGCGTAACTTCCTCGTCGCCAACGCCCTGTACTGGTTCGACGAATTCCACATCGATGGGCTGCGAGTCGACGCCGTTGCATCGATGCTCTACCTCGATTACTCGCGTGGCGACGGCGGCTGGTCGCCGAACATCCACGGCGGCAATGAACATCTCGAGGCGATCGACTTCCTGCGTGAGACCAACCGTGTCGTCACCGAAGAGTTTCCCGACGTGCTGATGATTGCGGAGGAGTCGACGGCATGGCCTGGAGTCACCCACCCGATTGAGCAAGGCGGCCTGGGCTTCAGCCACAAGTGGAATCTTGGTTGGATGCACGACTCGCTCGGTTACCTCGCCCACGAACCAATCCACCGGCAGCACCATCACAACGAGATGACCTTCTCGCAGCTGTATGCCTACAACGAGCGCTTCGTACTGCCGCTCAGTCACGACGAGGTCGTGCACGGCAAGGGCAGCTTGCTTGGCAAGATGAGCGGTGACGACTGGCAACGATTCGCGGATCTGCGCAACCTGCTGGCGTGGCAATGGTCGATGCCCGGTGTGCCGCTGCTGTTCATGGGTGCCGAGTTGGCCCCGTGGCAGGAGTGGAACGATGCAGCAGAACTCCCGTGGCACCTCGCGGACCACCCACCCCACCGTGGTGTCCACGATCTCATTCAGTCGATGAACGGCATCGCCGACGATTGGCCGGCGCTGTGGGAACGCGACACCGAACCGGCCGGGTTTCAATGGCTCGACGCCAACGACGCCGATCATTCGATGTACGCGTACACGCGCTGGGGCCTCGACGGGGCGACCGCGTTGGTGTGCATCGCGAACTTCACCCCGGTACCACGGCCCGGCTATCGAGTTGGACTGCCGTGGGGTGGCGACTGGCAAGTGGTGCTCGACACAGACTCACCGCAGTGGTGGGGGAGCGGTCATCGCGGCATCGACACCAACTCGATTGCTGCCGGAGAGCAACCCGTCGACATCGTGGCGGGCCTCGACGAGGCATGGCAAGGCCAGACGAGCTCGGCGATCATCGACGTTGGACCGTTGTCCACCCTCTGGCTCGCCGCCCGTAGCCCTGGCTGAGTGACGTCGCGGTCGGGAGCAGCCGTCACTGACTAGCTTCACGACCATGACTGATCAGTACCGGCCGGCTTCCTCACGCGTCTCCGTGAAACGCGGTGCCGATCGCGCGGTCTACGACCCGGCGGAGGTTCACGCGATTCTTGAGGCGGGCCACATTGCGCACGTCGGTGTGGAAACCGACAACGGCCCGATCGTGCTGCCGATGGCATACGGCGTGAGCACGAGTGAGACCGGCGACGAGGTGCTCATTCACGGTTCGGTCGCGAACGCGATGCTGCGCGCCGGCCGGGATCTTGATGTGTGTGTGACCGTGACAATCGTCGACGGGTTGGTCGTGGCGCGGACACCGTTCCACAACTCAATGAACTATCGGTCAGTTGTCGTACGCGGCACCGCAACAGCGATCACCGACGCCGACGACAAGGTCGCTGCGCTGCAGATCATCAACGATCACATCGCGCCGATCTGGGACACGGCGCGCCCACCGAGCGAGAGTGACCTGAACCGGACCCTCGTCTTGGCCCTTCCGCTCACCGAAGCGTCGGCGAAGGTCCGATCTGGCGACCCGGTCGACGAAGACATCGATCTCGATGGGCCGCACTGGGCCGGAGTCGTTCCGCTCACAACGACCTGGGGTACGCCAACAAACGCCGCGGACCTGCGCAGCGCTCCACCGGTCCCCAGTGCAGTCGCCGCCCTGGCCGGTCTTGACGCCCACGCGTGATCACCCTCCGCGTCAGGCCCCGAATTTCGTGACTCAGCGAGCGTCGACGAGTTGCTCGAGTGCCTTGAGGTTCCGCATCCAGATGAAGCCGAGCACGAACCGGCCGCCGATGATCTCACCGAGACGTCCGCCGAGGTACCAAGGAAAGTCAAGGTTCTCCGACCACGTGAACTTCGTCCGTTGACCGCCTGCCAGTGGCTCGAGTGTGAAAACGCCGCTTCCGGTGACGATCCCGGTGTGCTTGACGCCCATCTTGCCATCCTGGGTGGCGCTGGCCGCCGCCCACTCGGTGATCTCCATCTGGTCAACCAGCTTGATCGGGCCCACTTTGGTGTCGCAGAGAAACCTGGTGCCGACGCCACGTGTCTGCTCGGTTTCGAAACGGATGGCGACCGCATCAGCCATCCAGTCGACATGGCGTTCAACTGGTTCAACGATTGCCCAGACCTCCGCCGGTGTGGCATTGAGATCGATGGAAACGGTGACATCGCTCATTTCACGATCATGTCGTGAAAATTGGCCGATGGGCGAGTCCGCCGCTGTGACTTTGGGGACCGCGCTGGTCAGGCGTTCGCTGCGACGGACTTCAAGGTGGCGCACGCGTCTTCTGGGGGCAGCACGTTGATCATGACGCCGGTGCCGCGCTCAAAGCCGGCCTGCGTGATCAGATTCGGCCACACGTGTGCGTGCCAGTGGTACTGGCCCGTGTGCTGATGAGGAGCGGTGTGGAAGCCAAGGTTGAAGGCCACATCGCCGAGCACGGCATTGAGTTGTCCGAGAGCGTCGCGCAGTGCGACGCCGACCGCTGCGAGGCTGTCGTCGTCGGCATCTTGGAGGTGCGCCTCGTGTCGGCGCGGGACGATGAGCAGCTCATACGGCGAGCCACTCCAGAATGGGGTGATCACAACAACTTCGTCGGTGGCGAGGACGATTCGAGCGTCAGCAGCGATCTCGGCTTCGACGGTGGTGCACAGCAGGCAGCCGCCGGCAAAGCGAGCAAACGCACGCTCTTCGTCGAGGACTTCGCCGGGGACGAAGGGTAGACCGAGAATCTGTCCGTGGGGGTGAGCAATGGAAGCTCCGGCCTCGCGGCCGTGGTTGACGATCGCCTGGGTGTACCGGACCTGGTCGACGTCGGCGTGTTCGCTGAGTCGGCGCTTCAGAGCGAACATCATGTCGGCTGCATGCTGGTCGTCCAGCTGGTGCAGACCACTGTCGTGGTCGGGCGTGTACACGAATACCTCGTGGATACCGCTGGCCTCGGCTTGCACGAAGACGGGACCGAGGTTATGCACCGCGAAACCTTCGTCGCCGTCGAACGCCGGGTACTTGTTGGGGATCACCCGCATCGACCAACTGCCGTCGGCCTCGACAGTTTCGAGCGCCGGCGGCGTCTCTTCCTCGTTGCCCGGACAGAACGGGCAGGCGCGCCCTTCGTCGGGATCGCCGAGGTCATCGCGTGGCGCGAAGTCGCTCGGTCGCTTGGCTCGCTCGGCGACGATCGTCACCCACCGCCCATTGAGAGGATTCAGACGCATCTGGCTCATCGTTGGTCCATGCTACGACCGATTTCGGCGTGGAAGGTGACACTGCGGTTGCGATGTCGTCACCTGATCGAATCAGGCCGATGCTGAGGTGAGGGCCTCGGCGTACTGGCGGTCGAGCCGACCTTGGTTCCAGCGGTGCAAACCCCACCCGAGCAACGAGCCGATACCAAACGCCAAGAGTCCGCCGACCCCGTCGAGCCAGTAGTGATTGGCGGTGACGACAATGCAGAACAACGTGGCCGCCGGGTAGAGCAGCAGGACCGCTTTGGTCCGGCGCCGGCTCAGAAGCGGCCAGACTGCAATGGCGCACCATGTTGACCACCCGATGTGCAGGCTCGGCATCGCCGCGTACTGATTCGAGATTGACGCCATCGCGTCGGAGTCGAACGACCACGGCCCGCCGTATTCAGCGAGCGTGTCGACGAAACCGAATCCACCGGTGCCCCGAAATCGACTGGGAATGCACGCGCCGCCGTACTGCGATGGGTCGACTGCAGGGCAGGGTTTGTCGAGCAAGCGCGGTGGCATCAGTGGAAACCATGCGAAACCGACAATGGCCAGAGAGGTCATCGCAGCGAGCGTGTTGCGCCATTGTGGGAACACGTCGGCGCGTTTGACGTAGAGCAGGATGAACACCCCGAGTGTGACGGCGAAGTGCAGCACCCCGTAGTAGATGTTCCAGAACTGGATGAACGTGCGGTACGGCAGGAACCAGTCCTGCACTGTCTCTTCGTGGAATAATCCGAGCCAGCGCTCGAACTGGATCACTCGTTCGGCGTTTGTGAAGGCCTGATCGGGGATGCCGTCAGCGGCGATCTTGTTCGATCCGAAGAGGTTGCGAGTCCAGGAGTAGACGGCGTAGAAGGCAGCGACGATGAGCGCTTCTTTCCACCAGAGCAGGCGGTGTTGCCGCTCGGGTGTCCACGCGGGCTGCTCAGCGGCTGGCGACGCCTGACCCGGCGCAACGTTTGGCTCGGCGCCATCCATCGAATTCATCGTAGGGCAACGTTACGTTCTGGTGACAGGTGATTCGTTCGGCGACCGGATGAAATGGTCTGGAGGGTTGCCTGTGGCAGAGAGATTCAGCTGCTCGGCGAGCAGCATTTGCCCATGAAATCGTCGATCCCGACGACGACGCGGGTGAACTTGCCAGCAGCAACGAGGCCGCCGGCGTCGGTGGCCGAGACCTCGAACCGAAGGCGTCGTCCGTCGATCTTCTTCAAGACCGCTTCGGCAGACACTTCGGCGCCAACAGGTGTCGGTTGGAGATGGTCGAACTGCACACGCATGCCGACCGTTGTCGTGCCAGGCTCAAGATGGCCGGTCATTGCATTCTGGCAGGCCTCTTCGCACAGTGCGATGAGACGGGGTGAGCCGAGCACATCGACGGTGCCTGAACCGAGCGCCGTCGCAGTGTCGCTCTCAGCGACCATCAATTTGGCGTCGCCGCGCAGGCCGGTCTCGAATTCCACGGACGAAACGCTAACGCGGCACCTGCCGCCGCGACACGATCTGACAAAACTGTCATGTTTCTGAACGGGTCGTATCCTGGGCGGGGTGATCGACGCTGATGTCCTCGAACGAGTCCTCGCCGGAGCGGTACGCACTGGCGCCGAATTCGCGGAGGTGTATGCCGAAGACAAATCTTCGACCTCTGCAGGTCTTGATGATGGCCGGATCGAACAAGTCACCAGTGGACGCGATCGCGGTGCGGGTATCCGCGTCATTGCCGGCGACACCACAGGGTTCGCCCACACGTCGGATCTGAGTGAGGCCGGGCTGGCAACGGCTGCTGCTGCGGCTGCAGCGGCCGCAGCGCATGGTGGAGGTGGCATTCGCACCGTGTCGCTCACGCAGTCGCCAAGCCACCGGCCGAACACGATCGTGCATCAGCCCGACAGCATCGCGAAGGCGCGCAAGGTCGAACTTCTGCAGCGCATGAACGACGCCGCCCGAACCTATGGTCCGGAGATCGTGCAGGTTTCCGCCGGCTACGGCGACAGTTCGAAGCGCACATTGATTGCAAACACCGATGGTGTGCTCGCTGACGATGAAATTGTTCGCACCCTGCTTCGCATCAGCGCGGTTGCCGACGGTGACACCGGCATGCAGACCGGCTATCAGTCGATGGGACACACTGTTGGGTTTGAAATCTTCGACACCGTTGACGTCGAAGAACTTGCCCGCGATGCGGCGCGCCAGGCGATTACCAAGCTGCAGGCCCGGCCTGCGCCGTCGGGTGCAATGCCAGTCGTCATCAAGAACGGCTCGGGTGGGGTGCTCTTCCACGAAGCATGCGGGCATGGCCTCGAGGCTGACCTCGTCGCCAAGGAATCGAGCGTCTATGCCGGCAAGGTTGGCGAACTTGTTGCCAACCCGCTCGTCACACTCGTTGACGACGGCACCATGGTGGGCGAGTGGGGCACGCTCGGCTACGACGATGAAGGCCATATCACGCAACGCAACACGCTGATCGAGGATGGGATTCTCACCGACTACATGTGGGACTACCTGCGGGCCCGCAAGGAGGGTCGCGCCGGATCGGGGAACGGGCGTCGTCAGAGCTATCAGCACCTCCCGATGGTGCGCATGACCAACACGTTCGTGCTCGACGGACCCGATACGCCCGATGACATCATCGCGTCCACCCCAAACGGGGTCTACGTCGCCAAACTCGGCGGCGGCAGCGTCAACACCGCGACGGGTGATTTCGTGTTCGGCATGACCGAGGCGTACCTCATCGAGGACGGCAAGATCACCGAGCCGCTGCGTGAAGGCAACCTCATCGGCAACGGCCCCAAGGTGCTGCAAGACATCGACATGCTCGCCAATGACTTTGCCATGGGGAACCCCGGTACCTGCGGCAAGGACGGCCAGGGCGTTCCGGTCGGCGACGGCCAGCCGACCCTGCGTGTGAAAGAACTCACCATCGGTGGCACCGCAGCATGAGCGCCTTCGAATCTGAGCTGCAGGTAGTCGCTGACCGGGTCGTTGCGCAGGCACAGCCGGGTGAGGAAGTCGAAGCGTTCGTGACGCGCGGTGGCGACACCGACGTGCGGATCTATCAAGGCGCCGTTGAGCACTTCGTGTCCGCCCAGAGTGAAGGCGTTGGCATTCGAGTGATCTCCGGTGGCCGAACCGGCTTCGCGTACGCCGGAACGCTCGACGAGTCGGCGATCGCCGAGGTGCTCGCCGAAGCTCGCGACAACGTCCAGTTCGGCGAACCCGACGAGTACGCCGCGCTGGCCGAGCCAGATGGAGTTGCGATCACCGAGCAGTCGTTGTGGAACGACGAACTCGCGGACTACCCAACCGACGACAAGATCGATCTCGCCAAGCAGCTCGAGAAGCTGGCGTCAGGACGCGACCCCCGTGTCCGCGTCGACGACTCGAATTACGCCGATGCACACGGGGAGTCCGCGGTTGCATCGACGACCGGTATTCGCATGTCGGGCCGTGAGAACGGGTGCTACGTGTCCGTGTCGACACTTGCTGACGACGGCGAGGGTGATGACGCCGAGACACAGACCGGATTCGGCTTCTCCGTCGGCCGGAGCCCGCACGAGTTCGACCTCGACAAGGCCGCCCGTGAAGCGTCCGAACGGGCGACCCGTCTCCTCGGTGCGACGAAGCCGGCGAGCAAGCGCACAACGGTCGTGCTCGACCCGATGGTCACGGCGCAGTTTCTCGGTGTCATCTCCTCGACATTGAATGGCGAAGCCGTTGTCAAAGGCCGATCGCTGTTCGCCGAACGCCTCGGCGACGAAGTGGCGGCGCCGTTCGTGACGTTTATCGACGACCCGACCAACCCCAAGGCATACAGCGCGACCGATGTTGACGGCGAGGGTCTCGCCGCGCGCCGCAACGTGCTGATTCAAGATGGCGTGCTCAAGCAGTTCGTGCACAATTCATATAGCGCTCGTCGCGCCGGAACGGTTTCGACGGGCAACGCAACTCGTGGGGGATTTGCCGGCACACCCGGTGTGGGCTGCCTTGCGATGTCGCTGGTGCCGGGCACGCGCTCGCAGGCTGAGTTGATTTCTGACGTTGACGACGGCCTGCTGGTGCAGTCTGTGCAGGGTCTGCACTCGGGTGTCAATCCAATCAGCGGCGACTTTTCGACTGGAGCTGCGGGCCTGCTCATCGCCAACGGTGAGGTGGGTGCACCGGTCCGCGAGTTCACGATCGCGTCGACACTGCAGCGCATGCTGCTGGACATCGTCGAGATCGGTGGAGACCTCGACTGGCTCCCGATGCGCTCGAGCGGCATGTCGCTCGTAATCCGCGACATCACGCTCTCGGGCACCTGACCAAACGTCACTTGCGTGCCGGGGTCGCTGCCGGAGTGGGGGCGGCGCGGATAGAACATCGGGGTGCCGATCATCCACGCCATCGTTCTCGGAATCGTGCAGGGCTTCTCTGAGTTCCTGCCGATCTCGTCCAGTGGCCACCTGCTGCTGGTGCCGTGGCTGTTCGGATGGGACGACTTCAGCGGCCCCAACGGCGAGTCGCTGAAAAAGTCGTTCGACGTGGCACTGCACCTCGGCACCTTCTTTGCCGTGCTCGGTTACTTCCGCCACGACGTCAAGGTCTATGTGGTTGAGGGCACCAAGCTGATCTTCACCCGCACCAAGCCGACGAACACCGATGGCCGGCTGGCATGGCTCTTCGTGCTCGCCACGGTGCCCGCCGCGGCAGTCGGCGCACTGTTCGAGGACAAGATCGACACGGTGTTGGGCACGCCGTTCATCATCGCGCTGTCACTGATTGGATTCGGTCTGTTGCTCGGGTGGGCCGACCGCAAGACCGGTCGCCGCAAGCTCGAGGACTTCCACGCCCCCGACGCGCTCAAGGTTGGCGTCGCGCAGGCACTCGCACTCAACCCCGGAACGAGTCGCTCAGGTATCACGATGACTGCCGCGCGCTGGGTCGGATTTGACCGTGATGCGGCGGTACGAATCAGCTTCATCATGTCGTTGCCGGTGATCTTCGGAGCGGTTGTGTTCAAGATGCTGTCCATGGTCAGCGACGGCGGTTACGAGGATCTCCTCATTCCGATGGCGGTGGGCATTGTCACGTCATTCATTGCCGGGCTGATCGCCGTGTGGGGCACGATCAAGCTGGTCAGCACCCACAGCCTGATGCCGTTCGTCATCTATCGCGTCACCGTTGGCGTGCTGATGTTGATCATCCTCGCCCTCGGCTGGCGCGACAACATCGCTGTCTGACTGCACTGCTGTCACGGCAGAAACAACAGCGACACCGTCCCGAGCGGCGCGGCTGCTGCCACCATGGGCGCTTCGGATGTCGGAACGGCAATCAAGATCACGTCGTCGTCAGCACCCACGACGGTCGCCGCCGCAACGAGCACGATGCCTTCCGACGTGACCGCCACAGGGAGACCGATCGAGGGGTCCGAGGCGAGTGGGTCAATCACGCCGACCACGGCCGTGCCCGGCTCAGCGAACGCAGCGGGGCCGACCGCCGTCGAGACATCCGCTGTCGTGATCACTGCGCCGCTGACGACGCGCTGGCGAACGCGTCCGCTCGAGGGCAGCGAGGTCAGTGCCTCGCTTGGCAGCATCGCTGACGGGAGCGGGACGACGTCCGCCTCGATCGGATCGCCGGGTTCGAGGTCAGCGCTCGCAACGACGACATCGACGGTGGTTCCCCACGCCTTGCGCTCGCGTTCCACGGCGCTGGCCTGCTGGTGGCTGGTCCAGGCGACTCCGGCGGTCAGCACGAGCACGATGGCCCATCTGGCCCAGCCGTGTCGCGCCAGAAAGATGCGGACTCGCACGATGAAGTGCATGGAATTCTCCCTCGACAGTGTTGATCTGGAGGGGGAGCCGGTCAACGCGATGCTACCGCCGTGGCTTCAAGCCGGCAGGTGTGGAAGCGCTGCGGTGATGAGTCGTCGCACGTTGTCGACGTTCTGCTGCACCATTGCGAACACGGCGTTCATGGTGACGGGTTCATGGCCGTCGACTCCGGCGTCGTAGTCAGTGACCAGCGCGATCGAGGCGTACGGGATGCCCGCCTCGGCTGCGAGCACTGCCTCGGGATAGCCGGTCATGTTGACGACGTGCCAACCCATTTGCCGGAACCAGACGCTCTCTGCTTTGGTCGAAAAGCGCGGGCCGTTGATGACGACCATCGTCCCGGAGGGACGGACCGTCACGTCGTCGAGCGTCGCTCCGGCGGCGGTCAGCGCGTTGCGCAGCCCGCGATCGTATGGCTCGGCAAACGTCTGATGATGAACAGCGGTGTCAGAACCTGGCATGCCGTCATCTGCACCAACATCGTGGAACGTGTCGTGCCGACCGTTGGTGCGGTCGACCAGTTGATCGATGACAACGAGCTCTCCGGGATGAATCTCGGGCTGCAGCGAGCCGACGGAGCACGGAGCGACGATCGATCGGACGCCGAGCGACGCCATTGCCCACATGTTGGCTTGGAACGGGACGCGGTGGGCCGCGTAGTCGTGGCGGCGCCCGTGTCGGGCGAGGAAGGCAATCCGTCGGCCACCGAGGGTGCCGATCGCGATGGGTGCGGCAGGGGGGCCGTACGGAGTGGTGATCTCGACGTCGGTTGCGTCGTCCAGAAATTCGTAGAAGCCGGATCCGCCGAAGACACCGACCTCGGCGCCGAGTTCGGACGCTCGGTCGTCGAGCGAGATCAGCATCGACGGCGGCAGTTCAGTCGGCGGTGCTGGACGACGTGCTCGACGAGCTGGGGGCAGCCGTCGACGTTGACGACGACGAGTCGGTTTTCGTTGCGGTCGACGAGCTCGAACTCGAGTCGGATGAGTCCTTGGAGCTGCTGGAGTCGGATGAACCGCTGCTCGAAGAGTCGCTGGTCGAGCCGGCGGGTGTCGTCGTTGAGGTCTTGCCGCGATTGTCGTTCTTGAAGAATCCGCTGCCCTTGAACGTGACGCCGACGGGCTGGAAAACCTTCTTGACGGCCATCACATCGCCAGTGGCAGGGTGTGTGTGCTCGGTCAACGATTCGTCCTGGAACGACTGCTGGACCTCAATGGTCTCGCCGGTGTCGGTGAATTTGTAGACATAGGTGGGCATAGCAGGAGCCAGATTACCGAGGGTGAGGCTCGCTGCCACGTTCGAACCCACAACGTTCGGCCTGAAGTTCTGCTCGGCGAGGACCCCGCAAGGAGGGTCCCGGTCGCGCTCGGTGAGTGCTGGTTATGGTGGCGCTCATGCAGGTGCGCAGTGCCGTGATCCCCGCGGCTGGAATGGGAACCCGATTCCTCCCAGCCACGAAGGCCGTGCCCAAGGAGCTGTTCCCGATTGGAGATCAGCCCGCGTTGCAGATCGTCATCGATGAAGCACTTGGTGCCGGTATCGATCACATTGTGGTCGTCAGTAGCCGAGACAAACCAGCGGTCGCGCAGTATTTCGAGCCAAACGAGGCGCTCCTTAACAAGCTCGACGACTCGGGCAAGACCGCTCTTGCTGAGCGATTGCGCTCGATCGGGCGTGACTGGCGTGTCAGCATCGTTTATCAGGACAATCCCAAGGGTTTGGGCCACGCCGTGGGCTGTGCCCGTGAGGCAATCGGCGAGGAGCCGTTCGCCGTCATGCTGCCCGACGAGCTGATGGGTTCATCTGCCCTGCTCGCACAGATGAACGGCGTGTGCTCGTCAACCGAGGGCAGCGTGGTTGCCGTAGCAAACGTGCCGCGCGAACTGGTGAGCTCCTACGGCGTCATCGATCCGGCGGGTGAACTGTCGGCGGACGGGGTCATCCCGGTCCGAGATCTCGTTGAAAAGCCGTCCGTCGAGGACGCCCCAAGCAACTTCATCATCACGGGTCGTTATGTCCTCACGGCTGATGCGTGGGCTGAGATCGATGCCTTGCAGCCGGGACGCGGTGGCGAACTCCAGCTGACCGATGCGCTCAAGGCGCAAGCTGCCCGGTCACCGTTTCACGCCGTGGTGTCCGATGTGAGCCGCCACGACACCGGCAACCCGCTCGGTTTCCTGACTGCGTCAATTGAGCTCGGTCTCACCAACCCAGAGCTGCGTGACGATCTTCGGACGTTCCTCGCGAACTTGCAGGTCTGACCGTTACGACCGGGTGAAGAGCTCGGGGTAGTCCTGGACGAGACCGTACGGGTCGATGTCGAACTCAACCTCAAACCCAGTATCGAGGTTGGTGCGCGCGAAACGATGCAGACCAATCCGGTGGTATCGCTGCCGGACGGGCACGACCCCGAGCGTCTCCACATCAAGCACCGCCACTCTGAGATCGGCAGCATCGCCGACATCAAGCGCAAGTCGCCGGATCGGCAGGGTGTGGGTGAACGGCGTGATCGGCAGGTCGATGTCGTGGCAGCCGTCGAGGTCCGGACGGTGTGCTCCGTTGATCTCCCCCCATCGACCGCTCCCATCGGTGCCCAGCCAGAGATCAGGATCGTCGAGGTCACGGAACAACAGGAATTGCCGGACTGCCCAGGTCGCCGAGAGGCGCAGCACGTAGGAGATGTTCGGGCCGCCGACTTCGCTGGTGATCGTCCAGCCTTCGTTCTCCCACCGGAGGTCGACCTGCTCGGAACCATCGCCGTCGACCCGATTCCATCGGGCGGTAAATCCATCGGCAGGGAACGCAGTCAGTGCGGTCGTCACCACACCGAGCCTACGGCCGATCGTTTGCGCGCCCATCAGGTGTCGCCGGCGACACGTAGTGGGTGCGCAAACGTTGAAGTCCGTACGATTGAGGCCATGACGCCCTTGGAAGATGCCCAGGCCTTCGTCCTCGAATCGTGCCCGCCGCGTGAGCCGGTCACGATGCCGCGCGAGCAGGCGGGCGGGCTGGTGCTCGCTGACGTGGTCGTGTCGACCGAGATCGTGCCGCCGTTCAACAACACCGCTGTCGATGGATATGCCGTGCGGTCCGTCGACGTCGCCACCGTTCCCGTTGAACTCACGGTTGTCGGAGAAATCGCAGCCGGTGCGGCGCCGGATGGCAACGTCGGTCCTGGCGAGACGATCCGGATCATGACCGGCGCACCGATGCCGCCGGGAGCTGATGCTGTGGTGATGGTTGAGTACTCCGAGCGGCTTGGTGAGGATGATGCCGGCAACGAACGAGTCCGGCTGAGCGAGTCGGTCGCAGCAGGGACGGCGGTCCGGGGAGCAGGCGACGACGTCGTGGTGGGCGAGGAACTCTTCTTCGAAGGAACGCAGATCACTCCGGCAATCGAAGGGGTCCTTGCCAGTATCAACGCCCAAGAGGTCAGGGTGTATCCGCGCCTGAAGGTCGCTGTGCTCTCGACCGGTGATGAATTGATCACCGACGGCTCGCCGCTCGCGCCGGGTCAGATCCGCGAGAGCAACAAGATCATGCTGGCCGGAATGCTTGCCGAGGCTGGGTGTCAAGTGGTCGACCTCGGTGTGGTTCGCGATGACGAGGTCGAGCTCGAACGAGTCCTCCGCGACGCAGCTGTCGAATGTGACGCGATCGTGTCGAGCGGTGGCGTCTCGATGGGCGACTACGACGTTGTGAAGGCGGTGCTCGGAAGGATCGCCGACATGACCTGGATGCAGATGGCAATCAAGCCGGCCAAGCCGTTTGCGTTCGGCAAGCTTGACGGCGTGCCCGTGTTCGGACTCCCCGGCAATCCGGTCAGCTCGATGGTCAGCTTCGAACTGATGGCTCGACCGGCGTTGCGCCGCATGATGGGGCACACGCAACTTGCACGGACCAGCGTGGTCGCAATCGTTGACCATGACCTCCGCCGCAATGCTGACGGCAAGTTGCACTTCATGCGGGTCAATGGCGGCTTTGCCGAGGACGGGCGATATCACGTCGCGCCGGTCAACGCGCAGGGCAGCCACCAACTCGCCGCCACGGCAAGTGCCGACGCGATGGCGGTCGTGCCCGATGGTGACGGCATCAATGCCGGCTCAGAAGTCGCTGTGCTTCTCCTGCAGTCGTAGACTGCTCCAATGGCGGCGACATTCGAACAGCTGATCGATCCATTCGGTCGCCACATCGAAGATCTCAGAATCTCCGTCACCGACCGCTGCAACTTCCGCTGCACCTACTGCATGCCCGAAGAGGGCATGCAATGGCTCAAGCGGAGCGATGTCATGTCGTTCGAGGAGATCGAACGACTCGCCCGCATCTTCGTTGAGCGCTACGGCGTCAAGGGCATCCGGTTGACCGGCGGCGAGCCCACCGTTCGCGCCCACCTGCCGGTGCTGGTCTCGAAACTTTCGAAGCTCGTTGGTCCGGACGGGCCAGTCAACTTGGCGATGACGACCAACGGCGCAACAATGCGGCTGGTGGCCGACTCGTTGAAGCAGGCTGGTCTGAAGCGCGTCAACATCAGCCTCGACACGCTCGACCGCACGAAGTTCCATCAGATGACGCGCCGCGATGAACTCAACAATGTGCTCGACGGCATTCGTGCCGCGCAAGAAGTGGGCTTCGATCCGGTCAAGATCAATGCGGTCATCGAGCGCGGCACGAACGACGACGAACTCATCGACCTCGCCACCTTCGGACGTGAACAGAACGTCGAAGTGCGCTTCATCGAGTTCATGCCGCTCGATGCTGAGGGTCACTGGATGAACGGCAAAGTCGTTGGCCAGGAAGAAATCGTTGAGAAAATCAACGCGGTGTACCCGGTAGAGGTACTCCCTGCCCGCGGCGCGGCACCGGCCGATCGGTTCCGATTCCTCGACGGCGGGCTCCACGGTGAGGGGAGCCCGGGGAGCATGATCGGTGTGATTCCGACCATCACGAAGCCGTTCTGCGGTGACTGCGACCGAGTACGCCTCACCGCCGAAGGTGACTTCCGGACCTGCCTGTTCGCGACCAAGGAATTTGATCTCCTCACGGCATTGCGATCAGGAGAAAGTGACGACCAGATTGCTGACCGGATCGAAGCAGCCGTCGCAACGAAGTGGGCCGGCCACCAAATCAACCAGGTCAACTTCACCCGGCCCTCGAAATCGATGTCCCAACTGGGTGGCTGACGCCACCCGCAGTTGAGCTGCATCGCCGACTGCGTCGTTGAGTTGGAAGTCTCCGGCCTGCTGGCCGGACTCGGTCACGCTCGGGGCAACCCTCGTTACGTGAGGTCGGTGAAGGCTTGAAATCTCCGTGCGACCACTTTGTCGCCGACGACTTCGACGTCGCTCCCGCGTCGCCACAGCCACATCAGAATGTCTTGAGCCTGGCCACGAATGGCCGCGTCGCCCTTGCGGTGTTCGCGGGTGAAGGTGGCCTTGGGTTCTTTCATTGCTGAGACGAACCACTCGCCGGCGCCGTCCGGGAGTTCGGAGTCCGTGCAGTGCAGATGGACGGTGCCGCCGACCTTCATCTCGCCTTCGGCGCGTTCTCCTGCCGCAAACCAGGTCAGCCATTCGTCGATGCCGTCGGCAGAAACCTCGGGGGCGAACTCGAAGTCGAGGCCGATTGCCTGGCCTGCATCCCACAGGTGAACCATCGTTTCGTGTGTCATGCGGCGGGCGACCCACGCCACCGGTTGCGTCGAGCCGGTCCAGGTCCATACCTTCATTGAGGCATCCGCTGTGTGCAGGGCGTCGCACAGCCGAACGTGAGCATCGAAAAGTACATCGATCAGGCCAGCATGCTCTGGTGGACGCTCGATCTCGGGAATCTCACGAACATCGTTGCGGCTCGTGATGCCAGTTGACAGAACGCCGGCCCAGTAGTTCCACCCGCGAGCAACGTGGAACGTGAGATCGCCAAGGCTCCAGCCAGGACACGTCGGCACGGAAAGCGTTGGGTCAGCGTCGCTGACGAGCCGGATGAATTCGGTGCCGTCGAGGCGGATGTGCTCGATGGCGTCGTAGGAGGGCGGCGCCGGGGTCGTCATAAACAACACGGTACCGAGCAGCGCCGGAAGCAGACGGTTGCCTGAGACGCAACGGTGTGAGGGTCGGATCGGGATGCGAGTACGGTCAGAGGTCGATGAGCGACCTCGAATTCACCCATCTCGACGCATCGGGCCATGCCCGGATGGTCGACGTCACAACAAAGGAACCAACCCATCGGCGCGCAGTCGCCAGATGCAAGGTGATGATGCAGCCCGAGACCACTTCGGCAATCGTTAACCGCGAGGTGAAGAAGGGCGATGTCCTGTCGGTTGCACGGGTTGCCGGGATCATGGCGGCCAAACGCACGTCCGACACGATTCCGCTGTGTCACCCACTGATGATCGCAAGTGTGTCGATCAGCTTCGAGGTCGGTGACGATCATGTCGCCATTGAGGCCCACGTGGACTGCGTTGAGCGGACAGGCGTCGAGATGGAAGCCCTGCACGCCTGCAGCGTCGCTGCGCTGACGATCTATGACATGTGCAAGTCCGCAGATCGAGGCATGACGATCACCGATCTGGCGCTGTGGGAGAAGACCGGTGGCCGTTCGGGTACGTATCGGCGAGCCTCGGAATCGTGACAACGAGGCAGATTTGAGCCTGATTGTCCACCTCTCGGGGCCGCTGATGTGCGACGATTGTGTGACGGGCAACACGCCCGTTGTTGTCCGGACCGTTACAAATGTCGTAGAATCGTCATACTCATCGGGGAGTGTCGGATGCATTCCGTCACCCGCTGACTGAAAAGGAATCTTTTCTTCACCATGGCAAAACTCGTACTCCTCGTCGTCGCTGCTGCATGGGCCGCTGTGCTCATTCCTCCGATGCTTCGTTCGCGGGTCGACAACCGACCGAACTCATCGGTCACGGACTTCCGTCGTCAGTTGAACCGTCTGCAGAACACGGCCACACCGCCGCGTGGCTCGGTCCGTGGTGCGATGGGCCGTCCGCTGACCCAGTCGTCGTCGCCCCTGCAGCGCCAAGTCGCCGCCGGCCGCCCGAGCCAGCCAGCAGCCGCCCGCCGGGCACCGGTCCGCCAGGCGTCGCTTCGCAATGGTGGAACGGCAGTCCGCGATCGCACGAGTGAGACCACCCGCGATCGCTCGCATGGTGATCCGTCCGGTGGCCAGCGTCGTCCGGAGCAGCCGCGTGCTCGTCGCCGCGCGTCGGAACCCCAAGATCGCGGTGTCCCGCAAGAACGGACCGGATCGCAGTCGCCGCGCCGGCAAACGGCCCGCGCCGGCGCACAGCGCCGCCCGGAGCCGGCACAGTCGCTCGACCCTGTGGTATTGGCGCGCCGCCGTCGGACCAACGTGCTTTTCGTCCTCGTCGTGACGTCGGCCTGCTCGATGTTCCTTGCCGCGACGACCGATTCGGTCGCGATGCTGTGGGTCTTCGGCCTCTCGTTCGTCGCGACCTGCGGCTATGTATACGTGCTCGCCCAGTTGCGCGAGCGCGAGCAGGTCGGCTGGAACGACGGCTGGCTCGAGCACCGCTGAGCGCAGCCGGGTCCGCCCGGTTAATCGGTCACCCGGAGCGATACACTCGCCTCCGTTAGTTTTGGGGCTATAGCTCAGTTGGTAGAGCGCGTCGTTCGCAATGACGAGGTCAGGGGTTCGATTCCCCTTAGCTCCACGATACGCACCCTGTGGTGGTCGCATTCGGAGACGGACGACTCTCGGCGAGCGCCCGTCGCCGTCAGCGGCGCCATTCGGGTGAGCGCTTGGCAAGGAATGCAGCGACTCCCTCTGCGAAGTTCGCTGTGCCCGCGAGCTCAATCGCAAGTGCGGCCTCCATTGCAAGCCCGTCATCGAACGCCATGGCACCACCAACAGTGATTGCCTGGCGGATCGCAGCGAGCGCTTCCGGTGGCTTGGCGCACAGCGATTCGCCATACCGCTGCACGGTTGCCTCGAGCTCTTCGCCACTCACCAGTTCATCAACCAGCCCGATCGTCAGCGCTTGTTCGGCGTTGATGAGTCCCCCGTCGTAGAGGAACCGCAGCGCGGCCGGACGGCCGAGCAGGCGGGCGAGCGCTTGGGTCGCTCCCACCGGGGGGATGAAGTTGATATTGACCTCGGGCTGCCCGAGACGGGCGTCATGCGTTGCGAAGCGCACGTCACAGTGCAACGCCATCTCGAGTCCACCGCCGACGGCGACACCGTCGATTGCGGCGAGCGTCGGCTTTGGTGAGCTCCGCAGGCGGTGCACGATGCCGTGCACCAGCTCGCACCACTCGCTCATCCCGGTCTTGTCGATGGTGCGGAACGTCTCGAGGTCGGCTCCGGCACTGAAGTATCCAGGGTTGGCGCTACCAAGGACCAGGACCCGGACGTCGGGGTCCTCCACCATGGTGCCGATCGCCGCGGTGACTTCGCGCACCATCGACCAATCAAACGCATTCACCGGCGACCGGTCGAACTTGATCCAGCCGACATGCTCGACGACTCGTGTGGTGACTGCGGCTCCATCAGACGTCATGTTCGCCAACGTAGTGGTCGAGCAGCACGGCACGGTTGCGTTCCGTGCCAGCCCTGTCGCCGTCGCCGTCAACGGCTGACGCCGAGCCCCTAGGAGGCCTGTGCGACTGTCAGTTCGCCGGTGATGCGGTCAGCGAGTGCAGAGATGACTGCACCGCGCGTTGCGCCACGTTGCCGCCAACGCCTGGCATCGACAACCCACTCCCGACGCGCATGGTCCTCGGCTCCGGCCAACTGCTCGCCAGCGAGCTGGCCGAATCCAGACAGCTCGTACGTGCGGGCTGCGAGTCGCACAGCCAGCGAGAACACGTCAGGCGTGGACGCGGTTCCTCTAGCTGGAAGCAGCATTGAATCGTCAACGGTGACGTGGTGACCCTGCGCGGAAAGACTCACATCAATATTTCAGCATGCGTGGGTCGCTGGTCGATGAGCCTTGAGTAGTAATTCGGTAGCAAACCAGGACGACAGATACGCACATCTCGGCACCGACTGCGCCGATTGGGACGCTTCCGCTCAGTCTGAGCGTTCGATACGGTCCGCACCATGATCGATCTCCCTCACCACGTCGCTGAGAACCGGCGCCACTGGGACACAACCGCTGATCGGTGGGTTGCATCCGGCGAACGAGCATGGGCGCAGAGCACGCCGACCTGGGGAATCTGGGGCATCTCCAACGACGATCTCCCACTCCTTCCGAAGTCACTTGAAGGACAGCGCGTCATCGAACTTGGATGTGGGACCGGCTACTGCAGCGCGTGGATGCGGCGGCGCAACGCATCGGTGTACGCCATCGACAACTCCGCGGAGCAGTTGGTGACGGCACAACGGCTCGCTGATATGTACGAGGTCAACGACATCGAGTGGGTGCACGGCGACGCCGAGGCCGTGCCGCAGCCCGACGAGTCCTTCGATTTCGCGCTCAGTGAGTACGGCGCCGCGATCTGGTGCGAGCCGAGAGCGTGGCTGACCGAGGCCTTCCGCCTGCTGCGGCCCGGTGGCCAACTGGTCTTCCTCGGTCATCACCCGTTTGCCATGGTGTGCTCCGCGCCAGCCGGTGATGGCCCGGTCGGCCGACGGCTCGAGCGCCCGTATTTCGGGTTGCACCACCTCGATTGGACCGACGCACTCGAAGATCCGGGCGGCATCGAGTTCAACATGCCCGTTGGCGAGTGGTTTGCGCTCTTCTCCGACATCGGCTTCGCCGTTGAGAATTACATCGAGGTCCAGGCCCCCGAGCTGGTCGAGGGGACAAGGTTCTGGATCCCTGCGGATTGGTCAAGAGACTTTCCCAGCGAACAGGTCTGGTTCTTGCGGAAGTGAAGAGTGCGAGTGAGTCTCAGCCCACAGGAGCGGCATAGACGACGATGTTCTGGCGGTATCGACGGATCTCGGGGTTGAAGTCGCCGCCACAGGTGATCAGCACCAGCGTCTCGGGGCCGGTATTCCGCCAGATTCGTTCGCGGGGCAGTTCCAGCTTGCCGTAGATCGCCCGCTCGAACACTTCGTACTCACGCACGGTGCCATCGTTGAGAGTGACGCTGACGCGGTTGCCGGGTTCGAGGTTGCCAAGCTGGCCAAAGGGGCCGACGGTGCCGTTCCACGACACGTGGGCAGCGAGCACGGTGGCTCCCGGGCGACCCGACGTGGCGCCGTACTGATACCAGCCAATCTCGGTCTCGTCAGGAACCTCGAGTTGCCCATCGGCCTCCAGTCCGACAGGCCGGACCGGAAACTGACTGACATCGAAGGCATCGATCTCTACGCCAACGGGACGTGGACGAGGCTCAACTTCGTCGGGGACGGCGGAATACTGCTCGCCGAGCAGATCTGCAAAGGGACTGAGTGCCACGTCGGTCGTGGTGGGCACGGTCCTTTCGGGCGCAGGCGCCACGGTCGTTGGGGGTGCGGTGACGAGCGGAGCGACGGTCGAAGGAACGGGTGCCTCTTGGTTCGCAACATCGAGAACGACCTCGCCGCTGTCCTGGCCAGTGGCGCCGGCATAGGCCAGGCCACCTCCGGCCAGCAGAGCAACGGCCGTCATCACGGTGAGCGCTCGACCACGACGGGTGCGGGGAGTGGGTCTCATGTCGTCGGAGCGGTGGTGAGCGTGGCGGTCAGAGGTGCTG
Source organism: Ilumatobacter sp. (assembly GCA_018666235.1). Taxonomy (GTDB): domain Bacteria; phylum Actinomycetota; class Acidimicrobiia; order Acidimicrobiales; family Ilumatobacteraceae; genus Ilumatobacter_A. Next base: position 33,309 of record JABJAB010000064.1, read on the forward strand.
GATGGCGAGCACAGTGTGCTGACACGACGACGGGGAATCGGCTGGCATGGGCCAGGAGATCCGATTCCGCCGTCATTGTCGTGGAGTCAGCGAGTGCTTGCCGTCCGAGCGGTCGTCAGCTGCCGACCGTCTGGCGACGGAGGGCGAAGGCACCACCGGCGAGGGTAAACATGCCTGCGGCAGCGGCGAACAACACGAGGCTGTTCGAGCTCGAACCGAGCTCGTCGCCCGTATTGACTGCGGTCGGGGCCGGCGTGCCATCGCTGGTGTCTGCAGCGGCCGACATGAGGTCACGTTCCTGTGTGTAGAAGGTGAACGTGTCGTCAGCGAGCGAGCCGACGGCGTACACGATCAGGTTTGTGCCAGCTTCGAGCGTCACCGTCGGAACGTCAGCGATCGGATCGCCACCGGTCGGTGCGATCTGTGCGCCGGCGATCTCGCCAGCGGGGAGGTCGAGGCCTGCACTGTCGCCGTTCGATGCGTTCTCGACGGGGCGGGCGTCACCAAGGACGATGTCGACTGCTGGAGCCGCAGCGGTGTGGCGGATGGTGAGGCGGCCGAAGCCATCAGCGACTTCGGAGGTGTCGTTCTCGAACGGGGTGAGTGTGGGCGTGCCCTCAGCGTCGAGGTGTGCAACGACGGTGTAGCTACCGGAGCTCGGCACGGCGAACTCTGCGACTGGGCCGATTGCGATGTCTTCGGTTCCGGCAACGCGGACCTCGAGGTTCTCAAGGGTCTCGCCGGCGAAGGCGCTGAGATCCTGCATCATGCCGGGCTCGAAGCCCGGGATGACGATGGCGCCGTCGACGGCCACATCGACAGTGACGCCGGGAATTCCATGGAGCAGCATGATCTCTGCATCAGATTGGGCGTTGGTACCCGCCGGGACGGCGATGAGGACCGCTGCGAGCGCTGCGGCTCCTGCGAGAAGTTTCTTCATGGGACTGTGGCTTTCGGTCGACTGATTCGACAACGATCCGGGCCGATCCCGAATCTGCCTGCTCTTCGGAGCCCCGGCGGTCTGCGGATGAGAGAACTCCCGAAAAATTTTGCACAGCGGGGGACTACTCCTCGATGAAACATCCGTCAGGTTCATCCGCGCCAGCCGTGGAGAACTGCTCGCAGGAGCAGAAGACAGGATGGTTCTCGCCGATTGCGTCGCTGGCAATCGCCGGCGGTCAGGTGTACATCGTGTCGAGCGCCGACGTTGCCAACGCGATGATGGCGTCATCATCGAGCGACTCGAGTCGCTCGGCGACAGAACCTGCGTTGAATCCGACGATGACTGGCTTGCCGACGACTCGTGTCCAGTCGTACCACTCGACGAAGAGTCCGGGTTCCTCGCCGACGAACCCGATCACTTCGACGTCGTCATCCCAGAACCGTTCGTCGTATTCGAGGATGACACGGTTGAGGACGCCCATGCCGAGCCGCTCGATCGCCGCCAGTTTGTCGTCAGGGAGCACCGGGTCGAACTCGATCACGCCGGCCTTCAGGACCCCAAGCGGCACGGTGACCAGCACGGCATCGGCCGTCGCGTTGGTCCCGTCCGTGAAGCCAATCTTGACGCCATCGGTGTCGTCACGGATGGAGGTGACCGTGCGGCCAAGCTGCACTTCGATTCCGTCGGCGAGCGGTGCCAGGAGGCCGATGTAGCCGTCGGGCATCACGTTCTCGTCGCCGTCGAATTCCTCCCCTGCCAGGAAGGTCTCGGGAGAAAGCGAGTCGATATCGGCGGCTTCTTCATGTTCGATGATGGCGGTTGCGAGGTAGCGGCCGAGCCGGGCCTCATCGGGAGCGAGCTGTGAGAGCGCCGCCTCGATGGTTTCGCCGACGGTCGGCGCCTCGTCAAAGTCCAGTTCTTGCAGTCCGTCCTCGAGGGCCTGGAGCGTGCCCTCGTCGGCCTCGGTGCCATCAACGTCGTACACGACGATCTCATCAGGATCTGTGACGAGTCGCTCGACGCCGAACTCCTCGGCCAACTCGGTCAAGGGGTTGCCGTCGGCGCCGTGAATCCAACCGGCGCCGAGTTCGAGCGGCACCCCAAGACTGGTGTCGGTGTGCACACGTCCGCCGATGCGGTCGCGCCCCTCGACGATGGTGACGGCGAATCCTGCATCGGTCAAGGCCCGAGCAGCGCCAAGTCCGGCAGCACCGGCGCCAACAATGAAGATGGAGGCAGCTGGCTCGAAGGTGACGAGGATCTCTTCGGCTGCGGCGCGGCCCGACAGCAATGCGCCATGCACCGTCGCCGCGAAGTCGACCGACGCCGCTTCACCGGCGAAGTACAGTTTGTCGCGCACAGATGCAGCGAGTGCTTCGCGATCGGCCGGTGAGGAACCAGGCGCGAGGTAGCTGTAGCTCCCGAAGGCGAAAGGGTCCTGACGCCATCTGGTGACCAGGGCGGCCGATACAGCGCCTGCGGCCCCCACGGTTTCGTCGGGTTGGGTTCTGGGCTGGTCCGACTCGGATTGGCCGTCATCTCCGCACGCCGCGAGCGCTGCCGCTGCGGCTGTTGCTGCGAGGAATCCTCGGCGATCCATTTCTTGCCTTTCTGCGCCCGCGAGCGGGCGTCGGCGTCAGGATGTCAGAGACCGACCCAAGACAACGCCATCCCGGGCGAGGAACGCAGCGTTGATCCGTTGCCGTTCGAGGATCTGATCGAGCGTCTTCGTTGCCTGTGGAATCGGATGCTCAGCGAAGAACGCTGCAGCGTCGGCGACCAACTCAGGGGCAGCGAGCTGCTTGATCGAATCGACCATTCGCACGATGGTATTGGTCGGGAATTCGGCGTTGGCTTGATCCCAGTGTTCTTTGACGAACTTCCAAGCGGCGGGGCCGTGTCGGCGGTTTGCCATGGCCAGACGCAGCAAGAACGGTGCGTTCTGTGTCTTTACCTTCCCGCCGAGGGCGAACTCGCAGGCACGCAGGATGAGAACTTCGTCGTCGAAATCGGCAAGTGCGTACAACTGACGCAGTTGCTCCTGAGGAGTGGACGCCGTGAGGAATCCGTTCTGCAGTCGTTCGAAGTCCTCAGCACCGCCGTGCGCAGCAACCACCGATGTTGCTGCAGCAACCAGCTCAGGGTCGACCTGGTCCACGGGCTGTGCCAGCAAGTCTCGACACAGACCGATGACGAACTCGTCGTTGCCGAGCACGCCGGCGGTGTTCAGGAGCAGCCCCCGCAACTTGGCAGTGAGGTCGCTCTGATCGGCTTGGGGCTCACCGAGTTCGGCGAGGGCAGGCTGGACGAGATCGCGAACCTTCGACTCGAACGCCGGCCGTGCCTCATCGCCCACCAACCGGCCGAGACCGTTGAGAGCAATGACCACCGCTTGCCAAACCGCATGCTCACGTTCCGCGGAGAAGCCTTCGAGGAATTGCAGAAGGTCCGGCGCAGTGATCGATCCGGCAACAGTTGCAGCCCATGCATCGTCGACGAGGCTGTAGCGCTCGAGGGTGCTCATCTCGCCGAGATCTGCCGTGAGGCGGCCGCGCAAGGTGTGGTCGTAGCTCACGCGGAAGAATCCGTGTCCGCCTGCATTGATGACAACCGATGCAGCAGGATCGGCGAGCGGCACGACGATGCTCACACTGTCGAGCAGGACCGTGGTGGTGGTGGTGCCGTTGCGCACGTGGACCGGCACGACCCACATCTGGTCTGCTGCGTCGTCGGGCAGTTCACCGAGACGGAATCGCTGTTGGGTCAGTTCAACGCCGGAGCCGTCCGCAGTGAGCGTCGCGTTGATCAGCGGGAACCCGGGCTGCCAGATCCAGGAGTCCATGATCCGTCGCACGGGCTCGCCGGAGGTGGCTTCGATGGCGTCCCACAGGTCATTCGTTTCGGTGTTCTTGTACGAATGCACGCGCAAGTAGTGGCTGACTCCCTCACGGAAGCGATCCTCGCCGAGGTACTGCTCGAGCATACGCAGCAATGCGCCACCCTTTTGATACGTCAGCACGTCGAACATGCCCTCGCAGTCGGCAGGCGAACGCACCTCGTATTCGACCGAGCGAGTGTTCTCAAGCGCATCGACATCGAACGCAACACTGCGTTCCAGACCGAAGCTGGTCCATCGCTCCCAGTCGGGTCGATAGGCATCACATGCCGCAATCTCCATGAATGTGGCGAATGCTTCGTTCAACCAGATGCCGTTCCACCAACGCATCGTGACGAGGTCGCCAAACCACATGTGGGCGAGTTCGTGTGCAACCACGTCAGCGACCAGCTGCTGCTCGTTCTGCGTGCTCGTGGCCGGGTCAACGAGCAGCAAGCTCTCGCGGAACGTGATGCATCCCAGGTTCTCCATGGCTCCCGCAGCGAAGTCAGGGAGGGCGGCCAGGTCCACCTTGTCGCTGGGGTAGGGGATCCCGTAGTACTCCTCGAACCAGCGGAGGCAGAACGCCCCGACGTCCATGCCGAAGTCGGTCAGATGGCCCTTGCCAGGGACGTGCACGAGCCGCATGGGGGACCCGTTGACGTCAACGCTGTCGCTCATCTCGAGACGGCCGACGACAAAAGCCACCAAGTACGTGCTCATGATCATGGTGTCGGCGAAACGAATCGCGGTGCGCCCGTCGCTGGCTGTGCGGCCGACCTCCGGTCCGTTGGAGATGGCTTGGAGTCCATCCGCGATGTTGAGGGTGAGACCAAACACGGCCTTGTATTCGGGCTCGTCCCAGCAGGGGAATGCCCGACGACAATCAGTCGACTGCATCTGGGTCGTGGCGATGACCTGTTCGGTGCCATCGGCATCGGTGTACGTGCTGCGGTAGAACCCGCGCAGCTTGTCGTTGAGGATGCCGGTGAACTCGACGGCGAGCGTGGCCGTACCTGTCGGCAACTCGGTCGCCGTGTGCACGAACAATCGGTCGGTCTCTGCGTCGATGGTGAAGTCGGCTTGCGCACCGTTGACCAGGCACAAGCTGATCTCCAGCTCGGCAGCATTTAACACGAGCGTGGTCGTTGGAACCTCGACGTCGAGTTGCACCGTCACGGCGCCGCTGAACGTCGCCTCATCGAGCATGGGTGTGAGTCGGACGTCGTACCGCGACGGCGAAACACCGGCGGGAAGACGGTACGGATCGAGTTCGCCGCCTGGTGACGAGGGAGAGGCTGCCATGCCGGGATGGTACCGGCGCTAGCGTGATCGATCGTGTCCGCAACGACTCTGCCCTCCGCCGCCGACGGCGCTCCCAATACCGCTGCACCGAAGTTCGCTGTCGTCGGTATCGGAAATGCGCTCGTCGATGTCATTGCCCATGCGTCCGAGGAGTTTCTCGACTCTCACGACCTCAACAAGGGTTCCATGACCCTGGTCGAAACCGAACGTGCTGTCGAGCTCTACGCCGCGCTCGGAACTGCCGTTGAGATGAGTGGGGGATCGGCGGCCAACACAATGGTCGGAGTCGCCAGCCTGGGCGGAACGGCGTGCTACATCGGCAAGGTCAACCACGATGACCTCGGTGATGTGTTCGGCCACGACATGCGAGCCGTCGGCGTGCCCTTCCACGGCGGGGGTGTCGATCACGGCACCCCGACCGGACGGTGCATCATCGTTGTCACTCCTGATGCGGAGCGCACGATGAACACGTACCTCGGCGTGTCGAGCTCGCTCGACGTCGGCGATCTCGACGTCGACGCCATCGCTGCGGGCGCCGTGCTGTACATGGAGGGATATCTCTTCGACCGCGACGACGCAAAGGCTGCGTTCCGGCATGCCGCAACGATTGCGCACGCCAACGGGCGACAGGTCTCACTCACACTGTCCGACTCGTTCTGCGTGGACCGACATCGGGTCGACTTTCGATCATTGGTGCAGGACAGCGTCGACATTCTGTTCGGCAACGCCGACGAGATTCGGTCGCTGTACGAAGTCGATGACCTCGACGTCGCGCTCAAGATGGTCAGCCGCGAGTGTGGCCTGGCGGCGATCACGACCGGTGCGGATGGCTGTGTCATCGTGACCGGCGACGAACAGATCACGGTGCCTGCTCAACCCGTCGAGCGCGTGCTCGACACCACCGGTGCCGGCGACCTCTTCGCCGCCGGCTTTCTCTTTGGTCTTACATCGGGATTGCCGCTCGCCGAGTGTGGTGAAATCGGCTCGATTGCAGCTGCTGAGGTGATTTCGCACGTCGGTCCACGGCCACTGGTCGACTTGCGTACCCTGTTGCCCGATGGCTGACGTACTTGACACATCGTTGCTCGACACCGCCCGTAGCTGGCTCGCAGCCGAGCCCGACGATGACATTCGCGCTGAGCTCGCTCAGCTGATCGCCGCTGCCGAGCGCGGCCACACAGACGAACTCGCCGAACGCTTTGCCGGACGCCTGCAATTCGGCACCGCCGGGCTGCGTGCAGCGGTCGCCGCTGGTCCAATGCGAATGAATCGCCTCGTGGTTCGCCAGGCCGCCGCCGGCCTCGGTCGATGGCTACTCGACAGCGTCGATGACGCTGCCGACAGGGGAGTGGTCATCGCCCGCGACGCTCGACGCAAGAGCGACGTGTTCGCGATCGACACCGCACGCGTGTTGGCTGCAATGGGCATCAAGTCGATGCTGCATCCCGGGGCACAGCCCACGCCGGTCCTCGCCTGGTCGATCACTGGCCTGAATGCCGCAGCGGGCGTCGTCGTGACGGCATCGCACAACCCGCCCGCCGACAACGGGTACAAGGTGTTCCTCGAGACTGGATCGCAGATCGTCACTCCGATCGACACGGAGATCGCTGAGCGCATCGGGGACTTCAATCCGCTCGACATCCCAATCGCCGCCGAAGACGATCACCTCATCTCGTGGCTCGACACCTCATGGAGTGAGGCGTACGTCGCAGACGCCCCCCGGGTCCGACTCCGGCCAGAAGTTCCTGGCGTTCAGATTGCCTACACCGCGATGCACGGTGTCGGTGGCGACACGATCGCTGCAGCATTCACGGCAGCTGGTTTCGATCCTCCGACCGTCGTCGCTGAGCAACAGGAACCCGACGGCACCTTCCCGACGGTTTCGTTCCCCAACCCTGAAGAGCCCGGTGCCATGGACCTGCTGCTCGCGGTCGCTCAGGCCAGCGGTGCCGCGGTCGCTTTGGCGAACGACCCCGACGCCGATCGACTCGGTGCGGCAATTCCTGACACTCGAGACGGCGCCATGGGATCGTCGTGGCGCAAGCTCAGTGGTGATGAAATCGGGTGGCTGTTCGCCGACCACATTCTGCGTCACACCAACGGCTCGGATCGTCTGGTCGTGACCACGCTGGTGTCGTCGTCGCTGCTCGCCCGGATGGCCGAAGCACACGGTGTGCACAGTGAAGAGACCTTCACTGGATTCAAGTGGATCGGGCGCATTGCCTCCGAGCGGGCTGCAGCAGGCCAGCGCTTTGTCTTCGGCTACGAACAGGCGCTGGGGTACCTCGTCGCTGCCCGGCCGCTCGACAAGGACGGCATCACCGCCGCAGTCTTGATGGCAGAGATCGCTGCTCTTGCAGAGTACGACGGCGTCACGGTCCAGGGCCGCCTCGACGCAATCGCAGACCAATTCGGCCGATACGTGACGAGTGAGCTGTCGGTGCGAATGCCGCCCGCCGACGGTGCCAAATGGGTCCAGTCGATCGAAGCAGCTCCGCCGTCGCAGGTCGGTGGCATCGCCGTTGAGTCGGTCACGTCATATCCCGAGGCCAACCTGGTTCGCCTGATGCTCACCGGGGGCACCCGGCTCCAGATCCGGCCGAGCGGCACCGAACCGAAGGTCAAGCTCTACGGTGAAGCAGTTGATCTTGACCCGGCCGAACTTGACCGTCTTCTTCAGGCCCTCGCCTCGTAGCGGTTAGGCGGGTGCGCCGAACTGGCGGTCCCCAGCGTCACCCAAACCGGGGACGATGTAGGCGTCGTCGTTCAATCGGTCGTCGATCACGGCAGTGAACAGCGTGACGTCGATGCCCGATGCTTCGACAGCTGCGATGCCTTCGGGCGCAGCCAGTGCAACGATCACGGTCATCGGTTGCTGGGCGCCGCGCGCGACGAGGAGCTGCAAGGTATGGATCAACGAGCCGCCGGTCGCGAGCATCGGATCGACGACGATGACCGGACGTTCGCCGATGTTCTCCGGCAGCTTGTTGACGTACGGCTCGGGCTCGTGGGTTTCTTCGTTGCGGGCGATGCCGATGAAGCCGATGTCGGCGTCCGGCAGCAGCTCTTGCGCCGGACGGAGGAAGCCGAGGCCGGCGCGCAGAATCGGCACGATGACCGGCTGCACGGCGATCCGCTCTGCCGCGGCGTCGGTGAGCGGCGTCGTGACCACGCCCGACACTGTCGGCAGTGTCTGCGTGGCCTCGGCGATGAGGAGTGTGCCGATGCGTTCCAGGTTCTGGCGGAACAGGGCGTTGGGTGTCTCGACGTCGCGGATACGGGCGAGTGAGTCGAGGACAAGTGGATGGTCGACGACAACGGTTTCGACAGTCATGAGTGGCTCCTCAGCTTCCGAGATCGGACTCGGACTTGAGCACCGAGTACCGCGGCTTGATGATGCCGTTGATCAGCTTCAATCGTTCCGGGAACGGTGCAAAGGCGGACTTCATTGCATTGACGGTGAGCCATTGGAAGTCGTCGAGGCCCCAGCCGAACGCCTTGTGCAGCTCAAGCATCTCGTTGGTCATCGTCGTGTTACTCATCAACCGGTTATCGGTGTTGACCGTGACCCGGAACTGCAGGCGGCGCAGCATGCCGATCGGGTGCTCGGCAATCGTCGGAGCGACACCGGTGTTGACGTTGGAGGTCGGGCACACCTCAAGGCAGATCCGGCGGTCGCGGATGTAACTCGCGAGGCGACCAAGCGTGGCGTTGCCCTCCGCGTCGACCTCAATGTCGTCGACGAGCCGCACACCGTGGCCGAGCCGCTCGGCTCCACAAAACTGCACCGCCTCCCAGATTGAAGGGAGCCCGAAGGCTTCGCCGGCGTGGATGGTCGAGTGGAAGTTTTCGCGGTTGATCAGATGGAACGCGTCCAGGTGGCGTGTGGGTGGGAATCCGGCTTCCGGGCCAGCGATGTCGAATCCGACGACGCCGTCATCGCGATGACGGATGGCGAGCTCGGCGATCTCACTGCTGCGGGCAGCCTGGCGCATGGCATCGAGAAGTGCATAGATCGTCAGATCGGTGCCTGCCGAACCGCGCTCGAATCCGGCGAGTACTGCATCGACCACTTCGTCAAGTGTCAGGCCCTGTTCGAGATGCAGCTCAGGAGCGAAACGGACCTCGGCATACACGACGTTGTCGGCGGCGAGGTCTTGAGCGCACTCGAAGGCAACGCGCTCGATGGCGTCGCGCTGCTGCATCACGGCGCCGGTGTGAGCGAACGTCTCGAGGTAGAGCACCAAGTCGTTGCGCTTGGCGCCCTTGTTGAACCATTCGCCGAGCTCGGCAACGTCAGTGGTCGGCAACCCGTCGTAGCCGTATTCCTCCGCCAGCTCGATCACCGTCGACGGACGCAACCCGCCATCAAGGTGGTCGTGCAACAGCACCTTCGGGGCCCGGGCAATCAGATCAGCCGTCGACATCCCCCCACGCTACCGACCCCCACGTAGGACGAGTTGGTGCCAGGCACCAAGTCGTCCTCGTCGAACTTGGTGACTGAGCGGGAGCATGATCGGCAGATGGGGAGAGCTCACCGAGTGGACATCGAGGACGGGATCCATCATGTGATGAACAGGGGAGTGAATCGTGGCACGGTCTTCTTCGCCGATCCTGATCGAGTCGAGTTCGGCCGTCTTCTTGAGCAGATTTTCGAGCGTTTCGGTGTTCAAGTCATCGCGTACTGCCTGATGAGTAACCACTATCACCTGGTTCTGTACTGCCCCGACGGCGGGCTGTCCGATGCGATGCACCTTCTGGGCTCGGTCTACACGCGACACACCAACGAGCGGATCGGTCGCGATGGGCCGCTGTTTCGCGGACGATTTCACGCGGTGCCTGTTGTCGACGACGACCAATTGCTCTGCACCGTTCGATACGTGCACCGAAACGCGCTGGATCTCCCCGGAATCGACAGCGTCGAGAGCTACAGATGGAGCAGCCATCGCACCTATCTCGGCCACCGCGCTCAGCCACCGTTTCTCAGTACTGCTCCGGTGTTGAACCAGTTCGACAGTCGTCGCGCATTCGATGCGTTTGTCACGAGCGAGACAACAGCGGGGCCGAGTACTTGGAAGGGCGATGTCGCTCTCGACAGGATTGCGCCACTCGTCCAGATCATCGCCGACGAGATCGGTGAGGTTCACGGCTCGCGAGCCCATCGGTCGCTGTTGCTGCTGGTCGCCGACGAACTTCCTCAACACAGCGGTCAAGCCCTGCGAGAGCGGCTGGGGTTTGCTACCCCGAAGTCCTTGCAGCAGGCGCAGACACGGGCCAAACATCGGCTCGCAACGCAGCCAGTCCTTGGCCGAATCGTCAAGCGGACCCTCGATCTCGTCGCGTAGGACGACGTGGTGCCTGGCACCAAGTCGTCCCGAGTCGTTTCAGTGCAGCTGGCGGAGGGGGAAGTCGGCGGGGCGTTGGAGCCAGTTCCACTCGGGGTATTCGGCGGCGCTGTCGATGCAATGAAGGCTGTAGGCGTGGCGACTGATGCCTGAACGGTTGACACCGGACCAGTGGGGGAGCACTCCGTTGAGGACGATCATTGTGCCTGCTGCTACTTCGAGCGGCACGGCCCCAGGCGAGTCGGGGCCTGGCGGTGGTTCCGTGCTGAGGGTCTCCATCGTCGTGCCGTCAGCTGCAGCGGGGTCGTCGAGGCGGTTGCGCTTGAACAACTCGTACAACGGACCGCGATGCGTTCCGGGTACGGCCCAGAGGCAGCCGTTGTCGATGGTGGCGTCCTCGATGGCAAACCAGAAGCCGGTGACAGTGATCGGCTCGGTGTACAAGAACGTTGCGTCCTGGTGGACGCCAACTTCGCCACCGATCCGCGGTTGTTTGAAGATGTACATCGACTGCAGAGCGAGCGGGTCAAGCATTCCGACGTCTCGCGCCACTTCGCCGAGGGCCGGGTTGTAGGCGAATCGTTCGAACTCGTCATCGGTGTCGTGCTGGGCGTGACCGATCTTGTTGATCGACAGCTCCTTGGCCTGGGCCAGTACTCCATCGGGGTCGAACGCTTCCTCCTCGAAGAAGCACCACGTCGACGCTCCGCTGGCCAGAAATTCACCATTGGACACCCGTTCCTGTTGATTGGTCGTGAAGACGGATCGTTCCTCACTTGGCTCCCATCCCTCGACGATCTCATTCGCTCGTGCACGCAGCCGAGCACAGTCATCGAGTGACACAAAGTTGGGCAGCACCAGGAAGCCATCTGCGTCGTACCGGGCAATCTGATCTGGGGTCAGCACATCTGCCAAGGTAGCTGGCGTCGTACTGTTGCCGAATGGCGACGTGGACCTGCCCCGACTGCAAACGGTCCTTCGGTGCGGTCGGCCGCAGCCATATGTGCAGCCCTGGGCTGACCGTTCAGCAGTTTCTCGTCGACGCTCCGACCTTCGTCTCTCCGATCTTCCGCGCCGTGAATGACCACCTCCAATCGGTCGATGGCAAGGACGGTGGTGAGCTGATCGTCGACCCTCTTCCGGGCAAAGTGCTTTTCAAAAACGGCCCGACGTTCTGCATTGTCGACGTGAAACGGAAGTGGGTCGCCATTGGGTTCTCGCTGCGCCGGTCACTTGAGACGGATCGCCTGTCGCGCCGGACCGCTGGTTACGGCGACAGGTTCTACCACGTGATCAATGTGGATGACCCGGAGCTGCTCGACGACGAATTTCGAGTGTGGCTGACCGAGGCATACCATCATGGGGCTGGCGGCAGGGGTGCGGTGCCGAAGGCAAGCAACTTTGACCCGATGATGCCCGACGACATCGATTTCGAGATCGCGCCACCCCCCTGACGAACGATACGCAGACGACTTGGTGCCTGGCACCAACTCGTCTCACCAACTCGTCTCAGTCGGAAACGGTGACCTGGGCGACCATGTCGGGGTGCAGCGTGCAGAACAGGCTGTAGCTGCCGGGTTCGTCGAAGCTGATCTCGTAGTTGCTGCCCGGAGTGAGGAGGCCGGAGTCGAAGTCGGAGAATGCGGGCGAATCGGGAGTACCGGCGGTGACCGTGTGCGGTACGGCGTCCACATTGTTGAAGAACAATGGCTGACCTGGCCTCACCGACAACTCACCGCTGTACAGAAAGTCGGCGATCAACGACTGCTGGGCGCCCTCAGGAAAGTCGGACCCCTGAACCTCGCGGCTGTCACGAATCGCAGCTGCATCGGCGACGGGAGCGATTGACGCATTCCACATGCCGAACACGCCGAGCTGGTTATCGAAATCGTCGGCCACCCAGGCGTGCAGCATCCAGCCCAACGCCGCGGAGAAGTTGCCACCCTGGGCCTCGCATTCGGTCCTCGGCAGGAACGTGTCGCGTCCCTGAGCGTTACCGCGGCACAGGTTGTAGTGGATGTGCCAGTTGTCGAGTGGGCCGGCAAACGTCTCCGGGTGATCATTGCCAATCACCTGCGGCGGAATGATGAAGGCAGTGCCGACGAGGCTCATCGGATCGCCGGTCCACTCGCCGCCTTCACACTGGTCGAGTGCCCCGTCGGCGATCGTGCCATCAGCCTTGGCATAGAGCAGGATCTCTGGGCGGGCCGGATCGAAACCGTCGGCGATCCAACTGATGTTGTAGAAGTGCGAGCCCATATTGGCCGTTTGGATGCGGTCGCTGACAAAGCCGGCAGCGCATGCCGAATTGACGTCGCGGTGTGCTTCGGCGAACTCATTGAGTGCAGTCAGCTGAGCGACGAGCTCGGCCAATTCGTCAGCCGACATCGCCAATCCCGGAGGAATGGGTTCGCCCGACTCGTCGAGCTCGCGGAGCTCGCGGAACGAACAGGGCAGAGCTTCGTCCTGACAGCGGACCGTGCCGACAAGGGGGCCTTCGACCAGTGTCGGCACAACACCCTCTGAATGTTCTCGGAACACGTAACGCGAGTATCCCGGTGCGCCCCCCGCCTGGAACGTGAGGCCAGTCGGGAACTGCACGTCGGCTCCGGCCTGGTCGAACGCTGCGGCCTGAGCGATGTAGTCGTTGACCTGAGCGATCGTCGCTGCCTCAACAGGGTCAACGGTCGTCGTGGTTGCTGCCGGCGCAGTGACAGCGGGCCCGGTGTTCAGTGGCTCGGTGTCTGGTGGCTCGGTGTCTGGTGGCTCGGCAGTGGTGGCGGCCTCGGAGTTCGGCGCCGCAATGTTGTCCGCGCCTGACGAGCAGGCCGCGATCCCGATTGCAATGACCGCGAAAGTCGCGGCGGTTCGTTGTCGCTTCATGGGTCCCCTTCAGCCATCCGCTGATTTGCTGTGCGACAGTATCCTCACGACATGGAACTGACCGTGTTGGGCAACACTGTGCGTCACGCAATCGATCATGTCGAGGTCTTCCCGGCACCCGAGAACATTTCGACGGTCACGTTCACGAACGATGAACTGAACTCGATGTGCCCGGTCACCGAGCAGCCCGACCTCTCGACGGTGGTGATCGATTACGTGCCCGGTGAGTGGTGCGTCGAATCAAAGAGTCTCAAGCTCTATCTCTGGGGGTTCCGTGATCGTGCGGTCTTTGCCGAGGCCCTCGCTGCCGAGATCGCGGGTGAGATCATGTTGACGGCCAAGCCGGAGCGGGTCACGGTGACGCTGACTCAGCGGCCCCGTGGTGGCATTGAGGTCAAGGCAGTCAGCGAACTGACTGCCTGAGGGAGCTACTGCTCTTCGTACGGTTGGCCAAGTGCGGCCGGCACGTGAGCGCCCCGGCCGACGCTGGCAACCACAAGCAGCGTGACCAAGAACGGTGCCATCTCGAGGAATTCACTCGGAATGCCGGTGTTGAGGAAAGCAAACTTCAGTGCCAGCGCATCGGCGAAACCGAACACCAACGCGGCCATGAGTGCGCCGACGGGGTGGTGCCGGCCGACAAGCACCACGGCAAGGGCGATGAACCCGCGACCATTGGTGATGTTTTCGTTGAATCGCCCGACGTCGGCGGTCCACCATGATCCACCGAAGCCAGCGACCGCTCCGGCGATGGTGACGTTGATGTAGCGCCGTCGCAGCACGTTGACGCCGAGCGTGCCTGCAGCCTTCGGATGCTCACCGACCGCCCGCGTGCGCAGGCCCCACTTCGTCTTGAACAGCATCCACGTGGTGATGGCCACCAGCGCAAGAGCGGCGTAGACGTAGAAGGTCTGCTCGAACAGGATCGGTCCGATGATTGGAATACTGCTCAGCCCCGGGATCTCCCATTCGGCAATCGTGCCCGTGCCGTTGAGCTGGGGATTCCTCGTGAGCACCCGAGAATCGAGGAACGATGTCAGCCCCAACACGAAGAAGTTGATTGCGAACCCGACGATCACCTGATCGACATGGAAGCGGATGGCGAGCCAAGCGAGCACCAATGCGAGCACGGCGCTGACTGCCATTGCAGCCAGGATGCCGATCCAAATGTTGGTCGCTGATCCGACGAGTGCGGACGTGAAGGCGCCAGCAAGCAGCAGCCCTTCGATCGCAATGTTGATGATGCCGGAACGTTCGCAGAGGATGCCGGCGAGCGCACCGAGCACGAGCGGCGTCGCTGCCTTGAGAGCATCGTGGAGCGTGCCGGTGAGTGAAAATTGGCGGCCTGCAGCTGCCCAGGCCATCAGCGTGACAATGAAAAGGATCGTGGCCGCTGCGAGGAGTGCGTTCTGCAGCTTGGCGGTGCCGCGGGAGATCTGCACGCCACCGAGCGCGGCCAAGACAACGGCGCAGATCCAAGCGAGCGGGATGCCGGGCAGGCCGATCGACGAGTCGCCGCCGAGTGTGAACGTGGAGGTGCCGCCATCACCGCGGACGAAAATGGCGAGCGCAATACCGGCTGCAACGAAGTAGCCAATACCCAGATTCCGGGCACGCTTCTTCTGCTCGGGCGTGCGGCTCAACGACTCGAGCATCCCCAGGTAGGCGTCGTTGCCGGGTGTCGGGGAATCGGTCACGCTCATGCGCCCCACCCCCCGAAGCTCGGGCCAGAGTCGGCGGCCTCGGCACTGAAACGGAAGATTGCCTTCATGAGTAATGGAGCAGCGATGAATAACACGATGAGGGCTCGAAGAATCAGCACCAGGTCAATCGGTACGCCGGTGTCGACCTGCATTTTCTGACCACCTGCTTGCAGCGCTCCGAAGAGGAATGCTGCAAGCACGGTGCCGGTCGGTGTCGACCGGCCCAACAAGGCCACGGCGATGGCGTCGAATCCAATGTCACCAGCAAAGCCTTGTGTTGCTCGGCCTTGGGTTCCCAAGACCTCGCTTGCGCCAGCCAATCCGGCGAAGCCACCGGCGATCGCGAACGAGGTGATGATCAACATGCCCGGTTTCATGCCTGCGTATCGAGCCGCATGGGAGTTGGCGCCTTGCGCCCGGATCTCGAAACCGAGGGTGGTTCGCTCAAGCAGCCACCAGAAGAATGCGGCGGCAGAGAGGGCGATGAGGAAGCCGATGTGTGCGCGCAACTCGGGTCGATCGAGGAATCCGAAGAGTCGAGGCAGCTGACCTTCGGGTGTCACCAGCTTGGAGATCGGGTCGTTGCGACCTTCGCGGCCGAACATGTCGGTCTTCAGCAGCCAGAGCACGAGCGAACCCGCGATGAAGTTGAGCATGATCGTGGCGATCACCTCGTGGACGCCCGCCCGGGCCTTGAGGAGGCCGGGGATGATCCCCCAGGCCATGCCCATGACCATGCCGGCCAGGACGCCGAGTGGGATCTGGATGAAACCGGGACCGTCCATCGAGAACCCGACGTAGACGGCGCCCATGCCGCCCATCAACATTTGACCGGTACCACCGATGTTGAAGAGTCCGGCGCGGAAGGTAATGGCGACAGCGAGACCGGCGAGGAGGAGCGGCGTCGTGGCCACGATGGTTTCGTTGATCGGGCGCCACCCGTTGAAGGCGCCGTTTGGCAATGCGAGGTACGCATCCTTGATCGTGGTCAAGATGCCGCCGACGTCACCCTCGCGGAGCTTGTCGATGTCGGACAGAGCGATGACGAACACGCCGATCACCAGTGCGCTGAAGAAGGCGAGGAGCGGGAGCACCACGGCGTTGGTGGTATCGATACGGGCCAAGACTCGACGAATCACGCCCTCTGGCTCGTCATGGTCGCTGCCGTTGGAAGAATCGATCGCAGTATCGGTCATGCCATCTTCTCCGTCTCGGTCTTGACTGGCTGTTCCTTCGCTCCGGCCATGTACAGGCCGATGTCGTTGTGCTCGGTCTCGTCACGCCGCAGATTGGCGACGATGCGGCCGCGGAACATCACGATGATGCGGTCGGAGAGCGCCATGACCTCATCCAACTCGGTCGAGACGACGAGGACCGCAGCCCCCTCGTCACGGGCTTTGACGACTTGGGCATGGATGTACTCGATCGAACCGACGTCGACGCCCCGTGTGGGTTGTGATGCAATGACGAGTTGGAGGTCTCGGCTCAGTTCGCGAGCAACGATCACCTTTTGCTGGTTGCCGCCAGAGAGGGTGCCCGCCGGCGTCTGGATCGACGGAGTCCGAACGTCGTATTGCTCGACCAGGTCAGCAGCAACGGTGCGGGCCTTGGGCCAGTCCATCTTGATGCCCGTGCTGAATTCGTCGTCGTGGTAGCGGGTCAGCACCATGTTCTCGGCAACACTGAAATCGCCGACCAGTCCGGCGCGCTGGCGATCTTCGGGAATATGCGCGACTCCGGCGCTGTGTACTTCCCGTGGGGTCGCATGGGTGATGTCGTCGCCGCCGAGGTGGATTGAGCCGGTGATGACGTCGCGGAGGCCGGTGAGCGCTTCGACGAGTTCGGTTTGCCCGTTGCCCTGGACGCCGGCAACGCCCACAATCTCTCCGGCGTGAACGTCGAAGCTGACGTGGTCGACGAGCGTGCGCCCGGTGGGATCGACCACGTGCATCTGGTCGACGGACAAGATCGCTTCGCCCGGCTGGGGTGGAGCCTTGTCGACCACCAACTGGACTGGACGGCCGACCATCAATTCGGCGAGGCCGACTTCGTCGATCTCGGCCGGATCGGCCTCGCCGACGGTCTTTCCGCGACGCAGCACGCTGATGCGGTCAGCGACTTTCAGGGCCTCGGTGAGTTTGTGTGTGATGAACACAATGCCCCGACCGGATGCCTTCAGCGACTCGACGATGTTGAAAAACTCTTCGATTTCCTGTGGCGTGAGGACTGCCGTTGGTTCGTCGAACACCACGATTTCGGCGTCGCGGAACAACACCTTCAAGATCTCGACGCGCTGCTGAATTCCGACGGGCAGTGATTCGATCAGCGCCTCCGGATCGAGGTGGAGGCCGTACTTGGCGGAGATTTCCTCGACTTGGGCATTCGCCTTCGCTGTGTTGAGTTTGCCGAACGGCCCAGTCGTCGGCTCAACGCCGAGAACGACGTTCTCTGCAACGGTGAAGACCGGAACGAGCATGAAGTGCTGATGGACCATGCCGATGCCTGCTGCGATCGCATCGCCGGACGTCTCGAACGTGACGGGATTGCCGTCGATGAAGATTTGGCCTTCGTCGGCGTGGTGCAGGCCGTACATGATGTTCATCAACGTTGACTTGCCGGCCCCGTTTTCTCCGACGAGGGCGTGCACCTCACCGGTCTTGATCGTGAGGTTGACGTCGTCGTTGGCGATGACGCCAGGGAACCGTTTGGTGATGCCTCGCAGTTCCAACTCCATTGGCGGTGACTGTAGTCGTGATTGGCGGCTGCTGGAAAACGAAAAGCGGGGAGCCCCGAAAGGCTCCCCGCTTCATTCAGTTGTTCAGCTCATCAAGCTGACAATCAGTATTGGTTTGATCAGACGACCGCAATGTTGCCGGCGATGATCTCGACCTTGAGTGCCTCGATCTCGTCCTTCAACTCCTGCGGAATGTCGTCTTCCTGCTCGTGGTACGGGGCCAGGCCAACACCGTCGTTCTCGAGCGTGCCGACGTACGCGCCGCCGCCTTCGCCGTTGACAACGACTTGCTCGGTTGCAGCGAAGACTGCTTCGTCAATCTTCTTGAGGACCGATGTGAGGTACACAGCTGCCTCGTTCGGGTTGCTGACGGTGAGGTCGTTGTCGACGCCGATGATGCGGATGCCCTCGTTCTCAGTGGCGTATGCCGACGAGCCCAGGCCGACCGGTCCGGCGACCGGGAAGATGATGTCCGCACCTTCGTCGGCGAAGCTCGACGCGAGCGCCTTGCCATCGTCGAGGTTCTCGAAGTTGCCGGCGAACGAGCCGTCTTGCGCCTCGACGTCCCAACCGAGCACTTCGACTTCGGCGCCCTTCTGCTCGTTGTAGTACGTCACGCCGTTGGCGAAGCCATCCATGAAGATGGTGACCGGCGGGATGTTGATGCCGCCGTATGTGGCGACCTTGCCCGTGGCGGTCATGCCGGCAGCGAGGTACCCAGCGAGGAAGGACGGCTCAGCAGTGCTGAAGTTGAGCGTCAGAACGTTCGGGATGGCCTCTTCGTAGCCGACATCGATGATCGCGAACTGCTGGTCCGGATTGGCTGCAGCAGCGGCCGCCGTGGCGTCGCCGAGCAGGAAGCCGACCGTGACGATGAGCGAGCAGTCTTTCTCGATGAAGCTCTGGATGTTCGTTTCGTAGTCGGCATCGGAGGCCGACTCGAGCACTTCAGCCGTCAGGCCGAACTCTGCGGCGGCGCGCTCGGCACCTTCGAAGGCGATCTGGTTGAAGCCCTTGTCGTCGACTCCGCCGACGTCGGTGACTTCGCAAATGGAACCGCCGTCATCCTCGGCAGGAGCCTCGGTTTCGGCAGGAGCC
>JABJAB010000065.1 GCA_018666235.1 Ilumatobacter sp.
CAAGGAGGGCCGCCTGGCCGAGGAGATCGTTCCGGTCGAAGTGCCGCAGCGCAAGGGTGACCCGATCCTCATCGAGCACGACGAGGGCGTGCGCCCCGGCACCACGGTCGAGAGCCTGTCGAAGATGCGCCCAGCGTTCGATAAGGAGGGCAGCATCACCGCAGCGAACGCCTCGCAGCTCTCTGACGGTGGCAGCGCCATGATCCTGATGAGCAAGGCCGAAGCCGAGCGCCGCGGCGTCAATCCGCTCGGCGAGTTCATGTCGTACGGCATGGTCGCAGGCCCCGACAACGCCTCACTGCTCCATCAGCCAAGCCGGGCTGCGATGCTCGCCGCTCAGAAGGCCGGCATTGCCGTCGCCGATCTCGACCTGCTCGAGCTCAACGAAGCATTTGCCGCTGTCGGCATTGCATCGACCGCCGAGCTCGGCGTCGACCCGGACAAGGTCAACGTGAACGGCGGCGCGATTGCACTTGGGCACCCGATCGGCATGAGCGGTAACCGTTTGGCACTCACCCTGCTCCACGAGCTCAACCGTCGCGGCGGCGGCACCGGCGTGGCCTCTCTCTGCGGCGGTGGTGGTCAGGGCGACGCTGCAATCTTGCGCACCGTCTGAGTCGACGGATCAGCTGCCGGAGAGCGCGGTGACGGTCCATTCCAGGACCCAGCCGAGGTAGCCGTACAAGCTGTACTCGGGGCTGTCATTGATGTCGGCTTCTTCGGCTGACTCATCGTCGGTGATGTCGAGCATCGTGCCCAACACGAGACGGATTGCATTGACCGACTGCATGAAGGCCATGGTCTCGCCCTCACCCAAGGTCCGGCCCTCTTCCATGAGGAGCAAGCTCACGCTGTCAACAGCGGCCACGCGACTCGCGACCAACTCCTCGCGCATGAGCCGCTGATACTCGGCTTCTTTTTCCTCGTCGTCATGAAATGCGGGAGGAAACAGACGGTGCAGCAAGGGAGCGGTGTGCTCGTTTGGCTCGCTCGTGAGCAAGTCCTTCATCTCACCGAGGAGGCGCACGATCAACTCGCGTTCCTCGGTCTCGAAGTTCAGTCGGAACCGGGCGCCTTCACCATGGTCGAACGCACCGAGTGGATCGACGTCACTGTTGTCCACGTGCTCGACGGGCGGAACGAAATCGCGCTCACTCATCGTGCTCCATTGAGGCCCACAGGCTGTGCTCGTGGAGACGAAACACGTGCATCTCGGCTTCCTCGCGATTGCCGTTGGCGACCACGGCCTTGCCCTTGTGGTGCACGTCGAGCATCATCGCCGTGGCCTTTTCGTCGGAGTAGCCGAACAGCTTCTTGAGCACGAAAGTGACGTAACTCATCAGATTGATCGGATCGTTCCAGACGATCACCACCCACGGGCGGTCGTTGGCCAACTCCTCGTCGACCTTGGGCTCTTCGACCCGGACTGGTTCGAGCGTCGTTGGCACCCGCCCATTCTGCCGCGTCGTGCCAACGGAAAATCAGTTGGTGGTGATGACCACGGATTCGATGTCGACCGGCTCCGATGGGGTCCCGGACGCTGTGCCGGCTGCTTCCATCGCGACGACGGTCTCATCGAAGCCTTCGGTCACTGCACCGAAGAGCGAGTAGCTCGGTGGGAGGGCTGCGCCGTTTTCGCCGGTGATGATGAAGAACTGGCTGCCGTTGGTGTCCGGACCGCTGTTTGCCATCGCAATCGAACCGATCTCGTACGCGCCGGCCTCGGGGAGCTCGTCGGCGAATCTGTAGCCGGGACCACCAGTACCGGTGCCCGTCGGGTCACCGCACTGCACGACGAAGTCCGGGATGATCCGGTGGCAGGGCGTGTCGTCGAAGTACTGGTGGCGAGCCAGGAACACGAAGTTGTTGACCGTGAGCGGCGCGATGTTCTGATCGAGTTCGATCGTGAGCTCACCCTTGTTGGTGGTGAGCAGCGCGCTGTACTCCTTGTCGGGGTCGAGGCACATCGGAGGCGCCGCGTCGAACGTTTGCTGCTTGGTGGCAGACCCGTCGGGGGAGGGGCAGCCCTCCGGGACGAACTCGCCGGTCGGCTCGAAAACTTCGCCCGCAGCGACATCGGCGCCCGCATCTTCGTTCACCTCGGGCAGCGTCGTCGGAGTCGCATTGTCATCATCGCCACCGATGAAGGTGTTGGCAATGAAGGCAATGCCGACCACGCCGACGATGGCGGCGACGATGATGACGCCGATCCGGGTGCCCTTCTGGCGTGTCTCGGCGCGTGCGGCCTGTTGTTCTTTGACGGCCTTGTTGGCCCGTTGACGTTCGCGTTTGTCGGTTCCCACAGTGGCGGAACGATACCGCCCGTCGACCGGGGTCGACCCTCGCCGTTTGGCACCCTTCAGCAGCGCGTGGGTCTTGCCCTCAAGCGCGTCGACGGTGCTGCCGATACCCAGAGACGCCGCTCGCGGCCTCCCAGAAGCAATCACACCGTGCTACAGACCTCAACCACCTTCATGAACCGGCCCGAGCAGGCAACAGACCGCGCCTCCGCTCGGGCGACGGCATCGCTCGGACGCTGGGCGGGCCTCGCGCTGAGTCTTGCAGGACTGATTGGCTGGCTCGGTTGGCTGTCGTGGCGGTTCGGCACCCTGGAGATGTCGATCGTGGCAGTGGGCGTGCTCGCCCTCGAACTCGTTGCGATCTCGGCCGCCGTCCTCGTCACTGCTGGACTGTTTGCCGGCCGACCGCGATGGCGCCGAGGACGACGTGCAACTGACGCCGATCGTCAACTGCCAATGCTGCTCGGCGAAGCGCTCGGCCTCGGAGACATCAACAACGAACGCAACACCGACCCGACCGACCCCAGTGCGCTGTCGGCGGCCAACGTTGGGCCGGACGACACGGGCGAAATCGCTTGGGCACGTCGCGGCCTTCGTGTCCTTGGCGAGCAGCGCCGACTCGATCGGCGCGCCCAACTCGATACCCACAACCTGCGCGAAGCGGCCTGGTCAGTGGTCGCGCTTGACGGACTTCGGCGCCTCGTCACCGTGATCACCCTGGTGGTGGTCTTGTTCACCGGAATCGCCCCGTTCGAAACGCCGCCGCCGAATCGCATCGCAATGCTCGCCGTCGGCATCGCACTCCTCTCGATCGGTCATTGGTTGCTCTCCGGCGGGCACGTTCGCCCGCTGGCTCGCCTGATCTGGTCGATGGCGTCAATCGGCGCTGGACTCGGCGCTGGTGTCTCGCGGTCTGGCCTCCCGATCCGATGGGCGATGACCATGGCCACGCTCATCGCGCTGAACATCAGCATTGCGTTGCGCGGCATGAGCGACCGATGGACCCACGGCCTCGGGCCGATGAACGACGACGCGCGGGTGACTGCGATGACGGTTGCTTTCGGCTTGGTCGCCGCCGGTGGCATCGCGATGCGCCGGATGCCGCAACCCGAACTCGGTCACTACGGCGCCACGAGACGCTTGGAAGAGTCATCGGTGCGCCGTCTGACGATCGGGCTGACACTGGTCGTCGCCGTGATTGGCTTCGTCGCCGGGTTGGCGCCTGCCGAGGTCCTCGTCGCCGCCCCTTGACCATCGCCAGGTCAGGCGTTGAGCTTTCAGGCGGGCGACACAAACAATTTCTGGAATTTCTGGAATTTCTCCTCAAGTTCCTCATCGAGCGTGCCGATACCCCCCTTGATGGCCCAGGTGTCGACGTTGTCCCT
Source organism: Ilumatobacter sp. (assembly GCA_018666235.1). Lineage (GTDB taxonomy): Bacteria > Actinomycetota > Acidimicrobiia > Acidimicrobiales > Ilumatobacteraceae > Ilumatobacter_A. The sequence goes on from JABJAB010000065.1 coordinate 3,686, forward strand.
GCCTGCGGACAACACTGCCCCGCACGGTGCCCCGGTCGCGCTGCCCACCGCCATTAGATTGTCGGACATGGCGAAGCTGCGACTGTTCGCATCTGCTCGCGAGGCCGCAGGCACCGGGAGCGACGCAATCGATGGCGCAACCGTTGCTGACGTGCTCGCAGCTGCCACCCAACGCTATGGATCCGAATTCGCCGAGGTGCTCACCACCTGTCGGATCTGGGTCAACGGCAACGATGTTGCTCCCGACACCATGGTCGGGCCGCACGACGAAGTGGCGGTACTCCCGCCCGTCTCTGGAGGATCCACGTGACCGACACCAACGCCGCGCTCAGCCCTGACCCCGCTGATTTGTCGCTCGACGATTTACGCGCGCTGCGCCAGCAACTGCAGCACGAGGATGACGTCGTGTCGTACGCCCGCCGGGTTGCCCAAGCGCGCCTTGACCTCGTGAAGAGCGAACACGCTCGCCGTGATGCCGGCCCCGACGCCGATCTCAACGAACAGATCGGCAGCGTGCTCAGTCAGCACCTGACCGGAGGCCCTGCCCGCCCGCCCCGGCCCACCGAAGATCTCAGCGACAACGCCCTCGCCGATGAGCTCGACGCAGTGTGCGCCGAGCATCACTTCGGTCGGTTGGATGACCTCGACGACGCTGAGCTCCTCGCGCTGGCCGATGCCATCGGCAACTTCGAAACTCGCGTCTCGTCCGACCGCCGCGAGCGGTTCGATCGCCTCGACGCTTTGAGTGCTGAGTTGGTGCGGCGATACCGCGACGGCGAAGCCAGCGTCGATTCCCTCCTCGCGGACTGAACTCGCAACCCCGCATTGCTTGCGGGCACACGTAGCGCCCTCGGCAGGCTGCCCGTTAGCGTTCACGCCGTGGTGCAACGTGTCGCAGTGATCTCACTTCACACATCACCACTCCTGCAGCCCGGATCCGGTGACAGCGGTGGCATGAACGTCTATGTGCGCGAGCTGGTGTCGTCGCTCTCGCAAACCGGCGTCGAGTGCACGACGTTCACCCGAGCCGATCGGGAAGGTCTGCCGGCCGAAGTGATGATCGAGCCCGGCCATCGAGTCGTGCATATTGAGGCCGGGCCGCACCACCTGCCCAAAGAGGCGCTTCCAGAGATCTCCGACGAGTTTTGTCACGGCGTGATCGAGTGGATCAAGGCAAACGAAATGCCTGACGTGATCCACGGCAACTATTGGTTGAGTGGCGTCGTCGGCCACCATCTGAAGCACGAACTCGGTGTGCCGTTCGTGTCGACGTTCCACACCCTTGCCCGGGTCAAAGCTGAAGGTGGCGACCCGGAGCCAATGTGGCGCGACCGGGCCGAAGCCGAGATCATTCAGTGCTCCGATGGCATTTGCGTCAGTTGCGTCGAGGAAGAGGAACAGTTTCGTCGGTTGTACGGCGATCCGGCCGGACGCATCGAGATCATCTCGCCCGGTGTCGAACACGCCTTCTTTGCGCCCGGCGCTCGTGTTGCCGCGCGGCAGGCGATCGGCTTTGATGCGGACCGTCCGCTCGTCTTGTTCGTTGGCCGGATCCAGCCGCTCAAGGGTCCCGACGTGGCGATCAGAGCGCTCGCCGCACTCGAACGCGATGACGTACAACTTGCCCTGGTCGGCGGCTCCAGCGGACGCAACGGTGACGTGCAAGCAGCAGAGGCGCATGCGCTCGTCGACGAACTTGGCCTGCACGACCAGGTGCATTTCGTCGAACCGCAGCCGCACCACATCCTGTCGTCCTGGTACCGCGCCGCCGATGTTGTGCTCGTACCCAGTCGAAGCGAGAGCTTCGGGTTGGTCGCACTCGAGGCCGCAGCGTGCGGCATTCCGGTCGTGGCCAGCGCAGTCGGCGGACTGCTCAGCCTCGTCGACGATGGGGAGACCGGCTTCCTCATCGAAGGGCGACGGCCGACCGACTTCGCGGTGGCGATGGCCGCGATCCTCGACAATGCTGAACTCGCCGCCGCGATGGGTGCGGCCGCAGAAGAGCGGGCCCGTTCGTACACCTGGCGCGCAGCAGCCGATCGGCTGCGGTCGCTGTACGTCGATCTGGACGCGGCAGCCGAGCTCGTCAGCTGCCACGTCGACGATGTGACCGAGGTACGCCACATCGATGACGTGCTCGCGGACGCAGCGGCGAACGAAACCAACGGGGCTGTGACCATGATCAACCCGGCGCCCGAGGTCGTGTCGTGACCGACCCGTTTACCGGCGAGCAACTCGCCGTCCTTGAACGACAGATCGACGAGTGGCTCGGCGAACTCGACGCCAACCACGATCACATTGTCGCCGTCGATCGATCGCCCGATGACGACGTGCGCTGGTTCGTGCGCATGCGCGGCGACGACAAGGATTTCACCACGGTGTGGCTCACGCTTGGTCAACGCACTCTGCGCTACGAGACCTATGTGATGCCAGCGCCAGAAGAGAACCACGCTCAGCTGTACGAACATGTACTTCGCCGGAACGACCGTCTGGTCGGAGCCCACTTCTCCATTGGGGTTGAGGATGCGATCTTCCTGCGTGGCGAGGTGCCGGTCGACCGGGTCGACCGCAATGAGCTCGACCGAGTGCTGGGCACGCTGTACGCCCAGGTCGAGCAGTGCTTTACGGGCATGATCCGCATCGGATTTGCCAGCCGCTTCGCAGGCTGACGCCAGGTACCGCTGACGAGCCGGCATCGTTCTTCACGTGCTCGTTCCGAGTCGGTCGCGTCGGTGCCCACTGTCCCAGTGTCCGGGCGGGTACGTCTCGGGGGAGTCGGTCCCTCGTATCCGCCCGGGCAGTTCCCGGTAACTTCGGCCCGATGAGCGATGCCCAGCCTGCAACCAGATCCGCCGAGGTTGTCGACCCGGTCGATGTCGTCGATGTCGTCGATGTCGTCATGGTCGGCGGCGGCAACATGGGCGCCGCCCTCCTTGGCGGGATGATCGAGTCGGGTGTGTTCGCGCCGGGCATGTTGGCGGTCGTCGAGTTACTCGACGCCCGGCGCAACGAACTCGTCGACATGTTTCCTGGCGTCGCCATCGTCGACGCGATTCCCCCGTGCCGTTCGGCAGTACTTGCCGTCAAGCCGCCCGGTGTTCCGGCTGCGACCACCGCAGCGGTTGCGGCCGGCGCCACTCGTCTGCTGTCGATCGCCGCCGGTGTCAACATCGCCACCATCGAAGCCGCCGCCGGGGACGACGTGGCCGTCGTCCGGTGCATGCCGAACACCCCTGCACTCGTCGGCAAGGGCGCCTCGGCGATTGCAGGCGGGAGCGCCGCCACCGACGATGACCTGGGGTGGGCCGAATCGGTGCTTGGCGCCGTCGGCATCGTCGATCGCCTGCCTGAAGAACAGCTGGATGCATTCACCGGCGTCGCTGGTTCCGGCCCGGCCTACATCTTTCTCATCGCCGAGGCGTTGACCGACGCGGCGGTCGCGGAAGGTATTGAGCGATCCACCGCCGATCGCGTGGTGAGCCAGCTGCTGCTGGGTGCTTCGACACTGCTGGCCCGCGACGGTGACCCCGCCACGCTGCGTCGCAACGTCACGTCGCCCAACGGCACCACGGCCGCCGGACTCGGCGTGCTCGACGCACACGACGTGCGTGGCACCTTTGCTGCTGCGGTGCGCGCTGCAACCGAGCGCAGTCGCGAACTCGGAGCCTGAGTCGAACGGGTCCCCAGACGCGAACAGAGCCGATGTCAACCCCCCAGGTGGCACCGGCTCCGTCACGCGCTGTTCGCCGTCGAGGGCGAACGCGTTGTTGGAGACCAATCCTAGAGCCTCGCGCGCTCTTGTGACAAGGGCCACGTCACCGGGACCGTCGGGAGCCTGCAACGAGCGTGCTCGGCGAGTCCGGGTGTGGTGTCAGCTGGGACGGATCGACACGGCCTGCGGCGTGGGCGCATCGTCGTCGCCGGCCGGAGTGAGGGTCACCTGATCGCCGGCGTCGAGGCCGAGTTCTTCGGCAGCTGATCGCTGATCCATCGCGATGGCGAGCATTCCGCTTGAGTCGAGCACCAGGCCGACGCTGCCGCCGACGAGTTCGGCGAACGATGCCGCGCGCACCGTGCTCCGCGTGACCTCTCCGGACGGGTCGGTCGGCGCACTGATCCGCACGCTGACGCGGGAGCCGAACGTCGCGGGCAGGTCGTCGGGTCCGACGTTGAGCTGCGCGTTACCGAACCGGTCGATCCAGAGCACTTGCGCGATCACCTTGGTGTCGTCGGATTGCGGGAGCGGGATCACTCCCGGGAGCAACAGGTCAGCATCGACGGGATTGCCGAGTTCCATCAGATCGACACCATTGCAGAGGTGTGCAGCTGCAGGTGCAAAGACGTCGCGACCGGCAAACGTGCCCCCGATGGCGTGGAGCTGGTAATCGGCGTTGGTCAATTCGACTGCCCGTCCGGCACCACCGGTCATCGAGACGGCGGGCGCAAGCAGCCCGTTGTCAGGGCCGACGAGAACGCCCTCACCGTCCGCGACTTCGATCGCAATCGCCTTGCGCGATGTGGCGACGCCCGGGTCGACCACGGCCAGCACGACACCAGAGGCCACATAGCTGATGCTGCGGGCGAGGGCGAGCGAACCGGCGCGCACGTCGAACGGAGCAATGCCGTGGGTCAAGTCGATGACCGAGGCGTGCGGTGCGAGCTCACGAATCACCGATGTGCACACGCCGACGAACTCGTCCTGTAGCCCGTAGTCAGTGAGAAACGAAACGGTGTCATACCTGCGGCCCATCCCCTCGGACGCTATCCGTGCAGCCTTGATGTCCGCCAGGTCGCCGGCCTCAACAGGGGTGTGACGCGGGCACGGCTTCGGAAACACGCGTCGCCCACGTTGGCCGGGTTCCCCGCGTGACCGTACGATGGGCGCAATGGCCGTCGGCTCTCGCCCCCTCGTTCCGTCGCGGCTCGCGCCCGGCGGAGTAGCGCACGGCAGTCGTCGCACGCCCACCACCGTCATTGGTGCCTACGTCGCACTGACCAAGCCGCGCATTATTGAACTGCTGCTGATCACCACGGTGCCCACGATGATCCTTGCAGCGAGCGGATGGCCGTCCACCTGGCTCGTCGTGGTCACCCTGATTGGCGGAACGTTGTCGGCCGGCAGTGCCAACGCCGTCAACATGTACGTCGATCGTGACATCGACGCCTTGATGGAACGGACGCAGGCCCGGCCGCTCGTCACCGGTGTCATCGAACCTCGTAACGCACTCATCTTCGCCCTCAGCCTGCAGGTCGTCGCCTTCGGTGTGCTCTGGTCCGGAGCAAACCTGCTGTCGGCCGTCCTCGCCTTCGCTGCAGCGGCGTTCTATATCGGTGTGTACACCATCTGGTTGAAGCGCACCAGCCGTCAGAACATCGTCATCGGCGGCGCCGCGGGTGCGGTGCCGGTGTTGGTTGGCTGGTCTGCCGTGCAAAACAACGTCACCTGGACGCCGATTGTGCTGTTCATCGTGATGTTCCTGTGGACACCACCGCATTTTTGGGCACTTGCTGTTAAGTACGCCGACGACTACCGGGCGGCCGACGTTCCGATGCTCCCGAGCGTCGTGCCGATGGCTGAGACCGTGCGGCAGATGACCCTGTACACGGTGGCGCTCGTCATCTCGACGCTGGTCCTCCTTCCGGTCGCCGGACTGGGCTGGATATACGGGGTCGCGGCCGTCGTGCTCGGCGCCATCTTTCTTGGTGGCACCATTGCCCTCGGACGGAACCCGACACCTCAAGCGAGCATGCGACTCTTTGGTTTCTCCATCACGTACGTGACGTTGCTCTTCGGCGCCATGTCGCTTGATGTCTTTGTCGAGTACGGCTGGTGATGGTCGCCAACGGCCTGGTCACCCTGGCGCCAAGTGGCGCCCCCAACGAACATCCACAGGAGCTTGTGAACATGCGCTCCGCCGTCCGTCACGAATCTCGCTGTGATTTCAGAAGATTCACCCCTCGGCAAGTAGTCTCGGGCCGTTGTGTGCCGCCACCTCCAGTCGATTTGATCCGTTGAACCGAAAATTGTGAGCTCCATTTCGTATGACCACCATTGATCCCACCACCGCAACGGCCGAAGAATTTGCCGATGAACGCGACGGTGCCGTCGCGCAGTTGCTGGCAGCCATTGCTGATTGGCTGACATCGACCGACCACAAGAAGATCGGCCGACTGTTCCTCGGCGCCGGCCTCATCGGCCTGCTTGGGACCATCGTGGTCAACGTCATCATCAGTCTTGACCGCGCCGGCATCGCAAACATCGATGACGCCGCGACCCCGCAACTCCTCGACGCCCAGCGTGTCGGTCTCGTGTTCGGGACGCTGTTGCCATTGGCCGTCGGCCTGTGCATCGCCGTTGTTCCGATGCAGCTCGGCGCCCGTGCGATCGCGTTTCCACGGCTGGCCGCATCCGGCTTCTGGATGTGGGCTGGAGGTCTGATCTTCAGCATCATCGCCCTCGCCAACAATGGCGGCGGTCTTGGCGGCGACGCTGACATGGTCGATCTTTTCATCGGAGCGCACGGCCTGATGGCGATTGGCCTCACTGCCGTCGGCGCATCGATTGCTGTCACCGTGCTCACTACCCGAGCGCCGGGCATGACCATGCGTCGGGTCCCGTTCTTTTCAATGTCGGCGATGATCACCGGTATTGGTCTCGTACTCGTCATGCCGGTGCTGCTCGGAACGCTCAGCTACCTGTTCCTCGATCACCGCAACGGTCGCGAAGCGTTCGGCGGGAACACCGGCCTCTACGACTGGGCGTCCTGGATCTTCACCCAACCGATGAGCTTCCTGTTTGCCATCCCGGCACTCGGTGTGCTCGCCGAAGGCGCCGCGCTGTTGTTCAAGCAGCGCACACCGGCACGAGGCGTCATGTACGCCGGCTTTGCGCTCGTCGGCGTCGCTGCCTTCGCTGGCGTGGCGCAGCAATCGCTGTTCAGCGTGGCCGAGGTCGACACGTTCGGTGGAGATGCTGTTTCGGACATCGTGCCGTCCGCCTTCTTCAACCTCTTGCCGCTGGTTGGCATCACCATCGTGTTGCTGATGTCGCTTTTCGTCGCCAAGCCCATTCGTGGCGCCAAGCCCAACCTCACGCCCGCGATGGTGTTCGGTTTCCTCGGTGTCGGGATGATCATGGTTGGCATGCTGGGCAACGCGATGTACGCCATCGAAGACCTCAAGCTGCAGGACTCGACGTTCGAAGAGGGCGTCCTCGTGTATGTCGCGTATGGCCTCGTCCTCGCCGCTCTCGGCGGGATGGCCTACTGGGCCTCGAAGCTCTGGGGAGTCGAGTTGTCGATGGTCAAATTGTTGCCCCTCGCCGGCCTCGGTGTCCTGGCCACAGTGCTCGCCTCGCTGCCCAACTACATCGCCGGCTTCGACCAGCAGCGTGACGTGTACGACACGGTCATCGCCGTTGGTCACGGACTCATGGCGCTCACCGTCATCGGTTTTGTCGGCCTGCTTGCGCAGGCAGTGGCCAATGATGACAACGACGCGGTCGACGATCCGTACGACGGTCAGACGCTCGAATGGGCCACCACGTCGCCCGCGCCGGCCAACAACTTTGTCGAGCCACCCACGGTGATGTCCGCTGAACCGCTTGCCGACAGCAAGCCGAACTACGGCGCAGGCTCTGCCAGCGCCGACGAGAAAGGCGAGAAGTGATGCAGGCCCTCACTGCCGGACCCGCTGCGGCACCACGTCGACAGGTCATCGCCGGCTCCGTCATGGCCAGCGTGGCGATGATCATGCTGACCGGTGGCATGCTCGCCGTCTGGTCCGAGCAACGCACGAATTTCGTCGAGAGTGAGGGCACCTGGCTCCCGAACGGGGTGGTCATCCCCGAAGTTGCTGCCAACGTGGCGCTCATCGCTTTCATTGCAATCTGCACGTTCGCCCAGTGGGCGGTCTGGTCGGTGAAGCGTCAAGATCGTGGGCACACAGCGTTTGCCCTCGGGGTCACCGCACTCACCGCAATCATGGTCATCAATGCCCAGGCGTTCATTTACGCCCAAATGGGCCTCGGCATCTCTGATGGTGCCTACGCCACGATGTTCTACGCCGTCACCGGGATGTTCACCCTCCTGATGATCATCGGCGTTGTCCTCACCGCGGTCACCGCATTCCGCTCCATTGGCGGACGAAGCGACAACGCCATCGTCGTCGCCCATGCGATCTACTGGTACACCATGGCGGCCATCTTCTCGGCCATCTGGTTCGTCGTCTACATCACTAAGTGAGTCTTTGATGTTCACCACAGGTTCCAAAATTCTCATCGGCAGCTCGGTGCTCGCCACCGTGGCGGCCATCGTCTACGGCATCTCGCAGGGCGAGGCGATCGGCATTGTTGGCTTGATCTCCGCGGCAATCGCGCTAGCGCTGCTCGCCGGCTTCAACGTCTGGGCGCGTGACTCGAACCTGTCCGCAACGGACACCACGGCAATCGCGACCTCCGACGCGGCGATTGAGCCCCCCGGGGCCAGCATCTGGCCGATGGTGTTCGGCGTCGGAGCAACCACCGTGTTGCTGGGGCTCGTCACACAGCAGAGCATCTTCACCATCGGCGTCGTCATCCTCATTGCCGCAGGTGCGCAGTGGATGGTGCAGGCTTGGGCCGAGAGCGCTTCGTCGGACCGCAGGGTCAATGCCGATGTTCGCGACCGTGTGGCCAACCCGCTCGAATACCCGTTGCTCGGAGCCGTTGCTGTCGGCATCATCGCCTTCGCCTTCAGCCGCATCATGCTGTGGCTGTCAAAAACCAACACGGTCTATGCCTTCGTCATCCTCGCCACGCTGATCGCTCTGATCGCCTTCTTCTTCGCCTTCCGCCCATCGGTCAAGCGTGGAGCAATCAGCGCTGTCCTCGGCCTGGGTGCCGTGGCGATCGTCGCGAGTGGCACTGCTGCGGGCGTCGATGGTGAACGTGACATCCACGTGCACGAGACCACCACCACCGCTGCTGTCGAGGGTCTCTGTGCCAGCCCCGAAAAGGGCGAGTTCGACGAGAAAGCAAGCCAGACCGTCGGAACCAAGTCCAGCACCTACACGATCACGTTGACCGCATCCGATGAACTCGAGTTTGACGTCCCCGGGCCGGTTGAGGTCGGTGCCGTTGCGATGGTGCTCCCTCGCTCGAACCCCAACAACATCGTGTTCCGCAACGATTCTGACGAAGAACGTCGACTGACCTACGACTTCCGGGCGCTGACCGAGGACGAGATCATCGAGATCGAAGCTGCCAAGGAAGACGAATCGCATGGCGGCGAAGGTGAGAGCGACGAGGAACACAGCACCGTCGAGCGCTTCCAGCAGTGCACCACGCTCATCGAACCGGGCGGGGCTCAGCTCATGACGCTGCTCATCGCGGAGCCGAGTATCTCCCCGTCCAATGACGACGAAGCCTTCCGCTTCTTTGTTCCCGGAACCGACGCTGAGCTCGAGGTGATGGTGCCATGATCGTTCGCAGCGCAACGAGTGACCTTCAACCACCGACGACGAAAATGCAGGCAGTGAACTCCACAACTACGGTCAACTCCGTGACGCCTCGTGCACGTATCGCCCGCCTCTCTGCCGTTGCCATGTTGGCCGCAGTCGTTGCAGGCTGTGCGCAAGACGCGCCGCAGGACACCTGGCAGCCGGCTGGCTCGAATGCCCGCCAGATCAATGACCTCGATATCTGGGTGTTCAGCATTGCTGGCATCGTCGGCGTCGCTGTGTTCTCGGTCCTTGGCTTCGCCGTCTGGAAATACCGCGATCGCGGCCAGCCAATCCCCGAGCAGACCCACGGCAAGCCGGCGCTCGAGATTGGCCTGACGATTCTCCCTGCCTTGATTCTGATCGGCATCGCTATCCCCACGGTCGGCACGATCATGGATCTCAACAAGACCGATGACACCGAGTGCATCATCAACGTCACCGGCCAGCAATGGTGGTGGGAAGTTGATTACCCGGTCCAGGACGGCTGTGGCGGCATTGAAGAACCCATCGTCACGTCAGGCCAGATGGTCATCGAAGCCGGCTCGAAGGTGCTCGTGCGTGGCACCAGCCGCGACGTCATTCACTCCTGGTGGATTCCTCGTCTCAACGGCAAGCGCGACATGGTGCCGGGCCGCATCCACACCGTGCGTCTCGAAGCCGACGAACCCGGTATCTATGCCGGTCAGTGCACCGAGTTCTGCGGGCTGAGCCACGCCAACATGCGCATGGAAGTCATCGCCATGGAGCCGGACGACTTCGCTGCATGGAAAGCCAACCAGCTCGAGGCATATGCCTCGCCTGATGAAGGCACGCTCGCTGCGGAAGGCGAAGCCACCTTCATCACGCAGTGTTCACGGTGTCACCAGGTCGATGGCCTCACCGACAGCGGTGGCGAGCTGGTCGTGGCCCGCCCCGACCAAAATGTCTGGTCTGGCGCAGCGCCAAACCTCACCAATTTCATGACTCGCAACACCTTCGCCGGAGCGACCTGGAATCTGCTGAGCAACGAGTGCTGGCCGGACGTCTGGGAGGCCGATTCATCTGAGGTCGGCGCTGCCTATCTCGAAGGCGTCAGCGACAGCTGCCTCAACGAAGTCGAGCTACGTGAGTGGCTCCGCAACGCACCGGCCAAGAAGCCGATGTACACCGACCCTGAAAGCCTGGAGGAGACCGACGGTCTTCCCCGTGGCATGCCGTACCTGGCGCTGAGTGAAGATCAGATTGATCAACTCATCGCCTACCTGCTCGAGCGCAAGTGACACGGAGCGACTGAACAATGGCCATCATCGAACGTCCAGCTGAGACACCTGACGCCCGCCCCGCGGGAACGGCGCAGGCGCCCACTGCAGCCACCAATTACGGCTACCTGCGCCGCCCCGTGGAAACCACCGGCTGGCGCTCGTGGGCCTTCACGGTCGATCACAAGAAAATCGGCATCATGTACGGCGCCGTCGCGATGTTCTTCTTCATCATCGGTGGCCTTGAAGCCGGACTCATCCGGCTGCAGCTCGCCGGTCCCGACGGCACGATCCTGTCGGCCGACAAGTACAACCAGATGTTCACGATGCACGCCACCACCATGGTGTTCCTCTTCGTGATGCCGATGGCTGCGGCCTTCGCGAACTACTTCATTCCGCTTCAGATCGGAGCTCGAGACGTCGCGTTCCCTCGCCTCAACGCGCTGTCCCTCTGGGTCTTCGTGTTTGGTGGCGTCTTCCTCAACACGTCGTGGTTCCTCGGCGGCGGCGCAGACGGCGGCTGGTTCATGTACGCACCGAACAGCTCGGTGCCGTTCAGCCCGACCAACGGTGTCGACTTCTGGGCACTCGGCCTGCAGATCACCGGTATCGCTTCACTGGTCGGTGCCATCAACCTCATCGTCACCGTGCTCAACATGCGAGCACCTGGCATGTCGATGATGAAGATGCCGATCTTCACCTGGATGGCTTTCGTGGTGCAGATGCTGCTCCTCTTCGCCATCCCCGTCATCACCGTGGCGCTCTTCCTGCTGATGTTCCAGCGAAGTTTCGGCGCCACGTTCTTCAGTGTCGAGGCCGGGGCTGATCCGTTGCTCTGGCAGCACCTGTTCTGGATCTTCGGTCACCCTGAGGTGTACATCCTCGTGTTGCCCAGCTTCGGTATTATTTCCGAGGTTCTCCCCGTCTTCTCGAAGAAGCCGTTGTTCGGCTACCCGTTCGTCGTGTTCTCCGGCGCCGCCATTGGCTTCGTCGGCTGGGGCGTCTGGGCGCACCACATGTTCGCCTCGGGCCTCGGCCCGGTGTCGGTTGCTGTGTTCTCGGTGGCCACGATGGCCATTGCAGTGCCGACCGGCGTCAAGATCATCAACTGGACGCTCACGATGTGGGGCGGCAAGTTGAAGTTCACGACCGCCATGCTGTTTGCCGTCGGGCTCATCGTGCAGTTCACCATCGGAGGCCTCTCCGGTGTCACCCATGCGGTTGCGCCGTCTGACACCCAGCAGACCGACACGTACTACATCGTTGCCCACTTCCACTACGTCATCTTCGGTGGCGCTGTGCTCGGCCTGTTCTCCGGCTTCTACTACTGGTGGCCGAAGATCTTCGGCAAGCTCCTCAGCGAAGGCTGGGGCAAATGGAACTTCTGGCTGATGATCGCCGGCATGAACCTCACATTCGGACCGATGCACATCATCGGGTTGCAGGGTCAGCCCCGCCGCATGTACGTCTGGACGGAGTTCCGTGCGGGTGAAGGATTCTTCAACCTCGGCTTCTGGAACCTCGTGGCCACGATCGGCACGTTCATCCTCGCTGTCGGTGTGCTGCTGTTCCTCGTGAACATCTGGATCACCCACCGTCCCGGCTCGAAGACCCCGCCAGCACCTGCAGACCCGTGGGACGCACGCAGCCTCGAATGGATCACGAGCAGCCCGCCGAAGGAATACAACTTCGCTCGCACCCCGCAGGTATCTGAACTCGACGAGTTCTTCCACCGGAAGTACGAAGACGTGGGCGAAGGCGACAGCCACGAGTACGTGCAGCGGATGACCGGCGAAGAAGTCATCCAGCACGAAGAAGACAACGCCGACCCGAACATCCACCTGCCGGCACCGTCCTACTGGCCGATGGTCCTTGCGTTCTCGCTGCCGATCATGGCCTACGGCGTCATCTACAACACGCTCTTGATCGTTGCTGGCGGTGCCATTGCGGTCATGGCGATGTTCGGTTGGGCCCTCGAGCCTGCCGACGCAGAACAGTCCGACTACGACCCCACTGATGATGGCGGCGAGACGAGCAAGGAATTGGCCAATGTCTGATTCGGTAATCACCGAGCCGGCGCCCGACGCCGTCGACGTCGTGGAAGACCACCCTGCTGAACATGCAGGAGACGACCACGGTCACGATGACCACGCGCACGGCGGGCATCACTCGTCGCTCGGGCTGTCCAACAACAAGCTGGCCATGTGGCTGTTCCTTGGATCTGAGTGCCTCCTCTTCGGTGGACTCATCTCCACCTACATGCTGTACCGCAACCGGCACTCGGCAGAACTTGGTCCGGACCAACTGTGGGATATCCCGTTCACCTCGGCATCGAGCTTCGTTCTGCTCACGTCGTCGCTCACCATGGTGCTCGCAGTCAGCGCAGCCAACCGCAAGGATCTGCGCAACACCAAGATCTTCCTGGGCGTCACGGCGCTGCTCGGCGGACTGTTCGTCGCCGGCCAGATCTACGAGTTCACGACCTTCTATCGAGAAGGCTTGGGATTCACCACGAGCCTCTTCTCGTCGAGCTTCTTCACGCTCACCGGCTTCCACGGCGTGCACGTGTCGATCGGCATCATCATGTTGGTGGCCACGATTGGCATGATTCAGAAAGACAAAATCTCTGGCGACAAGGCCGAGGCGGTCGAAATGGTCGGCCTCTACTGGCACTTCGTCGACATCGTTTGGATCATCATCTTCACCCTCGTCTACTTGATTCCGGCCTGATCACATGACTGACACACTCGAGACCACCACCGCTCACGACGACAAGCACGACAATCACCACGGTCCAACGGACAAGCAGTTCATTGCGATCTTCTTCTTCCTTGCGGCGATTACCGCAGTTGAAGTGCTCGTCAGCTACATCGACATCGGGCCTGCGTTCCTTCCCGTGCTGCTGGGTCTGATGATCGTGAAGTTCTTCACGGTCGTCTGGTACTTCATGCACATCAAGTTCGACCACCAGTTATTCGGGCGGTTGTTCTACATCGGCCTCGGCCTGGCCGTGGCCGTCTACGTCGCCATGCTGTCAACGTTCCAGTTCTTTGCCGGGTAGTGGTGACCGAGGGCATGGTCCCTCAACTGGGCACGTTGCCGGCTGTCTCGTAGGCTGACCAACATGCTCGCGCAGGCTGCTGATACGGCGATTTCGGCTGATCCCTGGCGCTTCCAATGGCACCCCGAAGTGTGGGTCCTCGTGGGGTTCCTCACCGCAGCGTTCGTCTACATGATCAAGGTCATCGGGCCGAACGCCGTACCACCCGGCCAGCAGGCCGTGTCACGCAAGAACACCTACGCCTTCGTCGGAGCAATGGCGCTGTTGTGGGTTGCGAGCGACTGGCCATTGCACGACATTTCCGAGGAGTACCTGTACTCGGCGCACATGTTGCAGCACATGATGCTCAGCTACTTCCTGCCCCCGTTGGCGCTCCTCGCCACGCCGGAATGGCTGTTGCGTGTGCTCATCGGCGACGGCGGAACGTACCGAGCGGTGCGTTTCCTTTCCAAGCCGGTCATCGCAGGTGTGTTGTTCAACCTGGTGGCGATGGTCACCCACGTTCCGCTCGTCGTCAATGCCTCCCTCGACAATGGGCCGCTGCACTACTCACTGCACTTCATTGTCGTGCTGTTCTCCCTGCTGATGTGGATGCCCGTCGTCGGCCCGTTCAAGGAATTCCACATGGGCCCACTCGGGAAGTGCATCTACCTCTTCCTGCTTTCGGTCGTACCGACGTTGCCCGCGGCGTGGCTCACCTTTGCCGAAGGCGCCGTGTACAAGCCGTACGACATCCCGGTCCGAGTCTTCGGCTGGAGCGTCACGGTCGACCAGCAGTTAGCCGGTGCCATCATGAAGATCGGTGGCGGCGTCTTCCTGTGGACACTCGTCATTTACATCTTCTTCAAGCGCTTCGCGAATGGGTACGGCGAGAAGCAGGACTACCGCCGCCCGACGGAGCCAGACGACGAGCCGTTGACCACGGCTGACGTCGATCGTGAGTTTGCGTCCAGTGCCCCACCGCAAGATGTCGGCTGACACGCACTGACCTCGACCGTGTCGTCACAGGATTGACATCGTGTTCGTCGCCGAGGCGTGAGAAACCTGTACCCGGCCTGGTCAATTCAGGCGTTCCACTCCCCGGGCGATCCGACTACGGGTTCCTGCAGTTGCCATCAGATGATGGCGCCGACGGTGGGCTCCTTGCCGAACCCCTGACCGGTGATTGTTGTCGGTTCGACGTTCGTGGCGGATTGCTCGAACGTTTGGAAGAACCAGGCGTGTCTGCCGCCGAACGCAGCCGCATTGTCGAGCAGTTGGCGATGCTCGACGACCATGCTCGCGAACACGCCGATTGAACGTCTGAGACGGAGTTGGCGACTCGACTCCATCTTGTGTTGTCAACGCCGCGCCGAATCGGGAGCGGCCGGGTGAACGGCGGGCGATATCGTCAGAGGCCGTGATCGACCAACGACTGCTGCGTACGGACCTCGACGGCGTGAAGGCCGCGCTGTCGCGTCGCAACCGTCCGGCAATCATTGACGATGTCGCGCATGCCGCGCGGCTCGACGCCCGTCTGCGCGATATTCAAGCCGAACGCGACGACATCCGTGCTCGCGTCAACAGCATCTCCAAAGAGGTCGGCCAACTGCACCGCAACGGCAAGTCTGACGAGGCGCAAGCGCTGCAGGCCGAGAGCAAGGATCTCGGAGGCACCGAGAGCGTTCTCGCTGGTGAATACGAAGAAGTGTCAGCTGCGCTTCGCGACCGGCTGCTGGGCATCCCGAATCTGCCGCATGCGGCCGCACCCGATGGTGCGAGCGAGGATGACAATCCGGTGGTGATCGGCCCGATCGCGCATCACTCCACCTACCCCGAATGGCAGCGGGTACCGCACTGGGAAACCGCTGTCGAGCTTGGCATCCTCGACAACGAACGGGCAGCAAAGATCTCGGGGTCGATGTTCACGATGCAGCGCGGCGCCGGCGCAACGCTCGCCCGTGCGCTCTGCCAGTTTGGGCTCGACCAAAATGCTGACGTCCATGAAGAGGTGCGACCACCTTCGCTGGTCAGCACTGCCACCCTGACCGCGACCGGGCAGTTGCCAAAGTTTGCCGACGATGCCTACGCGATCGAGCGTGACGACCTCTGGGCAAGCCCCACCGCCGAGGCACCACTGACCTCGATCTATGCCAACGAAGTCCTCGACGACACCGAGCTGCCAATCCGGTTGATGGCGCACAGCTCGTCGTATCGGCGCGAGGCGGGCTCCGCTGGCCGCGACACGCGGGGCATGCTGCGGAGCCACGAGTTCGACAAGGTCGAGATGATGGCGTACGCCACGCCCGAGCAGGCGCCAGGCCTGTTGGACGACATGGTGCAGCGCTCCGAGCGAGTCATTGCGGCACTGCAGCTCCCGTACCGCGTCATCGAAATTTGCACTGGCGACATGGGGCAAAGCCATCACCGGTCCTTCGATGTCGAGGTGTACGCGCCGGGTGCCGATGCGTGGCTCGAGGTGTCGTCGGTCAGCTGGCTCGGCGACTACCAAGCGCGTCGCGCCAACATCCGGTTCCGTCGCCATGACGAGACCGGCAAGCTGATCAAGGGCAGCGAGTTCGCGCACACGCTCAACGGTTCGGCGCTTGCCGTCCCGCGGGTCTGGGCGGCAATCGTCGAGAACTATCGCAACGAAGACGGCAGCGTCACTGTTCCTGACGTTCTCCATCCCTACATGCGCGGCATCACTCGCATCTCGGCGGACTGACCCCATCGCAGCATTGAGCGAACTCCTCCGTGCTCGGAGCGTTCGTTGGTGCGAAGCTGGAGCGATGAGTGATGCGCTGCGCGACCGAAGAGTTCAATACGAGACGGCCGGGCTCGATGTCGACGACCTGAGTGCCGACCCGGTCGAGCAATGGCAGCGATGGTACGACGAAGCACTCGAGGCGGGCGTGGCCGAACCCAACGCAATGACACTCTCGACGATCGGCCTTGACGACGCGCCGGACGCTCGCATCGTCTTGGTCCGCGGCATCGACGCACGTGGACTCGCGTTCTACACCAACTACGACAGTGTGAAGAGCCAGCAGCTCAGTCGTCGGCCGGTCGCCGCGGCGACGTTCAGCTGGCTCGACCTGCATCGACAGGTCCGGACCCGTGGCACCGTCGAGCAAATGTCACCCGACGAAAGCGATGCCTACTTTGCGACCCGGCCGCGAGCTTCGCAACTCGGCGCCTGGTCATCGCCGCAGAGTGCAACGATCCCCGATCGCGGGACGCTCGACGCCCGAGTCTTGGCAACCGAGGCACGCTTCGCCGATGTCGACAAGGTGCCCCGGCCGGACAACTGGGGCGGCTGGCGACTGCTGCCGACCGAATGGGAATTCTGGCAGGGTCGCCCGAGCCGACTCCATGATCGGTTGCGCTACTCCACGGATCGACCGCGATCGAGCGACGGCGCCGTCGACGGAGCGTGGATGATCGACCGCCTCGCCCCCTGAAGACGACGAGCCAATCACGAAACAGGACCAACGCAAGGTTGAAGCGACAATGGCAACAAGCAAGGCTGTGCACATGACCGGAAGCAAAGTCCTGGTGGTTGACGACGAACCCACCGTGCGCGAGGTGGTGGTCGGCTATCTGCGCCGTGATGGGCACGAGGTCGCAGAAGCCGGCGATGGATACACCGCGCTCGAGCTGCTGGACTCTGACCCGCCCGACCTCGTGGTGCTCGACATGATGCTGCCGGGGGTGAACGGGCTCGACATCCTCCGTCGCGTCCGCGCCGTCAGTTCGATTCCGGTGATCATGTTGACCGCTCGGGCTGAGGAGTCCGACCGGGTCGCAGGTCTGGAACTCGGCGCCGACGACTACGTGGTCAAGCCCTTCTCGCCCCGAGAACTCGCGGCGCGCGTGAATGGCGTCTTGCGGCGCACCAGCGGTCGCGTTGAAGAGCCCCCGGCGATGCTCACATTCGACGGGCTGCGCATCGAGCCGCTCAGTCGCGAAGTCACGATGGACAATGAGATCATCGAGATGACGCCGAAGGAGTTCGACGTTTTGCTCTTCCTGGCGTCGTCACCGCGGCAGGTCTTCTCGCGCGCTCAGCTCCTCGAATCAGTCTGGCAGTCCTCGCCCGAGTGGCAGGATCCGGCGACCGTCACCGTCCACGTCCGTCGTATCCGCAACAAGATCGAGGCCGACCCCGAGCACCCGCGGTGGATCACCACGGTGTGGGGCGTCGGCTACCGGTTCGAGCCATGAGCGACCCCGTCGCCAACGAACTCGGCCACAAGGCCCACCGTATGAATCGGTTGGGTCGCAGATTCTTGGCGGCCAACCTTGCGGTGCTTGGTGTGGCGATCATGATGATCGCCATTGCGGCGAACGAGATGTTCATCAACGACCACGATCGTCGATTGCTGATGTGGGTGCTCATTCCGGCAGTTCTCTCCGCAGCGATGGTGGCAATGCTCATGGCTCGTCCTGTTGCCCGTGATGCAAAGCGCATCTGCGATGCAGCGATGCGCGTCGCTGACGGCGACCTGTCCGCACGGACTGGCGTGGTCCGCAACGACGAACTCGGCGAGGCTGCTGAGATGTTCGACGTCATGGTCGACCGTCTCAACTCGGTCGAAAGCGAGCGCTCATTGATGCTCTCATCGATTTCGCACGATCTCCGAACACCACTGGCGGCCTTGCGTGCTGCGGTCGAGGCCATTCGCGACGGCGTTGCTGACGACCCCGACCTGTATCTCGTCGGGATGGAGCGCCAGGTGAAGGCGCTCACGTTCCTCGTTGATGACCTGCAGTTGCACACGCGCCTGGTCAGCGGCACGTTGCAGCTCAACCGGGCGCGTATCGACCTCACTGAACTGGCCGACGAGTCAATGGAAATCGTCCGTCCACTTGCAGAATCGCGAGGCGTCAAGTTGCTGCTTGAAGCGACCGAACGGGTCATGGTCGACGCCGACGGATCTCAGCTGGCCCGTGTGATTCGAAATCTGCTCGACAACGCCATTCGTCACGCTCCCGACGGTTCGGTCGTCCTCGTGCAGGTCGCGCGTGGCGACGTCAACGTGGTGCTGCGAGTGCACGATGAGGGCACGGGCTTCCCCACCGAGTTCCGTGATCGAGCATTCGAACCGTTCACCCGCGCGGATCCCGCGCGTGACACGCGAACGGGTACTGCTGGCCTCGGGCTCTCCATTGCCCGAGGAATCGTCAATGCTCACGACGGGACGGTCGCGCTCGGCGAAGGTCCGGGCGGCGACGTGCGCATCTCGCTCCCGATCCCCTCTCGCTGACAGAATTCCGCCGCCAGGGTCAACCAGGCGGAGCCCACGTCGATGCAGCGGTGACGAGGCCGTCGATCAAGGAGTTGGTGTGTGGCGTGAGGCCAGGGCCTTCCCAGTCCCACCAGAGCGGGCTCGATCCGCGAACGCGCGGTGGCAACTCGATCTGCACCCCTTGCTGGCGCGGCAGGTTGACCGGATTGTCAGGATGGAGACCCCGCAGCTTCTTCGGAATCGTGTCGAGGTCGGTCACCACGTCGTACGCCGGGAGCTCCGAACGCAGAGCATCGCCCACATGCTCGGCAAACGGCCGGTTGGAGCCCCCGAGCAAGAGCGAGCTGAACATGCCCCGCCGGCCGAACCCGTGGACGGTCACCACGATGTCGACATGGTCAATGAACGACCTCAACGCTGCAGATTCTGCAGGCCGCACCTTGATCGACGACAAGTGCTCGCGCATGGGAACGGGTTGCAGGACGCCGTAGTACGACGCGCCGGACCGGATCGCTGCCGCATCGGCAATCACGTCGGTCTGCAACTCGAGATTTCCGCCGTGATAGGCCATGAATCCCACCCGACCCGCAGGGCCCGAGCGGAGCTCGCACACCTCGCGCACGCCGGGTGCTTCGAGGATCTGGGCGAACTCTGTCATCACTTCATCATGGCCGAGTCAATGAACCGGGGCGAATCGGGCCAGTACGATGAGCGGATGCTCGTCTGGATGGATCTCGAAATGACCGGTCTCGACCACACGTCGGACGTCATCGTGGAGATCGCGACACTGATCACCGACGATCAACTGGAGATTGTCGCCGAGGGGCCCGATCTGGTCATCCACGCCACCGACGAGCAACTCGCCGCGATGGACCCGTTTGTCGTTGACATGCACACTCGGTCCGGCCTGCTCGACCAGATCAAGGCCTCGACCATCACGCTTGAGGAGGCGGGGGCAGCCACGCTCGCGTTCATCAAGGAGCACGTTCCCGAAGAGCGGGCGGTACCCCTGTGCGGCAACTCGATCGGCACCGACCGCCGGTTCCTCGACGCGTACCTGCCCGACATCGAGAACTGGCTGCACTATCGCTCGATCGACGTGTCCAGCGTCAAGGAACTCGTCAAGCGGTGGTACCCAGCCGTCGACACCAGCCGGCCTCGTGGACAGGGTTCGCACCGCGCGCTCGACGACATTCGAGAGTCGATTCGCGAGATGGCGTACTACCGCGACACGGTCTTTGTCGACCCTGCCACGCCCGCAGCATCTGACGATGGTGAATAACGGAGCCATCGAGTCACCCCGAACATCAACCATCGCGACGGCTCAACGTTTCGGACCGGCTGGGCCCATATCGGTCCGCGCTGAGCGCGCCGGATAGGTTCCGCTCATGCGCGCAATCGTTTTGAGAGCACACGGTGGTCCCGAGGTCCTGCAGATCGAGGAGGTGCCTGATCCCGTGGCCGGACCCGACCAGATCGTTGTCGACATCGCCCACACAGCGCTCAACCGTGCCGACACGCTGCAACGGATGGGGATGTACAACGACCCACGCAACCCTACGATCGAGATCCCCGGCCTCGAGTACGCGGGCACCGTGTCCGCCATCGGCAGCGACGTGACCGAGTGGGCGATCGGTGACCAGGTGATGGGCATCGAATCGGGCGGGTGCTACGCCGAAAAGGTCGTCACCCACAGCCGCCAGGCGCTCCCGGTGCCTGCCAATGTCGATCTGGCTGATGCTGCTGCCATTGCCGAGGTCTTCCTCACGGCGTGGGATGCGCTGGTCGTGCAAGGCGGTTTGACCTCTGGGCGGTGGGGGCTGATCCATGCCGGAGCCTCGGGCGTCGGTACCGCCGGGATTCAGATCGCGAAGGCAATCGGTGCACGCATCGCCGTCACCTGTTCAGCTGGCAAGGCCGACGCCTGCACTGCGCTCGGTGCCGATCTGGTGATCGAGCGCAGCCCGTCTGACTGGCTGGGCGAGCTCAGTGCTGCGGTGCCCGATGGCGTCGACACGATCCTCGACGTCGTCGGAGGCGAGGAAGCCGATCGCAACCTCAAGGCCGTCCGCGTTGACGGAACGATCGTGCAAGTCGGTCTGATGGGAGGAGGATCGGCGCCCGTCAACATGGGGCTGATCCTGATGAAGCGCGTCACTTGGATCGGGACCACGCTGCGGTCCCGGCCGCTCGAACGCAAGGTCGCATTGATGCAGCGGTTCATCGACGAGATGCTGCCGTTGTTCGAATCGGGGGCGCTCCGCCCGGTCATCGACTCGCGCTACTCCTTCGATCAGCTGCCTGAGGCACACCGATACATGGAGTCGAACGCCAACGTCGGCAAGATCCTGATCGATCTCGCCTGACCAGGCGCAACCGCGATCACGCCAAGATCAGACGTCGACGTCAGCCAGCTCGCTGTCTTCGGCGTCAACGGCCGATTTCTGCGCGTTGCGCAGGCTGAAGTACGCGCCGATCGCAAGAATCAACACGGCACCCAGTCCGAACAGGATCCACGTGAGTGCGCCAGCACCTTCCCCCGCGCGGTCGCCATACACGAAGGTGATGGCTCCGCGGATGAGGTGGCCGTCCTCCTCTGCGAGGTAACGTACGAAGTACTCACCCTTGACCGTCAGCGGCTCAAAGACGAGCTTGGCTTCGGTTTCCGACACGATCAGAACCTCGCCCGGTACGTCGCCGTCGTCCGGGCCGACCAGTGCGAGTTCGACACCGTCAACCGGCTCGCCGAAGTTGATCGTCACCTCGCTGATCGGATCGTCGAACTGCGCTTTGTGTTCGGGAACCGACGATTCGATGTCGTCGTGCGCAAGCACTGCTGAGCCGGCGCTGAACACTGCCGTGACAGCGAGCACCGCAACGAAGAATCGGCGGACAGGACCAGTGGCGCCCTTCATGATTCCATTCAATCAGCGCCAGAGTCCTTCTTGACCTCGGCAGACGCGGGTCACCTGCAGCCAGTGGGTCAACGAGCATCAACGTGGCGGCCCTTCCACTCGACGCCTCGCCCCAGGATCAATGCGATGAGGCTGCGGAGAAAGATGACGGTGAACGCCACGACGGCGAGCGGATACAGAAGGGCGGTCAGCGGATGGATCGACGCAGCGCGACGCCCCAGGACCCAGACTTGCAGCGCGCTGAGGGGGTAGACGATGGGCATGGCGATCCAACCCCCAGCGAGCGACCAGACCCATGCCAGCGTGGCGATGGCGATCCACCAGGGTGTGAAGCGAGCACCGGTCGCGATGCTGCGGGTCCATCCGCGAATGGTTTGCCCAAGGCCTTCCGGGTACATCCGGAATGACGTGTCGGGGCGGCCCGTGTAGAGCTCGGCCCGACCGACGAGGCGGGCGAGACCGATGTCTTCGGTGTGCATCGAACGCACCGACGGATGCGCATGTCCGCCGACTTGGTCGTACGTGGTCCGGTCAATGGCGAGGACCGGGCCGAATGCCACCGTGGCGTTTGCGCCGTGTCCTGTCGGCGTGAACGCGCCGCAGCCCATCAGGGCGGTCACGTTGCACAACACGCTGGCTTGCTCGGCCCAACCCCCAGTCTCGTGCCACGGCTGGATGGAGGTCACCACGTCGGGTTGTGCTGTGACGGCCTGCGCTATTCGGGCGACGAGGTCGGGGGCGGGTCGGACGTCGGCATCGACGAACAGGAGAATCGGTGCGCTCGACTCAGCGGCGCCGAACGCGCACGCGTGTGGCTTGCCGAGCCATTCGGGTGGGAGTGGCGGCGGTGTGATGACGCGGGCGCCGTGCCGTGCCGCGATGATCGCGGTGGCATCATCGGAATGATCGTCGACCACGATCACTTCATCCTGCGGTCCGATGTGCGGCAGTACTCGTGACAACAGGTGCGGGAGAGCGTCTTGCTCGTTGCGGGCCGGGATGATCACAGCAACGCCCGGGCGCGCAGCAGATCCAGGGGAATGGTCACCGGCGAGATCCGGAAGCGGTCGAAGACGCCACAGCAGCAACCAGCCCAGGGTCCATCCCGCGAGGTAGATCGCCAGATCCACGCGATCGGGCACGAGTTCCACCGGCCCACTCTGGTCGTCGCGGAGATGTGTTGCAACAAGAGCGCACGCCATGTCGGAGATCGGCCGAGAACTTCGCGCATCAGGGGTGAATTCGGAGAGGTCGAGTTAACTCCCTTGACCCGGTGCCCACAATCGTGGTTGCCTATCACTGAGTCGTGCGGTCACCGCCGTGCAAGTAGTGACTCGCCCCAGACACCCAGACCGAGCAGACCGAGCAGAAGGGACAGACCTATGAACAACATCACGTCGTTCATCCAGCGCAACGCCGCAGACCTGTCCGTTCACGCCCGCGCTGTGTCGGCAGTTGTCGCGACACCCTCGGTTCGGGCGTTCGCAGGCGCGAACCCGGCATTCGGTGGCAACCAGTTCGGCACGGGCATGAACTCCAACCACATGAACACTGCGTGGCTTGGTGACTCTGCCGAAACCGGATGCGTGACGACCACGTATGTCACCAAGCGAATCACCACCGGCAGCCTCCGCGAGGCCCTGACGTAAGACCAACGTCAGATCACCTCTTGCGAGGCCGCCGGGTTCACCAACCCGGCGGCCTTTTTGGTTTTCCGACCCAGATCTCTCCGAAACCCACCGGCACCCACCGGCGCCACCAACTCAGAAAGCACCCCAATGAAAATCCTCACCAACCACGACGCAGCCGCCGGCATCTGGCCCAAGCATCCGGACGGCGCAACACACGCCGCTCCCGCCCTGTACGCACGCACCAACGAAACGGACCCTTCCATGAATACCTTCACTCCCGTCGACGAGCTCGGCGAGCCGGACCCCGACATACAGAGACCCCCAGATCGATCACTTGACGAGCCGTTCGGCGAACCCGGCGCCGTGCGCATCCCGGTCGCCCGGTGTGCTGACGGCAACGGCACGATGGTCGGCCTCTTCTTCTCCGACCATGTCGTCGATATCGCCCGAGCGAAGGCAATGTGCGCCCTCTGCCCGTTGCAGTCGCAGTGCCTCGCTGGCGCCCTCGAGCGTGAAGAGCCCTGGGGCGTCTGGGGCGGTCAGCTGCTCTCGGGCGGCCGGATCATCGCCGACAAGCGGCCCTGTGGTCGTCCGCCGAAGGTCCCGCGGCCCGAGGTCGTCTACGACGAGATGGGCCCGGTGGGCGCCACGCTGATCTCGGCCTAGCAACATCGCCGTCCCCCACGCGCCGCCGATCCCCGCCCCGCCCTTCTGTTTGCGTACCCGCCGTATGTCGCCCACGACATCTGGTGGGTACGCAAACGGATTGAGTTCTGTAAGGGAACGTTTCGCGGTCCGACCGGCGCTGCCGATGTGGTGTCACTACCCTTCCAAGGGTGAAGATCGCACGTCCACGACTGCTCGCCGGCTCGCTTGCCGTTGCCGTGCTGTCGATCGTGGCCTTCGCCGTCGTGCTGGCAACTCAAGCCAGCAGCGACGATGACGTCGATGCTCGACTCACTCCTGGAGTCGTCACGTTTCCGAACGACGGACTCGCGAACGCCAACGTCGAAGGTGACCAACTTCCAGTCGTGGACCTTGGCGATCGGGACGGCAACGCAATCTCCACGGCGTCTTTCCTCGGCCAACCGCTCGTTGTCAACTTCTGGTACGCCAGTTGCCCGCCATGCGTCAAGGAGCTCCCCGACTTTGCTGAGGTGCACGCCGAGATGGGCGATGCCGTGCGATTCATCGGCGTGAACACCCAGGACTCGGTCGAAGAGATGGAGCGCTTCGCGGCCGACCGTGGCGTTACGTACGAGCTCTACCGCGACGACTTCGGTGATCTCGTCGACGCCATCCGCCTGGTCAACACGCCGACGACGCTCTTCGTGACTCCCGACGGCGGCATCATCGAACAGACTGGCGTGCTCGACGCCGATGAGCTTCGCTCTGAAATCGAACGACTCTTGGAGGCCTCAGCATGAGCTTGTCATTCATTCGAGGCCTGGTTGCTGCAGTCAATCCGTGCGGCTTCATCCTCCTGCCGACCTACCTGATGTACTTCCTCGGTGTGTCGGGTGGCGCCCCGGGCACGCAGAAGGCGTCGATTACTCGAGCGCTCAAGGTCAGCGCCGCCGTGTCATCCGGATTCTTGGCCGTGTTCCTGGTGATCGGATTCTTGTCGGTGCCACTGCGCTCGACGATCTCGGCGAACTCCAAGTACGTCACCGGCTTCATCGCAATCGGTCTGATCGTCCTCGGCACTGCGATGCTGTTTGGCTACAAGCTGCCGTTCATGACGCCGCAGATCGATTCCGGCAAGAAGGACCAGACCGTGAAGTCGATGTTCGTCTACGGCGTTGCGTACGCCGTGGCGTCAATCGGGTGCACGATTGGACTGTTCCTCGCGACGGTCTTCAGTGCTCGCCCGGATGAGACCTTCATCGACAGTGTCGCCAACATGGTCGCCTACGGCGCGGGCATGGCACTCCTGGTCAGCGCGTTGACTGTCGGGTTCGCGTTCGCCAACACGACCCTGCTCAAGTTCCTGCGTAACGCCATGCAGTACGTCGACAAGATTGCTGCGGCGTTCGTCGTGCTGTCAGGTCTGTATCTCGCCTGGTACTTCTACTGGGTGGACCTTGACAACGGCGGCGACCCGATCACGGACTGGGCCTTCGCCCGACAGGCTGACGCCACCGCCTTCCTGAACGACAACTGGAAGGTTGTCGGCATTGTCCTCGGTGGCGTCGTCGCCGTTGCGGTGGCGTACGTGACGTTCCGCAAGGACGACACCGACGACGAGCTCGAGGTGGCACCCGAGTCCGAATCGGTCAGCTGAGCCCTGTTTGGGACTCTTTCAGCGTTTGTGTCGGAGATCTTGCGGAACGGTCCGCAGAAACTCTGACGCAAACGAAGTGGGTTGAGATCTCTAATGTCGGTCGGGCATGACTGACACACCGTTTGACCCGACCACCGTTCCGATCAAGGCTGCAGCCACCGTCATGATGGTGCGCGACAAGAATCTGGACGGGTCCGAGGGTCTGGAGGTGTTCATGCTGCGACGCACTGGCCGGGCATCATTTGCTGCCGGGATGTATGTGTTTCCCGGTGGACGTGTCGACGACGTCGACCATGCCGATGAGATTGCCCCGTTCTGCAAGGGGCTCACCGACGATGAAGCCTCAGCACAACTGAGTATTGAATCGGGTGGTCTCGCGTACTGGGTTGCATCAATTCGTGAGTGCTTCGAGGAAGCCGGCGTTCTGCTCGCCGAACGCAGTGATGGTGCCCCGCTCGATGTTGACGAAGATGAACGTCACCACATCCACGACGGAACGCTCTCGATGGTCGAGCTTTCACAGCGCCACGGCCTTGTGCTCGATCTGTCGACAACGCATTACGTCGATCACTGGATCACACCAATCGGCGAAAACCGGCGGTTCGACACCCGCTTCTTTGTCACGCTGGCACCTTCGGACCAAGAAGGGCTCCACGATGACAAGGAGACCGTTGAAAGTCTCTGGGTGCGGCCGCAAGATGCACTCGAGATGCATGCGCGCGGCGACCTGATGATGTTGCCGCCGACGATCTACAACCTGAAGTTCTTGGCTGAACACGGTTCTGCAGCCGAAGCGATCGCCGCGGGCGAGGCGCGCACCGACGTGCCATGCATCCTGCCGAAGATGCGGACTGACGACGCGGGCAAGTTCATTGGGATCGCCCTGCCCGGCGATCCTGACTACGACATGCTCTGAGGCCGGCTACGACGACCGCGGACCCACGGTGACCGCGGTCTCGAGCTCGGCGAACGCCGCATCGTCTGAGTCGAAGAGGCGGGCGCTGCAGCCAGCCATGTCGATGTCTTCGGGCTTCGACGGGGGAGCGATCTCGTCGATGATGTGCTCGGCAATCGAGCGGAACATGTCAGCCGCTGCGCCGGTGCCGTCGATGGCAACCGGAGCGCCCGCATCATTGCCAGCGGCGACCGATGGCTCCAGCGGGATCTGACCAAGCAGCGGGGCGCCGATTGCGGCCGCCAACGCCTCGCCGCCACCCGATCCGAACAGTGCGTACGTCTCGCCGTGATCGCACGTGAACGCGCTCATGTTCTCGATGACACCGACCACCTTCAGGAAACTGCGGCGGGCCATATCGGCTGCACGCTGCGCCACTTTCTGAGCTGCCAGTGCGGGGGTGGTGACGACAATAAGGTCAGTACTGGGGAGCATCCGCGCCAAGCCCATTTGGACGTCACCGGTGCCCGGTGGCATGTCGATGAGGAGGTAGTCGAGCTCGCCCCACTGCACGTCGCGCAGAAACTGTTCGACGGCCTTGGTGAGCATGAGGCCGCGCCACATCAGGGCTGTTTCTTCGTCGACGAGGAACCCGGTTGAGACCACCTTGAGCAGACCGTCACCCACGACGCGCTCGTTTGGAAAAATCTTTGGCTTGCCCGCTTCTCCGTCAGGCCCCTCGACGGCGTGAGCCTCCATCCGATCGGTGATGCCCAGGAGACGCGGCACAGAGAATCCCCAGATGTCGGCGTCGAGCACGCCGACGGTGAGCCCGGTCGATGCCAGCGCTGCCGCAAGATTGACCGTGACCGAAGACTTGCCGACGCCACCTTTGCCACTGGCGATCGCGAGCACCTTGCAGTTGGCGGGCACCTCGGTCTCGGCAGCGCTCTCGCGAGCGTTCCAGCGAGCCTTGGTCATCACCTGGCTGCGCTCCTCGGAGTTCATTTCTCCCCAGGTGATCTTGACCTTCGAGACGCCCGGGTGCAGTTCGACGCGGTCTTCGACTTCTTTCTTGATCTCGGCGCGCATCGGACAGCCCGAGATCGTGAGCTTGATCTCGATCGTGACGAGGCCGTCGTCCGCGACAACCACGGAGGGAACCATGCCGAGCGACACGATGTCGGCGCCGAGCTCAGGGTCGATCACTGAGCCGAGTACCTCGATCACTTCGTCGTTGGTCGGCGGGGGGCCCGACGTCTGGCGGGGTGCCTTGCCGGAGATGGTGCGGCTCATCGCGACATTTTACCGGCCCCGGCCGTGTAATCTCGTCATGTGGCCGGTTCATCCCAACTCGATGTGCTGAAGACGCTGGGCGACAATACGCGCTACGCGATCTACCTTGAGTTGGCACGAGCACCCCGACCGCTGATCACCGCCGAGATCGCCGACTCGCTTTCGCTTCACGCGAACACGGTGCGGCCCCATCTTGAACGCATGCGTGATGTCGGCCTCGTTGATGTCGAAGTCGGCGGCCGAGGTGACGTCGGCCGGCCGCAACACCGCTACTCGTTGGCCGCCGACGCCCCAGCACTCGGCCTCGAGCCGCCAACGATCTCGGTGCTCGCTCGAATGGTGCTGTCGATGGCGCAACGACTCGACGGCAGCGCCAGCGATGCCGAGGCGGTTGGCCACGACGAAGGCGCTCGCCGCGCGGCGATGCATGTCGACAGCCGTTCCACCCTCGAAGCGCTGGTCAGTGACCTTGACCGGCTTGGTTTCGACCCGGTCGTCACCGATGACCCCCGTAACGACGCAGTCGGCGACGATGTCGGTGCGGTCATCTCGTTCGGCCACTGCCCATTTGCTGACCTCGCTCGGGAACATCCGGACCTCGTCTGTGGTTTACACAAAGGAATGGTCGCGGGCTTCGTTGACGACCTGGGTGACGCCACGATTGACGAATTCTGTACCTTGACCAACCGCACACCTTGTCGAGTCACCGTCTCGTCCAGGTAATGTGGCACCACCAGTTGACCTACCAGTCAGATGGCTCCTGAGGAGGACTGTCACATGATCACACTCACCGACACCGCAACCGAGAAGGTTGGCCAGCTCCTGGCCGCCGAAGGCGCCGAAGAACTGGCGCTGCGCGTCGCCGTCCGCCCTGGTGGATGCAGCGGCTTCTCCTACGAGATGTTCTTCGACGGCGACATCGCCGCCGACGACAACCAGACCAGCTATGGCGACGACGGCAAGGTCCGTGTCGTGGTCGACCAGGCCTCGGCGCAGCTCCTCGAGGGCGCCACGCTTGACTACAAGGACGGGTTGGACGAGAGCGGCTTCGCGATCACCAACCCCAACGCAACCCGCACCTGCGGCTGCGGCTCCAGTTTTTCCTGAGCCAGCTTTCCCGATCTCTGCGTCAGCGGCGGCTCTCATTGAGCAAGCTCAACTCGGCCTTCGCTTCCGTGACTTCGGAAACCTGACTCGAAAAACTCAATGAAGACTTGGAGGAGCCCGCGTCGATGGACGCGGGCTTCTTTCGTTTCCCTTCTTTCACTGAGCGGGAGATCTGGACCCGGTCAAGCGGAGAGGGCGAGGCGTTCTTCGAGTTCGGTTTGATCCCAGACGGCGTCGAGGCGTTCGACGATGGTTCCGGTGGCGTCGGTGATGAACAACGCAGGCTCATAGGTCATGCCGACCGCGGTGACGGCGGGTGCGATCGCCGTGCCAGCGGCATCTGAGAAGACTTCGGCGTGGACGAAGGTGAAGGTGTCCGCGAAGCGCTCCTGTGCCCCGATGAGGGCTTCCAGGGCGGGAGCGCAGCTCCCAGTCGAACAGAATGCCGGCGTGCCGACGTAATACGCCACAGGGCGGCCCGCGGCGAGTGCCTCGGTCAGTGTCACGTCGTGGAATGGGCATGGCTCGGGGGCTCGGGAGCACAGCACCTCGAAACCCTGAGGGTCACCGACTGTCGGTGTGTCGAAGCCGGGCAACATTTCACCTGGTGTCGGAACAGCGACTGCCCGGGGGTCCATGACCTGAAAGGCAGCACCATCGTCGGGGCCGCCGGCGACAGCGAGGGCGAAAAAGCCGGGTGCGTCAATGGTGGTTCGGAAGTCGTAGTACGGCGCAGGGGCGACATCTCGACGGACCGCTGAGATCGCGTCACCCAACTGGTTGCCGTCAATGTCGAGCACACGGGCGGTCAACGTCGCCGGCCCATTTTGAATGAACTCCGCTGCACCAGTGGACAACGTGATCGGCATCCGGATCTCGCCAGGGATCTGCACGTTGTTGGGGAACCGCTGGACGAGGGTGAATCCATTGCCAGCCACACCCGGGTCGGCGTCGGTGTTTCCGCCTGCCCCGTCGGCCGAACTCTCAGCGTCGCTGTCGGAGCCTCCGCACGCGGCCAACGCACCTGAGGCGGCGAGACCAGCGAGAAAGCGGCGCCGGTTGAGGCCGCCCATCAGTTGCGGACGAAGGTGGAGATCGGTCATTGGTGGTCTCGCTCTCGGCGGGGTGAGGGGTTGTTGCCGCGTTGGTCGGAGCGGCTCGTGTCGTTGCGTTGCCCGTCGGAAACGTGCGAATCTCTCAACGCCATGAACGCCCGACCTGACAGGCCGACTTCGTACCAACGATACCGTCGCCGCATCCTCGGGTGGGGCGCAGCTGGCGTGGTCGCGGTCTTTGCTGTTGGCGGTCCGATCTTTGTCAATCGCGTCGAAGACGACCTTGAAATGCGCACCGTCGACGTGCTCAATGAGGCAGGCGTCGGCCCGGTTGACGCTCACTTCTCTGGCCAGGACGGCGAGTTGAGATGCGTCGAGGCCGGAGCGGTGGCGATTCCCGTCGAGGTCGTCGCGGCCATTGCGAACCTGCGCGGCGTCTCGTCGATCGAAGTTGATGAGACCTGCCTCGATTCCACAGGCGCCGCGTCAGCTGCTCCGGACGGCGATACCGAAACCGCACCGACCGAGGCGGACGGCTCCACCCTTACCTCCACGCCCGCTTCGACGACGACCTCCACGGTCGCCTCATCTGACCTCGATCTCCTCACCGACGTGATTTCCAGTGACTCCCAGTTCTCGACGTTGGCGGGTCTGCTTGATGAGACGGACCTGGCCGCAACGCTGTCCGGCGACGGACCTTTCACCGTGTTCGCGGCGACCAACGCGGCGTTTGAGGCAATCGGCCCCAATGTGACCGGCGCGCTCGACCGAGACCCCGAGTTGCTCTTCACCGTGTTGTCTCACCATGTCGCTGCCGGAACAACCCTCTCAGCTGACCTTCCGGCGGGCGACCTGGAGATGATCGACGGCACCACCGTCGCTGTCGATCTCAGCGATGGCGTGGTGATCACGTCAGGAGCGTCGATCGTCGCGGTGACCGAAGCGGACCTGGTTGCCTCCAACGGCGTCGTACATGCCATCGACCACGTGCTGCTTCCGGCCGGCCTCGTCATCGGTGGCGATCCGGCCGGGACGCTGGCTGGCGCAGAGTTTGCTGACGGCCAGATCGTTCTGACCGGAAGTGTGGCAAGCGAGGAGCAACGAGCGGTCTTGCTGGCGGGACCCAGCGACACGATCAACCCGTCGAACGTGATCGACGAACTGATCGTCGACTCGGTCACGTCGCTGTCCGATCAGCGCGCCGACGAGCTGGGCGCGGTCATCGCCGCGATGGTGTCGAACCTTGTCAGCGCGACCGCAGAAACTCTCGATGCAGGAATCTCGGTGAGCGGAACGTTTGCATCCGAGGCAGATCGCGCCGAGTTCGAGGAGGCGGTGTCCTTGATTGACGGCGCGGTGATCACCATCGACCTCGTGGAACGTCCGGTGGCCGATGCGGGCGTGGCGGTCGTCGTCGAAACCGACCTCAACCAACTGGTGTCGGACGACCCGATTCTGTTCGACCCGAGCAGCACGACGATCAGCGATGAATCCGTGGCCACAATCGATCGCGTTGCTGCGGTTGCCAAGCGCGTGGGCGGCATCACCATCGTTGTCGAAGGACACACCGACACAGACGGGCGCGCCGACTCGAATCAGGCGTTGAGCGAGGGACGGGCTCGTTCGGTCCGCGAGGCGCTGATCGTCAGAGGCATCGCTGCTGACACACTGACGATCGTCGGTTTCGGGGGTACCGAGCCGATCCTCGACGCCGACGGCGTCGAGAACAAAGCAGCCAGCCGGCGCGTCGAGTTTGTCGTCAGCGCGACGTAACGGTCACGACAACTGAGTTGCCTTCCCGCGTCACCCCACTGCCCAACCCAACGACAGCCCACGTCAACGACAGCCATCGAACGACAGGAACACCGTGCCATACACACTTGCCAAATTCTTCCTCTGGGGTCTGCTGATGGCCCTGGCCGGAGGCATCGTCGGCTGGTTGCTGCGCAGCCTCAAAGCACGCACTGACCTCGCTCGCCCGCAGACGTTGCCGATCGATGCGTCCGAATCTGACCGTGTGCGCAGCGAACTCGAATCGGCCGTGGCCGAACGAGATCGGCTGCGCATGGAACTTGCTGACGTGCGGGGGAGCAGCGCTGGTGCGCTCGGTTTCTCGACGACCCTCGACACCTCGACCGTGCTCCCCGAGCCAGTCGAGCCAGTCGAGCCAGTCGAGCCAGTCGACCTCGATCTTGATGCGGCGCGCGCCGTTCTCGGCAAGCGGATCGCCCTCGATGACCTCAGGGTCGTCGAAGGAATTGGACCGAAGATCGCTGAACTCTGCGCCGGCATCGGAGTGATGACGTGGCGTCAACTCGCCGAGACCGACATCGGCACCCTGCAGTCGATGCTCGATGCGGCCGGCTCCCGATTCAAAATGCACCGGCCGGGGTCGTGGCCACAACAGGCGGCGCTCCTCGCGAGTGGGCAGTGGGAAGAATTCGTCGCACTGACCGAGACATTGGCGGGGAGTTAGAGTCGCCGACATGAGCAAGCCCCTCGGTCCCTATACGCCCGCCGTCCGTGCCGGTGACTTCATCATCATCTCCGGCCAAGGTGGTCTGCTCGACGGCACCAAGGTCGATGGTGGCCTGGTTGCCGAGACACAGCAGGCAATGAAGAACATCGAGGCGCTCCTCGCCACGATGGGAGCGTCGATGTCCGACGTGGTCAAGACCACGTGCTTCCTCACCGACATGGAGGACTACAAGGTCTTCAACGAGCACTACGTTGCAGCGTTCGGCAACCATCGCCCCTCGCGCTCGTGCGTCGCGGTCGCTGAGCTGCCTGCCAATTTTGTTGTCGAGGTCGAGGCCTGGGCCTACAAGCCGGCCTGACGCTAACCTGACGCCATGCTCGGAGGAATCGCCATCATTGTCGTCGTCCTGTTGATTCCGGTTGCCGTGTTGATGAGTGGCGCTGCTGCGTCGGCAGTCATCGGCGAGGTCTTCTACCGAGACGGCAAGAAAGACGCTCACCCCGAACTCGTGGACCTTCCTGATTGAGAACCGCCGCCATGGCTGACCGCCACCACGACCTGGTGGTCGCGAATGCTCGGTGTGTGGCGACTGTCGACGGAGATCGACGCGAGCTGGCTGGTGGCTGGGTGGCGATCACCGATGGTCTCATCGCTGACGTTGGCACCGGTCCAGCGCCATCGGCGACGACCACGATCGACGCGACCGATTGCCTGGTGACCCCTGGTCTCGTCAACACGCACCACCACCTGTACCAAAACCTGACCCGGGCGTTTCCGCCCATGACCGACAAGCCGCTGTTCGGTTGGCTGCAATCGCTGTATCCGCTCTGGCGGTCGATCGACACCGAGTCGGTCTACGTGTCGGCGTGGGTCGGTCTTGCCGAGCTTGCGCTGTCCGGTTGCACGACGTCGACCGACCACCTCTATTTGCACCCCCACGGCGCTGGCGATCTGCTCACCGCCGAGATCGAGGCCGCACAGGACTTGGGCATGCGATTTCATCCAACCCGGGGATCGATGTCGCTGTCCAAGAAAGACGGCGGGTTGCCGCCCGACGATGTGGTTGCCGACGACGATGAGATTCTGGCCGCATCCGAAGCCGCCGTCACCCGTCATCACGACCGTTCACATGGCGCCATGGTGCGTGTCGCGCTTGCGCCTTGCTCGCCGTTTTCGGTCACCGAAGACTTAATGGTGCGCTCTGCGGAACTGGCTGAGCGGCTCGATGTCCGACTGCACACGCACTTCGCTGAGAACGCCGAGGACGACGAGTTCAGCATCGCCACCTTCGGGTGTCGGCCGATGGAGTACCTCGAGCGCACCGGGTGGTGTACGGATCGGACGTGGGTGGCGCATTGCGTCATGCCCAATCACGATGAGATACAGCGATTGGGAGCAGCGGGAGTCGGTGCCGCACACTGCCCATCGAGCAACATGATCCTGTCGTCGGGCATTGCGCCGATCGTCGACCTCCGCGCCGCCGGTGTGAAGGTCGGGCTCGGTGTTGATGGGTCGTCATCGGCGGACAGTGCGTCGCTGTGGCTCGAAGCCCGGCAAGCCATGTTGCTGGCCAAACTTCGGAACGGTGCGGACGCGGGCACCGCCCGGATGGCGCTCGAAATCGCGACCCATGGTGGGGCCGGGTGCTTGGGACGTGAGGGCGAGATCGGGGTCATCGCTCCTGGTGCCGTCGGGGATCTCGCCGTCTGGTCGTTGACCGGCCCGACCTTCGCCGGAGCGATTGCCGATCCGATCGAAGCATGGCTGCGCTGTGGGCCAACCGGGGCGCGTGACACGATCGTCAACGGACAACCGGTGGTGCGCGATGGTCAATTGGTGAGCGGGAGCCTGGGTGACATGCTCGCTGCACACGACACGCTGTCTCGACGCATCCAACAGCTCGACTGACCGCCCGCTGTTTGCGGGATGAGGATGTGACTGAAAATCTGGCGCGTGCCGCCCCTGCATCTCCTGAGATAGCAAGAATGTCCCAATGCGTCGCTCTATCACCTCCGCGTTCTTGGCCGTCGTCGGCCTGAGCGTTTGCGCGTGCGCCGGCGAGACCTCATCGGCGACCGGCGGGGATGTTCCGCTGCCGACGATCGGGCTCGGCTCCGATGTCGGTGAAGTTGGCCAAATCGGCAGTGGCATCGACGTCCGAGCAGTCGGGACGACCGAAATCGACACGGTCATCATGGTGGGCGACTCGATCACGGTCGCGTCGACCCCGCAGCTTGAGACGATGTTCGAACAGCTCGGCTTTGACTCGGTCGTGATTGAATCGAAGGAGGGCAAGCGGACCGCGCTCAGCTTCGGGTCGAACCCGAGCGGGGCGGCAGTCGCCGAGGACCTCATCAAGACGATCCATGCGACCGGCGACACCGGCGCAGAGGGCGCCGCAGGCGACCCGTTCGACCATTCGAACGAACTGTGGGTCGTCGCGCTCGGCACCAACGACATTGACCAGTACTCCGACCCGAGCGAGCGCGCTGCCGCAATCAACGAAATGCTGCAGACCGTGCCGGATGAATCACCACTGGTCTGGGTCGACACGTTCTTCCGTGACCGTCCCGATGGCACAGCGGAGCTCAATGACACGATCCGCGACCGGGTGACTCAGCGCGGCGACAGTGTGATTGCGTCGTGGAGCGCCGTGGCCGACGACGACGGCAACTTGCGCAACGACGGGGTGCACCCCCGCGAGCAAGGCTCGATCGTCTTCGCCAACATCGTCGGCAACGCGATCATCGACTTCTTGCAGCTTGCCTAGCTTTCCCAGCGGGATTCGCCAAAGCGGTAGCCGACCGAGCGGACCGTCTGGATCAACGCTGCATGCTCTTCGCCGAGCTTGGCGCGCAGCCGACGCACATGCACATCGACGGTGCGGGCGCCGCCGTAGTACTCGTAGCCCCACACGCGGCTGAGCAGGATCTCGCGAGTGAACACCTTGCCGGGGTTCTGCGCGAGGAACTTGAGCAGCTCATATTCCATGTAGGTCATGTCGAGCGGCTTGTTCGCGATCGACGCTTGGTAGGTCTCGAGATTGAGGGTGAGCGCTCCGTACTCGACCATGTCTGAGCTGACGACGGCCACGTCCCCTGAGAGCAGATGTCGCAGGCGCGCCTCGAGTTCAGACGGGTGGAACGGTGACAGGCAGAAGTCGTCGAAGAGGTCGTCGCGGTGTTCGAGCTCGGCGAGTTGCGCCCCCCCGATCAACACGATGACAGGGAGTTGCTTGTCGGCCTGCTTACGGATTGCCCGCAGGAACGCCCACGCGCCTTCAGGGTCTGCCGTGGCATCGACAATGGTTCCGGCCCAGCCGGAGTCGGGCTCGTGTTCACCGGCATCGGCGGTCGAGGAAACGGCCTTCCACGAAGAACCACCGAGATCGAGTGTGCGCGCCAGTTCGGGCGGCGCCGGGTCCGGGAAGACCAGAAGCATCTGGCTGCGCTCACTCACAACGACGTCAGGTACCGATCTCGCTCGAACGCGCTGACGTGGGTCTTGTAGCCGCGCCATTCGATGCGTTTGCTCCGCAGGAACCACTCGTAAATGTGCTCACCGAGGGCCTCTCGCACGAGTGTGGACTTTTCCATCGTTTCGAGCGCTGCTGCGAGCGACGTGGGGAGCTGGCCGATGCCGAGCTTCTCGAGTACATCGTCTCCGATCTCGAACAGGTTGGCGTCAGCCTCATCGGGCAGCTCATAGCCCTCTTCGATGCCCTTCATGCCGGCTGCAAGCATCAGGCTGAAGGCCAAGTACGGGTTGCACGCGGGATCAGGGGAGCGGTACTCGAGACGCGTGGCCAAAGGATTGTCGTTTTTGGTGATGGGCACCCGGATGAGCCCACTGCGGTTGTTGCGCGCCCAACTGAGGTGCACGGGTGCCTCGAAGCCGGGAACCAGGCGCTTGTAGCTGTTGACGGTCTGGTTGGTCACCGCCGTGATTTCAGGAGCGTGTCGCAGGAGGCCCGCCATGAAGGCCTTGGCCTTCGCGGACAGGTTGTATGGGTCATCAGCGTCGAAGAAGGCGTTGTCGTCGCCTTCGAAGAGCGAGAGGTGCACGTGCATGCCCGAGCCTTGAACGCCCTCGAGTGGTTTCGGCATGAACGTGGCGTGCGCGCTGTTGCGGGCGGCAATTTCGCGAACGGCGAGTCGGAAGGTCATCACGCTGTCGGCCATGGTGAGGGCATCGGTGTGGCGGAGGTCGATTTCCTGCTGACCGGGCGCATCTTCATGGAAGCTGTACTCGACCGGAATGCCCATTTGCTCGAGTGTGCGAATCGTGCGTTTGCGCAGCTCGCCGGTGACGTCGTTGGTCGTCAGATCGAAGAACCCGCCCTGATCGATCGGGACTGGGACTTCGCCAGCGACGAGTGGCTCGAAGTAGAAGAACTCGATGTCGGGCGCCACGTAGAACGTGAGGCCCATCTCATGGGCGGCCTTCATATGACGTCGCAGGACCTGGCGCGGGTCGCCAGCGAATGGCGTGCCGTCCAGGTTGTGGATGTCGCAGAAGACGCGTGCTTCGGGTTCTTTCGGGTCTCCCCACGGGACGATTTCGAACGTGTCGGGATCAGGGATCGCGAGGACGTCGGCTTCCTGGACACGGGAGAAGCCGTCGATCGACGACCCGTCGAAGGTCATCCCGTCGGTCAGCGCGTTGTCGAGTTCGGCAGGTGAAATGGCGAGGCTCTTGAGGTTGCCGAGCACGTCGGTGAACCACAGCCGGACGAGGCGTACGCCGCGCTCTTCGACTGAACGCAAGACATATTCGCGATGTTGGTCGATACTCACAGGTTCAGTCTTTCAGATGGTGTGGAAAAAGCGAACCGGCGAAGCAGGGACTTGAGGTCCCCACCCCGCCGGCCACGTTGCCTTCAGGATTTCAGTTTCTTGAATCTGTGGTCAGATCACGCGATCTGACCACAGATCACTTCATGGCGCCGCAGATGGTGTCCACCATGAGGCGGGCCACCACGTAGGGGTCGATGTTGCCGTTCGGGCGACGATCTTCGAGGTAGCCCTTCTTGTCGACAGCAACCTGCCAAGGAATGCGGATCGATGCGCCGCGGTCAGACACGCCGTAGCTGAACTGGTCGTGACGCTGGGTCTCATGGGCGCCGGTGAGGCGATCTTCGACACCGTCGCCGTAGCTGGCGATGTGCACTGCAGCGCGCTGGCCGAGGGCCTTGCAGCCAGCCTCGATGTACTTCATGCCGCCGTCTTCACGCATCTCCTTGGTGGAGAAGTTGGTGTGGGCTCCAGCGCCGTTCCAGTCGCCCTTGACGGGCTTGGCGTCGATGCTGATGACCACGCCGTAGTCCTCGGCGATGCGGTGCAGAAGGTAGCGACCAATCCAGAGCTCGTCGGAGACTTCAAGCAGGCCAACGGGGCCGACCTGGAATTCCCACTGTCCGGGCATGACCTCGGCGTTGATGCCCGAGATCGTCACGCCGGCAGCGAGGCAGGCGTCCATGTGATCTTCGGCGATGTTGCGGCCGGTGATGGCGATCTCGCCGACGCCGCAGTAGTACGGACCCTGCGGTGCGGGGAAGCCGTCGTCTGGGAAGCCGAGCGGGTTGCCGTTCGGCTTGAGCATCGTGTATTCCTGCTCGATGCCGAACATCGGCTCGTGCTTCTTGTACTTCTTGGCGGTGCGAGCAGCCGCTGCACGAGTGTTGGTCGGATGGGCTTTGCCATCCACGAGCATCACTTCGCACATGACGAGGACGTTCTCGCCGCCACGGATCGGATCGGGAAAGACTCGGGCGGGCTTCAGCACGCAATCGCTCTTGTCGCCCGTTGCCTGGTTGGTCGACGAACCATCGAAGCCCCAGATCGGCATGTCGGCGAGGTCGGTGCCGCTGTCGTCGGAGATGACCTTCGTCTTGGAACGGAGTTGCGGAGTCGGTTCCGTACCGTCGATCCAGATGTACTCAGCCTTGATAGCCACTGCTGTCCTCAAATCTTGTTGTTGGTTGGGCACGCCAAGGATACGGCGAGTCCCGTGAACGTGCGGCATCGTTGCAGTTGGTCGTTGCGTCGTCGTTGCTCGTTTGTGAACGGCGTGTGAACTGTTGCTGTTCACCTGCGCATTGGTGTTGCGGCCGGCGAGCGATCCGCGGTCAGCGGACTTCGAGGATGCGTTCGGTGAGGTTGGGGTCGGCGGAAATCTGTTCGTCAGTGAATGCCACTGTGCGCCAGTTCTTCTCGCTGAATCGAATCGTTTGCTGTTCGAACAACGGCGACTCGCGATCGTCGGTTTGGCCGTACGTGAGGATGGCCCACGCCTGGACCTGATCTCCTGTGTAGTCAACGGTCATCACGAAGCTTGTCCCGTAGTTGACCGGGAAACCCTCACCGCGCAGTGCGCTGTTCGGGGAGACGGCGTCGCCGCGGCTCGGTGCCGTCTCGGTGCTCGAGCCGGTGCCGCTCCACTGCACCACATTGGTGACGCCATCCGCGTCGGTGCCGCCATGGATGGGGATTCGTGTCCCGGATCGTTCGGTGAACTGAGCGGCGCCGAGCGTTGAGTCGAGAGGGAAGCCCGCCTTGGTCAACGTCTGCACGGCACGTGCCAGGGCGGCGAGCAACGCGGTGGAATCGTCCGTGGGCACTGCTGGGGTGAGTGTCGGTTGCAGTGGATCGAACTCGTCGGAGAAGAGCGAACCGGTGGTCGTGCGCTCGGCGTTGCTGAATCGGTTGAGCACCTCGCGCCACAGCAAGGGGCCGGCTCGGTCAAGGTCGTAGCGGCCGTCCCAGCGAGCGAGAATGCCGCAGGCTGGAGTGAGGTCGACGAGTTCGGCGGGCAGCGCAACTGTCTCGTCGTCGTCGAGCACTTCGTCGACTTCGAACACCGGGGTAACGGAGCACGCGTCGACAGTGGCGTCGAGGAGCAGGGCGGCGGCGTGCCCCGTGTTGTCGAACACCGCGTCGCGCAGCTCGAGCCCAGAGAAGTTGGCGTCGTCGCCAGCGAGGCCTGTCCGATTGTCGGACGCGAGTACCGCAGCGTTCTGGCGGGTGCGCATGCTGAGTGGCGTGTTCTGTTCGCCGTGGAGCATCGAGAACGCTCCGTCAAGGGTGAACTCGTCGCTTGGTACCCAGAAGCTGTCGTTGGCGTTGAAGACGTAGTCGGTGCGCTCCACCATCGGCATCTCGGCGAACGGAACCAACCCGTCGTCACGAGCACCGGGCACGACTTCCCAAGTGAATCGACTGTCGGATCCGTCGAGGAGCACCACGCCGTTGTCGTAACCGATCTGGGTGATCGGGTCGGTGGACAGCTTGTCGATGAAGAGCTGTTGTGCCTCGTCGGAGAGATTGGGAGTGGCGGAGGTGTCCGCGTACCAAACCCGGCCATCCGCGCCGGTTGCGATGGTGTTGAAGAGCGGAACGCCCTGATGTTCGGCGTGCACTGCTTGCAAGTCGTCGAGGCTCTGTACCGAGATCATGTCGAGGTACTGGTCGATGAACTCGTTGTTGTTGATGTTCGCATCGCGGAAGCTGAGCACTGCTCTGTCGGTCCAGCCGAGCCCGGGGAAGTCAACGATCGGGCCGTACTCGCTTCGCCACAGCGTGCGGGTTTCTTCGTCGACGGTGCCGTCAGCTCGAAGGATCGAGATGGTGTGCTCGACGGAGGTCATGGGCCTGGACTCGTCATCGACGATGTAGCTCGTCGGTGATTCGGGGTCGAGCGCGAGGAGGTAGGCGGTGAGTCGCTTGCCGGAGGACACGGTGTGGGTCCATGCCACACCTTCGGTGAATCCGATGCCGATACCGGGCACGCCAAGCAGTTGAGCGCCGTAGATGTCGATCTCGTCGCCAACGGTGAGGTGAGTCTCAGCGAAACGCAGCTCGCCTTCCCACGGGAAGTGCGGGTTGGCGACGAGCAGGCCGCCGGTGCCATTTTCCGTCCGGTCGCTACCGACGGCCCAACCGTTGCTGCCAACGTCGAGTGGTTCGAGCACGGTGAAGTCCGGAGCGGGGGAGTCATTGGCCGACCGGCGCGGGGCGAAGCCGAGCGCCCCGTCAGGCTGCGGTGGCTGGGCGCTCGGGAGGAAATCAGCGAACCGGGCACTGCTGGCCAACAGCGCCACCGAACGGGCGTACACGTAGACCTCGACCGGCTGGATCGGCCGGACCCACTCGGCGTCGTTGCACCAGCCGATGAGACCGTCGGGACCGGTGTCGGTGAGCTGGTCGTTCCAGCCCTCTGCGAAGGCTCCGAACTGTTCGACGATCTCGGGAGACGCATCGTCGTAGTCGGCTGTGGCGACCCCGACGATGTCGATCGCGCGCCAGGCGAAATCGCTCTCGACGTTCTCTCCGTCGCTGCCGGGGCCAAGAACTTCGGAACGGCGGCCGTACACCTTGTCGATCTGGTCGATCAGCGTGCAGCCGTGGTCTTCACCGCTGACCCATCCCTGTCCGTACGCGACGCTTGCGAGGTCGGGGCCAGAGATGTGCGGTACGCCATCGGTGGTGCGCCTGATCGTTGCGGTCAGTCGCGGCGGCACCAACGTCGTGGTCGTGGTCGT
This sequence comes from Ilumatobacter sp., assembly GCA_018666235.1. Lineage (GTDB taxonomy): Bacteria > Actinomycetota > Acidimicrobiia > Acidimicrobiales > Ilumatobacteraceae > Ilumatobacter_A. Next base: position 44,897 of record JABJAB010000065.1, read on the forward strand.
CGTCGTCGTGGTCGTGGTCGACGAGGTCGACGTCGTGGTCGTATCCGCCGAGGTAGGCAGCGGGATCGAGTCTGGGCCCTCGCCAGGGGTGCACGCGCCGACGAGCATCACCCCGACGATCGCCACACTCTTCCAACGCACTTGCCTAATACTGCCAGGTCGCATCTCGTTCGCTGGAGCGAAGACGCCGCTTTTTCGGCGATTTCTGGAGAATTTTAGCGGCGGGACGAGGATCGCCCGAGGAGTAGCCTGGCGTTGTGACGGTCCTGCGTGTCGCCCTTGCCCAACTGAACCCCACCGTCGGTGATTTTGACGGCAACCTCGCCAAGCTTGTCGAGGCCTACGACGATGCCGCGGCCGCGGGATGCGACGTCGTTGCGTTCCCTGAATTGTCGACCACCGGCTACCCGCCGGAAGATCTCGTGTTGAAGCCAGGTTTTGTTGCCGACAACCGCGCAGCGCTCGACACCTTTGCCGCTCGGACGGGCGAATGTGTTGCGGTCGTCGGGTTTGTCGATCAGGACCGCGACCTCTACAACGCGGCCGCCGTCTGTGTCGGCGGTGAGATCGTCGGGATCTACCACAAGCGTCTGCTGCCCAATAACGCAGTGTTCGACGAACAGCGGTATTTCATGGCGGGCTACGAGTCCGATCCACTCGAACTGTTCGTCATCGGGGGCGTGAAGGTCGGGATCTCGATCTGTGAAGACATCTGGAGCCCATTTGGTCCGCTGGCCGAGCAAGCTGCCGCTGGCGCCGAGGTCAACATCAACATCAACGGCTCGCCGTTTCGCGCCGAGAAGGACCTCGTGCGTGAGCAGTTGGTGTCGACCCGTGCTGCTGATTCCCATTGCGCTGTCGTCTACGTCAACCAGGTCGGTGGCCAAGATGAGTTGGTCTTCGACGGGGGCTCGTTCGTGATGGATCACGAGGGTGCCTTGCTTGCTCGGGCACCACAGTTTGTCGAAGACCTGATGATCGTTGATGTGCCCGTGCCGCCCGTGTACCGCAAGCGGTTGCTGGATCCGCGTGGTCGCGCCACCGAGGCGCTGCTGCCTACGGTCGAAGTGTCGGCCACGCCCCGCCGACCCACTTCGTCGAGCGAGTCGCTGGCCGCGCCGATCGCCGAGCCACTCGGCGCCGACAAAGAGCTCTACGACGCGTTGGTGCTCGGCACTCGCGATTACTGCGGCAAGAACGGGTTCAGCGATGTGGTCATCGGGCTGTCAGGTGGGATCGACTCGACCATCGTGGCGTGCATCGCAGCCGATGCGCTCGGACCCGAACACGTTCACGGCGTGTCGATGCCATCGAGGTACTCGAGTGATCACTCCAAGAGCGATGCGGCCCTGCTCGCTGAGAATCTTGGCATCGACTTCCGCACGATTTCGATCGAACCGGCGTTCACCGCATACCAAGAGATGCTCTCCGGAGCGTTCGCCGGTCGAGAGGTGGGGCTCACCTACGAGAACATCCAGAGCCGGTGTCGCGGTCAGCTGTTGATGGCGCTCTCGAATGAGTTCGGTTGGATGGTGCTCACCACGGGTAACAAGAGCGAAATGGCGGTTGGGTACTTCACGATCTACGGTGACTCCGTCGGCGGGTACGCGATGATTAAGGACGTCCTCAAGCTCCGCGTGTACGAGCTGTGTCGCTATGTCAACGAGGCAGCCGGTCGCGAAGTCATCCCCGTCGATGTCATCACCAAGCCGCCATCGGCCGAGCTGCGTCCCGATCAGCGTGACGATGACTCACTGCCGCCGTATGAGGTGCTTGACCCCATCCTCGAGCTGTACGTGGAACAGGACCGGACGGCGACTGAGATCATCGAGTTGGGTTACGACGAGGCCATGGTGCGGCGAGTGACGCGCCTCGTCGACATCGCCGAGTACAAGCGCCGTCAGTGCCCGCCCGGTGTTCGTGTCACCAACAAGGCCTTCGGCAAAGACCGACGGCTCCCTATCACCCACGCGTACCGCGGCTGAGCCGGTACGCCCGATCGCCAAATCCGCTCGGACATCGTCTGCAGCGGCCGAATCGGCGATGCTGGGACACGATGATCACGTACAGCGACCAACTCCGCGACCGGATCGAAGCGAATCTGCACGGCCACGAGCGACGCGAGCTGCCCCTTGACGGGCGACGCCATGCGGCCGTCGCGATCCTGCTCGTCGATTCTGAGCCGGGCTCGGATCGGGTTGACCCGCACCCTGCCGAGGCCGACGGGATGGCGAACATTCCGACAGGTGTCAAGGGCCTTGACGCGGAAATCGATGGACATATGAATGGTGTCGCCGGCGGAGCAGCGTTCGTTCTCTGTCGGCGGGCGGCACGGTTGAGCACTCACTCAGCGCAGTGGGCGCTGCCCGGTGGTCGGCTCGATGCAGGCGAGACAGTGATCGATGCGGCGCTGCGCGAAACCCATGAAGAGGTCGGCGTCGAACTCAACGAAGGAGCCGTGATTGGCGTCCTCGATGACTACGCGACGCGTTCCGGCTACATCATGACTCCGGTGGTGGTTTGGGGTGGAGCCGACCTTGCGCTCGACCCGAGCCCCGACGAGGTGCTGGCCGCGTACCGCATCGGTCTGCACGAGTTGTCCCGCGACGATTCGCCCCGCTTCGTGTCGATCCCTGAGAGCGACCGGCCGGTCGTGCAGGTGCCGTTGAGCGGCGACTTGATCCATGCGCCGACAGGCGCAGTGCTCGTGCAGTTTCGATGGGTTGGCCTCGAAGGACGGACGGGCGACGAGTGTCGCGTCGCCGATTTCGAGCAACCTGTCTTCGCGTGGGGGTGAGCGCCGGCTTGGGCTCGGGTTCGGGCTGAGCCTCAGGTGCCCGAGTGGCCGAAGCCGCCGCCACGGTCATCGCCGTCGAGCGTGTCGCCGATCTGCCACTCGATCTGCTCGACTTTCTGAATGACGAGCTGAGCAACACGGTCGCCGCGAGCGATGGCGTAGTCGGTGTCCGGGTCGGTGTTGATCAAGATGACCTTGATCTCCCCGCGGTAGGCGGCGTCGATGAGGCCAGGGCCGTTGACGACGCTGATGCCGTGTTTGAGCGCCATGCCGCTCCGCGGGAGGACGAAGCCCCCGTATCCCATCGGGATGGCGATCGAGATGCCGGTCGGGACGAGGGCGCGTCCACCACCTGCACTGAGGATGGTGGCCTCGGCGGCGTACAGGTCGAGGCCGGCATCGCCCTCATGGGCGTAGGCCGGTACGGGCAGATCGGCGTCGAGTTGAACGATCGGGACGGGGAGGGTGCTCACGGCCGTGCAGCGTAGAACAACGCGCTGAGGTGGAGCCACCGTGCTGCTGATGGGCTGTTCCTCGGTGGCCGACTCGTCGGCGGCGAACAGGATGGCGAGGTGCGGGCTGCTGCAGCGCGCGGACGTGGTGGCTCGTAGGCTGCGAAACGTGGCAACTCGACTGTTCCTCCCGGGAGGCGGCACATGACTGCGCCTTCCCGTCCACCGTCGGTGGACTCGCTCGCTCGCTCGCTGAACTCCAGCGGATTGCCGCATCCGATCTGTGTTGACGTGGCCCGCGCGGCCATCGAAGCCGGAGACCCGGACTCCGCAGCGCGTCGAGCGGACGAGTTCCGTCGCACGCTTCTGACCCCCGTGGTCAACGCGACCGGCGTGCTGTTGCACACGAACCTCGGCCGCGCACCGTTGGCACACCACCAAGACGCATCCGCACAGACCGTCGAGTTCAACCTGGACACCGGCCAACGCGGATCACGGCAGGCGGCGGTGGGTCAGTTGTATGCGCGGCTCTGTGGGGCCGAGGCAGCGATGGTGGTGAACAACAACGCGGCAGCCGTGCTGCTCGTTGTCGCGGCACTCGCGGCAGGCAAGGACGTGCCGGTCAGCCGAGGCGAGAGTGTCGAGATCGGCGGCTCGTTCCGTGTCCCTGAAGTGATCGAGCAGTCCGGCGCCCGACTCGTCGACGTGGGGACCACGAACCGAACTCGGCTGAGGGACTACGAGGCGGCGATCACGCGCGCCAACGTCGACGCGGCGATGGTGCTGAAGGTCCACCCGAGTAACTATCGCGTCGAGGGGTTCGTGGAAGAGACATCGATTGCCGATCTCGCCACGCTCGACGTTCCCGTGGTTGCCGATATTGGCAGCGGCCTGATCGATGCGACCGTGCCCTGGATGAAGGGTGCGCCCCCTGCCTGGCTTGCGGGTGAACCTGCTGCGGTGCAGGCAATCGCGGACGGGGCAGATCTCATCACCTTCAGCGCCGACAAGCTGCTTGGTGGTCCACAGGCTGGGATCATCGCCGGCCGAGCCGACCTCGTCGAACGGTGTCTGCAGCACCCGTTGGCGCGAGCGCTGCGGCCAGGTGGACTCGTGCTTGCTGCACTGCAGCGCATTGCGCTGATCTACCTCGACCGACAGGCAGGAACCGAGATCCCGTTCTGGAAGATGGTCGGTACACCGTTGGTGGCGCTTGAAGAACGTGCGGCCGCGGTGGTCGAAGCGATCGTCGCTGTTCACCCGTCGGCGCGTGTTGAACGAACCGAGGCGCTGCCTGGGGCAGGTTCGGCGCCAGGTGTGACCATGCCGTCGGTCGGCGTGGTCATCGACGGGGACCTGCTTGAGCAGTTGCGCCGGCACGACACACCGGTGATTGCTCGCTCACGCGACGACCGCACATCGCTCGACTTCCGTTCGGTCGATCCCGCTGATGACGTCACCATCGTCGCAGCATTGCGTGGTGGCGCATGACGGTCATCGCAACGGCGGGCCATGTTGATCACGGCAAGTCGTCGCTCGTGCGTTCGCTCACGGGGACCGACCCGGACCGGTTGGAAGAAGAGAAGCGTCGTGGCCTCACCATCGACCTGGGGTTTGCGCACACCGTTCTGCCTTCCGGCACCGAGCTGAGTTTCATCGACGTGCCGGGTCACGTGAAGTTCTTGCGCAACATGTTGGCCGGCGTCGGCGGCGTGTCGGCATGCGTCTTCGTTGTGGCGGCGACCGAAGGCTGGAAGCCGCAGTCAGAAGAGCATCTTCGCATCCTCGAACTGCTCGGCATCAGCCACGGCATCATCGCGTTGACGAAGGTCGACCTTGTCGATGACGAGTGGCTCGAACTGGCGCAGATGGAAGTGGCGGACCATGTCGAGGGCACGTTCCTCGAGGGAGCACCGATGGTGTCGGTGTCGTCGACATCGGGAACCGGCCTCGACGCGATGCGCCGCGAACTCGATGCGCTGATCGAGCGCAGCACAGCCGCCGTCGACCGGAAGCGGCCACGTCTGTGGCTTGACCGTGTCTTCGCCGCGAAGGGCAGTGGGACGGTCGGCACCGGCACCCTCGTTGGTGGCACCTTGCAGAATGACCAGCTGGTGTCGATCGAGCCGGGCGGACATTCAGCTCGCGTTCGCACGATTCAAACGGCCGGCAACACCGTCGAACAGATCGGTGCGGGCAACCGAGTTGCGGTCAACCTGGCCGGCGTCGACCATACCGACGTGAAGCGTGGCGATGCCGTCATCGAACCTGGACGCTGGCGCTTGACCGAGCGATTCGACGCCTCGCTACGCGTGTTGGACGCGCTCGACCATGACGTGTCGCGACGTGGTGCCTACGTGGCCTACATCGGTGCGGGCGAGCATGCGGTGAAGCTGCGTGTGCTTGGCGTTCAGGAGCTCGGCCCCGGGACCACCGGTGCCGTGCGACTGTTCTTGCCAGCCGCACTGCCGCTGCTGCCTGGCGATCGTTTCGTCCTGCGCGAGTCCGGACGCGATGAAACCGTTGGTGGAGGCGAGGTCCTCGACATCGACCCGGTGTTGCGCGCCTCGCGCGCCGCTCCCGATCGCAGCGTTGAACGGCTGGTTCGAGAGCGCGGCTGGTTGACCGTGGACCAAATCGAGCAGCTCACCGGAGAAGTCATCGATCCGGTGATCGGCGAATGGGTGACCACCAGTGAGTCGCTGGCTGAACTCGGCGCCGCCATTGTCGAGCGGGTTGACGAAGCCGGACCTGCCGGGCTTGATCTTGCTGCTTTCGACGAGCGTGAGCGTGCCGTCTTGCCAACACTCGACGCGGTGGTCGTGTCGAACGGACTGGTGCAACCTGCCGATGCGGTCGACCCCTACGAAGACCATCCAGCGCTTGCGGACCTGCTCGCCGGTGGTTTCGCGCCACCGTCACTCGGTGACGTGGATCGCAACGATCTGCGTGAGCTGGTGCGCCGCGGTCATGTGGTGCAACGCGACGGCATCGGATTCCATCGCGACGCGATCGATGCAGCGGCGTTCGTGGCGGCCGAGCTGCTTGCCGAGCACGTCGACGGGTTCACCGTCGCACAGTTTCGCGATGCCACCGGAGCGAGCCGGAAGTATGCGTTGCCGCTTGTCGCTGAACTCGACGCCCGTGGCGTGACGCGCCGCCGCGACGATCTCCGCATCGGCGGCCCGCGACTTCCACCAGTCTGAGCTCACCGTCACGGTTTCGCCGACGGGCATGTGGATGTCGCCGGTTGGTCGCCGAGGCGCGGGCGATCAGGGTGAGAGTTGTCCGTCGGTGACAGTCTCGACTGGCGGCTCGGCGTCATCAGATGCGCCGCGCCGCTCGCGGTAGTCCTTGGCGGCGCCTTCCAGCGGTTCGACTTCGAGCGTGATGCCGTCGATGGCGGCGACACGGATCTCGTCGCCGCGCATGACCGGAGTTGCCCGGTTGGTCCGTGCACGCCAGCGGCCGTTGCCGACCTCGACCACACCGTCGGGGTCGACGTCGTCGATGACGGTGCCGAGTTCGCCGATCATCCACTCTCGGCCGATGGTCGGTGTGGCGAAGCGAGTGCGGACCATGTTGGGCATGCCCACGATGAAGGTGAGCGCGATGCCGCCGACGCCGGTGATCAGCGCGATCCATCCCGGGCGCATGCTGGCCCCCGGCAACGGTTCGAAGAGGAACCAGGTGCCAATCACGGTGAGTACGAGGCCCACGCCGGTCCAGAATCTGGGAATGCCGACTTGGACATCGACCGAGAACGCCAACATCGCCAGACCGATCACCACCACTGCCCACGTTCGTGTGGGCAGGACGGCCAGCCCGCTGAACGCGAGGAAGGTGCAGACCGCGCCGACGACGCCAGCCACCCCGACTCCGGCGGTGAAGAACTCGAAGACGAGCAGCGCCAGACCGGTGAGCAACAGCAGGTACGCAACCGGCGGGCTGGCCACGGTGTGGAACAACTGATCGATCAGCGACAACTTCGAAAAGCGCACAATGGCGACGGTGTCGAAGCGCGTGTTGCCGTCATCGGTGACCACTTGCTCGGTGGTGACCAGGGTGACGCCGAGCTCCTCGTAGCCGTTCATTGCCTGCAGCATTGAGGTGACTGTGGGAATGCCCTCGTCGTTGATGCGTTGCCTGAAAATGTCGAGGGCGCGCGCCTCGCTGAGGCCAACCGAGCCGTTGCGGAGCGTTTCTTCGGCGATACCGAAGTCGATCTCTGCTGACGGGATGCTCAGCGGAACACCGAAGTAGCCGACACGTGCGCCGGGCGCCATCCCGGTCACATCGGCAACGGCGAGCATCTGAGCTGCCGGGCCATAGAACCGTGAACCCGTCGGGCCGACCCAGACGCCGATCGGCACGGGTGCGGTGGCGATGTCCTCGAGCAGGGCTTCGACGACACTGTCGTCGACGACCGTGCCGTCGCTGTTCACCTGGAGGATCAGGGCCTGCGCTCCGCTGTCGTCGGCGCGCTCGATGGCGTCGCGGATCTCAGCAACGAGGATGTCGTCCATGAACCCGCTGACCTGCAGCACGTCGACCGGAGCGATGGTCGCGCCTCCGGGCGTGACCACGGTGTCGGGCGTGGGGTCGTCGCCGCCTTGGTCGTCCTGGGCGCTGACGCCGCCCGCGAACAATGAAAGGCCAGCGGCCGTTGTGAGCAATGCGATCGCTAGTCTGCGCAAAGGTGCCTCCGGAACACGAGAGTCCGCTGCAGTCGTTGACCGCGACAAATGTTGTCATTGTTGCGGGCAAGGGGGGTGTCGGAAAGACCACGGTAACGGCTGTGATCGCCCGCGCGGCCAGTCGTGACGGACGACGTGTCCTTGTTGTCGAACTTGACGGCAAGCCGACGCTCGACCAACTGCTCGACGGTGAGGCTCAGAACGGGGCCGGATCCATTGAGGTGGTCCACATTTCGGCCGCTGACGCTCTGGACGAATATCTCCGAGATCACGGTTTCGCCCGGATCGCGAAGCGGCTGAACAAGACGGGCGTGATCGACATGGTCGGCACCGCAGCGCCAGGTATCGATGATGTCGTTGTCCTCGGCAAGGTCAAATCGTTCGAGCGATCGCAGAACTACGACCTCATCGTGGTCGACGGCCCTGCAGCGGGCCATGCGATCACCTTCCTCACGTCTGCCACCGGCCTGGCGAATGCGGTGCGGAGCGGACCGGTGCGAACGCAATCCGACGAAGTGATCGAACTGCTCACCGACGTTGAGCGTTGCCAGGTCGTGCTCGTCACGCTGCCCGAGACAACCCCGGTGAATGAGGTCGTTGAGACAGCGTTTGCCCTGGAAGACGATGTCGGAATCCAGCTTGGCCCGATCGTGATCAATGGCGTGGACACCGGCGTTCCATTGCCGTCGATCAAAACGGCCGCAGCTGCCTGGCAAGACCTCGATGCGGATGTGGCAGCGGTCCTCGCCGAGGCCGCAGCGTTCCGGCGATCGCGCCGAGCGATGGAGCGCACCGAGATCGAGCGCTTGTCGGCGGAGCTGCCGCTCGAGCAGATCACGCTGCCTGCCCAACTGGTCGCCGGATTGACCGCCACGGACGTCGACCGGTTGACCGACCACCTCCTGGGGCTCAACGGTGTGCCTGATGTCGAGGGCAACTGATGGCTGACGTGCAGCGCCTCATCGACGCGTCGACCGTGATCGTGTGCTGCGGCTCCGGTGGCGTCGGCAAGACCACCACGGCCGCGGTGCTCGGTCTTGAAGCAGCAGAGCATGGCCGCAAGGTGGTGGTGGTCACGATCGACCCGGCCCGTCGGCTGGCCGATGCCTTGGGCCTGGAGGACGGACTAGCTGCCGAGCCGCAACGCATCGACCTCAATTCGGCTCAGGCGTCGGGTGGCGAGCTGTGGGCGATGATGCTCGACACGGAGGCGACGTTCGACGGCCTGGTGCGGCGTCACGCCGGTGACCCCGAGCAGGTCGACCGCATTCTCACCAACCCGCTGTATCGCAACATGGCCGGCGCGATGAGTGGCACGCAGGAGTACATGGCCGCCGAGACGCTGCACGCTCTGCACGGTGATGACCGTTTCGACCTGGTTGTCGTCGACACGCCGCCGAGTCGCAATGCCCTTGACTTCCTCGAGGCACCCGGCGTGTTGGCGCGGTTCCTCGACCATCGGGCCTTCAAGCTGCTGATGCTGCCAACTAAGAGTGGCCTCAAGGTGCTCGGTTCGGCCGCGCAGCCGATTCTGAAAGCGATCGGCCGTGTGGTCGGTTCTGATGTGCTCGCCGATGCCGTGGCGTTCTTCCAGGCGTTCGCCGGCATGGAGACCGGATTCCGCGACCGGGCCGACGAAGTGGTGGCGCTGATCCGAGCAGCGGAGACATCGTTCGTCGTCGTGGCAACGCCGCGCCATGACACCATTGACGAGGCTGTTTGGTTCGCTCAACAGTTGGTCGAACAGGGAGTCGGGGTCGGCGCGGCAATCGTCAATCGCACGCAGCCGGGGTTCGGCGCGGGAACCGCTGCCGACGCAACCGCTGCGGCGAGAGCCGCTGTCGGCAACGATGATCTTGTCGCGCTCTGGACAAACGTCGCTGAGCTGAGAACGCTGCGCGAACGTGAGCGGCACGTCATCGCCCCACTCGCCGACGTGGTCGGTAATGATGTGATTGCGACCCTGCCCCTGCTCGACCGAGACGTGCATGATCTCGCAGGTCTGCAGACCATCGCGGGCCACCTCTTCGACCCTGCAGAGTGAGCCGTTCGGCCAGCCACCCCACGCCGTGCTGATTCCGGACGGTTGATTCCGGCACTGGCAGAACGACCGGGTAGCGTCTGGGCTCGTGGAGATCATCATTGCGACAGACGCCAGCTGGGTGGTCGATGACATCACGGCAGCACTTGGTGCCGACGGCGTCAACTTCACCGTCTGCAGCGAAGGGCGGGTGGTGGCCGATGAGGTCGAGAAGAACACCCCTGACCTTGCAATCCTCGACATGCAGATCGGCTCGATGGGTGGCATGGCGGTGACGATGTCGCTCCGACTCGACGAATCGTCGGGATTGCTTCCGCACGTCCCGGTGCTGATGCTGCTCGACCGTCGCGCTGACCTGCATCTTGCACGTCGCAGTGGTGCCGAAGGCTGGCTGATCAAGCCGCTCGACTCGCTTCGATTGAAACGAGCGGTCACGGCCATCAACGGCGGTGGCACATACACGGAAGGCCTGCCGGCACCCGACCCGGTTGCAGCCGATGACGTCGATGTCGATCCAGATGTGGCGGAATCGCCCGAGGAAGAAGCGGTCAACGCCGGATAGCGTTGTCCGTCGCTACGGGGTGTAGCGCAGCTTGGTAGCGCGCCACGTTCGGGACGTGGAGGCCGGGAGTTCAAATCTCCCCACCCCGACCACGAGCCGTCTTGTCAGTTCTCCGGAACCGACGGGCGGCTCGTTTCGCGTCCGGCTGTCATCGACGCCAGCGAAGGTCAAGGTCGCTGTGTGTGAGATTGATGGATCCCGTCATTGGTTCGTCTGTCAAGATGCCGAAATGCCTGAGGCCGAGACCAATACAAGTACGCAGAACGCCGCCACCGCACCCAGTGAATCCCCACTGCGCAACAGGTCGAGCCCAGCGGTGAGCCGGTCGTAACCGTCGGCCGCCGACGGACGCGCGAGCAGCCCGGCAATGGCGAAGCCGACCAGGGTGACGCCAGCAGCGGCGGCCAGCACCCGTGCGGTCCGCGAGGCGCGTGACCGAACGTCGCGTGGTCGACGCTGCAGGCCGGTGATGACGAGGAGTGCGGCGACACCACCGGCGACGAGTGCCGAGGCGGTGAAGAACGGGTCCCAGTCCAGCCGGAGTAGTACTTGCGCGAGCAGGCCACCGATGACGGCGCGGACCGCACCGAGATTGGCCTGGCGGGCACCGATCCATGCAGCGGCGACGCCGGCAGCGAGTGCTGGCAGGAAAAGCAGTGGGTCCGGGACAGCCACCGTGGCGGTGATGCCGGACGCGACCACGAGGGCCCACCACGGGGTCGTTGCACTTGCCCAGGTGACAAATGCAGCCCCGGCGAAACAGATCACCGCATCGGGTATGGGTTGGCCGGTCGGCTGGCAGCCGGCCAACGACGCCAGCAAACCGGCCACGATGGCCGCCGCTGCGACGAGGAGCGCGTCGCGTTGTGACAGGGCGTTGCGTCGCTGGGTGGCCATGGGGTTCTCATTCTCGCAATTTCGCCTGGCGCGCGGTGCATCACCTGCGACGGCAGTACACCGCGTGCCGTTCCCAGGGAAACCGAATCGGGAGCGCCTGGGCTGCGGCGGTTACGGTCCGGCCATGGACCTGGTCGAACTGCAAGACATCATCGAACGGACCTACGGCGACCGCGATCGCGAACGTGGTGTGTCTGCCACGGTCGCCTGGCTGGCCGAAGAGATCGGTGAGCTCGCCCAAGCGGTGCGCAAGGGGACCCACGAGCAGCAGGTGCACGAGTTCGGCGATGTGATTGCCTGGGTTGCGACCTTGGCGAATCAGCAGGGGATCGATCTCACGGTTGCCGCCGAGCGGTTTGCTGCCGGTTGCCCCAAGTGCGCCGCGCTGCCGTGTGCTTGCTGACGCACGCAGTTGCGCGTTCGTAAAGCCACGGTGTGCCTGTTGGCACGCTGTACGGTCAGTGAGGAAATTCCGTCTTAACAATTACCCCGGGAGGTACCTCATGGCAGTCATTATTCCGTTGGCATTCCTCATTCTGTGGATCGCTGGACTGTCGATCGCTGGACTCTGGAAGATCTTCGAAAAGGCCGGCCATCCGGGCTGGGCGGCGATCATCCCGATCTACAACATGTACATCATCACGAAGATCGCTGGCAAGGAATGGTGGTGGCTGCTGCTGCTGCTCATTCCGATCGTCAACATCGTGATTGCGATCATCTTGTACATCGCCGTCTCAGAGAAGTTCGGCAAGGGCGCCGGTTTTGCGGTCGGCTTGGTGTTCCTCCCGTTCATCTTCGCGATGATCCTCGGATTCGGCGACGCCGAGTACAAGGAGACCACGGCCTGATCACGGTCTGATCACGCGCTGAACGGTGCCACTGCCGGAGTCTGGCGACAGCCAACCACTCCGCAGTGGCACCTTCGCGTTCAGGCTCGGCGCAGCGGTTCGACCGCAATGACGTAGTCCGCGAGACGAGCAGCAATTTCGATGCTTGACTCCGGGTCGTCGGGGTCGGGCGCATCCCACACTTCGGAGATGCGTCGCCACCGATCGGCGCCGATGAACACACCGGCCTCGGCCTCTGCGCCGAGCTGCTCTCGCCAAGCCGCCTCATGAGCAAGCAGGCGATCGAGCACCTCCTGATTGTCATCGTCTTTCGGATGTTCGGCGTGGAAGCCGATCTCGAGGCCGACATCGCCCGTGGACAGCGTGATCAGCTGTGCCTCGTAGTGCTCCTTCTTGGCATCGTCATACCAGACCTTCAGCCCGCGTCGATGTGAGGATGAATTGAGCTGACCATCGACCGACGAAGCAAAGCCTTCGAACGCATCGAGCACCCACTCGAAGAAACCTCGGCTGATCCCGTCGTCAGTCATGCAGTCCGAGGTCTTCCATTCGGGGTCAGCGTGAGGATCGGAGAGAGGGAGTCATCGCGTCGTCTGGACCAACTCTGCGATTTGGAGGGCGTTGAGGGCAGCGCCCTTCCGCAAGTTGTCGTTGCTGACGAAGAGCGCAAGGCCCCGACCCCCGGGCGCGCCTTCGTCGGCGCGGATGCGGCCGACAAAGCTGGGATCCTTCCCGGCTGCCTGCAGTGGCGTCGGGATTTCGCTCAGCTCGACACCCGGAGCGTCGCTGAGCAGCTCGTAGGCCCGCGCCACTGAGATCGGGTTCGCGAACTCGGCATTGATTGACAACGAGTGGCCGGTAAAAACCGGGACCCGGACGCATGTGCCCGATACGAGCAGCTCAGGGATGTCGAGAATCTTGCGCGACTCGTTGCGCAGCTTCTGCTCCTCGTCGGTCTCGAACGAGCCATCGTCGACAACGGAACCGCACATTGGCAACGCGTTGAACGCGATCGTGCGGGCGAACTTCTCGGGAGCAGAAAAAGTGACCGCATCGCCGTTGTGGGTCAGCTCGGGTCCGGCGCCGCCGGCTTCGGCCACTTGCTTCGCCAATTCGTCGACACCAGCAAGGCCCGATCCGGAGGTGGCCTGGTAGGTGGCGCAGATGAGGCGCGTGAGGCCAGCCTCGTCGTGCAGCGGTTTGATGACGGGCATAAAGGCCATCGTGGTGCAGTTCGGGTTGGCGATGATGCCCTTGGGTGGGTTGGCAACGAGATGGCCGTTGACTTCAGGCACAACGAGTGGGACGTTGGGGTCCATACGGAAGGCCGAGGAGTTGTCGATCACGACGGCGCCTGCTGCAGCGAACTTGTCGGCGTAGGCGCGAGAAGATGTGGCACCAGCGGAGAAGAGTGCGATATCGAGGCCGCTTGGATCGGCGATTTCGGCATCCTCGACGACGATGTCGGTGCCCTTCCACGGCAGGGTGGTCCCCGCCGAGCGAGCAGATGCGAAGTACCGCATCTCGGTGACTGGGAAGTCACGCTCTTCGAGGAGACGACGCATGACGCCACCCACTTGACCGGTTGCTCCGACGACTCCTACGCGCATGACGAAAATCCTAACGGGGGCGGCGCATCGTACCCCTGCTAAGTGAGCAAGTAGAGGGGTGCGACCCCCTCCCTGGTGGTACTACCGGGTAGGTCTACGGGGTTACGAAAGAAGTCCCTGAGAACTGCACAAACATCTACCACGGCATCTGCCACGGAGCGTCTCCTACCTATTCGACGCCACCGTCCTCAAAGCA
>JABJAB010000066.1 GCA_018666235.1 Ilumatobacter sp.
CAAACGTGCCGTGCAAGCTCGTGAGCAGAAACGTGAGATAGCTGGTGAAATGAATGCCGCGCCACACCTTCCGAGGGAGCCGTTTCATGGCCAGAGATGTCAACTCAACAATGACGAGGCCCCACATTGCGAACACGCCGAAGTACCCGGCTTCGGGATTGATCGCGTACAGCGAACCGTCTGCGGCCGGCTTGATCCATGCAATGTCGTCGCCGACCGTGGTGACCTTCCAGCCCTCATCGGCAAACGCGGCTGGCGGCTCGATCATCGCGAAGTTCGTCTTACCGCAGGCGCTGGGGAACGCCGCGCCAAGGTAGGTCTTCTCACCGCCCGGGTCGGTGACGCCCATGATCAGCATGTGCTCTGCCAGCCAGCCCTCGTCACGACCCATCGTCGACGCGATCCGCAACGCCAGGCACTTCTTGCCCAGCAACGCGTTACCGCCGTACCCACTGCCGTACGACCAGATCGACCGCTCTTCGGGGAAGTGCACGATGTACTTCACGTCAGGGTTGCACGGCCATTGAACATCGACGTCGCCCGGTCCGAGCGGAGGGCCGACGGTATGCATGCACGGAACAAAGGCACCGTCAGCGCCGAGTGCGTCCAGCACCGCTGCGCCCATGCGGGTCATGATCTTCATATTGACAGCGACGTAGGCCGAGTCGGTGATCTCGACACCAATTTGGGCAATGGGCGATCCGATCGGGCCCATGCTGAACGGAATCACGTACATCGTGCGGCCTTGCATGCAGCCGTCGAAGAGTTCACCGAGCTTGCCCTTCATCTCGGCCGGGTCCATCCAATTGTTGGTGGGACCTGCGAGTTGCTTGGTTCGGCTACAGATAAACGTCCGGTCCTCGACACGGGCGACATCACTCGGGTCGGAACGGGCGAGGAAGCTATCCGGTCGAAGCTCGTGGTTCAGCCTGATAAAGGTGCCGGCATTGACAAGTTCGTGCGTGAGCAGGTCGTACTCGTCGTCGGATCCGTCACACCAGTGGACAGCGTCGGGCGTGCACAGGTCGACCATGTCGGCAACCCAGGATCGGAGACCGTCGTGGCGGAGGTTCTCGGGAGATTTCACCATCCGATCATTGCTGGCGCCTTCGCCGGCCAGTAGGGACTGAGGTCCCTTGTCCCGATGGGGAGCGACCGAGAGTGCCGCCGTTGGTTGTGCTGCCGCGCCAGGTTCGGCGGTGCTGCGACCCATAAACTTGAGCTCGTGAACTCGTCTCGATCTGTGCTCTCTGCCGCCGTCCTCGTCGTACTCACCCTGTCCGCTTGCGGCTCGGACGCTGCCTCGACCTCCGATACCGAGCCACCAAATGCCGCCACCTCCGCTGCAGCAGGCATCCAGCTTGTCCAACCCGACGATGCAGCCGCGACGATCGCCACCCCGCCCGACGATCTGGTGATCCTTGACGTACGAACGCCCGCAGAGTTCGCCGAAGGCCACATCGAAGGCGCGGTGATGATCGACTTCTATCGCGACGACTTCGCCTCCGAACTCGCGAAGCTCGATCCCAACGTGCCTTACGTGCTGTATTGCCGCTCAGGCAATCGGAGCGGCCAGACCGGAGCGCTCATGACTGCACTCGGCTTCAGCGCCGTCGATGACGTCGACGGCGGGATCATTGCCTGGCAGGACGCCGGGTTGCCGCTGGTCACCGAGTGACGACGGTCGCGTGACGCTCAGCTCGACGTCGACGCCATCGCTTCCTGCCAAGCCCCGTATCCACCGATGATGTCGGACACATCAGAGAAGCCCGCTTGGCGCAGCACGCTCGCTGCCACCGACGAGCGGTATCCACCGGCGCAATAGACCACGGTTGGAGCTGCTGGGTCGAGTTCGCTGATCCGCGCTGGAAGCTGACCGACAGGAACGGTTGCGGCCCCTTCGATCGTGCCATGTTCGAGCTCGCCCGGGTTGCGAATGTCGACGAGCTGCAGCCCTTCGATGCCATCGCGCTGTTCACTGAACTGGACCGCAGTCAGCCGCGAGGCCCGCTCGACCCGATCGGGATGTGCCGCCATGACAGCGAGCGGGTGTTCGAGGAAGCCGACGACGCGGTCGAAACCGATACGGCCGAGACGATTCTTGGCTTCGGTTTCGAATCCATCACCGACGACCAACAGGATGTCGACGTCGCTCGGGATGACCGAGCCGGCAAACTCGGCGTAGCGGCCGTTGAGCCCGACGTTGATCGAATCGGCGAGATGCCCATGGGCAAACTCGTCGGGATCACGCCCGTCGATGACCATTGCTCCGCCCTCGACCAGCCGGTCGAAGCCATCGAGATCAACCGCCTCCGGCGATGCATGCTCGTCAAGCAGTCCCCGGTCTTGCCGATTCAGCACGGCGTCGTAGATGAAGTAGCTCGGCGCTGGGGGCTGGCCCTCAGTCACCAGATCAAAGAAGGCTTGCTTGTCGTCAGCGAGCAGCGCGTAGTTCGTGGTGCGCTGCACACCGATCGTCGACCACGTGTCGGTCGACAGGTTCTTACCGCAGGCGCTCCCTGCGCCGTGCGCGGGATACACCTTGGTTGCGTCGGGCAACCTGAGCAGCTTGTCGTGCAGGCTGTCGTACAACTGTGCGGCGAGCTCTTCGCGGGTGAATCCAATCGAGGACAGCAGATCGGGTCGGCCGACGTCACCAATAAACAGCGTGTCGCCGGTCAGCACACCGTAGGGCTCGGCATCGTCGGCGTGCTCCCACACCACGATGCTGACCGACTCGGGCGTGTGCCCGGGCGTGTGCCGGATCTCGAGAACGATCTCTCCGAGTTCGATGCGTTCGCCGTCGGCGAGTTTCCGCGACGAGAATTCAGTCTCCGCAACCGAGGAAAACGCGATCTCCGCGCCGGTGGCTGCGGCAAGCTCGAGGTGGCCCGACAAGAAGTCGGCGTGAAAGTGCGTCTCGATGATCAATTCGATCGTGAGACCGGCCTCAGCTGCGTCGCGGACGTATTCGTCGGTGTCTCGACGCGGGTCGACCACCACTGCTCGACCTGACGATTCGTCACCAATCAGATACGACGCCTGCGAGAGGCAATCGAGGTAATACTGCGTGAACTTCATCGTTGTGCTCCTTCAGAGAACTCAAGTATGCCACCCGTGAGATTGACGACGTCAACGAACCCAGCGCCAGCGAGAAAATGGGCCGCTTGCGCACTCCGACCGCCACTCCGGCACAGGACAACCGTGCGCTGAGTCGGATCGAGTTCAGCCAGCCGGTCGGCGAGTTGGTCGAGTGGGATGTTGCTTGCCGTCGGCATGCTGCCATCCACCACTTCGGTGGGCTGACGGACATCGATGAACTGCGTGTCTGGATCCACTACCGACGCGTAGTCGTTGATTGGATGGTTCCGATACGAGGACATCATGATGTTGCCTGCATGTCTGTGAGCACGCCCTCGATGTCACACCCGGCACCACGGTTGTAGGGCAGTCGCCCAAGCGCATTGCCCATCGCGCAGGTGTTGGACACTGCCGAGAACGTCAACCCCGCCGCCACGGCTCCAGCGAGCCACTTCGCTCGCGGTACGGCGACCGACAGCAACATCCCGACGAGTGAGAGCGACCCGGCAGCCAAGCGGACCTGACGATCCAATGCCCAGGTCTTCGACGACCCACGAACGACGTCGTTTCCGCTCGCCGTCCAACTGTCGAGACCACCGTCGAGCAGATGCAGTTGTTGTTTGCCGGCATTGCTGAGCGTGGTGTGCGCCTGGTCGGCTCGAGCGCCAGACTTGCACACGAGCACGACCGGGTGGTCCACATCGGCGAGGTCACTGGCGTGTTCCGCGAGCGTGTCGAGGGGAACGTTGTAGGACCCACCAATGTGGACACTGGCGAACTCAGCGCCGCTTCTGACGTCGAGAATTCTGAGGCCCGGGTCGTCGGCAAGCAGTTGGCGAAGCGTCGCTGCGTCGATTACGTCGGTGCCGAGTGCGCCTGTTGGACGGTGAAGGGTGCTGGTCATGTGAGTCTCCTGGTTGGAATCTTCGATTGATATGGCTTGCGGGATGAGGCCGGCGTCAGACGCCGAGGACGGTGGAAGCAGCGGTGTAGATCCCGACTACCCCAAGCATCAGAGCGAAGCTTCGGGTCAGGCGATCAGCATCGACGTCGGCAGTCACTCGGGCGCCGACGACGACACCGATCGTGACGGTGACAAGGAATGGCAGGACGACTGCCCAGTCAAAGCCGAGGTCGCCACTGCGCATGGCGAGTGCCATTGCGGCGTTGATGACGATGACGACCAGTGATGTACCGATCGCTTCCTTCGCTGGGAAGCCGAGCAACAGGGTGAGCGCTGGGACGACGGCAAATCCGCCCCCGACGCCGAACAGACCGGTGAGCAACCCGACGGCGGTTGCAGCGACAGCGAGCTTCGACAGCGCTGCTATCGAGAGGTGCTGGCGGGTTCGTTTTGCTATCGGTCGGGCCGCAACGAGGGTGGCGCCTCCGACCTCAGCGTCGGGGACCGGCTCAATCTCCACCGACTTGGCAGACTTCGCACCGACACTCCGATACATCCGTACAGCAACAAACAGGATCAGCACCGCGAACGCACCGAGCAGCACCCGCTCGTCGATTTGTCGGTTGATGAGCGTTCCGACTCGGGATCCAAAGATGCCGGCAAGGCCGAACGCAATGCCTGCGCCAAGCCGGACATTGCCGTTGCGGAAGTGGCCGACCACTCCGAACGCTGAGGCAATGCCGACCACGAGGAGCGAGGCAGTGGTTGCGTCCTGGGCCTGCATTCCAGCGACGAACACGAGGATTGGAACCGCGAGGGTCGACCCCCCGCCACCGAGGGCGCCGAGTGAGCCCCCGACGAGCAGTCCAAGCACGATGGCGATGATTTCACCGCTCATGCTGCAGCCTCATTGATGTGTGGTTCGTTCTCATGTACAGACAACCGTACAATATGTACGGACATATTGCAACCTCAGTGAACTGGGCAGACGCAAACCTTCTCGGAAAAGTCCACGCAGATCGTCGGCCAACCGGGCCAGGAGATGAGTAGAGTCTGTTTGTCCGTATCTTTCCAGCGCCATGCGCTGGGCGACGAAAGGAACCCGTGGCGCTCGATCGCTCCAATCCTCTGCCCCTGTGGGCGCAGCTCGAATCCGACCTCAAGCAGCGGCTCGACGCCGGCGAATTCGACGAGCGATTTCCCACCGACCACGAACTGGTCCAGCAGTACGGCGTCAGCCGACACACGGTCCGCGAGGCAATCGGACACCTCAACCGTTCGGGCATCTTGCGCCGCGAACGTGGCCGCGGCACCGTCGTCAACCGCACCGAGTTCGAGCAACCCCTCGGCGCGTTGTACAGCCTCTTCGGTTCCGTCGAATCCTCAGGAGCAGTCCAACGCAGCCAGGTGCTGGAGCTCCGCGAGGACATCAACCCCACCATTGCCACACAACTCGAGCTGGCACCCGACGCTCCCCTGCTCTATCTCGAACGCCTCCGATGCGCCGACGACCAACCGCTCGCAATCGACCGGGCATGGCTCCCGATGGAAGTCGCAAGGCCGCTGTTGACCAGCGACTTCGAGCGGACAGCGCTGTACGACGAGTTGGAACAGCGCTGCGGGGTCCGCCCCAACGCAGGATGGGAACGCATCGCGCCGCTCCTCCCCACGCCAGAGGAACGAACGTTGCTCGACATGCGACGCGGCGAGGCAGCATTCTTTCTCGAACGACTCAGCGTCGCCGATGGTCGCCCAATCGAATGGCGCACGACCACGATCCGCGGCGATCGGTACCGATTCGTCTCCAAGTTCGAGCAAGGCGTCGCGCCCGCGATGGTCGCTTCTGCAAACCCCGCGACGCACAACGCGTAAGGCAGATGCGCCGCTCGGGCGCACCGACCTCACGCGTTCACACGTTGCGATATCCAGTGGTGTTCGGAGCGTCGACTGTCAGCCGACGGCGAGAAGATCGACGACGAAGACCAGGGTCTCGCCGCCTGCGATGACACCACCAGCGCCAGCATTGCCATAACCCATATGCGGCGGAATGGTGAGACGGCGACGGCCACCGACCTTCATCCCCTGCACGCCTTCGTCCCAGCCTTGAATGACCTGGCTCTGGCCGAGGCCAAAGCGGAATGGCTCCATGCGGTTCCACGACGCGTCGAACTCGGCACCGGTCGACCATGACACGCCGACGTAGTGCACGGTGACGCCCTGGCCGGCGGCAGCTTCGTCGCCGTCGCCCACGGTGATGTCGTCGATGACGAGCTCTGCGGGCGGATCTTCGGCGGGGATGGTGATCTCAGGCTTCTGCATGGCAGTCCAGGCTAGTGGCCGGTCGCTGTGTCGACCCAAGACCGAATGGTGGTGCAGATTCATGTACACGCACCGGCGTTCATCGGCCCGGACTGGCACAATGGAGCCATGCCCGGCGCCTTTCTGCACCCATTCGCCAAGCCCAGCCGTGAGCGATTCCCGTCGATCACACACGGCAAGGGATCACTTGTCTGGGATCACACCGGCCACGAGATGATCGACGCGATGGCCAGCCTCTGGTACTGCCAGATCGGTCACGGACGCGGTGATATGGCTGACGCAATCGCTGGTCAGATTCGTCAAATCGAGGCCTACTCATGCTTCGACCCCTTCACCAACGGCCCCGCCGACCAACTGGCCGAGAAAATCGCCAGTCTGACCCCGATGCCCGACGCTCGAGTCTTCTTCACCAACTCCGGTTCAGAGGCAATCGATTCGGCGATGAAGTTGGCCCGGCTGACCCAAGTCCTCGATGGCCAGCCCGAACGCCGCTTGATCATCTCTCGCGTCCGTGGCTACCACGGCACCAACTACGGCGGAACCAGCGCGCAGGGTCTCCCACTCAACAAGGAGGGCTACGGGACGCTGCTCGATGACGTGGTGCAGGTACCGGCCGACGACATCGAGGCACTGTCGATGCTGATGGCGGAAAACTCGAACCGCGTCGCGGCCGTCCTCACCGAACCTGTCCAGGGCGCGGCTGGCGTCTACCCGCCCAACGAGGGCTACCTCGACGAAGCCCGCCGACTCTGCGACCAGCATGGCGCACTGTTGATCTTCGACGAGGTGATCACCGGATTTGGCCGTCTTGGCACATGGTTCGCAGCAGATCACTTCGATGTCGTGCCAGACCTCACCGCATTCGCCAAGGGGGTCACCTCGGGCTATCTGCCACTCGGTGGCGTCATCGTTGGACCGCGAGTCAGCGAAGCACTCGAATCAGATCGCGACTTCATCCTGCGCCACGGCTACACCTACTCCGGCCACCCCACGGCCTGCGCGGCCGGGCTGAAGAACATCGAAATCCTCGAGAAGAACAACCTGCTGAAGGCCGCCAGCGGGATGGGCTACCGGCTCGAGCGCGGACTCCGAGCTATTGCCGACGACGGCGGCGTCGATCACGTCCGCGGCGTGGGGGCCGTGTTCGCAGTGGGTCTGCGCGACGACCAGAACGCCGTGCAGTTGCGCGATGCCATGATCCAAGCCGGGGTGATTACCCGGGCGATCGGCACCGACACCATCACCTACTGTCCGCCATTCGTCACGACCGACGAACAGATCGACACCATCGTCGACGTGCTGGCCGAGGCGGTCGGCTGACCCATCCCCGCTCGGCGCACGACAAGCTGCGCCCGGCCCAGATCGGCCAATCAGGCGTTGCGGAGGAGGTCGATCAAGCTGCTGGTGTCCCAGCGGTCGCCGCCGCGTGCAACGACCTGCTTGTACATCTGATCAACGACGGCGGTCACCGGCAAGCGGGCGCCGTTGCGCTCGGCCTCTTCGAGGCAGATGCCGAGGTCCTTACGCATCCACTCGACTGCGAATCCGAAGTCGAACTCGCCATCGGCCATCGTGCCCGCGCGGTTGTCCATTTGCCAGCTCTGTGCGGCCCCCTTGCCGATGACACCAACGACCTCAGCGATGTCCAGGCCGGCGCGTTCCGCGAAGTTCAACCCTTCGGCGAGGCCCTGCACCAGTCCGGCGATACAGATCTGGTTGACCATCTTCGTGAGTTGGCCAGACCCCGACGGCCCGAGGAGCGCACACTGCTTGGCGAACGCACCGATCACCGGGATCACTCGTTCGTACACCTCGACGTCGTCGCAGCCGCACATCACGGTGAGCTGTCCGTTCTCTGCGCCGGCCTGTCCACCGGAGACAGGCGCATCGACAAACCCGATCCCTTGCTCTTCGCACGCCGCAGACAATTCACGGGCGAGGCTTGCTGAGGCCGTGGTGTGATCGACGAGGATCGATCCGGGCGCCATCGACGACAGCACACCCGTCTCGCCGAACACGACCTCACGCACGTCGTCGTCGTTGCCGACACACATCATCACGATGTCGACACTTTCGGCAGCCTCGGCCGGCGTCGGTGCAGCCTGACCACCGTTCAGCGCGACCCACGCCAACGCTTTTGCTGCCGTGCGGTTGAAGACGACGAGGTCGTGACCGGACCGCTTCAGGTGGCGCGCCATCGGAGCGCCCATGACGCCTGTACCGAGAAAGGCGATCTTCTTTCGGTCGTCTACGGGGTTCTGGCCTGAGGCTGGTGCGGTGTCGTCGCTCATGATCCCTGAGTCTTTCAGGTCACAACCGCACGTACGTCACTACCACCGCGGACCATCGTTGAAGCGCTCCCGAGAGGCAGCTGTTCGGACAAGCCGGGCGCTGACACCTCACAGTGTCCGGCGTGAATCGCAGTGAAGCGAGGCGGGGCGCATTCGCCCCGCGCCATCACTTCTTTTTCTTCTTCGGTGTCTCTTCTTCGCCGTCTTTGAGCACGCCCTTGGCCAGTGCCTCGTCAAGGTAGATCTCTGCATCCTCGGCCGAAACCTTGAGAGCGGGTGAAATCTCGGACACGAGGTTGACGCGAGCCCGTTCGTACATCGTGCGTTCGGCGGCGGACAGCGAGGCGTCACGGTTGCGAGCAGCAAGGTTTCGAACGACTTCGGCCACCTGATACACGTCGCCGCTCTTCAGCTTTTCCTGGTGGTTCTTGAAGCGTCGGCTCCAGTTGCTTGGTACGCGCGGGTCAGGCTTCGCGAGCACGGACACGAGGTCCTCAAGTTCGTCAGCCGACACGGGTGGCCGAACCCCGACCTCGTCAGTCTTGTCGACAGGCACACGCAAAGTCATCTCGTTGATGACCGTGGTGAGGATCAGGTAGTCCTGCTTCTCACCGAAGAACTCCATCTTCTTGGTCCCCTCGACTTTGCACGCACCGTGCTGGGGATAGATGACGACTTCGCCCTTCTTGTATTTCACGCAGAACCTCTTTGGGGGTCGATGAGTGGCAACACGGCGAATCCGGTCCCCACAGCGAAAGACAAGGATAACGGCAGCAGACCCCGTTCCGAACTCCGGCCTGATGCTCGACTCTGTTGAACACACGTCGGAGGGTCTTCGCGCACGATTTGGCGCCCCCGGCAGGACTCGAACCTGCGACCGACGGGGTAGAAACCCGCTGCTCTCATCCACTGAGCTACGGAGGCGTAGCAAGGACAATCGTATCCGCACGGCGCTGATGCGCTTCGTTCCGTCAGAGACGGAAACCAACACCTCAGACGTTGGCCGACATCTGGAATCCTGTGCCACCCGGAGTCGAGCCATTACCGCCACGGCCTGCAGTGCCCGCGACAAACTCGGCGGCGTCGAAAACCTGATTCGCAGCACTGTCGTCGAACCATCCATACGACGAGCCCCCGGAGGCGCCGGCACCAGCGGTGGCGTTCACATCGTTGGCGGGTACGCCGCCGGCACTACCACTCCGACCATTCCCGTCGGCACCGCCGAGGCCTGGAGCGCCACCGACGCCGCCATCGGCACCGTTGCCACCGCTTCCACCCCGCACTGTGGTGGCCGAGACCTCGACGATCACGACCCGAGTGGTCAGCATCCCCAACGAGGGGCCGCCCGCGCCGCCACCACCCTGGCCACCGGTTCCGCCGCCACCACCACCGCCGCCGCCACCGCCGTTACCGCCGTCGGCCAGCAGTCCGCTGGCGCCTTCGGCGCCGCTGCCGCCGACCCCTCCAGCCTGAGCGAGGTTCGCGAGTGCACCTGAGCCGCCATTGCCGCCGCGCCCGCCGGCGACCAGCGACTCAATGACGACCAAACGTTCAACGCCCACTGTCCACAGTCCAATCGATCCACCACCACCGCCACCGGGCGCGGCTCCCTCGGTTGCAGTACCTCCGGCACCGCCGCCTCCGCCGCCACCACCGCTGACAAGAAGCGGTCCGTTTCCACCACCACCGCCCGATCCACCTGCGCCCGGCGATCCGACTTCACCACTGGCGCCCTCGTGACCAATCGGCATCGTCGCGTCCTCATCGGCCTGGGCCAAGCCCACACCGCCGTTCCCACCGGGGCCCCCATTGCCCCCTGCGCCGCCACGCCCAGCTTGACCATCCGGCGAGCCACCTGCCCCGCCCGCACCGCCGCCCGGGGCACTGGAACCGCCACCGGTGTTACCGCCGTCGCCACCGCGCCCCCCAGCGGTGGCGCCTGAACCGCCGCCAGAGCCGGCATCACGGCCACTCGCGTTCCCGCCAGCCGACGCAGTGTCTGCCAGGGCCTCAACGGCCACGCCATCGCCGCCGCCGCCGCCGCGTGCGGCATTGACGGTTGATCGTTCGATCCGCACCTCGGTCGCCCCACTGACAAAGATGCCCGAGCTCATTCCGCCTGAGCTGCCATCCACGCCAATGCCACCGTCGCCACCGACGATCCGGCTGTCGAGCACGCTGATCGTGCCCGCATCTTGCACCAGCACGCCTGCTGAGTTGCTGCCCGCCGCAGCGTTGCCAGCGGTGACCTCGATCGCAGACAACCAGCGCTCGGATGATCCTGCCAGACGAATGGCGATCGCTGCTCCGTTGATGACGACACGCTGATTGACGTTGCGCATCCAATTCTCATCGAACCCGCCGTACATGCTCATCCCGTCGCTCAACTCGAGGGAGGCCGCCGTGGTGTCATACGTCCCCACGCTCCGCACGTAGACGTCTCGTCCAGGGGCCGACTCGACGGCCGCGGCCAAGCTCCGCACGGGTGCATCAATCGACCCAGCAGCACTGTCATCGCCACGTTCGCCGTCGACGAACACCGCTTGATCTGCGTCTTCCAACACCCGGACGATGACATCGTCTGTTGCGACTCCATCGGTGCCGGCAACCTCGAGCGTGAACGCAAGCGTTGAAACGTCCAGCGGCGCAGTCACGACCGCTTCGATGCCGAGCAAACTGCCAAC
The DNA here is from genome assembly GCA_018666235.1 of Ilumatobacter sp. Taxonomy (GTDB): domain Bacteria; phylum Actinomycetota; class Acidimicrobiia; order Acidimicrobiales; family Ilumatobacteraceae; genus Ilumatobacter_A. Next base: position 11,280 of record JABJAB010000066.1, read on the forward strand.
ACCGGTCGTCACATCCGGGCCGGCTGTTTGCGTCCAACGAACGGCGTCATCCGGCGTGCCCTCGGCGAGATTCTCGGCGGTCAACACGAACTCGGCCGCCCGATCGACAAGCAGATCTTCTCCCGCCTCCGCGTTCGCCGGCAGTAGCAGTGTGGTCGACGGCGTCGTCGTTGTGGACGCAACCGTGGTCGTCGTGGCTTGCGTCGTGGTGGTCGCTGGTTCGCTGGTCGGCACCGATGTCGGGAGCACCGTTGACGGTGCCGCGGCGTCACCACCACCCTGTGAAGCGACGAACGCGATCATCCCGGCGATCAGCACGAGTACTGCGGCAACACTCAACGCGATCAAGACATTGCGCTGACGCTCCTCGTGTGGACTGAGCGGCGGCCGACCAGCGGGGCCGTTGGCGGCCGCTGGCCATCCTGCATTCCAGTCGTTCGTCATCGTCGTCAGCCTTCCGGGACCCCTGACGGTAGCCACGGAACGCTGTCAACGGGTGGCACCAAGGCAGAGCCGGCACGCGCCATCAGATGAGGTGCTGTCGAAGAAACCCCAGCGCAGTGATGACGGAGAACTGCCGCATCAACTCGCGTAGACCCGGCATGTTGGCCTGCCGGACCTCCTCGAAGCCAGGCCCGACCATCCCGACGAAAAGTGTTCCGACCGGTTGTCCGTCCTGCTCAGCGGGACCAGCCACGCCGGTCAACGACAGCCCGATATCGGCACCCAATCGGTCGCGCACACCCACTGCCATCTGCCGTGCGGCAATTTCGCTGACCACTGGCCCCTCGCCCACACCAAGCAGGGTCTGCTTGACCTCGGTGGCGTAGCTGATGACTCCACCTCTGAACACATCGCTCGAACCCGGAATGTCAGTGAGTCGACCACCAACGAGGCCGCCGGTGACCGATTCGGCGACTGCAAGGGTCAGACCGCGCTGGCGACACAGGTCGAGCACGACCGACTCCATCGTGTCATCGTCCGTCCCGAAGATCAGGTCGTCGATCTCGTGGCGAACCACCGCCTCCCACTGGTCGAGTTGCGCACTGCAACCGTCACGCGTTGCGTCCTTCGCGGTGAGACGAACCTTGAGGCCATTCCAACCACTGGCGAGAAATGCCAACGTGGGAGTGTCCGGCGTTTCGAGCTGCTCGATCACGTGCTCAAGCTTCTCGTTGAGACCGCTCTCGCTCTCACCCCAGGTGCGTAGCACTCGCGACGCAATGACCGCTGTCTCGCCGCTGCGCTCGAGCAGGTCAGGAATGATCGCCCGTTCGAGCATGTCGCGCATCTCATGCGGCACGCCAGGAACCGCATAGACCACTTTGTCGACACCGTCGACGGTGACGGGGCAAATCAGCCCCGGAGCAGTGCCTCGGGTCTGGGAGATGATTGCCGCCCCGACCGGCACTTCGGCCTGGCGTCGGTTGTTCTCCGCCATCGTCCGGCCACGCGACTCGAACATTTGCCGAATCGTGTCGACGAGCATCGCGTCTTCGACCAGTTCGACACCCATCACGTTCGCGATGGCATGACGCGTCAGGTCGTCGTGCGTCGGTCCCAGTCCCCCACACATGATGACTGCATCAGCGTCGACGAGCATGCGACTGAGCTGCGCCTCGATGCGCCCGACGTTGTCGCCGACCTTGACCTGCACGAGTGAGTCGATGCCACTGGCAGCGAGTTCGCCACCGATCCACGCTGAGTTCGAATCGATGATCTGCCCGAGCAGGAGTTCGGTACCGACGGCGAGGACATCACAGCGCATCGACGCAGTGTGTCAGGAGTGACGAACCGGGCCCGACCCCATTGGCAACTCGTCTCAGGTACTGACCGGTGTTGCTGACGACGCGTTCTGTGGGTTGCGCGCGTAGTGGAGATACTGCGCACCACTGATCAGGGCCAGCACGACCGCCGCCCAGAGCAGGCCCTTCCAGAGCCAGGTGGCATCCAACGCCGTCCACGGCAGCAGAGCAAACCCGACGGCGAGCTGCTGGGCGAGCGTCTTGTACTTCGCCAGCTGGGACGCCGGGACGCTGATGCCCTTGCCGCTCACCACGACGCGATAGACGCTGATGATCAGTTCGCGGGCCGCAATGATGATGACCGGCACCACCCAGAACACACCGGTACTGACCAGGGTGAACATCGCGCCGAGTACGAGCACCTTGTCGGCGAGCGGGTCAAGAAATGCTCCGGCAGCGGTCGGGCCCCGGCGGCGAGCGACATACCCGTCGATGCCATCGCTGACGCACAGCACAAACCAAAAACCAAACGCGATCCAAGCCCCGCCTGGCTGATCGGGGATGATCCAGAACATCACCGGCGAGAGCAAGAGCCGTGCGGTCGTGATCGCATTGGCCCAACTGGCGATCGACAACCCTTCGCTCGGCACCGCCGCGGTGGTATTCATCAGCGCTCGCCGGCCTCGGCCTCGTCCTCATCGAGCGACGCAACGTCGACACCGGCGGCCACGAGATCGGGCCCCAGAGCGTCAACGATCTCGACGTCGACGAACTCTCCCACCGGGACATTCTGCCCGACGTGCACGATGCCATCAATCTCGGGCGCCTCGCGATGGCTCCGGCCGACACCCGAACTGTCGACGAGCACGTTCATCGTTGAGCCGATCAGGTCATCTCGACGGGCCGCGGTGATGTCGTCCTGGAGCGCCCGAAGCTCGCCAAGCCGCTCGTGCATCAGACCATCGGGGACAACACCTTCGCCCTGGGCGACCAGGTCAGCGGCATAGGTACCGGCTTCATTGCTGTAAGAGAAAAAGCCACACCAGTCAAGCTGTGCCTCTTCGACGAACCGCAGCAACTGGTCATGATCGTCTTCTGTCTCGCTCGGGTACCCGACAATGAAGTTGCTGCGGAACGCTGCGTCAGGCTCGCGTTCGCGGATGTCGGCGATGCGGTCGAGGAATCGCTGACCATCACCCCAACGACGCATCTTGCGCAACAACGGCTTGCTGACGTGCTGCAGTGACAGGTCGAAGTACGGGACCCCTGTCTGACAGATCGAGTCGATCAAGCCGTCGGTGAGATCACTCGGGTACAAGTAGAGCAGCCGGACTCGGTCGACTTCGGCGGCCACGGCATCGATCAACGGAACGATCGAGCCAGCACCCATCTCATCGGGACGGTCCTTGCCGTACGACGCAAGGTCTTGGGCCACCAACACAATTTCGCGCGCCTGCAACTGCTCGACCTCGGTGAGAATCGCAGAGACATCACGGCTGCGCTGCGGACCTCGGAAACTCGGAATCGCACAGAACCCACACGAGCGATCGCAGCCTTCAGCAATCTTGATGTAAGCCCACGGGACAGCAGACTTCGGTCGCGGCAGATTGAGCAGATCGAACGACGGCAGCGGCGCTTCCGACACGGGAATCAGCTTGCGCGAACCAGCACCTCGGCTCGGCACTTCTCGGCCATCTCGTTCAGCGATCTTGATGTTGAATGCCTGCCCGAACCCGGCGACCTGATCGACCTCTGGCAATTCGGCGGCGAGTTCGTCACCGTAGCGTTCGGCCATACAGCCGGTGACCACTAGCTTGGACCCGTCGAGGCGCTGCTCATCAAGCGCAAGGATCGTGTCGATTGATTCTCGACGCGCTTCGTCGATAAATGCGCACGTGTTGACGACGACAAGATCAGCCGCTCCAGCATCATCGGTCGGCTCCATACCGTCTGCGAGCAGCGCTCCGACGAGCTTGTCGGAATCGACATCGTTCTTTGGGCAGCCCAAGGTCTCGACATAAAACCGCTGCACCATTCCGGCGACGCTATCTGCCCAGGTGCCCGCTCGCGGAGTGGGACGCGCCGTAGAGAGCCCGCCGTCTCATCGAGGCCCTCGAGCAGATCGTCGACTACTGATGTGCAAGTCGTAGGCCCAACCGCGGCCAGTGGAATGACGCCAGCTTGCCGGTTCCTGACAACGTGACAAACGCTGTGGTCATATCGTCGCCGCCGAAGCAGATGTTGGTCGTGAACATGTCGCCGGTGGCGTGGTGCTCGGTGTGTTCACCATCGGGGGAGATTGCGGTGATCCCACCGTTCAGCAGCGTGGCGACGCACACCCAGCCGTCGTGGTCGACGGCGAGCGAATCGAGGAGTTGATGTCCTGGGAGTCCGTGCAGGACCGAGGGACGCCCACCTGGGACAAGGCGCCCCGGCTCCTCGAGCTGTCGTTCGAACACACGGCCCGTATGGGTCTCGGCCCAGTAGAGCGTGGTCCCCTCCGGCGACAGGCCGATGCCGTTCGGACCATCGACCGGGAAGATCGCTTCGGTGATCTCGGACCCGTCGCATGCTGCGTGGTAGATCGCCGTGAGGTCCGCCGTCCGGGCGCCATGGTCGCGGATGCCGTGGTCGGTGAACCAAAATCCACCGTGGCCGTCCATCACGAGGTCGTTCGGGGCCCGGAGCGGCCGGCCCTGGCACTCGGTGTACAGATCGGTGACGGACCCGTCGTGCAGGTCAACGCGTTGGATCTTGCCACCAAGGTGCCGGCTCGGGTCGAATCGTCCGGGCTGTGAGCGTCCGTTGCGTTCGATCGGCGTAAATGATCCGCCGTTGTTGCAGAGATAGATCGCGCCGTCAGGTCCAATGGCTGCGCCGTTCGGGCCACCAGGCGTGTCGGCCACGCGCTCCTTGGTGCCGTCCGGTCGGACCCGGGTCAGGCATTCGGAGAACATCTCGACCACGATCACCGAGCCGTCCGGCATCGCAATCGGGCCCTCTGGAAAGCGCAAACCGTCGGTGATCTCGGTGAGTTCTGGCTGCAGGTCGATATGTGCCATGCCCCAAGCCAATCACACCGGCGCCCGCAGACGCGCACCCGTCAGAGTTGGCCGTTTTGCTGCAGCAGTTCAAACTCTTCGACGGTCATCAAGACCGAGCGAGCCTTCGAGCCTTCGCTCGGACCGACAACACCACGTGTTTCGAGCAGGTCCATGATGCGACCTGCCCGAGCGAAACCGACCTTGAGCTTGCGTTGCAGCATTGACGTGGAACCCAGTTGGCTGCGCACGATGAGCTCCATTGCTTGGCGCATCATCACGGTGTCTTCGTCCTCTTCGCCTGCGGAGAATGCGTTGGCGTCGGAGGTGAGATCCATCGTTCCCGTCGACATCGGAGCGGCCCCGGGCGCTCCGAGCGCCGGCGGTACCAGGGCGGGCTGATCAATGCCTGCGAAACCGTTGGCGTCGGCGGTCGGTGCGTCGTCGCCGTCTTCGACTGCTGTGGAATGAATTGGCTCCGGCGCCTGAGCACGCCAGTGGGCCACGACCTTGCGGACCTCTTCTTCGGTGATGAACGCACCCTGGATGCGGTTGGCAACTGAGGAGTTACCCGGCAGGAGCAACATGTCGCCCTTGCCGACGAGCTTGTCGGCGCCGGGCTGGTCAAGAATGACTCGTGAATCGGTGAGCGACGACACGGCGAAGGCCATCCGGGCAGGGATGTTGGCTTTGATGACACCCGTGATGACGTTGACCGACGGGCGCTGGGTGGCGACGATGAGGTGGATGCCGACCGCGCGTGCCTTCTGAGCGATGCGGGTGATCGACTCTTCGACATCGCGCGCGGCGACCATCATCAGATCGTTGAGTTCGTCGACCACGATGACGATGTACGGCATGTACTCATAGACCGCAGGGCTGTCAGGGTCCCAGCCGATGGGCTGCTCGATCTCGCCCTTCTTGAACGACTTGTTGTAGCCGCCGATGTCGCGGTATCCGACCTCAGAGAGCACGTCGTAGCGGCGTTCCATCTCCTTGACGGCCCAGCCGAGCGCGTTGGCCGCCTTCTTCGGATTGGTGACCGGCTGCGTCAATAGGTGCGGGAGACGCTGGTACTGCCCCATCTCGACCTGCTTCGGGTCGATCAGGATCAGGCGCACGTCGTCGGGTGTCGTGCGCATCAGCAACGATGTGATGATGCAGTTGATGCCGGAAGACTTTCCGGCTCCGGTGGCGCCCGCGATGAGCATGTGGGGCGTGGCAGCGAGATCCAGGAACACCGCCTTGCCCGCAATGTCCTTGCCGATCGCCACGTCGAGAATGTTGTTCGATGTCAACGCCTCGGGCGACACCATGAGATCGCCGAGCGCAACGAGCTGACGTTGGTGATTCGGAACCTCGACACCGATGGCCGAGCGGCCCGGGATCGGGGCGAGGATGCGCACATCGGTCGCCGCCATCGCGTACGCGATGTCCTTCTGCAGGTTGGTGACCTTGGCGACTTTGACCCCGGGTCCAAGTTCGAGTTCGTATCGCGTGACGGTGGGGCCGACGGTCATACCGATCAGCTCGGTGTCGACGTTGTGCGATGCCAGCGATTCCTGCAGCGTCTCGCCGCGTTTCTCGATGGCCTTCAGGTCCATCTTCTGCTCGCCAGCCATATCGAGGAACGACGTCGGCGGAAGCACCCAGTCGCCGACGTGCGTGCCATCGGGTGAGACGTCGCCAGCCTTGGAACCGGTGCTCGCTTTTGGTTTCGCAGCCCGCTTCCGTTTCGGTTTCGCGGGAGCGTCTTCGACCCACTCATCTCCGTCGTCTTCGAAGTCGTACACCTCAGCGCCCGTGCTCAACGTCATCGCTTCGCCAGCGACCCCCGAACCAGGTATCTCCCCAGAAGTTCCATGCCCGGACGAGTCGTAACCGCGGAGTTCACCACTTTCGTCGCGGTCGCTGCTCAGCGTGGAGATGTTGCTGAGACCCGACCGCGCAGCGCGTCCCACAGGTCGGAGCACCGTCGACAGGAATCCGCCGGTAGATGTCGCCATCGTGCGCAGCGACGTCTGAGTGACAATGAGCGCTCCGCCAATCAGCAGCGCAACGAAGATGACAACAGCACCGGGCGCAGCCAGCGCGGCGCTCAGTGGCTCGGCCGCCAACGCACCGAGCCAACCACCTGCAGTTTCGAGTTCGTCGACGTCGGCAGAGATCTTGTCCGGCCCGCGCACAATATGCAGCAGACCGAGCAACGAAATACCGACCAGTGTCCATCCGAGCACCAGCCGGAACGGGCTGTACGAGCGACCTCTTTTGACGAAGGCGATTCCAGTGGCGATCAGCACGAGCGGCACGGCAAGACGCCCGAGACCCGCAAACCAACCAATGACCGTTTCGATGCCGCGGCCGAGCGGGCCGGCGAGATCGACATAGACGGCGAGCGCGGTGAGCACCCCGGCGCCGATCAATCCGAGGCCAAGGAACTCGTGCTCACGACCATCGACAGCGCCACGCAGTTCGGCAGCGGCGCGATCGCTGCGCGTCAACTCCGGCGGGGTCTGGTCGCGGACTGATCCGGTCTGCTGACGTCCGCCGGTCGACATCACCTCGGTGGGATCAGCGTTCTGCGATCCCTTCGAACCGGCCGACCGCGTGGTCTTGGCTGATCGAGACGAGGCGTTGACGCTCGTTGAACGCTTACCAGGCGCCTTCTTGGCGGACTTCTTCTTGGACGGACCCCAGGTGGACATGACAGAGACCACCGTACCAACCCGGTGTCATGGCGGTCAGCGACCCCGCGAAGAACGTCCGTTCGCTCTCGACCTGCGTGATTGCGCAGTCACAGCGGACGCACCTCGATCACCGCTCCGGATGGAGCCACAACGATGTCGAGCACCCCACCCTGAGCCGACCGGGCAGATATCACGTAGCGGACGAATCCACCGGGCCCGCCCTCGATACTGAGGGCATCGATTGATGCCGTCGGAAGGTCGGCAGCGACGCCCGCGAGAATTGTCTCGTCATCGAAGTCAAGCGAAGCAGCAGTGAACGTTTGGCCGACGGCCCCTTCGATTGTCGGTCCCGGCGGCTGCAACTCGCCTGCGAGGAAGACGTAGGGCACAGCTGCAGTTCCGTCGTCGACGGCGACGAAGACGTTGGTGAGCTGGGGTGTTGCGGTGATCTCGAAGTACTCCTGGGTTCCGTCGAGCTCTGCTTCGATGGCAGCCACAGCCGCCCGAATCTCGAACCCAAAGGGTGACCCATTCGGTGCTGCGTCAGAATCCGCACTGCCGCTGCAGCCCAGGAGTGCAAACAGCACAGCGATGGCGCCAAGGCGTCGGGGGAACGAACCGAAGGTCATCACGCTGCGTTTATGCGCTGAGGATCGGGCCGAAGTCGAAGCCCTTCATCACCGCTCCGAGGTCGCCGGTCGGGAGCGATCCACCCGGCGACACCTTGTCGACCAGACCGGGGATCATGCTGGCCAAGCCGTTCTTGGCCTCGTCACGGGTCAAGCCTGCCGCGTCCGCTATCCGGTCGACTTCGAACGCGCCGAGCGCTTGCTCGACATCGTCGGGTGAAAGCGGCTCGTTGTCGCCGGTTCCAACCCAACTGTTGGCCTGGCCACCCAAGCCGGCGCTCGTGAACTTGCCGAGCAATCCGCCAAGGCTGCCAATGGCCCCGCCTTTGCGCATCATCGGTAGGAGTGCGTCCATCAGTGGATCGCCAGACTTGGGCGCCTTGGGTCCAGTGAGTCCGCCGAGCACGTCCATGAGTCCCATCGCCGCGCAGGTTAGGCGCCGGTTGGCCGAAACCGTCAGGCTTCCATGACGACGGGGACGATCATGGGCTTGCGCTTGGTGCGCTCGCTCACGAACTTGCCCGCAGCGCGGCGCACTTCGCGCTCGAGTTGCTCGACGTCGCGAACCCCTTCGCTCAGTGCCAGTTCGACCTTTGCAGCAACGGTGTCGCAGGCTTCGTCGAGCAGATCTTCGGCTTCAGGCGCATAGACCCAGCCACGGGTGATGATTTCGGGACCGACCAACACCTTGCCGGTCTGAACGTCGACCGTGACGACCACGACGACCACTCCCTCTTCGGCCAACTTCTGACGGTCGCGTAAGACACCCTGTCCGACGTCGCCGACGATGCCGTCGACGTACAAGTAGCCCGCAGGCACTCGGCCGACCGGCGCGAGGCCTCCGTCGGTCAACTCAATCACGTCGCCGTCTTCGCATTGGATGATCCGGTTGGCGGGCACGCCCATCAGTTCACCGAGCTTGGCATTGGCGACCATGTGGCGGTACTCGCCATGAATCGGTACGAACCATTCGGGGTTGACGATCGAGAGGTATGTCTTGATGTCGTCGGCCTTTGCATGCCCGGTGGCGTGGACATCCATGATCCCGGAGTGAACAACCTGGGCGCCGAGGCGGAGCAACCCGTCGATCACCTTGTTGACGCTGCCTTCGTTGCCGGGAATGGCATGACTCGACAGCACCACGGTGTCATGTTCGTTGAGCTTGAGCCAACGGTTTTCGCCGCGGGCCATCAGGCCGAGAGCTGACATTGGCTCACCCTGGGATCCGGTGGAGATGATGCAGATGTCGCCGGGATCGTGCTGGTTGATCTCTTCGATGTCGATCAGCGACGATTCGGGGATCTTGAACACGCCGAGGTCGAGGCCGAGGCGGATGTTCTTCTTCATGCTCAACCCGAGCGTGGCGACCTTGCGGCCCTCGCCGACTGCAGCGTCGGCGATCTGCTGGATGCGATGGATGTGGCTCGCGAAGCTCGCGGTGATGATTCGTCGGCCGCGTTGCTGGGCGAACAGCGAGCGGAGCACACCGCCGACGTTGGTTTCACTCGAGGCGTAACCCGGCTCCTCGGCGTTTGTCGAGTCGCTCATCAGCAGGCGGATGCCTTCGGTTTTCGCGAGTTGGCCGATGCGGGCCAGGTCGGCGCGCCGCGAGTCGACTGGCGTCAGATCGATCTTGAAGTCGCCCGAGTGGAGCACCACGCCCTGCGCAGTGTGCACGGCGATCGCGTGTGCGTGGGGAACGGAGTGCGTGACGGGAATGAACTCGACAAGGAGGGAGCCGACGTCGATCTGTTCGCCGTCCTGCACGGGCCGCATGTCGATCTTGGGCATCAGCCCCGCTTCTTCGATGCGGTTCCGGGCGAGACCGAGCGCGAGGGCCGAGCCGTAGACCGGGAGCGGGTTGTCCCGAAGATGACCGATGCCGTCGCCGTCGCGCATCAGGTACTGGATGGCACCGATGTGATCTTCGTGACCGTGGGTCAGGACGAGCGCCTCGATACGAGCCGCGTTCTCGCGCAGGTACGAGAAGTCGGGCAGGATCAGGTCGACGCCGTGGTGGATTGCGTCGGGGAACATCAGCCCGCAGTCGATCAACATGATCGTCCGGTCGGGGTCGTCGGCGGCGCCCTGCTCGATCGCCATGCAGTTCCGGCCGATCTCACCGAGCCCCCCGAGGAAGACGACGCGTACGGGAACGGTCGGGTCGAGCGGAGCGGTGTACATCTGGGTCATGTCAAGTCGATTCAGTTGCGATCGGTTGGGCAGTTCAGTGTGACGCAGCGCGAGCTGCGACGAGATGCGCGTAGACGGTACGGGCTGAGTCTTCTGTGCCGTCGGGTTCGGGACCCATGGGGAGTCTGCAGGCGCCGACCGCGTGGCCGAGCGTGCGCATCATCGACTTGGTCTGCACGGGATTCGGGGCATCGTCGTTGCCTTCGAACTCATAGCTCTCGATGAGCAGACGATTGAGGCGTTGGGCCTCGCCGATGTCGTTGCGATTCCACGCGTTGAACATTGCGAGATGCTCGGGCGCCGCCCAGTGGGTGCACACGCCAATCGCCCCGACAGCACCGACCGCCAACAGCGGAAGGTTCATCGGCGAGTCGCCCGAGTAGACCTCGAAGTCGTTCGGGCTCGCAGCGATGACCTTGGCGGTCTCGCTCGGGTCGCCGGCGGCGTCCTTGAGCGCGACGATGTTGGTGACGTCATTGGCAAGGCGGATCAGCGTCGAAGTCGACATCTTGCGACCGGTGCGCTTCGGGATGTCGTAGAGAACGACCGGGAGGTCTGTACTCGATGCGATCGCCCGAAAGTGCACTTCGATGCCGGTCTGGGACGGGCGGCTGTAATACGGGCTGACGCCGAGGACTCCGGCAATGCCCAGCTTGCTCGCCTCAGCCGTGAGACCGATGTCTTGGCGTGTGTTCGAACCTGTCGTGCCGGCAATGACCGGAACGGTGACAGCGGCAGCAATCGCTTCGAAGAGCGTCAGTTTCTCGTCGATCGACAATGTCGCCGACTCACCTGTCGTGCCAGCAACAACCAGCGACTCGTTCCCTTCGGCGACGAGCCATTTCGCCAAGGCGACGGCCGCGTCGATGTCAAGTTCGCCTACCTCGTCAAAGGGCGTCACCATCGCGACCGACACACGTCCGAAGCGCGGCATCAGTGCGTTCCTCTGATTGCGGGCCTGGGCGTTTCCGTGCTCATCACGCCACAGAACCTATTGCATCGAACCGGAGATGACGCGTCCGTGTTTGACTAAAACGATCCCTCTGCCGATCGATCGATGCCCTGAGTGAGGATGAGGTCTTCGTGGAGCTCCATCCAGGCATCGTGATAGCTCCCGCACATCACCCCGGTGAACATGTTGGTCTCGCCCGCGTGCAGGCGTGCCAGGCTCTGCGCGAGACGCGGTGCGTACGGCTCGAGCCGCTCAAGCACGGCACCCAGCGCGGCGACCACCGGCTGAGCCGCTGCGTCGAGGGCGCCAAGACGGTCGATCACGTCGGCGTCGTACGCCGCATCGCTGTGGTCGTTGACATCACCGTCGCGGAGCTGCCAATCACCGCACAATTCCTTGAAGGAGCTGTTGATTGCCAAAAAGGTCTCATAGGACGGCGCCAGGACAGCGGGGTCGACGCCAGCGAGGTCGGCGGCGAGCAGGCCCGGGTAGGCCGCTCGACCATCGGGCGTGAGCTGCCACAGACCGCGGGCCTCACGGAATTGGGCCTGCTCGGCTTCGAGCATGGTCGCCAGGTTCGCCTCGACATCGCCCACTTGTAGGGCAGTCATCTCAACCAGCGTGTCAACAGTGGCGAAACCCTTGATCCGAAGAGCGTGAAACGTCCGGAATGCGGGTGTTGAGCTGTGCGCCATAACGGCGAGACTAGTGAACCGCGTCGCTCCCGGATCGTACGGAACGATCGACACGGCCAGCTCCTTGGCCAGCTCCTCGGGCAGCGTCTCGGGCAGCCCCTGCGGAGCGTTGGAAGCGCCACCACACATACCACGCTGTCCCGAGGATGATCGGCATCACGTAGGTGATGAATCGGTAGACGAGAACACCGGCGAGCGCCACTTCGGTGTCGACACCGGCCGCGACGAGCGCACCGGTCACTCCGGCTTCGATCACACCGACGCCACCGGGGGTCGGGGCGAGCGAGCCGAGGATGTGGGCGACAAAGTACACACGGGCATATTCCGATAGCTCGAGTTCGTCGCCGACACCCAGCCCGCGCAATGCCACCCACAAGATGACTGCGCCGGTCCCCTGCGCCACCAGCGTGCGCAGCAGCAAGCCGGCTGGACGACGCGCAACCAACCGCAACCCGTCGCGAATCTCGTCAACGATCCGCACAGCGAGATCCCGGTCAGACGCTGCAGGGTCGACATCGCCGAGCACCGTCGGCCAGCGCGCCACGACCCACTCGCTGCGAGCGGTGATGAAACGGTGGGCCCGCTCGGACCGCAGCATCAGCAGCCAGAACAACGCTGCCCCACCGAGCACGGCGGCGCAGACTGCGACAATTACCACGTCCGCGAGGTCAGCGTCGCGGCCCGCCATGTCAACAACAGTCGCGACCAGTGGATATCCCCAGCTCACGAAGGCCGTTGCAACGCCCGAGGCGACCAGCATCACAATGAATCGCGTCCCGGTGACCCACCGCTCACGGGCGAGTTGCCAGCGAAGCACGGTGGCGATCGGGCCACCGGCCGGAATGCCCTTGCTTGCCGCGGCGCCAACGTCGCTGATCATCTCAGATCGCGTCAACGTCAGCTCGGGCAGCAGCGAGCGGATCACTTCCGCACGCGACACTCGATCGAGCACTCCGAGCAACGCCAAGACGACCACGGTCGCTGCGGACAGCTTCCCGATCTCCCCGATCGCACCAACAATCGTTTGCCGCTGAAGAATGACGGCGGCGACCAGGACCAGCGCAACGAGCAGCACCGCACCCTGCCTGACCCGTGGCTCGTCGATCAGTCGCCGCATTCGGCCGAAGGTAGAAGCCCGGAGGCATGGGCGCTCAACGCTGCGCTGATTGTTCTCAGGACCGCAACAGTGACGGCCCGAACGCTCAGCTCAGGCGGCTGACGCCATCGGCGATGGCTGCCTTTGCAACAGCTGCGGCCACCGCCATCGAGACCGAGCGGTCGAACACCGACGGCATGATGTTGTCCTCGGTGAGTTCGTCGTCGGAAACGGAGTCGGCAATCGCCTTCGCTGCGGCGAGCTTCATGTTCTCGGTGATGTCGGTCGCCTGCGCGTCGAGCGCACCTCGGAAGATTCCGGGGAAGGCGAGCACGTTGTTGATCTGGTTCGGATAGTCGCTTCGACCGGTTCCCATGACGCGGACGAGATCGCCAACCAGCTCGGGGCGAATCTCCGGGTCCGGGTTGGCCATCGCAAAGACGATCGGATCGACGTTCATGTTGCCGATGTCGTCGACGGTCAACACGTCAGGGGCGCTGACGCCGATGAACAAATCAGCGCCGTGCATCACGTCGGACAGTTCGCCTTGCTTGCCATCCGGATTCGTGTTCTCGGCAAACCACTGCTTCCAGCTGTTCAGTCCGTCGCGCCCGTCGTAGACCGCACCCTTGCTGTCCACGCCGACGATCTTGGTGGCGCCCGCTCCGAGCAAGATCTTGCCAATCGCAACGCCGGCGGCACCGACTCCTGAGATGACAATCGAGAGGTCGGCCATGTTCTTGCCAGTGATTCGCAACGCGTTTTCGACGGCGGCGAGCGTGACAACCGCCGTGCCATGCTGGTCGTCGTGGAAGACCGGAATGTCGAGGGCTTCCTTCAGCGCCTCTTCGACCTGGAAGGCGCCCGGGGCCGCGATGTCTTCGAGGTTGACCCCGCCGAAGGTCGGGGCGAGACGGATGACGGTTTCGATGATCTCCTCTGGCGATGACACGTCGAGGCAGATCGGGAACGCATCGACTCCGCCAAACTCCTTGAAGAGCAGCGCCTTTCCTTCCATCACCGGCATCGCACCCTTCGGGCCGATGTCGCCAAGACCGAGCACGGCGGTGCCATCGGAGACAATGGCAACCGTGTTCTTGCGGATCGTGTACTCATCAGCCAGGCGTTCGTCGGCAGCGATGGCTTTGCACACTCGGGCCACGCCGGGGGTGTACGCCATCGACAAATCGTCCTGATCGCCGACCGGGAGCAGCGAAAGCACCTCGATCTTGCCGCCTTCGTGCATCCGGAATGTCCGGTCGTGCCATTCCTCCAACGTGACGCCGTCGGTCGCAACAACCGCCTCGACAATGTCCTGCTGGTGCTCGACGCTCCTGCAGTTGACAACGATGTCGCGCTCGAGTTCCTTGCCCTTGGCGACAAATCCTTCGATCGCGAAGATGTTGCCGCCGGCCTCACCAATGGCGGAGCACAAACGGCCGAGGACACCCGGCACGTTGTCGAGGGTGACGTCGAGAGTGATCGAGTACTGCGTTGCGGTAGGCGTCGACATAGGGCGCAGAATCTACCCCGTGTCCGCCTGACACCCTGCGCCGCGGACGTCCCGATCGCGAACAGACAACCCGAGCTCTGATGCCTCGGATAGCGTTGCCTCCCGCGTGAACAACCTCTGAAGGAGAACCAAGAATGCGACCCAACATTAAGAAGATCGTCCCCGTCCTCGCCGTCGGCGCACTCGTGCTCGCTGCATGCGGGAGCGATGACGATTCCAGCGACAGCGAGGCAGCGGGAAGCGACTGCTCAGCGACCATCGAAGACGGTGTGCTCACCGTGGCCACCGGCAACCCGGCCTTCTTCCCGTGGGTCATCGAAGACACGCCCGAATCTGGCGACGGTTTCGAGTCAGCTGTTGCGTTCGCCGTGGCTGCCGAGATGGGCTACGCGGCTGACGCCGTCAAGTGGGTCCGCACCGACTTCGACGCCGCCATTCAGCCTGGTGCGAAGGACTTCGACGTCAACCTTCAGCAGTTCTCGATTACCCCTGAGCGAGCCGAGACGATCGACTTCTCGCTCCCCTACTTCACCAGCAATCAGGCGATCGTCGCCCTTGTCGGCTCCGCCGCTGAAGGCGCTGCGACCATTGCTGACCTCAAGGACGTGAAGTTCGGCGCACAGGCCGGAACCACCAGCCTCGAGTTCATCACGTCGGTCATCCAGCCGACCCAGGAACCCTTCGTGTACGACGACAACGTCGGTGCCAAGGCTGCGCTCGAAGCAAATCAGATCGATGCCGCAGTATTCGACCTCCCGACCGCACTCTTCGTGTCGGCCGTCGAGATCGAAGGCAGTGCAGTGATCGGTCAGTTCCCGACCGAGTCGGGCGACAACACCGACCAGTTCGGCATGGTCCTCGAGAAGGACAGTGCACTGACCGGCTGCGTCGACGATGCCATTCAGACCATCACCGACAACGGCACCCTCGCCGCCATCCAGACACAGTGGCTCGCCGACAACACCGGCGCCCCGATCATCTCTGAATGAACCCTGAGTTACGCCGGGGTCTGACCCCGGCGTAACTTGTGTTCGACATGGATCAGCGGACTCGCCGTCAGGCGTATGAACAACGTCAGCGCAAGCGTTCGCTGATCATTGCTTTCCTCAGCACGTCGGTCGTGATCGGCGCAATCGTCGTACTCATCCCGCTGCTCCCACGTTGGGATCGCGTCCGAAAGTCATTCTTCGACGGCGAGATCTTTGCCGACTCATTTCCGCGGCTGCTCCGTGCCTTCTGGCTCGACGTGCAGATCTTTGCCTGGTCGGTGCCGTTGATCTTCGCGCTGTCGCTGGCGATCGCGGTGTCACGCAACACTCGATCACCTGCGCTTTTCCCGCTGCGTGCCGCCGCGGTGATCTACACCGACGTCTTTCGCGGCGTGCCGGTGATTCTGACGATCTTCCTCATCGGCTTCGGCGTCCCCGGCCTCTTCGATTCGCGAGCGTGGAGTAACCCGCTGATCTGGGGTACCGCCGCCCTCGTTCTGTCCTACTCGGCCTATGTCTCTGAAGAGATCCGGGCCGGCCTCGAGGGCGTACACGAAAGCCAGCGCGCCGCCGCCCGCTCGCTCGGCATGAGCACCAGTCAGACAATGTCCACCGTCGTGCTCCCGCAGGCACTACGGCGGATCGTTCCGCCGATGATGAACAGTCTCGTATCGCTCCAGAAGGACGTCGCCCTCGTGAGCCTGATCGGGCCCATCGAGATCCTCCGCCAGGCCGGTCTCGACAAGTCCAAATTCGCCAACTTCACCCCCTACGTCGCTGCGGCCGTGATCTTCCTCGCGGTCACGATTCCCTGCACCCGGATCGCCGACTACCTCCTCAACCGCGAGCGCCGTCGAACCGGCGCGACTGCAGTGTCATGACCTCCAGCATCTCCAGCATCTCCAGCACGCCAAAGCTGTCGTTGCGCAACGTACGCAAGTCCTTCGGCACCAACACGGTGCTGGACGGGATCGATCTCGACGTCGCAGAGGGCGAAGTCATCACTCTGATCGGCGCCTCGGGGTCTGGCAAGTCAACGCTGTTGCGGTGCGCGAACCTGCTCGAGCCACTCGACGACGGTGAGATCTTCTTCGATGGCGTCGACATCGCTGAGCCTGGCCTCGACCCCGACCCGATACGCCGGCGCATCGGCATGGTCTTCCAGAGCTTCAATCTCTTCCCGCACATGAGCGTGACCAAGAACGTGGCGATCGGTCCGCGCAAAGTGCTCGGCACCGACAAGGCCACGGCAACGACTGCCGCTGTCGAGATGCTCACGCGGCTCGGTCTGGCCGACCGAGCCGACGCCTACCCCGATCAGCTGTCAGGTGGCCAGCAGCAACGAGTGGCGATTGCCCGGTCGCTTGCGATGAACCCCGAGGTCATGCTGCTCGACGAGATCACATCGGCGCTCGACCCCGAGTTGGTCGGCGAGGTACTCGACGTCGTCCGCGGCTTGAAGGCCGACGGCATGACGATGCTGTTTGCGACACACGAAATGGCCTTCTGCCGTGAGATCAGCGACCGCGTGTGCTTCCTCCACCAGGGCCGCATCCTCGAACATGGTCCACCCGAACAGATTTTCGGCAACCCGCAAGAGACGCGCACGCGTGAGTTCCTGCAACGCGTCACCGACGCCGGCCGGTTCTGACCTCCACGACCAACGATGTCGGAGCGTTTACTGGTCAGCCATGAACGCGCCGCCGAACTCATCGCGCAGGGTCTTCTTGCTGAACTTGCCGACGCTCGTCTTCGGCACCTCGTCGATCCACTGCACGCCCTTGGGAAGCTGCCACTTCGCCACTTTGTCGGCAAGGTGTTCGATCACTTCTTGCTCGGTGAGTGTGTCATCGGAACGGACCACGCACGCCAGGGCCGCCTCGCCCCACTTGGGATGCACAATGCCAACCACCGCAGCTTCGGCCACCTTGGGATGCGACATGATCTCATTCTCGAGTTCGACCGAGGAGATCCACTCGCCGCCTGACTTGATGAGGTCCTTGGTGCGATCGACCAACCGAATCCGGCCGCGGGCATCGACCGTGGCGACGTCGCCAGTCTTCAGCCAACCATCGTCGGTGAAGCTCTCTCTCGAGCGCGGGTCGTCGTAATAGTCCGAGGCAATCCAGTTACCTCGGCATTGCAGTTCTCCGCTCGCTTCGCCGTCCCAAGAAACCGGGTTGGTGGAACCGGGCTCGACGACGCGGGCCTCCACTCCGAACGAAATGCGCCCAACCTGGGTGCGTAGATCGGCTTGCTCGTCGATGGAAAGTTCCTGCTGATCGACATCGAGCTGACAGACCGACGCGATCGGGCTGGTCTCCGTCATCCCCCACGCCTGAAGAATCGGCAGACCGGTCTGCTCCCGGTAGGCCTCGGACAGCGAGCGCGGCACTGCGGAACCGCCGCAGGGAATCGACCGCAACGACGAAGTGTCACGGCCCTTCAACTCAGGCAACACCGCCATCCAGATCGTTGGCACACCGGCGGCAACCGTCACGTTCTCGTCGACGATCAAATTGGCCAGCGCCGGGCCTGACAAGTCGGCACCGGGCATCACCAGCGTCGCTCCGGTCGCAACAGCGGCGTGTGCCAGCCCCCATGCGTTGGCGTGGAACATCGGCACGACGGGCAAGACCACGTCGGCTTCGCGGACACCGAGGCTGTCGACCATCATCGCCCCAGCTGTGTGCATGAACGTTGACCGATGGGTGTAAACGACGCCCTTCGGGTTGCCGGTCGTACCTGAGGTGTAACACATGCTTGCAGCACGACGTTCGTCAGTGATCTCGGGGAAGTCAATCGGTTGCTCCGCTGCGATGAGCTCTTCGTAGTCGAGCAGGGTGTGTCCGCCGAGGTCGTCGGGAATGTCCCCCTTGCCGTCGTCCATCAACACGAGATGCTTGAGGTTGGTGAACGTGTGGAGCAGCGGGGCGAGCAACGCGAGGATCGAACGATCAACGAAGATCACCTCGTCATCGGCGTGGTTCACGATGTAGGTCAATTGCTCAGGGAACAGTCGAATGTTCAACGTGTGCAGCACCCGGCCGGTACACGGAGCAGCAAAATACAGCTCGAGGTGACGCGCCGTGTTCCAGGCAAACGTGGCGACACGCCCGTCAGCAGAGACCCCGAGGGTGTCGAGCACCCCGGCCAGCTGGCGCGTCCGCCGAGCAAAATCGGCGTACGTCGTGCGCTCGAGGCCACCGGCAGCAGCGGTGATGATCTCCTTGTGCCCGTGGTATCGCTCGGCTCGATCGAAGAGATGGTTGATCGTCAACGGAACATCTTGCATCAGCCCTTGCATCCCGTCGAATGTAACCGTTCACCCTGGCCGCTCTCGCAACCCGAAGCGTCGGCGCTACGGTTCTGCGCCGTGAGCGATGCGGTGGCCGTTGAACCCGAACCTGCACCACACGTCCGCCCCAACTGGGCGCCGCTCACGCTCGCCGCCTTCGTGGCCCTGGTCATTTGTTCCAACATCGCCAGCGCTGTTTGGGCTCGGTGGGTCAACACCAATCCCGAAGGTTTGCTCCTTCTGTCGTCACGGAACCGATATCTCGCGCTGACTCTTGCCGCCGGCGTCTCGCTTCCGTTCTATGTCGCCATCGGATTTCTTCGCATCGGTTCCGCTTTTATCGTGTGCCACCTCGTCGGCCGCGCCTATCGCGACGACGTTGCCGGGTGGTTCACCAAGTACCTGGGTATGACCAAGGAATCGATCTTTGCGTTCGAACGAGGTTTCGACAAGGCCGAGTGGGCATTGATCCCGTTCTTCGCCGGGTCAAACATCGTTGCGGCGTTGAGCGGAGTGCGTCAGACGCCGCCGGTCAAGTTGGTCACGTTGTTGGCCATCGGCATTGCCGGTCGGCTGGCGTTGATGTGGTGGCTGGCACGGACCTTCGAGGACCAACTCGTCGACTTCCTCGGCTTCCTGCAGCGTTACCAATGGTGGGCAGTCGGCATCTCAGTCGGGCTGGTCCTTCTCGTCAACGGCCGCAACCTCCGCCGCTAACCGATCTGACGGTCCCGCCTCCGCACAAAATTGGCTCATGCTTGCAGTGCCACATAGGCATGTTCAGCACTGATCTGGTACACAGTTGGCCATGTCTCAAGTCACTCTCGGCGGCAACCCCGTCAACACATCCGGCGATCTCCCCGCAGTGGGGACTTCAGCACCGTCCTTCGACCTCGCAGGCGTGGACCTCGGCAACATTTCGAGCGCCGACCTCGTCGGTCAGAACGTTGTTCTCAACATCTTCCCCAGCGTCGACACACCCACGTGCGCCACGAGCGTTCGAACATTCAATGAACGCGCCGCTGGTCTCGACAACACCGTCGTCCTTTGCGTGTCCGCCGACCTGCCCTTCGCCCAGGGCCGCTTCTGCGGCGCCGAAGGCATCGCGAACGTGAAGACCGCGTCGACCTTCAAGTCGAGCTTCGGCGACGATTACGGCGTCAACCTCGTCGACGGCAAGCTCGCTGGCGTGCTCGCCCGCGCCGTGGTCGTCGTCGGCCCAGACGGCAACGTCAAGTACACCGAGCTTGTCGGCGAGATCGCCCAAGAACCGAACTACGACGCGGCGCTCGGCGCGCTCTGATCAGCACATCCTGATCAGCACATCCTGATCAATCTGGCGAAGGCATGTGGATCTTGCGCACTCTGTGCGTAGCGACCACATGCCTTCGTCGCGCTCGGCGTTAGTCGAGGTACGAGTCGAGACTCAGGACAAGACCGGGTCGCGCGTGGATCTGCTTGCAGGCGAGCACGACGCCGGGCATGAAGCTTGAACGGTCGTAGCTGTCTTGGCGGATCGTCAACGTCTGGCCCTCGGCGCCCAGGATGACTTCCTGATGCGCCACCATCCCCTCCATCCGCACCGAGTGAGCCCGGATGTTGCGTGGCCCCGCTCCCCCACGGGCCCCGGGGTAGATCTCGATCTCCGTCGGATCGTCCACGAAGTCCGTGTCGCGCGCCGCAGCCATCCGCTCGATCGTTTTCACTGCTGTGCCAGACGGTGCGTCGATCTTTCGCATGTGGTGCAGTTCGATCACTTCTGCAGTGTCGAACCAGGGCGCGGCCATCTCGGCGAAACGCATCATCAGCACCGCAGAGATCGCGAAGTTCGGCGCGATCAGGCAATTCGGCCCATCAGCAACTCCGAAGGTCGTTTCGAACAACGCCACGTCGTCATCGGTGAATCCGGTCGTCCCCACAACGGCATGGATGCCGTGCGCGCCAAGCCAGGGCAGCGTCGTCCGTGCCGACTCTGCGACGGTGAAGTCGACGACCACGTCGCACTCGGCATCGGCAAAGGCCTGCAGCTGGTCTGCGACGACCACGTCGTTTATCTCCTCACCGGCTCCGTGGCGGTCGACCGCGGCCACCAACGTGAGGTCGGCATCGGCCGTCACCGCAGCACACACCGCCCGCCCCATCTGACCAACCGCTCCATTGACACCAACACGCATCCCCCCATCATCGCAGACCTCTCGAAAAATGATGGATCAACGTCGCCCGGCGCACATTCCTCGGCATTTTTCGGCTTCGGGCTCGGTCTCTGGCTGTGACTGGGCGTCAGGTGGGGGCATGGTGTCCGAAAACGGCGAAGGACGCCGCGGCGCTGGGCCACGGCGTCCTTCAGATGTTCAGCGTCGTGCTGAGTGATCAGCGATGACGACGACGTGCGCCGCCACCACCACCGCCACGACGGTTGCCGCCGTCGCGCTCGGCCGGGCGTTCGCCCTTCGGACCGAGGTCACCAAGCTCACCAGCGAGCTCAGCATCGAAGCTGTCTTCGAAGCTGACCTCGACAATGTCGCTCGCGGTGTCAGCGGTGTCAGCTGCCGGAGCGCTGTCACGGCCACCATCGCGTGAGCCACGGTCGCTGCGCTCGCGACGCGGCGGACGATCGTCGCGGTCACGGCCACCGCCGCCACCGCCCGAGCCGCTCGTGGCGCCCTCGGGGATCTCGAGCTCTTCGGAGAGCATCAGGCTGACCTTGCCCTTGTCGTCGATCTCTTCGACCTTGACCTTGACGACCTGGCCGAGTTCGAGCACGTCGTCGACCGAGTTGATGCGCTTGCCGCCACCCATCTTCGAGATGTGCAGCAGGCCGTCACGACCCGGGAGGATGTTGACGAATGCACCGAACTTGGTGATGTTGACGACGCGTCCGTCGTACTCCTTGTCGAGTTCAGCCTTCGGCGGATCGACGATGTTGAGGATTGCCGTCTTGGCTTCCTCCATCCGCCATGCCTCGACCGCACCGATGGTGACGATGCCGCGGGCACCATCGTCGTCGACGCCGATGTCGGCTCCGGTTTCCTGCTGGATCGTGTTGATGACCTTGCCCTTCGGGCCGATGACTTCGCCGACCTTGTCGAGCGGGATGTAGATCGTGCTGATCTTCGGTGCCGTCTCGGCAATCTCGTCACGGGTCGCCGGGAGGCACTCGTTCATCACTTCGAGGATCTCGAGGCGAGCAACGCGAGCCTGCGCCAGTGCTGCGGACAGCACGTCGGCGGGGATGCCGTCGATCTTCGTGTCGAGCTGCAGGGCCGTGATGGCGTCTTCGGTACCAGCGACCTTGAAGTCCATGTCGCCCATGGCGTCTTCAGCACCGAGGATGTCGGTGAGCGTGACGTACTTGCCGTCCTCGTAGATGAGGCCCATGGCGATTCCGGAGACGTGGCTCCGGACCGGCACGCCGGCGTCCATCAGCGAGAGGCTGGAGGCGCACACCGAACCCATCGAGGTCGAGCCATTGGAGGCCATGACTTCAGAGACGAGGCGCAGCGTGTACGCGAAGTCTTCCTGGTTCGGGATGGTCGGCAGGACGGCGCGAGCAGCGAGGGCTCCGTGGCCGATTTCGCGACGCTTCGGCGAACCGACACGGCCGGTCTCACCATTGGCCCATGGCGGCATGTTGTAGTGGTGCAGGTAACGCTTCGTGTCGTTCGGCGACAGCGAGTCGATCATCTGGTTCATCCGCGGCATCGCCATCGTGAGAACGTTCATGACCTGGGTCTCGCCACGCTGGAACAGGCCGGAGCCATGTGCGCTTGCGAGCACGCCGACTTCGGCGCTGACCTCGCGGAGGTCAGCCGGGCCACGACCGTCGATGCGAACACCTTCGTCGAGCACGCGGCGGCGCACCATCTTCTTCATCAGGGAGCGAACGGCTTCCTTGACCATCTTGGCCTGGCCGGGGAATTCCCCGTCATCACCACAGAGCTGTGCGACACAGTCAGCAGCGACGGCGTCAACAGCGGCGTTGCGCTCGCCCTTGCCGGCGATCTTGACGGCCGGGGCCATGCCCTCGGCACCGATCTTTTCGACCGCGTCGAAGATCTCGGGGGTGTAATCGAGGACCGGGGTCCACGACATCGGCTCGATCGGGCCGTGTGTCGCGATGACCGAGGCGACGAGCTGACGCTGGAGTGCGATCGACTCCTTGATCCACACCTTGCAGGCCTGGAGGGCGTCGCCGAGCACTTCTTCGGTGACCTTCTTGGCACCGTCGTCGTAGTAGTAGAACGCGTTCTCGGATCCACCGGCTTCAACCATCATCACGGCGACGTCGCCGTCTTCCAGCTCGCGGCCGGCGATGACGATCTCGAAGGTGCCGTTCTCGGACTCTTCGTAGGTCGGATGCGGGATCCACTCGCCTTCCTGGCTGTAGGCCATGCGGACGGTGCCGAGCGGGCCGTCGAACGGGATGCCGGAGATCATCAGGGCAGCGGAAGCGGCATTGATCGACAGCACGTCGTGCGGGTTTTCCTGGTCGGCGCCGATGACGGTCGTGACGACCTGCGTCTCGTGGCGGAACCCGTCGGGGAACGACGGGCGCAGCGGCCGGTCGGTGAGCCGGCAGGTGAGGATGGCGTCCTCGGTCGGGCGTCCTTCACGGCGGAAGAACGAGCCGGGGATCTTGCCGGCGGCGTAGGCGCGCTCTTCGACATCGACGGTCAACGGGAAGAAGTCCATGCCTTCGCGCACGTTCTTCGCGGCGTTGGCCGTGGTCAGAACTTGTGTTGCACCGATCGATGCCACAACGGCACCCATCGAGTTGGGGGCAAACCTGCCCGTTTCCAAGGTGAGTGTCTTGTCGGTTCCGGAAATCGGACCGGACACGGTAATTGCTTCAGCCACAAGGGCTCCTTTCGATCACGCGACACCCTGCCGCGTGGCTTCTGATCGGAGGAGGAACCGGTTCCCAGGTCTGACCCGAGATCGACGGTTTGAAATCAAAGACTCCACACGACACCTCGGAGTCATCGACCGGCAACAAGCGCCAGAACTCCGTCGACCGGACGATCCGGTCAAGCACAGTGTACCCAATGTCGAGAGTTTCAAACGGATACCGAGAAAACGCAAAACGGCCGCCCACCGAAGCGGGCAGCCGTTTCAACGCAGAATTGGGACCGACTACCTTCTCAAGCCGAGGTCGGCGACGATCTTGCGGTAGCGCTCGACGTCGATGCCCTTGACGTAGTCCAGCATGCGACGACGCTTGCCGACGATCATGAGCAGACCACGACGGCTGTGGTGATCCTTCTTGTGCATCTTCAGGTGCTCAGTGAGGTGGGTGATGCGCTCGGTCATGAGCGCGATCTGCACCTCGGGCGACCCGGTGTCGGAGTCGTGAATCTTGTTCTTGCCAATGGTCTCAGCCTTGTTGGGCATGGAGATCTGCCTTCCGTGTTCGTTGGAGGTCGCAACCGTCCCGGGGATCGGGACACCTGCATCGCGCCCACGCCGGAGCCTGAACGGACCACGCAATACTACGGCGGTCGATCCGTCCTGCAACCCAGGCGGCCTGGATCAACTCCAACGATGAGGTAGCGATAGGCAGTTACCGGAGTAACTGGCTGGCGTGGGCAGTGTCGAGGTCGAGCTGTTCTTTGAGTGCTTCGATGCCATCGAACTTGCGCTCACTGCGCAAGAAGTGGGTGAACTTGACTCGCGCCTGCTCGCCGTACAGGTCGTCCTCAAAGTCGAGCAGATGGGCCTCGAGGAGTGAGCTGTCGGCGTGCTCGTAGAACGTCGGGCGGCGCCCCAAGTTGATCGCGCACGGATACGATTCGCCGGACGGGCGCTCATACCAGCCGGCATACACGCCGTCGGCCGGAAGCGAGATCGTGTTCGGTACTTCGACGTTGGCCGTCGGAAAGCCGAGCAATCGGCCACGCTGATCTCCAGTGACGACCGAGCCGCGTGCTTCGAAGACATGGCCGAGCATCTCGTTGGCCCGTGTCACATCGCCGCCAGCGAGCGCACGGCGAATGGCGGTGCTACTCACCGGTTCGCCCACTCCGTCGACTCGCGGGAGCAGTTCGAGCGGCTCCACGTCGAAGTCTTTTTCAGCACCGAGCTTTCGCAGCAAGTCGACATTGCCATCGCGATGACGGCCGAAGTGGAAGTCTTCGCCCACAACGATGAGTTGGGTGTCGAGGCACCGTACGAAAACTCGGTCGACGAATGACTCAGGGCTTTCGGCGGCCTGTTCGTCGTTGAACGGCACGACAATGACGGCGTCGACACCAGTCGCTTCCAACAGCTCCATCTTTTGATCGGGCGCGGTGAGTAGGAGCGGCGCTGACTCAGGTCGTACGACAGACGCGGGGTGACGGTCGAACGTGACGACCGCCGATCGAGCGCCGAGCTCCGCCGCTTGCTGGCGAACGTGCGAGATGACGGCCTGGTGGCCGAGATGTACCCCGTCGTAGGCGCCGATCGTGATGACCGTGCGTTCGCCGGGGAACGCAGGCAACGACTGGTCGGTGATGATCTGCACGGTGCAGACGCTACCTGTGGCAACCCACGCGGAGCCATTCGAGGACAGGGGAAGACCGCGTTGGATCAGTTCTGTGGCACAACGACAGCTGGCTTCGCTTCGCCACCGAAGGCCTCGTACACCGCCACCAACAACCCGTCCGGGTCGAACAGCGCCCACGGGCCATCTCCCTCGAATGCTGGAAGCACGCGGCCATTGGCCACCAGATCAGCAAGGTCGCGGGTGATGTCGATGCGATCGAGTGTCCGCACTGCCTCCTCGACAGGGAGCAGCTCACAGTGATCGGGTGCCTGCGCCTCGCCGATCGTGAAGCGCCCCACGGCCGTGCGCCGAAGGTTTCGCAGGTGGGCTCCGCCGCCGAGCAGCGTTCCCAGATCGGCAGCAAGTGTCCGAATGTAGGTTCCCGATGAACACTCCACCGCTGCCAGGAACACGTGTGGCTCGTCGGTGGGCATCAGTTGGAACGAGTAGATGGTGACCGGCCGCGGCGGACGATCAACCTCGATGCCCTCACGTGCGAGTTCATGGAGGCGCTTGCCGTCGATTTTGATTGCGGACACCATCGGCGGAATCTGCTCGATGGCCCCCACGAAGTGCTCAGCCACGATCAGCTGCGCATCTTCCAACGTCACGCCAGTCATGTCGTGGGTCGCGGTGATCTCACCGTCGGCATCAAGCGTGTTCGTCTCGGTTCCCAGCACGATTTCACCGAGATACGCCTTCTTCGTCTTCTCGACAAAGCGCAACAGTTTGGTTGCCTTGCCGACAGCAACGACGAGCACACCGGTGGCACTCGGGTCGAGTGTGCCGCCATGGCCAACCTGGCGTTCGTTGAAACGTCGGCGGAGCATCCCGACGACGTCGTGACTCGTGACCCCGGTCGGTTTGTCAACCACGGCAATCCCGTGAGTGGTCGCTGGCTTCTTGCGTGCCATGTTGAAGTACCCGGTGGCGTCAGTCGGTGGCTTCGGGTGATCGGTAGCTGTCGCGCTCGCGATCAGCCCTGAGAATGGTGTCGATACGTTCCGCAGAGCGAATCACGATGTCGGGCTGAAAGCTGAGAATCGGGGTCTTCTTCGCTTTGATCTGGCGGGCGATTGATGCCTGCAGTCGGACTCGATGTTCGTCGAGAGCGATCACGATCTCGTCATCTCCATCTTCGCCGGTCAACGAGTCGAAGAAGACAATGGCGCGATTGAGTTCCGGATCGACGTCGATCGAGGTGATGGTCACGAAGGCAAGTCGTTCGTCATCGAGACGGACGAGGTCTTCGGCGATGATCTCGCGCAGCGTCTCGCCCACGCGTGCACTGCGCGGATACTTCGGACCGCCGCTGTTGCGGCCACGTCGTTGTGCCATGTCGTTCCTTCAATCTCTGGAGTTACTTTGGGGTCCGGACCGGACGTAACTGATCAGGTGTAGTCGGGGGCTGCTCGGTTTGAGCGCTTCAGTTCGGCGACGCCGGACGTCGCCAGTTTCTCGATGGCGTCCCACAGTTCGGATGCTTCGTCGCCCTTCGGTGCCTTCGAGATGACCGGACCGAAGAAACTGCCTTCGCGATCAGAACCCGGTCGGAACGTGAGGATTGGGGTCCCGACGTCATTTCCCGCGCGGCTTAAGGCCAACTCGGTTTCGGCACGCAAGTAAGCATCGTGGCTGTCGTCGTCAGCGTCACTCAGATATGCCGCTGAGAAGCCAGCCTCGTCGAGCACTGCTTCGAGAAAGGCCTCGTTGTCGGCCCGGGCTTCGTCACGACGGTTGTTCACATGCAGCGCCTCGCCGAGCGCCGTGTACCAGGCACCGACCGCCTCGCCGTCTTCCTGCAGCCGGATTGCGTTCGCGATGCGGAGGCCTTTGTGGCCGAGATAGTGACCCGCCCGATACTGCGGCGTGTACCAGTCAGCCTTGAGGTCCTCGTTGAGGATCCACAACGAGATGAATCGCCAGTCCACCTCGTACGAGCGTTGTTGTTGCACATCCACCACCCAACGGGAGGTGATCCAGGCCCATGGTCAAACGGGATCCCAGAAAAAGTCGAGATCCGGCTGCTTTGTCGCGTCGGGATGAGCCATGCAACGAACCTATCGAGGAAGTGGAAAACCGAGCTGTCTCCGAACTGAGAAAACTCAGCCCGGCGATCGCTTGCTCACGGCTTGAGCCGTCAGCTCCTCGGAATCTCTTGGTCTTCGAAGGTCTCGATGATGTCGCCCGGCTTCAAGTCCTGGAAGTCGTCGAGCCCGATACCGCACTCGAATCCGTCGCGGACTTCGCGGACATCGTCCTTGAAGCGACGCAGGGTGGCAATGGCACCCTTCCAGATGATCGTGCCGTTGCGGAGGAAACGAACCTTCGACCCGCGGGTGATGACGCCGGACTGCACCATGCAACCAGCGATGGCACCCTGCTTGGGAACCCGGAAGATCTCGCGGACTTCGGCTTCGCCGGTGACCACTTCTTCGAACTCGGGATCAAGCATGCCGATCATCGCCTGCTCGATATCTTCGAGCAGCTTGTAGATGATCTCGTACGTGCGGATCTCGACTTCTTCCTGCTCGGCCAGCTTGCGGGCCTTGCCGTCCGGACGGACGTTGAAGCCGAGGATCGTCGAGTTGGTCGTGTTGGCCAATGAGATGTCGTTCTCGGTGATGCCGCCAACAGCTCGGTGTACGAACTGCAGGTCGACTTCCTCACGCTCGAGGCGACGCATCGCCTCAGTGACCGCTTCGAGCGATCCCTGCACGTCGGCCTTCAGGATGATGTTGAGCGATGCCTTCTCGCCCGACTGAATCTGAGCAAACAGGTCCTCGAGCTTCGTGCCGGTCTTGACCCGGCTGTCTTCCCGCAAATGGCGGGCCTTGAGACGAATGGCGCGAGCCTCGCCCACGGCCTGGGCGACCTTCGGGTTGGGTGCCGAACGGAACTCTTCGCCGGCTTCAGGGACGTCGGACAGACCGAGCACCTGGACAGGCGTGGACGGACCAGCGGTCTTGACCTGCTCGCCCTTGTCATTGATCATTGCTCGGACCTTGCCCCAAGCACCGCCGGCCACAATTGGGTCGCCGACCTTGAGGGTGCCCTTGTCGATGAGGATCGTGGCGACTGGGCCACGGCCCTTATCAAGCTGCGCTTCGATGACGATGCCCTTGGCCCGACCATTCGGGTTGGCCTGCAAGTCTTCGAGTTCGGCAACGACTTGAAGCTGCTCGATCATCTCGTCGACGCCAATGCCCTTGAGTGCCGACATCTCGACGACGATCGTGTCACCGCCCCACGACTCGGGAACGAGTTCGTACTCGGCGAGCTGAGTCAGCACGCGTTGTGGGTCAGCGTTGTCCTTGTCGATCTTGTTGACTGCCACCACGATCGGCACGTCGGCCGCCCGCGCGTGGTTGATCGCCTCGATCGTCTGCGGCATCAAGCCGTCGTCGGCCGCGACCATCAGCACCACGATGTCGGTCGCATCGGCACCTCGGGCACGCATCTGCGTGAACGCAGCGTGGCCTGGGGTGTCGAGGAACGTGACTGAACCGTTCTCATTGGTGACGGTGTAGGCACCGATGTGCTGGGTGATGCCACCGGCTTCACCGTCGACAACGTTGGCACCACGAATGTGGTCGAGCAGGGTGGTTTTACCGTGGTCGACGTGACCCATGACGGTGATGACCGGCGGGCGAGGCTCGAGGTCCTCTTCATCGTCGGAGTCGTCGAACAACTTCTGCAGCTCGACTTCTTCCTGCTGGCCAGGTTCGACAAGCAGAATCTCGGCGCCGACTTCGAGTGCGAAGAGCTCCATCTGCTCGTCCGCAAGCGTCATCGTCGCCGTGACCATCTCACCGTTGTTCAGCAAGAAACGCAGGACGTCAGCGGAGGTGCGGTTCAGCTTGGGACCGAACTCCTGCGCCGAGACGCCGCGCTCGATGACAATTTCGCCCTCGGGAACGGGGACGTCAGACGACGTGTATCCCATGTCCTGCGGCTGCAGGTCGTCCTGGTCGCGACGACGGCGACGACGGCCGGTACGACGCGGAGGCCTGCGCTGACCGCTGGGCCGGTTGCCCGGACCACGACCAGGACCGCCACCGGGACCACCGGGGCCGCCACCGGGACGAGCGGCACCAGGGGCGCCACCGGGACGCGGCGTGTAGCCACCTGGGCGACCGCCGGGACGAGTATTTGAACCAGGCTGCGGACGCGCAGACCCTGGCGGCGGAGGAATGACCTTGCCGCTGGGCGACAACGGACGGCCGGGCGGGGGCGGAACAGCCTTACCGCTTGGGGAGACAGGCCGAACCGGAGCGGTCGGCGCTCCAGCGGCGGCAGCTTCGGGTGCGACCGATCCGGGGGCGGGCTCGGGCGGACGGCCGTCCGCGTCGGGGCGTGCACTCGAGATCACGCGTGCGGCTGGTTCGGCGGCAACAGGAGCCGAACGTGGTTCAGGCTCCGGCGCAGGCGGCGCCGGAGCAGCAGCCGGAGCCGCAGCGACTGTCGGCGACTCGCCGACGGGAAGCAGACCTTCCGCAGCTGCAACGACAGCGTCGGCAGCGCTCATCGGCTTCGGCGCAACCGGCTTCGCCACAGGAGGTGCCGCGACAGGAGGCGCCGGGGCGACGGGCTTCGGCACAGGAGGTGCCGGAGGAGCTGTCGGCGCAGGCTCAGGAGCTACTGCGACCGGTTCGGCCGATGGTGCTGGCGTCGGCTCCGGGGTGGGCTCGGCAGCAACGACGGGGACCTCAGGATCGGCCGGCGCTTCGACAGCCGCTGGAGCGTCGGTCTCGGCAGGCTGGTCGGGAGTGGCGTCCTCGTCGGACGTCGCCTCGGAAGACTCGTCCTCGGCAGGCTTCGGCTTGGCCGGTGCCTTCTTCGCCGCAGCCTTCTTCTTGGCCGGTGCCTTCTTCGCCGCGGTCTTCTTGACCGCTTTGGGCTCTTCGGGCTGTTCGTCGCGCGTCAACCCGTCGCGCTGAGCGCGTCGGGTCACCATGTCGGAGTATGCCTCAGCGAGTGAGGACGAAGGCCCCTTCGCGGCAACACCGAGTACGCCACAGAGGTCAAGGACCTCCTGGTTTGTCATCCCGAGCTCTTTAGCAAGCTCGTGGATTCTGATCTTCTTTGCTGCCACGCTTCGATTCAACCTTTCCCAGTCGGGATTCCCTCGCCGATGTGCCAATCAATGCACATCGCACCGGCGTCACAAGTGGCCGGTGTGTCTTCTGATGTTCGTAATGTCGTCAGCACCGATGTCGGTGCGCCATGCCCGAGCGAATGCTCGCTTGGTAATTGCGGTCTCGAGACACTCCCCCGCAACCTGACGTTCTGTTGTCTTGTCTGCGCAGATCCACGCACCTCGTCCGCGGCTGGGGCCATCGACCTCAATGTCACCTGCGGCGTTCGTAATCCGCACGAGAGCGGACTGCGGGCGCTGCGTGCGACAGCCGATGCAGCTGCGAACAGGTTCGTGGTGCTCAGTCGTTTGCCTCACTGCTCGTCTCGGTGTCGGCTGCCTCGTCGGCCTCCGCTTCCTCGGTGACTGCTGCTTCGGTGACTGCTGCAGGTACTTCGACGGCTGCGTCATCTGCGGACGCCGCGTCAGCAACGTCGTCATCAGACGTATCATCAGAGCCACCCGCCGGCGAGAAACCGGCGCCTTCGGCGGCATCGATCGAACGGAACCACAACTCGGCCTTGGTCTGGTCGTAGTAGCGCGAGCCGGGCACGTGATACAGATCCGAGTCCTCGTTGGCCTTGATTTCGAAGCCGGGCGGCACTTGATCAGGATCGGACATCGGCTGCACCGAACCGGCCCACGGACCAGCCACGAGCTCTTCGGTCACCTCAGGAACCTCAGCTTCGGCTTGTGCCGCTTTGGCTTCTGCCTCTGCCGCTTGCTTGTTCCACTCGGATTCTGAGATGACGCTGCCATCGGCTGCGTGCCACTCGTTCTCACCGGACTCCGGGTTCGGGCGCCATTCACCCACGGCGTACTCGACGTCGGAATCACGCCCATGGCTGGCCGGGATGCCCTCAGCGAGCTGTGTCTCGGAACGGATGTCGACGCGCACCCCGGTGAGGCGGGCAGACAGTCGAGCGTTCTGACCTTCGCGGCCGATGGCCAGGCTGAGCTGGTGATCGGGAACGATGACGTCAGCGGCAGTGCCGTCGTCGGAGATATTGACCTGGGTGACCTTGGCTGGCGACAGTGCCTTCGCAACAAAGTCGGCGAGGTCCTCGCTGAACGGGACGATATCGATCTTCTCGCCGCGCATCTCGTTGACGACCATCCGGACGCGGCCGCCACGGGCACCCACGCACGCGCCGACCGGATCGACGTTGTGGTCGTTCGACCAGACGGCGATCTTGGTGCGGTGGCCGGGTTCACGGGCGCAGGCCTTGATCTCGACGATGCCCTCGGCGATCTCGGGCACTTCGAGTTCGAACAAACGCTTGATGAGACCCGGGTGCGTTCGAGACACAACGATTTGCGGGCCCTTCGGCGTCCGGCGGACTTCGACGATGTACGCCTTCTGACGGTCACCTTGCGCTGGACGCTCGAACGGAACCTGCTCGGCCTGTGGGAGGAGCGCCTCGGCACGACCCAGGTCGAGCAGCGTGTACCGCGCGTCGGTGCGCTGAATGATGCCGGTGACGATGTCGCCCTCGCGGTTCGCGTACTCCTCGAACTTGCGGTCGGACTCGACTTCGCGGATGCGCTGGCTCATCACCTGACGGAAGGTCATGGCCGCAATGCGACCCATCTCTTCTTTGCGCGGCGTGTCGTCTCGCTCGTTGACCCAGTTGCCGTCTTCGTCAACGTCATAGGCGATGAAGGAGAACTCCATCGTCTCGGGGTTGACCTCGACGACCACTTCGTCGGCGGCATCGTCGCGACGCTTGTACGCCGACGCGAGCGCGTCGACCAGCACGTGCAGCAATGCTTCTTCGGAGAGGCCCTTTTCTTGGGCCAACATTCCGATGGCTTCACTCATGTCCATGTTGGTCATGACGACTGCTTCTCCTTGTTCGATTGTGGGAGGTGTGATTCTGGCGGGGTCGAGTCGGCCTTGTTCGAACTCGCCTGCTTCGATGCCGCAGGCTGCTTCGCATTGGGACTCTTCGACTGCTGCGACTTCTTGGCCGCACTCTTCTTCGGTGCGTTGGGCTTGGGAGCCGGACCCCACTCGAAGACGGTGCGCGCTTTGTCGACACCATCGAGATCGAAGGTGGTCTCGGTGCCATCATCGAGCAACAGCGTCGCGCTGGTATCGGTGGCCGATATGAGCTGCCCGTCGACGCGCCGCGGATCGGCGTTGGGATCGCGGAAGCGCACGGTGATGTCTTTGCCAACCTCACGCTGAAAGTGAGCTGGTGTGCGGAGTTGACGTTCGAGTCCGGGGCTGGTGATTTCGAGCGTGAACCTGGTGCTGATCGGATCCTCGTGATCGATCTCGCGTGAGATCAGGCGAGTGGCGAGCGACAGATTGTCAAGCGTGATGCCACCGTCGGAGCCAGCGTAGGTATCAAGCGTGACGCGGACAGTGACGCCGCGCCGTTCGATGTCGTAGACATCAAGATCGAGGTCAGAGGCGATGGGCTCGACAATCTCTCGCACTCGTGCGAGTTCACTGCTCTCGGTCATATCGATCTGCCTCCTCTCCGCTTCGATCTTCTGCTTTGGTCTGCCGCGTTCTGTGTCCGTTCAAGAAACAAGGCGTGAGGCTAAGCCCCACGCCTTGGTCACGAACCAAATTGCGAACCTCGATCGTAGCAGGGTCTGCACAGTTTCGTGAGAGGGCTCGACGTGCGGTCGCGTCGCAGCCGCTGCCGCCGTGGAGACTGGCCAATTCCGACTGCAACACCAACTCGACGCCGTACGACGTGAACCGGGTCGGCCGGTCACAAGCCGGTAGCTTCATCCCGTGCATCGGATGTCGAACTTGTTCCTACGAACCCTGCGTGACGACCCGTCGGACGCCGAGGTTCCAAGCCACCGCCTCCTTGTCCGCGCGGGCTACATCAGGCGATCTGCTCCGGGTGGATTCAGCTGGCTGCCTCTCGGATACGAAGTGTTCCGCAACGTCGAGCGCATCGTGCGCGAGGAGATGAACGCCGCGGGCTTTCAAGAAGTCCACTTTCCGGCCTTGCTGCCCATCGAGCCGTACCAGGCGACGAATCGCTACGAGGAGTACGGCCCGAACCTGTTCCGACTCCAGGACCGACACGGTGCGGATTTTCTCTTGGCTCCCACACACGAGGAGATGTTCACCCTCACCGTCAAGGACCTCTACAGCTCGTATCGAGATCTCCCGCTGGTGATCTATCAGATCCAGACCAAGTTCCGCGACGAGGTGCGTCCGCGCGCCGGCCTGCTGCGCACCCGAGAGTTCTCGATGAAGGACTCGTACAGCTTCGATCTCAACGATGCAGGCTTGCAGGCGTCGTACGACGCACACCGTGCGGCCTATATCAAATTGTTCGAACGGCTCGAGCTGCCGTACGTCATCGTTTCGGCACTGTCCGGCGCGATGGGCGGCTCAGCGTCGGAAGAATTCCTCGCTCCACTCCCGGTCGGCGAGGACACCTTTATTCGTTGCACATCGTGCGATTTCGCCGCCAACGTCGAGGCCGTCCACACGCCTGTCCCGGAGGCCCGGGCGCTCGACGGCCTGCCCGTAGCCGCCGTGCACGACACTCCGAAGACGCCCACCATTGCCACCCTCGTCGACTATGTGAACGGCGATTCGGCGTTGCGTCATCCTGACCGCGACTGGACTGCCGCCGACACATTGAAGAATGTCGTCGTCAATATCAAGCACCCCGATGGCACGGTTGAACCCCTTGCGGTCGGCATTGAGGGGCACCGCGAGGTCGACATGAAACGCCTCGGAGCGCAAGTCGAGCCGGCAGAGGTCGAGCCGTTCAGCGAGGATGACTTCAAGAAGTACCCGTCGCTGAAGAAGGGCTACATCGGCCCCGGCGTCCTCGGGGCCAACAACGAGTCGGGCATTCGATATCTCCTCGATCCGCGCATCGTCGATGGGACCCAGTGGATCACTGGCGCCGATCAGTACAACCAGCATGTTCTGCACTTGACCGCCGGTCGCGACTTCGTGGGTGACGGAACAATCGAGGCTGCCGAAGTGCTCGATGGCGACACCTGCCCGTCGTGCGGGTCAGACGTGGAAATCGCGCGGGGCATCGAAATCGCGCACATCTTCCAACTCGGTACCAAATATGCCGAGGCCCTCGAACTCACCGTCCGCGACGAGAACGACCAGCCTGTCACCCCCACCATGGGGAGCTACGGCGTCGGCGTCTCGCGCTGTCTCGCAGCGATCGCCGAGGCCACCCTCGACGACAGCGGGCTCTGCTGGCCACGCGAGATCGCCCCAGCCGATGTGCACGTCATCATTGCGGGCAAAGACGGCAGCCCTCAGGTCCCAGCTGCCGAGGAACTCACCACGTCACTCGAAGCAGCAGGCCTGCGCGTGCTGCTCGACGATCGCAGCAAAGCGTCGCTCGGCGTGAAGTTCAAGGACGCTGAACTGATCGGCGTCCCGACGATCGTGGTCGTCGGTCGCGGCATTGCCGACGAAGAGAACCCGACCATCGAGGTCAAGGACCGCAAGTCCGGCGAGCGCGAAGACATCGCCCTCGGCTCGATTGTCGAGCACCTCGTCGCCCTCTGCCGCTGAGACGACTTGGTGCCTGGCACCAAGTCGTCGTTAGGCGTGGCGCAGGAGGCCTTGGTCGATGACAATGCGTTCTTCGCCGCCTGCCGCAGGCGTCGCGCTCGTGGTGAACAGGGATTCTCCATCGCCGATCGACCACGTCCGGATCGTCAGTGAGTCTCCAGGAATGACGGGAGAGGCAAAGCGCCCCTCGATGTGGCGGAAGTTCGCCGGGTCGCTTCCGCAGACCGCGTGCAGCAGTGCCCGACCAGTAAACCCATAGGAGCAGAGCCCATGGAGGATCGGCGTGTCAAAGCCGCCCATTGCGGCGAAGGCCGGATCGGTGTGCAGCGGGTTCCGGTCGCCGGACAGCCGGTAGACGAACGCTTGGTCGCGGTCGGTCACGTAGGTGACCTCATGGTCCGCCGACCGCTCCGGTGGCACGTTCTTCGGCCCAGACGGCCCGCGGTCGCCACCCCAGCCACCCTCTCCGCGCATGAACGACGACCCGGTATTCGTGTAGAGCGGCTCGCCGTCCATCAGTGCTCTGGTCTCAGACACCACGACCGCCGCCTTGCCCTTGTCGTACATGCCAGTGATCTCACTCGTCAGCGTCACGGTCCCGGCGACAGGAATCGGGCGGTGCAGGGTGACCGACTGCTGCCCGTGAACGAGTAGCGCTGGATTGAACGTACCGATTGACCCCATCGCCGAGCCGCGTCCCCACCCGACGACGACGGGAAAGGTCGGAAACACCAGTTGTGGGATCTCGTTGCTGTTCTCGGTGGTAAACGCGAGTTCCTCGTGGCCCGCACCGATGCCGACCGCGTAGAGCAGCGCATCCTTCGACGTCCAACTCACTTCGACCGGCTCACTTTTTGAGCCAACTGCATCAGGATTCAACGGCATGGTGGTGCTCCTTCATCTGGATCGGGTGTCACTCAGTTGCTTCGGGGTCGGGACCAGGCGTCACTGGCGAGTCAGTGCTCGACGGGTTTGCCATTCATGCCAGTGCGGCCACGGGCATCAGCGAGCAAGGACTGGACGATCTCGCCAAGTGCCTCTGGATCGTCGACCGGAGCCGTGCTCGGACCGCGTACCCAACCTTCGGCGACCGCGAGAAACTCGCCGGACGCCTCGAACACTCGACCGGTGACGCCAGCGGCTTCGTCGGAAACGAGCCACGTGACGATCGGTGCAATCCACTTCGGCGACCGTGCCTCGGCCTCATCCGGCGTCTCCGGGGCTGGGCCGAGATCTTCGGTCATCCGCGTCAGCGCGACGGGCGCCACCGCGTTGACCGTGACGCCATAGCGAGCGAGTTCCATGGCCGTGATCTGTGTGAACGAGGCGATACCAGCCTTTGCCGCGCCGTAGTTCGACTGGCCGACATTGCCGTAGATGCCCGACACCGAAGTGGTGTTGATGATGCGACCGGCCACCTCGTCGCCTGCCTTCGACCGTTCGCGCCAGTACGCAGCTGCGTGACGAGCGGGAGCAAAGGTTCCCTTGAGGTGCACGTTGATGACGGCGTCCCACTCATCCTCGGTCATGTTGGCAAGCATGCGGTCGCGCAGAATCCCGGCGTTGTTGACCACTGCGTCGAGACCTCCAAAGGTCTCGATTGCGGTCTCAACCATCCGCTGTGCACCGTCCCAGTCGGCGACGTTGTCGGCATTGACGACCGCCTCGCCACCGCCGGCCACGATCTCGTCGACGACTTGCTGGGCAGGAGAAACATCGTCGCCGGTCCCGTCCCGTGCGCCACCCAGGTCGTTGACGACAACCTTCGCACCGTGCCGCGCAAGGCTCAGCGCATGCTCTCGCCCAATACCCCGGCCTGCACCGGTGACGATTGCGATCTTGCCTTCACAGAGTCGTGCCATTCCCCCAACGTACGAACATGAACGCGAGCGGCCCGAACCGGACTGTCTCTTTCCCGGTCAGCGACGGTTCAGAGCGTGGCGCCGGGCCGTTTGAGAAAGTCTCGGTGCCAGCGGCTGGGCGTCAGCACGACCGCCCGCGGTTCATCTTCGAACATCCACCGTGCGAAGTTGCGTTGGCCCCAGGCCCCACTCGCTGCAACCACTCGGATTGCTCCGCGGGCGCCCCATGGCTTCGCCAGCACCTTGCCGAGGGCGAGTGACATCTTGTGGTCGGCGCGTAGATGGTGCTGAACTTCGCGTTCGTAGATGCCCGCGGCTACCTCTGGCTGCATCGCACCCCCTGCGATGATCGCCTCGGCCGCCAGTCGACCGGTGAGCAGCGCCTGTCCGATGCCTTCGCCGGTCATCACATCGGTCGCCATGGCAGCGTCTCCGGTGAGAATGACGCGACCGCAAGCGAGCACCGCCTCATCGATCCGCGCAGGAATCGGCCACGCCGTGTGCCGGTCCTCCAGCTCGAAGCCGACACCGAGCGCCTCGACCACGTGGGGCCGCTTGAGTAGATCGAGCCACAGTGCCTTCATGTCCTTGGTTTTGCGAACGCCGTCGCGCAGCACTCCGAAACCGATGTTCACCCGGCCGTTCGGAAGGGGAAACGACCACGCATAGCCGGGCAACAGATCTTCCTCGAACCAGACGTGCAGCTGAGTCGACGCTGTCCCGGTCACGCCGCTGGCGTACTGCCGAAATCCATGCCACTCGCCCAGATATCCGGATTCGTTCAGCCCAAGCGACTTGCGAACTGGACTCCACATTCCATCGGCGGCGATGACGTACCGGGCTCGGATGCTCAGGCCATCGGCGGCGACAACCACATGGTCGTCGTGCTGTTCGATCGATCTGAAGGCGACGCCATCGCGCACCTCAACACCCGCATTGCGGGCAAGCTCAACGAGCGCGTTGTCCAGCTGTCGCCGCGGCGCCACCGCGGCGTATCGCCCGGGACCAGTGAGGGGGACCTCGACCGAGCGGCCAGACGGGGACCGCAACGATGCGCCTGCGACGTCGAACCAGTCGACGACAGAAGCGGGATCGAAGTCGAGATGTTCGAGTTCGCGCAACGCCAGTGTGGTCAGACCATCACCGCAGCACTTGTCTCGCGGGAACGTCGCCCGATCGATCAACACGACCGACCGACCCGACCGAGCGAGCTCGATAGCGGCAGCCGAACCCGCGGGCCCACCACCGACGATCAGGACATCTGTCGCAAGATTCGCGGTGTCGGCCGTGCTGGTCACAGCGGGCAGGATACGAGCGGTCGAGCGAGTCGTGCGTGACCGTGCATCGCCAGCAACGCACTCTTCCACCTCGACAGCCACTCGCCCGGCCGCCGCGGACGACACACCGACTCAGGTCCCCGGCGAGTCATCGGTGCCGCCGGGTGGCGGTGCCCACACGTCGACACCTCCCACAGTCACTTCGATGCCGTCAGTGTCGATGTCGCCGGGCTCATCCGGACTTTCTGCCACTTCGACGATGTCCGCGTCGAGGGGTGGCCCCTCGTAGATCTCCTGGACAGCGAACATTGCACCGGCCATCGCCGCTCCTGCGATGCCACCCTTGCGGCGCCCTGCTTCGATCGCTGACAGCTTCAACGTTGCGGCGCGCTCCGCTCGCTCGGCACGTTCTTCGCGTTCAAACGCGACCGCATCGAAATGATCATCGACGGACACCACACCATCCATGTTGCTCTCCGTCATGTGTTCAACGTAGCCGCGGAGAAAGCCGACGGGCAGGCGACCGAACTGACGCCTCGGTGCCGGGTAGTTTGCTCTTCGAATGAGCGACTCCGAAATGGCGGACCAATTGAGTTCGGGACCTCCCGCCGCCGAACAGACGAACCCGACCGGCGCCAACGGTATGCCGATGAACGATCTGGCCACGGCTGAGACGTTCGAGAAGATCTTCTTCGAACTGCGCAAGGTGATCGTCGGCCAATCGCGACTCCTCGAGCGACTCCTCGTCGGCGTCCTGTGCCGCGGCCACTGTCTCCTGGAATCAGTTCCAGGTCTGGCGAAGACGTTGGCCGCAGAAACGTTGGCCAACGTCGTCGGCGGATCGTTCGCCCGCATCCAGTTCACCCCCGATCTCCTGCCGTCCGACATTGTCGGCACACGGATCTACCGAGCAGGTTCGGAGACCTTCGACGTCGAGCTCGGCCCGGTCTTCGTCAACTTCTTGCTGACTGACGAGATCAACCGAGCACCAGCCAAGGTCCAATCAGCGTTGCTCGAGGTGATGGCCGAACAGCAGGTCACCATTGGCGGCATCACGCACCCGGTCGAGCCACCGTTCTTCGTCGTCGCCACGCAGAACCCAATCGAGTCCGAGGGCGTGTACCAACTCCCCGACGCGCAGCGCGATCGCTTCATGATGAAGATCGTCCTTGACCACCCGACCGCTGACGAAGAGATGACCATCCTCGACCGAATGGCCGTTGCTTCAGCCGCTCCGAGACCCAACCAGGTCATTACCCTCCACGAACTCATCGCGTTGCAGGCACGCGCCGACGAAGTGTTCGTCGATCGGTCCGTGATGCAGTACGCCGTCGATGTCGTGCAGTGCACTCGATACCCGGACCGCTACAACCTCGCCGACCTTGGATCAGTGATCGGTCTCGGCGCAAGCCCACGCGCCTCGCTCAATCTCGTCAAAGGTGCTCGGGCGATGGCGATGCTTCGTGGACGCACCTACGCCACACCCCAAGACGTCTTTGACTTGGCACCGGAGATCCTCCGCCACCGCTTACTCCTGACCTACGACGCACTTGCTCGCGACATCACCCCCGATCACATCATCCAGCGCATTCTCGCCACGGTGCCGGCCAACTGGGTCTCGCCCAAGCCGAACGACGTCTTCGGCCGGAGCTGACGTTGGCTGATCGTCCCGTCGACCGCCACGACTCGCCCGCGCGGCCGACGCATTGGGCGCAAGGGCCGCCGACCGACACGGTCACCGAGCTCCTCCGTACGCTTGAGCTCACGATCAGCCGCCGACTCGACGGCGTGCTGCACGGCAACTATCAAGGACTCACCCCGGGTCACGGATCCGAACCCGGAGAGTCACGTCCCTACGCTCCAGGAGATGACGTCCGCCGGATCGACTGGAACGTCACGGCGCGAACGCAAGAGACCTACATCCGCGAGCAAATCGCTGACCACGACCTCACGGCGTGGCTCGTCGTCGACGCGTCCGCAACGATGCAGTTCGGCACCGTCACCAACACCAAGGCCCAGACCGCGTTGGCAGCGACCGCAGCCGTGGGATTTCTCACTGCCCGGAATCAGAACCGAGTCGGCGCGGTGATGGTGGCGGGCCCAGACATCCACGTGGTTCCGCCCCGTTCCGGCAAGAACCAGATCCGCGCCATCCTCTCGACGCTCGCCGCGCCCCCGGTTTCTGACGGCCACGGAAAGGCCGACCTGGCGGGTGCGCTTGACCGCGTCGGGGCGCTGGCGAAACGCCAAGGGTTTGTCGCAGTCATCTCCGACTTCGCCGGATCAGATTGGACAAAAGCGCTCGGCCGATTGAGTCTGCGTCACGATCTGCTCGTGATCACGGTCCATGACCCGCGTGAATACGACGTCCCACCCATCGGTCTGGTCCAGATGACCGACCCGGCGTCGGGGCGCACTCGCGAAGTACGAGTGACGGAGTCGGTACAGCGCAAGTTCATCACCATTGCCGCCGAACAACGAACCACACGCCTCGATGAATTGGGTCGGACCGGTGCGGACACAATCGAGCTGACCACTGACGGAGACTGGCTCGGCAGCGTCGTCGCTCACGTTCAACGTCGTCGCACCCAGGCAGTCCGCGGCGGAGTGCTCACGCGATGAGTCGTGACTTTCTCGAACCTGGCCGACTGTGGCTGCTGCTCATTGTCGCCGCGCTGGCGGTCCTCTACGTGGTGGTGCTGCGCTGGCGCAGCACGGCTTCCATCCGCTTTACGCAAATGGATCTCCTCGACGAGATCGCGCCCGAGCGCCCGAACTGGCGACGCCATCTCGTCGCTGTGCTCCAGCTCGTCGGGCTGGCAGCAGCGGTCATCGCCATCGCCCGCCCCGTCGATCGCGCCACCGAGCGAACCAAGAGCGAAGGAAGAATTCTTGTCGCCTTCGACGTGTCGCTCTCCATGGAGGCCGACGACGTCGATCCGAGTCGCTTCGAGTCCGCACGGGTTGCCGCAAGAGAGTTCA
Organism: Ilumatobacter sp.; assembly: GCA_018666235.1. GTDB lineage: Bacteria > Actinomycetota > Acidimicrobiia > Acidimicrobiales > Ilumatobacteraceae > Ilumatobacter_A. The sequence goes on from JABJAB010000066.1 coordinate 52,427, forward strand.
TCGACGAGGTGGACAACAATGTCGAGGTCGGCCTGATCTCATTCTCAGGCGTCGTCGATGTGGCCGTCGATCCCACGCTCGATCGCTCGGCACTTGACCGCGGCCTCGACCGCCTGGAACTCGATGAGTCAACGGCAATTGGAGACGCGCTGTCGGTATCGACTCGCCTCCTGGTCAACGCCACCGACGACGCCTCTGGCGATGAAGCTGCTGATCAGGACGACGACGTCGCTCCCGGTGTCATCGTGTTGCTCAGCGACGGCGAAACCACGGTCGGGCGCCTCACTTCCGAGGGAGCACAGGAGGCAGCGGACGCAGGAGTGCCCGTGTTCACCATCGCGTTCGGAACCGATGCAGGTGTCATCACTGACCCAGTCAGCGGCGACCGAGTTCCGGTGCCTGTCCGTCCCGCCGACCTCGAACTGGTGGCAGAGACCACGGGTGGCGCAGCGTTCGTGGCAGAAACCGGCGGTGAACTCGCCGCGGTGTACGACCAGATCCAGATGTCGCTCGGCGACACGCTGGGCGAAGAGATCGAGATCGTGAAGGAACTCACCTGGCGCTGGGCGCTGGGCGCGTTTCTCGTGCTTGCGCTCGCCTGGGCACTCAGCCTCTGGTGGCTACGCGGAATGGTCTGACTCGCACCCCACCGGGGACGTTCACATCACCTTGCCGTAGTCGACCGTGAGCCACTGTTCCGGGCGGAGTCGGACGACGACTGACTCCGCATTCGGCGGATTTTTCCCTGCGTACCAGGCACCCATTTCCGGTCCGAGATAGTGGATCGCCAGTTCGGCGACATCGAGATCTTCGTGGTTCACGGTGACCGGCCCTTCGACCATCACGTACTGGTAGGGCAGCGACTCCTGCTGAGCGGTGAGCGTCGCCCTCCCGCGCTTGCGGAGCAGGTCCGCTTTCAGCGATGTCCCATTCATCGAGAGGATCACGTCGCCATCTCGGTACAGGTACCAGATCGGCAGCGCGAGTGGGCCTTTGCCCTCGCGGGCAATCGACAACACCCCCACGTGTGTGTCAGCGAGGAATGCCTCGCGTTCCTCAACGGTCATGTCGGTGTCGGCCATGTATCGCTCCGCGTCGTCGTGATGATGTTGTTGCGCCGGTCAGTCGAGCAGTTCTTTGAGCTGCTCGATCGTGGCCGTGGCGTCGGCCCCGACCGGGTTCACCGACAGATGAGTCACGCCAGCTTCCTTGTACGCAGCGATGCGTTCTTTCACGTAACTGGCAGGGCCGACGAGGTTGGTGTTGGCGAGCATCTCGGCGGGCACCAACGATGCTGCCTTGTCCTTCTCACCGGACAGGTAGTTGTCCTGAATGCCGATCGCTTCGTCCACATAGCCGTACTTCTGCATGATCGTGTTGTAGAAGTTCTTGTCGCGTGCGCCCATGCCGCCGACGTAGAGCGCCACGCTCGGGCGCGCCATGTCGAGAACGGCGTTGGCCTTGTCTCCGACGAGGTCCTCACCGATTGCCACCATGCCACCAGCGGAGATCTGGACCGGACCCAGCGACGGGTCACGCTTGGCGGTTCCCTTCTTCAGCTCCTCGCCCCAGACGTTATGGAACTTCTCGGGGTCGAAGAAGATCGGCAGCCACCCGTCGGCGTGCTCGGCGGTGGCCGTGACCGACAGGCCCATCAGGCTGGCCCAGAAGATCGGGACATGCTCGCGCACGGGATGGTTGATGAGCTTGAGCGGCTTGCCGAGGCCCGTGCCTTGACCGGCGGGCAGCGGCACCTGCACCGTCGGTCCGTCGTAGACGACCTTCTCACGCTTGGTGACCATCCGGCACACGTTGATGTAGTCGCGGATGCGCGGCATTGGCTTTTCGTACGGAACGCCGTGGAAGCCCTCGACCACCTGCGGGCCCGAGGCACCGAGGCCGAGCACGAACCGACCGCTCGACACGAAGTCAAGTCCCGCAGCCGTCTGGCCCATGCACGTCGCCGTTCGCGAGTAGACGTTGAGAATGCCGGCACCGATTTCGATCGTGTCGGTCTTGGCTGCCAGATAACCCATCTGCGAGACCGAGTCGAAGCTGTACGCCTCAGGCACCCACACGATGTCGAGGCCGGCCTTCTCGAGTTCCTGAACCTTGGCGACGTCGGCGTGGAAATCACCCGAGTAGCTGATCTGCATGGAGAGCTTCATGGCGTCCGACGATAGGTGAACAGCCGCGCACCCGAACAATCAGCGCGTCACAAATGGGGTCAACCCCTTTTCGTGGCGTTCTCAGCCGTTGAGGTTGCCGCTCCGAAAGCCTTCGAGGTCGAGCGTGACGTAGCGATAACCGGCAGCTTGGACGGCTGCGATCACCTCATTCCGACGAGCAACCACGCCGGCGAGGTCATCGAGTTCGACTTCGATCCGTGCCGTGTCGTCGTAGTGGCGCACTCGCACCTGTGCGAACCCAAGCCGGTGCAGCGCCGCTTCGGCTCGGTCGACACCGCTCAGAATGCCCACGGACACCTCGGTGCCGTACGGGATGCGCGATGCGAGGCACGCGGCTGCCGGCTTGTCCCAGGTCCGTAGACCGAAGTGCTGCGATGCGGCTCGAACGTCCGCTTTGGTGAAGCCCGCGTCGACGAGCGGAAACTGGGCACCGGCCTGTTCTGCTGCCTGTTGGCCAGGGCGGTGATCACCCAGATCGTCGACATTCACACCCAGCACGACCGTGGCCTCGGCGATGTTGGCGATCGGCGTCACGACATCCATCAACTCGGCCTTGCAGTGGAAGCACCGGTCGGTGTCGTTGAGCCGGTATGCGGCGCGTTCCATCTCGTGGGTGACGACCGGCGTCCAACGCAGACCCCACTCTTCAGCAAGAAGTCGGCAGTCTTCGGCTTCATCGCCAGCAAGCGACGGCGACACGGCGGTGACGCAGTGCGTACCCTTCGTGCCGAGTGCACGCTGGGCAGCTGCTGCGAGAAACGCCGAGTCGGCTCCCCCGCTGAATGCCACGACGACGCTGCCGAGCTCACTCAACCGTGCGTCGAGCACAGCGATCTTGCTCGCGAGCTCTGGGTGCACCCCCACGAATTCCTCGAGCACCTCGGTCACGCCAGCAGTATGCCCCGTCACCTGTCCAACAACCCGGTTCGATGGGAGGCGAGCGCCCGAGTTCAGCCTTTGGCCTCGGCTTCAGCTTTGAGCTCGTTGTTGACCCTCTTGGCTGCACGGGCGCGGATCGTGGGATCGAGCTCCACCTTCCGAATACGAATGTTGTGCGGCGTCACTTCGACGCACTCGTCAACGCTGATGAATTCGAGGGCACCTTCGAGCGAGAGCAGTTTCGGCGGGGTGACCTTGACGGTTTCGTCGGAGGACGATGCCCGAACGTTGGTCTGCTTCTTCTCACGGCAGATGTTGACGTCCATGTCACCGGCGCGGGAGTTCTCTCCGATGATCATGCCCTCGTACACATCGTCGCCGGCCTTGACCATCATGGCCGAGCGGTCCTGAAGGTTGATCATGGCGTAGTTGGTCACGGGGCCCATACGGTCACTGACGAGCACACCCTGAGCACGGGCGCGAATCTCGCCGGCCCATTCCTCGTAGCCCTCGAAGATGTGGCTGATGATGCCAGTACCTCGGGTCTCGGTCATGAACTGGGTACGGAAGCCAATGAGGCCACGGGCCGGCACGAGGTAGTCGAGGCGAACCCAACCAGAGCCGCCCATGTTCTGCATCCGACCCTTGCGGGTGGCAAGCAGCTGTGTGACCGCACCGAGGTACTCGTCGGGGACATCGATGGTGACACGCTCAACAGGCTCGTGCACCTTGCCGTCGATCTCTTTGGTCAGCACGATCGGCTTGCCGACAGTCAGCTCGAAGCCTTCGCGACGCATCTGCTCGACGAGGATCGCCAACTGCAGTTCACCACGAGCTTGGACTTCCCAAGCGTCGGGACGCTCGGTCGGCAGCACCCGGATCGACACGTTGCCGATGAGTTCCTGGTCGAGGCGAGCCTTGACCAGGCGGGCGGTGAGCTTCTTGCCTTCGCGGCCTGCGAGCGGCGAGGTGTTGATGCCGATGGTCATCGACAGCGCAGGCTCATCGACGGTGATGAGCGGGAGCGCAACTGGGTGCTCGAGGTCGGCCAGCGTCTCACCGATGAAGATGTCCTCGATGCCGGCGATCGCGGCAAGGTCGCCCTGGCGAGCGGAATTGACAGGAACGCGTTCGAGGTGTTCGGTGAGGAAGAGCTCGGCGATCTTGGCGCGACCGATCGTGCCGTCGACCTTGCACCAGGCAACTGACTGGCCTTTCTTGATCTCGCCTTCCATGATGCGCAGCAGCGCAAGGCGACCGAGGTACGGCGAGGAGTCAAGGTTGGTGACCCACGCCTGCAGCGGTGCGCCCTCGGTATAGGTCGGCGCCGGGATGCTCTCGAGGAGGACGTTGACGAACGGCGTCAGATCCTTGCCGGTGATCTCGCCCTTGACGATCGCGTGTGCTTCGTCGAGGTCGAGCGTCGCCCAGCCGTCGCGGCCCGAGCAGTAGACGATGGGGAACTCGACCTGGTCTTCGCGGGCATCGAGATCGAAGAAGAGTTCGTAGACCTCGTCGACGACCTCGGCGGTGCGGGCGTCGGGGCGATCGATCTTGTTGATCGCCAGGATGACCGGCAGGTCGCGAGCGAGTGCCTTGCGGAGGACGAAGCGAGTCTGCGGCAGCGGGCCCTCAGCCGAGTCGACGAGCAGCACGATGCCGTCGACCATTGTCAGGGCACGCTCGACTTCGCCACCGAAGTCGGCGTGGCCCGGGGTGTCGACGATGTTGAGGGTGATCTTCTCGCCGCTGGCCTTGTCGTCCCACACGAGTGAGGTGTTCTTGGCGAGGATCGTGATGCCCTTCTCTTTTTCGAGGTCGCCGGAGTCCATGACCCGCTCGACGACTTCTTCATGTGCGCCGAAGGCACCGGACTGCTGCAGCATGGCGTCGACAAGGGTGGTCTTGCCGTGGTCGACGTGCGCGACGATCGCGAGGTTTCTGATGTCGGTACGCGACGAGACGGCGCCCGAATCTGTGAGGGGGGTTTCGGTGGAAGACACGGCTGACCACGCTATCGACGTTTCACAACCGAACGATCGATGCGCCCGTGGTCACATGCGACCCTGAGACGTTTCTTGCTGTCCGCAAGGTTGGCGCCCACGACCCAGGCTCCGAGTTCAACCCCGAGCGGGGACATCCCTCAGGCTCATGCGACCGGCACATACGATGACGCTATGACAGACCGGCTCGAGAACATCGATGCCACTGCAGCGTCTCCAGCGCCGGGCACCGACGGGGCGATCTCTACGCCGCTTCCCCCGAAATCGCTTGAGAACGGACCCGACCTCAAACGTCAGCGGATCCTCGCGGTCAACGGTGCGATCGCGCTTCTTGCCGCCGTCGTGCTGGCCCTGCTCTGGGTCTCAGCGCTGAGCAGCCGTGACACCGCAACGACGGAACGCGACGCCGCTCAGGCCGCTGCGACCGAAGAAGCCGAGCGCACGGCTGATGCGCTGGACTCGCTCGCAGCGACCGAAGTCAACCTCGAAACCGCCCTTGCGGACAACGAACAACTCACCGCAGAGTTGGCTGCCGCCGAGGCGGACGCCGCCGAAGCAACCGCAGCGACAGCTCGAGCGGACGAGGCCGAAGCGACGCTTGCCGTCGTGCGAGTTGAAAACGAAACGTTGGCGGCCGAGATCACGACACTTGAGACATCGCTGTCTGCCTCGCAAGGGGCCACACCAGCCGTGGTTTTCGACATCAGCACCGCACCGAATCTGGCGCGCTACATCGGCGAACAGCTCTCGTCATCATCCCGGCCCACCGTGTTGGGCGATGGCCAGACCACGTGTCTCGGCACAGCCGTGGTGAACGACATCGGCCTCGCAACACTTGGTTCGGGCCTTGCGTCCGGGGCATCGACGAGCGAGAGCACCGCAGTGGTCGAAGCGATTGAACGAGCCGCTGTCAGTTGCAGCATCGATCCCAGCGCGATCTTCTGATCGCAGGGCCGAACCCAATCAGCGAACGTCGCAGCCGAGCCGGAACGACTGGACAGCGCGAGCGAAGATGTTCGATTCGACGTCCGGCTCGGTGACCGCGGTCAAGTTCGTCACCCGCGCGCTGAGTTGACCGAACACCGCTGCCAACGTCGCACGGGCAACGTGTGTGCCGATGCAGAGGTGCGTGCCGAAACCGAACGCAACGTGATTATTCGGACTCCGTTCGATGTCGAAACTGAACGCATCGTCGAACACGTCCTCGTCCCGATTCGCTGACGGGTACAACAGCACCAGTCGATCGCCGCGCTCGATCGACTGGCCACCGACCACGGCGTCTTCGCCGGCTCGTCGGAACATGTTGTTGAGCGGCGTCACCCACCGCAGCACTTCCTCGACCCCGCCGGCAACCAACGAGCTATCCGCTCCCATTGCATCCCATTGGTCGGGGTGATCGACAAACACCCGGAGGCCATGGCTGATCGCAGTCCGTGTGGTCTCCGCTCCACCGGAGATGAAGAGGCCGACCTCGTGCACGATCGCCTCAGGCGACAGCGGCTCTCCATCGATCGTCGAGTGCACCCACGTCGAGATCAGGTCGTCAGCGGGGTTCGCATACCGGTCCATCGCGACCCTCTGCAGCTCGTCGACGAACTCCATGTTCGCCGCAAAGAACTCGCGGAAGATCTTGCCGTCGCGTTCCCGCATGTCGGTTCGCATCAACCGTTCCGACCAGGACTTCACTTCGGGCCAGAGATCTTCGGAGAAGCCAAGGAGGCGAGCTGTGAGTCGCGCCGGCAATTGTCCGGATAACGCATCGACGACTTCCATCTCGTCGCCTGCGGCGAGCGCGGTATCGATCAGCCCGCGCGTGAGCTCGTCGATCTCGGCGACGCGGTCGTCGACAGACTTCTTCGTGAAGCTGGGCTGCACCAGCATTCGCTGCTGCCGGTGACGCGGGTCGTCCTGGGCGATCATGTTGATCTCGCTCGGTGACCACAGCGCCCGGTATCCCTGACCAGAGAGGAACACTGTCGACCGGCGTTCGACGTCGAGGAGATCCGCGTGTCGCGTCACGCCCCACAGTCCATTGCGGTCGTCGCGGTACACCGGCTCGTTCGTACGCATCCACGCCCAGGCATCGTGTGGGTCGCTGCTGTAGAAGTCGGGGTCGAGCAGGTCGTAGACCCGCCGGCCGGTTGCGGTTTCCACGGTGGCCATCTCAGGAACCTGTGTAGTGAGGCGCACGCTTCTCGACAAACGCAGCCACCGCTTCAGCATGGTCGTTCGTGTGGAAGCAGGTCATCTCCAATGCCGTCGACACGTCGAAGCTCGTGAGCAACGCCTGTTTGATCTGTTGGTTGACGCTGATCTTCGTTCCTTGCACAGCAAGCGGGGGTTGCGCTGCCAAGTCGTCAGCCCACCGTCGGGCGCTCGTCGCAACATCAGCACGGTCGCACACCTCGGCAGCGATCCCGAGGCGGAGGGCTTCATCGGCCCCCAGCGGGAGCCCGAGCATCAGATGGCGCTTCGCTGCAAGCGGGCCGACGAGCAGCGGCCAGATTGCCGCCCCACCATCGCCTGCGACCAGTCCGACCTTCACGTGCGGATCGATCAGCGCTGCGGTATCGGCCATGACGATCACATCGCACATCAGTGCGATGGATGCACCCAGTCCGACCGCTGGGCCGTTCAGCGCACAAATGACCGGTGGCTCGATATCGAGCTGATCCCAGATGATCTGCTTGCCTTCACGCCGCAGCCGATTGAGGCGATCGGGTGAACTGAGCTGTGGAAACCATGACATGTCACCCCCAGCCGAGAACGCCGGGCCGTGGCCTGTGAGCACGATGGCGCGCGCACCTGCGATGAGCTCGTCTTCACCGACGGCCAGGTAGCGGAACAGCTCTGCCAGCTCCCGGTGCAGCAGTTCGTCAACCGCGTTCATCGCCGAGTTCGGATGGTCGATCGTGACGAGCACGACGTGTCCGTCGCGTTCGACGGTGATCGTTTCGAGGTCGACTCCCATGCCAGCGAACGTACCGTTGGGCACCCGGACCACCCGCACCGGAGCGTGCAGTCCCCACCTGCCCCCACCTGTCTCCCACCTGTCTCCGTCAGAATTCTTACTTCGCTCGTTCACCATCGAGGCATGAATCAACAACGAGCTGTCGGATGGCTCCATCGACGGGCCGGTCTCGGCCTCCATCCCGACGACCTCGCCGCGGCCGTCGCCCGCGGCGCCGCGGCGGAACTCGCTGCGATCTCGGCTCCTCCCACCGAGCTCGCAGACCCGTGGGCCGGCTTGGAACTCGACCCGCAGGACGGTGGGCGTGCCGAAGCGGTACTCGCTTGGATCGGCGCGCTCCACGGATCGACACAGCCATTCCAAGATCGCCGCACACTGCTACTCCACGGCTGGCTGGTGAGCGCAATCGACAAAGTCACGATCCCGGAGCTGATGGTCGAGCAGATCCGGTTGTTCATGAACCACGGCGGCGACTCATTTCCCGACTTGCTCCGCAGCATCACGACCAACCCGGCGATGCTCGTCTACCTCGACGGCCGCACATCCACCGCCGAGGCTCCGAATGAGAACTACGGGCGTGAACTCCTCGAACTGTTCGCACTCGGCGTGGGGCACTACAACGAGGACGACGTGCAATCCGCTGCACGAGCGCTGACCGGCTGGATTGTGCGCCGCGAAGACAATCTTGCCCAGTTCGTTCTACGACGCCACGACGCCACACCGCAGACCCTGCTCGGTGTCGCCGGCGTAGACGATGTCGACTCGGTCATCGGCGCGGTCGTCGACCATGAGCGCCACGCAACGTTCGTTGCGACTCGGATCATGCGCGAGTACCTCGGAGAGCTGACCGGTTCGGCCGCATCCGACGTCATCGAGGCCCTCCGTTCGGCGTACCTCGATGGCGACCAACGACTGGACCCGGTGATCGTGCGAGCGCTCGAACTCGGTCTCGAAGACCTCGGCGGGCCGCACGAAATGGGCTCAATGGTGTTGGCTCCGATTCCTTGGTTGATGATCTGCGCGCGGGCGACGGGTGTCGGTCTGCGCGCTCTTCAGCGCGGCAGCAGCGGGGCATTCCGCGACATGGGCCAGGTTCCGCTGCTGCCTCCTGGCGTTGCGGGGTGGCCCGCGGGCATCGAGTGGCTCACATCGAGCGCCGTCGTCGCTCGGACTCGACTCGCCGCGACGATCGCCGAAACGACCGATCAGAGCGAACCCCTTGCCATCGCCATGAGTGACGAGGACTTCGACCTCGCTGCACAGCACCTCGGTCTCGGCGACTCGTTCACCACATCGACGATGTCGGCCATCCGATCGACAACCGACCCAGCGGCGCGACTCGCCATCGCGCTCGTCAGCCCGGAGAACTTGCTCGCATGATCACCATTTCCCGACGCCGATTCCTTGCCCTCACCGGTGGCGTCCTCGCGACCGGATGCACCGCTGCTCGCGAGGCCGACATCGTCGTTCCCTCCCCGACCACCGCCGGCACATCGCCAACGACGACATCGACCGTGCCAGGAGTCGTCACCTCCGTGTCGTCGACCGAGCCAGCCCCGTTCGGCAACAACGTGCTGGTGCTCGTCGAACTGCGGGGCGGCAACGACGCGGTCAACACACTGCCCCCACTGACCGGCGCCTACCGTGACCTCCGCCCGACCATCGCTCTGCCCGAAACCGACCTGGTGATGAGCGAGCACTTCGGCCCGCACGGTCTTCATCCGTCGCTGGCCCCGCTGCTCGATCTCGCCGATGCCGGTCGGCTGGCCACGCTTGCGGGGATCGGCTTCGAGGACCCGGACCGCTCTCACTTCGTGTCGCTCGACCGATGGGCCCGAGCCGATCGGATGGACGACGGACTCGGCTGGCTCGGTCGATGGATCGACACGCTGCCAGACGAACTCCCCTCCCTCGGAGCGACCGCGCTCGGCGGCAGCGGCGACGTCTTGCTCGGAGCGAAGGCGCCGGGCACGGTGATCGATGGCGTCGATGCCTTCGCCTTCCCGACGCTGCTCAGCAACGGGTCGATGAGGGCGCTGGGTGACAGTCCCGCTGACAGCTCGCACGGTTCCAACGACCCGATGCTTGCGGCGGCGCGACGGGCGTTCGTCGACTCCGTCGGAGCGACCGAGGAGTTCGATGCCATCGCCGACGCGGTTCGGTCCCGCGTCCCCGAACGCGAGCCAGGCGATCTGGGTCCAGCCCTGGGAGCGTTCACCACCGGTCTGGCCGTGGCGGCCGAGATGATTCTCGGCGACATTGGGACTCGTGTCGTCTCGATCTCGGTGAACGGATTCGACACGCACAGCGATCAGCTGGCCCAACATGCAGATCTCCTCAGTGACCTTGCGCAGGGGTTAACGCAGTTCTGGGCGACACTCGACGAGGTCGGAGCCGCCGACTGCGTGCTGGTCGCGACCACCAGCGAATTCGGTCGACGCGTCGCCGAGAACGCGAGCAACGGTTGCGACCATGGTGCGGCCGGCGTGTCATTCGTGATGGGCAACTCGATTGTGCCCGGCCTCTCCGGTGCCCTCGATACCGCCGACCTCCTCGATGGCGACCTCCGCCCACAAATCGATCCACGAGTACTGATGACCGCCTGCCTCGACTGGCTTGGCGCCGATGTGGAGCAGATCATCGGCCAACGACACGACGATGTGCCGATCATCGCGTGATGCGTGAAACCAGTTCGGACGGCCAGACCCCAGCGCCGAGCCAGCCATCCGAGCGAAGCGAGTTCGGACGGCAGCCCGAAGACGTCTGACCAGCAACGCAGCTGCCGGAACCGACGAAGTCGGCATCCCTGCGCAGCAGGGACAGTCAGAACATGGAGATGTCGGTGTCCTGACCGAGCAACAGCTGCCCGATTTTCTCGTTCAGCTTCGGCGCGGTCTGAATGTGTTGGGTCACCACGTGGGCATCGCGCAGACAACGCCCGAGCACGCTCGTGTCGTACACGGCGGTACCACCGGCCAGCGTGAACGCCGCATCGGCGACCGTTGCACCGACTGTGGCTGCGTGCGTCGCCGCAAGCCGGATCGAGGTCCGCTGTTCGATCGTCACTGCCGCACCCTCAGCGATCGTTGCCCACGCACCGTCCAGTTCGTCGAGCAGGAAGGCCCTGGCCGAGCGCAGCTTGGCCTCGGCACGGGCCAGCTCGATCTGAGTGAACGAGTTCTGCGCCAGCGTACGCGACGAGTACTGCGGCCTCTTTCCCTGGGCAAGGTCGTTCAGCTCATCAAGTGCGTGTCGACCCACTCCGAGTCCAACGGCGCTGACCCCGGCTGCAAGCAATGTGAAGTTCGGGAAACGAGACAGCGGTGTGTCGACGACTGGAGGAGTGACGCCAGGTTGCATCGTGTAACTCGCCGGAGCGAACGCGTCGCTCACGGAATAGTCGAGCGACCCTGACCCACGCATGCCACCGGTGTGCCAGGTGTCGTGGAAGTCGACGTCATCTTGCGGGAACCAGCACAGCCGGAACGTACCGTCGTCGCAACGCGCTCCTCCCAACACCCATTGGCAGTGCTGCGTCCCGCTTCCCCACGCCCACTGACCGGTCACGGCGAAGCCAGTGACACCGTTTCGCTCGATTGCTGCACCGACGCCATTCGGAGCGAACACGCCGCCGGTGACGATCTGCGGGTCGCCGTAGATCGTCTGGGCAGTCTCCGCCGGCAGGAACGCAGCCATCGAAGACGTCGTCGATGCAATCATCGAACACCACCCCGCAGCTCCATCACCGATCGCCACGGCCTCGATCGCCTCGATCAACGTCACCGGGTCGGTCTCGGCACCTCCGTACGCGGCCGGCGTGCACATGCTCATCAGCCCGGCGTCGGTCAGGGCGCCAACAACTGGAACGGCAAGCCGGCGCTCCTGCTCAGCGGCCGCTGCCTGCTCCTCGATCAATGGGCGAAGTTCGTGTGCTCGCTCGACGAGGGTGGCCATGACTGAACTGTACGCAAAACACCCTGGCGCGTCTGATCCTGAACGCGACGTCGCTCCGAGTCAGGGGCGGACGTCGCGAGGATGGCCTCCAGCAGTTCCATCTTTTCCGGCACACCGCCTTCAAACGACGTAACGTCGACACAAGGAGGTTCGATCATGAAGTTCGGATTCGTGGTGCCATGGGGCGACGCAACCGACGTCGGAGATCTCGCGGCCGCGGCCGAGGAGGCCGGTTGGGATGGCCTCTTTGTCTGGGAGCCGGTCTGGGGCGTCGACGCCTGGGTCTCGCTCGGACTGGCCGCGGTTCGCACTTCCAAGATCCGACTGGGCACCATGCTCACGCCGCCATCTCGCCGACGTCCCTGGGAGCTGGCCAGCCAAGTCGCCACCGTCGATCGAGTGTCGACCGGACGCGTGACGTTGTCAGTCGGGCTCGGCGCGACAAACTCGGGCTTCGAGACCTTCGGTGAAGAATGCGACCGGAAGGTCCGCGCCGAGTTGATGGACGAGTGTCTCGACATCATGTGCGGCCTGTGGGCGGGCCAACCATTCGAATACAGCGGCACGCACTACACCGTCCAGTCCACAGAGTTCCCGACTCTCGGCAACACCGTGCAGCAACCCAGGGTGCCGATCTGGTGTGTCGGCGCACTCGGCCGCAACAAGTCGATGCGTCGGGCACTTCGCTGGGACGGCATCATTCCGCAGGTCATGGATCCCGACGCCGAGGGTGGAGTCCGCCAGCCGCACCTCGACGAGGTGGCCGCGCTTCGAGCTGAGATCGCCGAGCACCCAGACACCTCTGACAGCTTCGACATCGTGGTGGAAGGCCAGTGGACCGACCACTCCCCGAGCGCCTACCGGGATGCCGGTGCCACCTGGTGGATCGAGTCGATGTGGGGCGCGATGTCTGAACACTCGCCGGTGGCTGCCGCCTACGACCGTCTGATGCAGGGACCCCCGTCATAGGTGGTTACCGTCGCTCGACGTGAGCGAACCCATAGACGCGACCGCACCCGACAGCGCGAGAGGCTGGAACTTCGCCGACCTCTGGGAGGTCATTGCCGGTCAACTCGGCGACGCACTCGCCCAACAGCAGAGCGATCGACAGATTTCATGGGCGGAAATGAACCGCCGCGCCAACGGCGTCGCCCAGGCGCTGCTCGACACTCCCAACGTCGCCGAGCAGGACAAGATCGCGCAGTACCTCTACAACTGTCCGGAGTACCTGGAGTCGACGTTCGCTGCGTTCAAGGCCGGCTTCGCCACAGTCAACACCAACTACCGATATGCAGCGGACGAACTCGTCTACCTCTGGGACAACGGAGACGTCACTGCGGTCGTGTTCCACGGCGCCTTCGTCGACCAGATCGAGGCGATTCGCCACCGAGTACCTCGAATCTCCACCTGGCTGTGGGTTGACGACGCCTCCGGGCACTGCCCTGAGTGGGCAACGCCGTACGAGACTGCGGCAGCATCGGGTACTGAGGTCAACGTCGCCGGGCCGTGGGGCCGTTCGGGCGACCACCTCATGCTCTTGTACACCGGCGGGACCACGGGGATGCCAAAGGGCGTGATGTGGCGCCAGGACGACCTCTTCGGTGTACTGGATGCCAACAACCGCAAGCGCATGCCGCCGGAACAGGACCTCAATGCCATCGAGGAGCGGGTGAGTCGGCCAGGCCCTCGCAATATGCCGGGAGCGCCGCTCATGCACGGCACCGGGCTCTTCAACGCGATCAGCAATCTGATGGTCGGCGGCAGCATCACGACGATGACCGGCCGCCACTTCGACCCTGCTGAGTTCCTCGACACCGTGCAGCAATACGGCGTCAACTCGACGTCAATCGTCGGCGATGCCTTCGCGAAACCGATCCTGCGCGCACTTGACGCCGAACCCGACCGATGGGACATCTCGTCGCTCAGAGTCATCGTGTCGTCCGGCGTGATGTGGTCCAAGGAAAGCAAGGACGGTCTGCTCCGCCACAACGACCGGCTGATCATGGTCGATGCGCTGGGCTCGAGCGAGGCGATCGGCATGGCGACGAACACGACCACCTCCGAATCGGGCGGGAAGACGGCGAAGTTTGAACTCGGTCCAAACACGCGCGTGATCACCGACGAGGGAACGGACGTCGTGCCCGGCTCCGGCGAACTTGGCCGCGTCGCGCAGCGCGGGCGCACGCCGGTCGGCTACTACAAGGACGATGCCAAATCGGCGCAGACCTTCGTGACGATCGATGGCGACCGATACTCGATTCCAGGCGACTATGCGACCGTTGAAGCCGACGGCACCGTCACGTTGCTCGGCCGCGGCAGTCAATGCATCAACACCGGCGGCGAGAAGGTGTACCCCGAAGAAGTCGAGGAGTGCTTGAAGCTGCACCCGTCAGTGGCCGACGCAGCCGTGGTTGGGCTTCCCGACGACAAGTGGGGCGAGGCAATCAACGCCCTCGTCGAGCCGCACGCTCACGCAACGATTGATGCAACTGAACTCCGCAACCATGTCAAGGCCCATCTCGCCGCCTATAAGGCACCAAAAGCGGTCTTCACGATCGACTCAGTCAGCCGCGCAGCCAACGGCAAACTCGACTACAAGGACCTCAAGCGCATCGCCACCGATCGCGCAGCTGAGCAGACACCATGACGCAGGCGGCCGGTCGCGCATAGCCTCACCGAATGGATCGAGTGACGGCGTCCAACTTCACGTGGACCGACTACGCAGGTGTGCTGTTTGACCTCGACGGAGTGATCACGCCGACCGCTGAGATTCATGAGCACGCATGGGGCGAACTCTTCGCCGCCTACGACTTCACGCAGGCCGACTACCTGCACCACGTTGACGGCAAGCCCCGCTATGACGGAGTCCGTGACTTCCTCGCGTCACGTGGCGTCACTCTTGCCGAAGGCACAGCCGACGATGCGCCCGGCGACGACAGTGTCTGCGCGATGGGCAACAGGAAAAACGAACTGTTCAACGTGATCCTCGAGCGCGACGGCATCGCCGCTTACCCCGGCTCTCAGGCCACGCTCGACCTGCTCGCCGAAGCGGACGTTCCGAGTGCCATTGTGTCGTCATCGAAGAACGCCGTGCCCGTGCTCGCTGCCGCTGGCCTGAGTGACCGATTCGATGTGGTTGTCGATGGCATCGTCGCTGCCGCCGAGGGTCTGGCTGGCAAGCCGGCGCCTGACGGATATCGGCTGGGTGCCGAACGCCTTGGCGTTCAACCGGCACGCACTGTCGTGATCGAAGACGCCACGTCGGGAGTCGCTGCCGGAAAGGCAGGCCACTTCGCGGTAGTCATCGGTGTCGATCGCGGTGCAGGAGTCGACGCGCTCCTCAACAGCGGCGCGACGTTCGTCGTCGACGACCTCGACGAACTCCTTCCCCCCGCCGATCACGATGCCGCCGTAAGTCATGGAGCCGCACGATGAAGCACCGTCCTACGCCAACCGGGCTCCCCCAGCATCGCTTCCCCGTCGATCGGTGGCGGCTTGTCGAGACCGAATACGACGACAACGACCTCGGGGTCACCGAGTCATTGTTCGCACTCGGCAACGGCTACCTCGGGATGCGCGCCAACCCCGAAGAAGGTCGCAACGCGCACAGCCACGGCACGTTCCTCAACGGATTCCACGAAACCTGGGAGATCAAACACGCCGAGGAGGCCTACGGGTTTGCCACGACAGGCCAAACCATCGTCAACGTCCCCGACGGCAAGTTGATGAAGCTGTACGTCGATGACGAGCCGCTGCTACTCGGGACCGCAGATCTCACGGAGTACGAGCGGTCGATCGACTTTCGCGCGGGCGTCTTGCGACGCGATCTGCTGTGGCGTACGCCGTCCGGCAATCGGGTGAAGGTGTCGTCGACTCGCCTCGTCAGCCTCGTCCATCGCCATCTCGCAATGATGACGATCGAAATCACGCCACTCGACGCGCCCGCCCCCATCGTCGTATCGTCGCAGCTCCTCAATCGCCAGGATGGTGAGGACGAATACCACGTTCGCTCCGCAGCACTGGGTGAGGGCAAGGATCCTCGCAAGGCGAGCAAGTTCACCGAGCGTGTGCTCGAGCCGCGGCTGCAGCAACGCGAAGAGGGCAGCGTCGTGCTCGGCTACCGCTGCCGCAACAGTGGCATGACCCTGGCATGCGGCTATTGGAACCACGTAGACGCGGCGTGCGAAACGCGGATCGAAACGACACTCGAGGACGACATCGCGAAATCGGTGATCACTGCGCATCCTGATGCAGGAGAAACGGTGACGATCACCAAGTTCGTCTCGTACCACACCTCTCGCGGGGTCCCACCAGAGGAACTCGCCGATCGGTGTGCGCGCACATTGCGCCGAGCCGCCGACGAGGGCGGCGCGCGTCTCGTCGCCGAACAAGGCCAGTGGCTCGGTGACTATTGGGCAGCGTCCGACATCGAGTTGCGGGGTAACGACGGCGATCAGCAGGCACTCCGCTGGAACCTCTTCCAGCTCGCCCAGGCATCGGCGCGCACACACGAACAGGGAATCGCCGCGAAGGCCGTCACTGCGGGAGGCTATGACGGCCATTACTTCTGGGATACCGAGGTGTACGTCGCCCCGTTCCTTGCGTACAACAATCCCGAGGCTGCGCGCAAGGTGATGCGTTTCCGTTGGAAGATGCTCGATGCTGCCCGCCAACGCGCTTCGATGCTCAGCGAACGCGGCGCCCTGTACCCCTGGCGGACGATCAACGGTGAAGAAGCGTCGGCCTACTATGCAGCCGGCACGGCGCAGTATCACATCAACGCCGCCGTCGTCTTCGCGCTCCGCCGGTACCTCGACGCGACCGGCGACGTCGAGTTCCTCGCGCACGAGGGAGCCGAGATGTTGATCGAGACCGCGCGACTCTGGGCCGACCTCGGCTTCTACGCGACCAACGGCTCAGACAGCTTCCACATTCACCGCGTGACCGGGCCCGACGAGTACACGACAGTCGTCAACGACAACACGTACACGAACGTGATGGCGCGTTTCAACCTGCGCTACGCCGCCCGAACTGTGCGATTCCTTGCCGAGTGGAACCCCGAACAATTCGCGCATGTCCAACGCTCGACGGGGCTCGACATCGGTGAGCTCGACGAGTGGGACGCTGCGGCCGACGCGATGTACATCCCATTCGACAATGACCTCGAGATCCACCCTCAGGACTCTGAGTTCCTCGACCTCGAACCGTGGGATTGGGACGGAGTCGCCGCCGACAAGTACCCGCTGTTACTCAACTACCACCCGCTGGTGATCTACCGGCATCAAGTCTTGAAGCAGGCCGACGTCGTGCTGGCGATGTTCCTCCGTGGCGAACACTTCTCCGAAGAACAGAAGCGACGCAACTTCGACTACTACGACCCAATCACCACCGGCGACTCCTCATTGTCAGCATGCGTGCAGTCGATTGTCGCCGCCGGCGTCGGGTACGAAGATCTCGCTGTCGACTACTTCCGCCAGGCCCTCTATCTCGATCTGTGCGATCTGCACGGAAACACCTCTGACGGTGTCCACATCGCCTCTGCAGGCGGAGTGTGGGCAGGAATTGTGTACGGCTTCGCCGGAATGGTCGAACGCGGCGACCGTATGGAGTTCGCGCCGCGGCTGCCCGCCGTCTGGGATTCGGTGACGTTCCATCTGACTCGGCACGGATCGCGCGTCCGCGTCGAGCTCGATCACGACGGGTGCACGCTGACGTTGGCTGACGGCCTTGGGGTGCCAGTCGGAATCGAAGACCGGATTCATGTCGTCACTGCCGACGAACCGCTGCGCATTGAACGCTGAGCTGCTCGCGCCGGCTCAGTTCAGTTGGTCCCCGACCTCGTACGAGCGCTGGGTGAACCCTTCACGCAATTCAAAACCGACCGCAGTGAGGAACATCTCGTAGCGATCACCTGACGCCGCGTCGGAGATCTCACAGCGCAGACGATCGTCGACCAGCACGGTGCTCTCGTCAGGGCAATCGACATCGGAGGGGTCGATGACCACGCCAATGTTTTCGCCCAGCACTCCAGCCGCCTCGGTTTCGACGACGGACATCTCATTTGCAACGATGACGTTCGAGGCCGCGACAAAGATCGAGTCGTCAGGGTCGACAACCCCCTCAAACGTGACCGTCTCGCCAGCTTCCGTCATTGCGGTGCACGAAAAGGGCGTTCCGACCTCACGATCGGCGGGGGCAGCGCAGTCGGCGTCGACGAAGACCAAACCGACCTGCTCGCCAAGTGCGCCCTCAATCAGCACCTCTCCAGCCCGCTCAGGAGTCGTGCCCGTCGAGAAGGAGCAGCTTGCCAGGACAGCAGTGAGTCCGGTGATCAGAGCGAGGTTCTGTGACTTCATGGCCATCATTCGACCACATCTCCATCACCTGCCGTCACGCCGCTGGTTATTGACACGCCGATTCGGGTGTCAGGTCCGGTGAATTTCGGTGCCTCGATACCCGCCGGTAACATCAGCGCCCATGACAGATCTTGGTTTCGACGGCAAAGTAGCGATCATCACCGGAGCCGGAGGCGGTCTCGGCAAACAGCACGCGCTGATGATGGCGGCGCGCGGCGCACTCATCGTGGTCAACGACCTCGGCGGCTCGGTCGACGGGTCGGGCAGCGACAAGGGTGCCGCACAGCTCGTCGTCGACGAAATCACCGCAGCGGGCGGCGACGCCGTCGCAAACACCGACTCGGTTGCCACGCCAGAGGGCGGCGAGAGCATCGTCAAGACTGCCGTCGACGCGTACGGCAAGGTCGACATTGTCATCAACAACGCCGGCATCTTGCGCGACAAGTCGTTCCACAACATGGGACCGGACCTCGTCGACCCCGTCCTCGACGTGCACCTGCGCGGTGCGTTCAACGTCACCGGCCCCGCTTGGAAGCTGATGCGCGAGCAGGGCTACGGCCGCATCGTGTCCACCTCGTCGGCCGCCGGCATCTTCGGCAACTTCGGGCAGGCCAACTACGGCGCTGCCAAGATGGGCCTCGTCGGCTTCACCAACGTGCTCGCCGTCGAGGGCGCCAAGTACAACGTCAAGGCCAACGCCATTGCACCGCTCGCCTTCACTCGCATGACCGAAGACCTGCTCGGTCCGCTCGGCGAGAAGCTGCAGCCGGAATTGGTCTCGCCACTCGTCACCTACCTGAGCCACGAGTCGTGTGATTCCACCGGACGCGTGTACTCCGTCGGTGGCGGGCGTGTCGCTGAAGTGTTCATTGCCGAGTGCCAGGGGTACACGAGCAACGAGCTCACACCCGAGAGCCTGCGCGACAACTGGGACACCGTGACGGATCAGACCGGCTACGAAGTCCCCGCCGCCATTGCCGAGGAGACCGCGATGTTCCTCAAGGCCCTCAAGGACTGACATGCTGGTGACGTGAGCGATTCTGACTTCGACGACCAACCATCTCGCGGTGGCCGCAACGGGCCCGGACTGTTTCTCGTCCTCACCATCGTCGTTGCCATCATTACTGCGGTGTTCGTCGCACAGAACCGCGACCAGATCGAGATCAAGTTCCTCTTCTTCGATTTCTCGAGCCGCATCTGGACCGCCATCGCCATCGCCATCGGGCTGGGCATCCTGCTCGACCGGTTGGTCCTCGGCTGGTGGCGCCGCGCCCGCAAGCGCAAGAACGACGAGTAGCGACTGAGCAGACCCGGCCCATTGCGCCGCCGTGTCGCCGGGAAACGGACAGGATTAGCGAAGGAGGGGCTCATCCAGCGATGATGTCGCCGTGCGGGTCGAATCCTCTGATGGTGTCAACGTTGCAATCCACGACTTCGGAGGCAGTGGTCCCAGGCTGCTGTTCAGCCATGCGACCGGATTCCACGCTCACTGCTACCAACCCATCGCAACGCGGCTGAGCAACGAGTTCACCTCGTTCGGACTCGACCATCGAGGGCACGGCGAGACGCCGCGCCCAACCGACTGGCAGGTCGACTGGGATTGTTACGGCGACGACGCCACCGTCGCTGCCGAGGCGCTTGCCCCGGAAGGTGGCCTGGTGGCCTTCGGTCACTCGATGGGTGGTGCCAGCCTCGTGATGGCGGCACTTCGCAATCCGGAGTTGTTCGACGTGATCGTGGCCTTCGAGCCGATCATCTTTCCGCAGATGATGGGGCGCCCCGGCGACGACCCATCGCCAATGGTCACTGCCGCACGGAACCGGCGCGACACATTCGACTCGTTCGAGGCCGCAATCGACAACTACGCCTCGAAACCTCCCATGCAGTTCTTCGACCCGGAGATCCTGCGCGCCTACGTCGAGTACGGATTCGAGCCGACGGACTCAAGCGTCACGCTGCGCTGCGCACCGGAACACGAAGCCCGCACCTTCGAGATGGGCGCGACGCATGACCTTTTCGAGCGGCTTCCCGAGATCGAGACCCGCATCGTCGTGGTCTCCGGCAAGGTCGAAACCGAACGCAGCCCGGCGGGCATCGCTCAACGCGTCGCCGATCGGCTGCCCAACGGCTCGTACATCGAGCTCCCGGCCGGCAATCACCTCAGCCCGTTCATCGATCCGGGCGAAACAGCCCAGCTGATCCGCGACGCCGTCTGACGTTGCACTGTTCGCGCCGAGCTCGGGGAATTCTGACCAGCAATCCACGGCAATCCGTCCCGAGATCGCTGGCGCCCCGACTCTGTGAGCGCTCATCGGTATGGTTGCCAACATGACCGAGATTGCCGCTGACGCCGACCCACCGGCCTACACCGTGCCGATGTCGCTGTCGCCATCACGCGTCGGTTCGTTCACGTCATGTCCGATGCAGTTCCGTTTCTCGTCCATTCAGAAGCTGCCCGAACCGCCCGGTATTGCCACCACCAAAGGCACCATCGTGCACCGCGCGCTCGAACTGCTCTTCGTTCGCCCGACGACCGACCGCACCCCAGCGTCGCTTGCCATTGACCTTGCCACAGCGCTGGACGAGTACTCGACGCACCCCGATTACGTCGGCCTCCGCCTCGATGCTGCGGCCGCAGCCTCGTTCCGCTCCGAGTGCGAGACCCTGATCGAAAAGTACTTTGCGATGGAAGACCCGACCACGGTTCGCGAGATCGGACTTGAGCTCTGGATGACCGCCGATGTCGGCAGCCTGCAGTTGCGCGGCATCATCGACCGGCTCGAACTCGACGAGCATGGCGGCTTGGTGGTCACCGACTACAAGACCGGACGCGCTCCGTCTGGCCGGTTCGAGCAAAAGAGCCTGGCTGGCGTCCATTTCTATGCATTCCTCTGCGAGCAGGTTTTCGGTGTCATCCCGTCGAAGATTCGACTGATGTACCTCAAGTCGGGCGAGACAATCGAGACGGTTCCCTCCCCGCAGTCGGTCAAGTTCATCACTACTCGAACGAAGGCCGTCTGGTCAGCAGTTGAGCGAGCGTGCACCACAGGCGATTTCCGACCCAATCAGAGCAACCTCTGCAATTGGTGCTCCTTTCAGCAGTGGTGCCCAGCGTTCGGCGGCAACCCTGACCTGGCCGAAGTCGAGGCGCGGGCCGCTTACGACGCACTCCTCGCACCGCAACCGGTCAGCGTGACTTCGCCATGACCGACCCTCTCTCACCGATCAGCGACGACCTGGAGGTTCCCGGCCAAGGCGCCTTCGGTCCCGCCGTCGATGCCTTCGATCGCCGAATCGACGAGCTCCTCGAGCATCTCCGTGGCAATCCCGTCGCCGACAAGCTGTTCACCACCGCGAGCCATGTCGGCGAATTCAGCATGATCTGGCATGCCATCAGTCTGGGCCGGGGTCTCGCCAAGGGTCGGCGTGACCAGGTGCTCCTCCTCGCGATCTTGATCGGCGCAGAGAGTCTCATTGTCAACCAAGGCGTCAAGCGACTGTTCAAGCGCACACGGCCGACCGCCGACGGCGAAGACGGCCTCAAGGTACGTCGGCCAATGACGTCGTCGTTCCCCAGCGGCCACTCCAGTGCCGCCGCCTTTGCCGCCACGATGCTCACCGCGTGGGACGGCAAACGGCTCGGCAGCGTCTGGTACACCGTTGCCAGCATCGTCGGCGTCAGCCGCGCCTACGTCCGCATCCACCATGGCTCCGACGTGGTCGGTGGGTTCGTCGTTGGCACACTGCTCGGCGTCGCTGGGCGTCGAATCGCCCGGCAGCTGCTTCCCGCCTGACCCGCCACGCCGCCGGCGATCCTGCTCCGCCGTCGCCGTCGGCCCTCTACCCTGGTCGCTGATGAGCGACATCGTCTACGACTCCAAGATGAGCGACGCAGAGGGTCTGATGTGGCGCCTCGAGAAGGACCCGCAACTCTCTTCGACGTTCGGCACGGTCACGCTGCTCGACCGGGCACCGGACTTTGCACTGTTGACCGCCCGCCTGCTGCGCGCCACGTTGGCGATGCCCCGACTGCGACAACGGGTCCAGACCGCCCCGGGCAATATCGGCGCTCCGACCTGGGTCAACGACTCGGACTTCGACATCAACATGCACGTCCGGCGTATTGCACTCCCCAAGCCGGGCACCGAGCGACAGCTGTTCGACCTCGCCAGCCTCATTTGCGCCGACCCGTTCGATCGTTCTCGACCGCTCTGGCAGTTCACCGTCATCGAGGGCCTCAAGGGCAACCGGGCCGCCATCGTGCAGAAGCTCCACCACACGATCGCCGACGGCGAGAGCGGCGTGCAACTGTCGCTCGAGTACCTCGACTTCGAGCGCGACGCCGTGCAACCGATCACTCCCAATCCGGATGAGATCGATAGCGCACGCGAAGACCTTCGAGATGCCGACACACGGGCCGCCGACGCGGTGCGCGACGTGCTCGCCAGCGGTCTGCGGTTCCCGCTCGAAGTCGCGAAGCAGGTCAAGGAACTCCTTGCTGATCCGGGACAACTTCCTGATGCAAGCAACGCTGCGGCCGACACCTTTCGCGGGATCGTCTCGCAACTCAGCGATACCGAGGCCGCGCATTCGCCACTCTGGACCGATCGGTCCGCCCGACGCCGAATCGAACGCGCCACGGCACCGTTCGACGACACAAAGGCAGCCGCCACGGCCCTCGGCGGCACGCTCAATACCGCGTTCATGACCATTGCAACCGAGGCAGCCAGCCGGTACCACGTAGCACTCGATGCGCCGGTCGATTTCCTTCGGTCCTCGATGGCGATCAGTACTCGCACCGAAGAGTCGGGTGCCAACGCATTCTCACTGGTCCGGCTGCTCGTCCCGACCGGCGAAATGCCGATCGAGGAACGGTTCCACGCCATCCAGGACGCCACAGCACACGCGATGGAGGACAGCTCGAACACCTCCCTGGACGCACTCGCCGCACTGGCATCAGCGATGCCGACCTCGCTCATCACTCGGCTGGCGCGGCAACAGTCCCAGACCGTTGACTTCGCCACCTCAAACGTGCGCGGCGCGCCTGTTCCGTTGTACGTCGCCGGCGCACGACTGTTACACAACATCCCGATCGGCCCGCTCAGCGGCGTTGCGTTCAACCTCACGCTGCTCAGCTACGACGGACACCTCGACATGGGCCTGAACACCGACGCGGCGGCAGTGACCGAACCTGAACTCTTGCGAGCGTGCCTGACCGACTCGATTGCGGCCTTCACCGCCCTCGGCGGCTGAACCGGCGAGGTGGACCCCTTTCGGGTCAGACCGCTTCGGTGGTGATCGGTTCGATGGTCTCGATCACCGGCATGACGGCGGCTTCGGCCTCGGTGGTGAGGAGGCTCCGTACGTCAAGCAAGAGATCGGCGACTTCGCCGGTCGACACGAGTTCACGCGACATCATCTTGGCGAGTGCGCCGTCGATGACTCCGAGTGCTTCGTTGATCACTGCTTCGTTGGCGTTGCGCTGATCAGTCATTAACCAACACGGTACCCGCCGATCAGTGCGGGTGCGTGCACCACCTCTGAGTTCAGAAAGCTGTCACACGATCGTCTCGAATCCGCGATGGTCCGCGATGATCCGCGATGATCCGCGGGCGACGGTGACACACACCTCAAGACAGGGCCGTCAGCGGTCATCCGCCTACGATGCATTGCCATGGAACTGCAGGGGAAGAACGTTGTCGTCACCGGTGCGGGACGAGGTATCGGCGAAGCACTCGCCCGCGAGTTCCACGCACGTGGAGCCAATGTCGTGTTGGCCGATCTCCGAGGTGCTCGCGACGTCGCTGCCACTCTTGATGGTGCCGTGGGCCTCGACGCAGACGTCAGCACCGAGGCTGGCAACAGAGCGCTCGTCGAGCAGTCGATTGTGGAACTCGGGCAGATCGACCTGTTCTTCGCCAACGCTGGGGTGGGCACGGGAGCAGGGGTCGTCGAAACACCAGAAGACGATTGGGAACTGGCGATGAATGTGAACGTCCACGCCCACCGCTGGGCAGCCAAGTACCTCCTTCCCGACTGGCTCGAACGCGGCGACGGGTATTTCTGCTCCACCGCGTCGGCGGCGGGACTGCTCGCCCAGATCGGCTCGGGGCCGTACACCGTCACGAAGCGGGCCGCCGTTGCGTTTGCCGAATACATGGCCATCACGTATGGCGACCGCGGTGTCAAGGTCACCTGCCTCTGCCCACAGGGAGTCAACACCGCCATGTTGCATGCGGGCGATGATGCGCTGCCTGGCGGCAACGTGGTGAAGGCGGCGGGCGACGTCCTTGAGCCTGCCGACGTCGCTGTCGAGGTGGCCGACACCATCGAGCGCGAAGGGTTCTTCGTTCTTCCGCACCCCGAGGTTGCCGGCTACATGCAGTTGAAAGCTGAGAATCCCGAGCGTTGGCTGGGCGGTATGCGCAAGTTGCAGCGTTCGGTCATGGGCGGCTGACGCACACCCATCTCAACTATGCAACGCTCACCTGCCGCCCTCGCCCGCCTCGGGTTGCGTCACGACGAGCCGATCCGCTTCCGACGCAACAACACGGGCCGGTGGGTGGTCGGCAAAGTCGTTGGCATCGAACCAGACGGCAGCATCTTGCTCCGTGACCCAGACGGCTCCGCTCGGTCGCTGCGCGCCGAAGTTGTCGAGATCCGACGCCCAGGGTCGCAAGGCCGCTTGCGGTGGCGGGTCGTCAGCGATGTCGCCGTCACGTGGGAACAACTCGAAATGTTCGGCACCGACCCCGTGGCTCCGACGCTGTTCGACGAGTAGGACGATCCAGCTGAGCAGGGAATTTCTCCCGGTGACCAGCTGGGCTTCAGCGACCGCCGCTGACGTTCAGTGTCGTTGCCGTGATGTAAGAACTCGCATCGGATGCAAGCCACAGGATGGCATCGGCAACTTCTTCAGCCTGTCCACCCCGTTGCATCGGGACTCCACCCGCCACCCGATCGACCCGACCGGGCTCACCGCCGCTTGCGTGAATGTCGGTGTAGATCACACCGGGACGCACCGCGTTGACACGGATTCCTTCGGTCGCGACTTCCTTGCCGAGGCCGAGGGTCATCGTGTCAATCGCTGCCTTCGTCGCGGCGTAGTCGATGTACTCGCCAGGGCTGCCGAGGTAGGACGCCGCCGACGACACGTTGACGATCGCTCCGCCGGCTCCGCCATGACGGGTGGACATTCGCCGCACCGCCTCGCGGGCGCAGATAAACGAACCGACCACGTTCACGTCGAAGACTTCACGCCATCGGTCAACGCTCATCTCGTCGAACCGCACTTGCTCGTGCAGAATGCCGGCATTATTGACCAAGACCGTGGCGGGTCCGAACGCTTCCTCAGCCGCATCGAAGAGGTTCGCCGCATCGGCTTCGTGGCGCACGTCGGCCTGCACTGCGATCGCAGCGCCATCACAGTCGGCAACAACCGCCGCGGCGGCGTCAGCATTCGAGTTGTAACTGAAGACGACCTGATAGCCGGCCGCATGAGCCAGCCGGCACGTTGCCGCACCGATGCCGCGACTTCCACCGGTGACGACGATCACGCCAGGCGACTTCAGATCAGTCACCGCGTTCAAACCTCGTTGATCCACTGTTCGATGATCCGACCGGCGATCGACATTGTCGGTGGAATCATCGGCAGGTCATCCTTGCGGTACCAATTGGCGTCCATGATCTCGGACTCCTCACACACAATGTCGCCGCCGGTGTAGTTGACGCGGAAGCCGACCATCAGGCTGTGCGGAAAGGGCCACGGCTGGCTGCCGACGTATCGAACATCGTCGACGTCCACCCCGACTTCTTCTTTGACCTCACGGATGACGGCCCCTTCGAGGTCTTCGCCGGGCTCGACGAAACCGGCAAGGCATGAATACATCGGTACCGGAAAGCGCACGCCACGAGCCAGCAAGGCCTCTTGATCGGGGCCCGGTTCACCCCGGGTGATCAAGGTGATCATCGCTGGCGCGACGCGCGGATAGACAACGAGTTCGCACGCCGGGCAGATGAGCCCACGCTCGCCGGCAGAAGGTCCCGTCGGCGTCGCGCACCGGCCACAGAACCGATGGGTGCGGACCCATTCGGCCACCTGTACCGCTCGTCCCGCTGCAAGCCACTCCGCTTCCGAAGCTGCACCGAAGTATCGGTAGAGATCCATTGCCGCTCCATACGACGGATCGCCCGCAGCATCGGGGACATCGATCGCCCACCAGCCGATGCCATCGACGATGCCGATGAAGTGCTGTGGCCAGGCCTCATCCTCAGCTCGGTCATCAACGAAGACAGTGGTGCCGATGACATGCACGAACCGCCGTTCGCCGACGAAACCACCGGGCACGTCGTTGAGCGGCTGGTACAGCGCTGCGGTGTTCATCGACACGAGATTCAGTTCCATGCGCGAGCTCATCGTCGGCATTCGTACCACGAACACGCAGCGCGGCGTAGCGTCGCAACCATGACTGCCGCATCGGGACCAGTTCTCCACACCGATCTCGCCGACGTGTCAATGCTCCTCGGAACCTGGGAAGGAGCCGGCCGTGGCGAGTATCCGACCATCGAGGCGTTCGAGTACACGGAGTCCATCACCTTCGATCATGTGGGCAAGCCATTCCTCGCCTACCAACAGCGCACGCGTGCGACCGATGACGGTCGGCCGCTCCATGCCGAATCCGGCTACTGGCGGTTTCCCGAGCGAGGCCTCGCTGAGCTCGTGCTCGCCCATCCCACCGGAGTCACAGAGATACTCGAAGGCTTTGCGGCCCCCAACATGCCCGGGAGCGACACGTTCATGATCGACCTTCGCTCGACCACGGTCACCGGCTCGTCGTCCGCCAAGGAGGTCACCCAGACTGAGCGCACCTTCGAGGTCACCGGCGACACGATGCGGTACACGATGCGGATGGCCGCAGTCGGACTGCCGATTCAGCATCACCTGTCGGCAGTTCTGCGCCGCGTCGGCTGACGTCGGTCACACTCGACTCTCGAACTGCAGCCCGGAGCAGACGATTTCCTACCATCGGGCCATGACCAATGTCGTGATCGTCGATGCCGTCCGTACTCCCATCGGGAAGCGCAATGGTGGCCTGTCAACTCTGCATCCGGGCGAGACGCTCGGTCTCGTTCAGAAGGCACTGATCGAGCGCACAGGCATTGACCCAGCCGAAGTCGAGCAGGTCGTTGGCGGCGTGGTCAGCCAGGCAGGCGAGCAGGCATTCAACCTCACCCGCACGGCCTGGCTTGGCGCTGGCCTCCCGCTGACCACCGCGGCGACCACCGTTGACACCCAGTGCGGTTCGAGCCAACAGGCCACAGGTCTCGCGGCATCGCTCGTCGGTTCCGGAGTTGTCGATGTCGCGATGGCCTGTGGTGTCGAGGCCATGAGTCGCGTGCCGATCGGCGCAAGCGGCTCGAAGAAGCTCGGCCTCGGCGTCCCGATCCCGCCGCCGTACTTCGATCAGTACGAGATGACCTCACAGTTCGAAGGTGCCGAACGCATCGCGGACAAGTGGGAGATCACCCGCCAAGACACCGATGCGTTCGGCCTTGCATCTCAACAGCGGGCCATTCAGGCGTGGGAAGAAGATCGCTTCGCCGGGCAGTACATCGAAGTCGTTGCCCCCGATGTCGATGAAGAGGGCAACCCGACTGGCGACACCCACACCGTTGGCCGCGACGAAGGGCTCCGCGAGACCTCGATCGAGAAGCTCGCAACGCTCAAACCGGTCGGTCGACCTGATGGCGTGCACACGGCAGGAAATGCGTCCCAGATCTCCGACGGCGCCGCGGCCATCTTGATAATGACCGAAGAGAAGGCCGCCGCGCTCGGACTCACGCCGAAGGCCCGCATCGTCGACACCTGTCTCGTCGGTACCGACCCTGAGTTGATGCTCACCGGCCCGATCGACGCGACGCAACGTCTCCTCGAGCGCACCGGACTCTCGATCGACGACATCGATGTGTTCGAGATCAACGAAGCATTCGCGTCCGTCGTTCTCGCCTGGGCGAAAGAGACTGGCGCTGATTTGGCCAAGACAAATCCGAACGGTGGAGCCATCGCACTGGGCCATCCGCTCGGTGGGACCGGGGCGTTCTTGCTGACCAAGGCGATCTACGAGCTGGAACGGACAGGCGGGAGGTACGGCCTCATCTCCATGTGCTGCGGTGGCGGCCTCGGCACCGGCACCATCATCGAACGAGTCTGATCGTCAACCGTCGTTTGCGTCGGG
>JABJAB010000067.1 GCA_018666235.1 Ilumatobacter sp.
CCGAACAGGTTCGCGCCGAACAGGTTCGCGCGGGACAGGTCCGCGCCCCCCAGGTTCGCGTCGGTCAGGTTCGCGCCGGACAGGTCCGCGCGGTGCTTGATCCAGTCGCTGATGTCGTTCCCGTCACGGTCCCTAAACAAAGTCACACTGGTTTGACGTCGCCGCCGTCGATCCGGTTCCCGCGCCGGCCGAGTTAGTCGAGCATTGATGCAGCGGAGTACACGCCGCGCGTTGGAGCTGGCGCCTCGGCCCTTATCCGATCGAACTCGCCTCGCGTCATGGTGTCGTGCCAGCTCGTGCGCCGGCCGGAACACTCGCTACCCGTCTTGACGTTCTTAGGGCGACGTGCGGAACGGTAGGCCCGTTGGTAGTCGGCGTTCACTTCGACGCATTCGGTGCAGCGGCATCGGTGCGGAGGCTGGTACCGGGCGCGTGTGCCGTGGGCTGGAAGGTTGCTCACTCCCCCATTCTTGTGTGATTGAACACGCTGTGACGCGATGCTGGCCGTATCGGTGAAGGCACCCAACGCTCCCCCACAGTCACGCCACAGTCACAACTCCACGAGAACTAGGGAGAACTGCGGAACACTTGCGAAGAACGAAAGCCCAGCGTATGAGGCATACAGAGAAACAGAGAGAACCCACCAGTACTGGCTCTTCATAATCCCGCTTATAGGCCAGCTCACCACTGCACACATGCGTTGAGCATGGACGACGAAGCGCTGTTCGACAGCAGCCTGATCGAGCTGACACAGCTCCTCCCAGCGCGATAGCTGCGCCAGCCCGTAAGTCGAAGTCGCCCTGCGGTGCATGCGAGCACTTGGTCACGGCCGTACTGTGGCACGAGCGTGCAGCGATTGACGCCAGACAGTGGTCTCACAGAACGGCCGCCTGAACCTCCCATTCGCCGGGGACCCCCTTGAGCGAATAGACGCCACGATGCTCGAACTGGAGCCCGGAGCCTGTGACTGCCTCCACGACGGTCCGCGATGTCAGGACATCACCTGGACCGGCCAGTCCGGCGATACGAGCACCGATATGTACAGCGATACCACCAAGATCATCACCGCGTACCTCGCACTCCCCGGTGTGAATGCCTGCCCTGACCTCCAGACCAAGATGACGAGCACGGTCGGCCACCATCTGTGCGCAGCGGATGGCGCGGGCCGGGCTATCGAAACAGGCCAGGAACCCGTCGCCTGTCTGCTTGACTTCCCGTCCCCCGAAGTGACCGAGACAATCCCTGACCACCTCGTCGTGTCGCTCCAGAAGGCCACGCCAGACCTGATCGCCCTCGGAAGCCGCTCGTCTCGTTGAGTCGACGATGTCGGTAAACAGAACGGTCGTCAGAATTCGCTCCGCAGCTGGCAGAGCCTTGCCCGTCGCCCGAAGCGCCGAGCGGTAGTCGTTCACATACTCATCGGCATGCTGCAGATAATCCGACTCAAGTCGCCTTCGAAACAGCGGCGTACTGAACACCGTCGCCCAGTCGGCGATGGACAGGACATAGTCGTCAATCTCGCTGGGGTTTGAAGGCCACCGGCGCACGTGCTCTTCCGACCGGAAGAGGTTCATGCGGCCTCAATTAAAGGGGGGCGAACCGGTCCGGGCCCGCGAAAACGGACTCGTCATGTACCCGACCGTCGTGTCGGGGGTGACCTCGATGATTTCTTCGTCTCTCATCCGAAGTCGGATTGGTCGACCGCAATCGAGACACCGGGAATCGACCTGTACGAGTTGACCGGGGAAGAGCCAGCGCACGGCCAGCACCTCCATTCCTCATTGGCCTTACCACTTCTGAACTCCGTCGACGGTGATCAGATAATGAGTGGGCACGTTGCTGAAAGGGGCCCAGGACTCGATGTTGTCCGTGTCGTGCGACAGCCACGAACCACCAACCGGGGAGGCCGTTGTCGCCGTTTCGTGGATCAGTTTCCGCGTAGTGTTGACATCGATGTCCAGCACGTCGGCCAACTCGACATAGTGCGGTGCTCGACCTGTGTCCACGAAGTGCTGAAGGACCGCCGTATACGCACGTTGGATGATCTGGGAATCACTCATGACAGAGCATCGCACAGAATCAACGGCGGTAGAAGCCCCTCATCCTTGGTGGCGACCGGCAGCGTTGACATTCCGCTCCGCCCGGGGGCACTGGCCGAGCGTGCTGTTGACTCGACCGTTCAGGAGTTGGCGGCCCCACCCGAGGTGACCGCATCTTCGAGGTACCCCCGGAGAGTCTGCGTCAGCCGGTCGTAGGCGGCCCGAAGCTGCTCGCCTGGCCAGTCATCGGGAAGCAGCTCATCCGGCAGCATCGGGTCGGTGCGCAGATGCCGCGCTGCTGCGATCAAAAGCAGAAAGCGATCACGCATCTGAGCTGACGTCGGCTGCGAGATCACTTCCGCTGGCTGAGCCTCGATCACCTCATTGAGACGTTGCGCTTTGTCCGCCCATTCGATGAGCCCAAATGTCTGCTCGACATCGGCCGGCATGGCGTCGGCGATCGCGCTCTGGAAGGTCAGGCATTGTCGAGCGATGACTGCACGCGCTCCGGGGTGGCGCTCGCGGTCAAGGTTGGTCGGCCGCGCCCAACACCCATCGCGCAGCGCGCCAAGACGGAGGCGAGTGGCAGCCGCCCGGAGCTCGTGCCGTTGCACGGCGGAGCGCGACCCGGCTCGGACAACAGCCATCTCCCACGTCCCATCCCAGTTGATGTCAGGTGGCCGAGGCCGAACCGCACCGTCGATGTCGTGTCGACGGTCGGCGAGCTTTCCGCTGAGTTCGTACACACCATCAGAAGTGCTGAGTTCACCGTGAGCGACCATGCGCGACAGGCTCGTCCGCACCGCACCGTCGGCGATGCCAAGCAACCGTCCGGCCTGTACCAGATGACTCACAGGGAGACGCCCATTCGGGGCACCGAGCAAGGCCGTGGCGAGCACGGATCGGGCGGTCAGCGGACGCGATGGTTCGAACCCTACGGCTTGTGTTCGTGCTGCGGCCACGCCCTCATGATGGCCGACAACGTCGCGCAGCAACGCGATACTGCGGCTCGCGTCTGTTACACAAACATTGACATCCGTAGGGGGTTTCGTGATACTCGACTCATGGGAATCTCACGATGACGACGTCTTTCGCAACCGATGCCGACGTCGTCGAGCGCGTGCTCATCCACGTCCGCGACTCAACGACAGACCTTGGTGAGCCGTGGTTCGAACCTGTCAGCAACTACAGCGATGCGGCGCGATTCCAAGCCGAACTCACGGCGCTGCGGCGGATGCCGACGGTGTTCGCCCCAGCAGCCTCGGTGGTTGAACCGGGCAACTATCTCGCTCGAGAGACACTCGGGGTCCCGCTGTTCGTCAGCCGGGGACGGGACGGCCGTGCTCGCGTTTTTCGCAACTCCTGTCGCCACCGAGGCGCAGCGATGGTTGACGGCCAAGGCTGCGCGCAGGCGCTCGTCTGCAACTACCACGGCTGGTCATACCGCCTCGACGGTTCGATCGCACACATCCCCCACGCTGACGGATTCCCCGACAACATCGCTGACGAAAGGGCGTTGGTCGAACTCGCCAGTTGCGAGGCCAACGGCCTCATCATCGTCGCCGGACCCGACGGGGACGCGTCAGCGACATCAACCGGCCTCGATGCACCGCAATTGCTGCTCGCCGACACACTCGCCGGGCATCGTCTCGTCACAACGACCCAGGAAGAACTGCCGATCAACTGGAAGGTGCTGATTGAGCAGACCCTTGAGGGTTACCACATCCGTTCGGCGCACCGCTCGACGTTCTACCCCGTGCAGTACGACAACCTGAACGTCATCGAGTTCTCCGGCATGCACAGCCGAGTCACCTACCCCTATCGGAACATCGAGCGCCAAGCGACAGTCAGCCCCGCCGAGCGGAGGCTCCGCGGGTACTCCACCACCGTCACGCACTTGTTCCCCAACACCATCGTGTCCACCTTTCCCGAGCTGACACTCGTCTCGCTGATCGATCCGCTGGCGATCGACAAGAGCCTCATTACAACGTTCATGTTGACCACTGCAGCCCCAAACCCGGACGGTGAGGAGTTTGCGCCCGATGGCCTCTCGCTTGCGGCCGAAGGAGCCGTCGAGGACACCAAGATGTCGCTTGCCGTGCAGAGCGGGTTCCGCTCTGGCGCTAACGACACCATCGTGTTCGGTCGGAACGAGAGCGCAATCGGCCACTTCCACCGCAACCTCGACGACGCGCTGGGCGCCGATGACGTGGACGCATCAACGGCGACACCGGTTCAGCTCACACCCTGACCGCTGAACGAGGGAGCAGCGGTACCCGCTTCGATCAAGATGTGGTCTGGGCTCACCCCTCATCTCCGGGGCGATCCGTCAGTTCAGAGCGTGTCCATCCATGCCACGGCCTCGTCCCAGATGTCGTCGATTGTCGCTGAGTCGAGTGGGTTCTCGTCGAGCAAACCGACCGCCGTACGGAGCTGGCGGTACATGATCGTCATATGGAAGCTCTTGGTCGGCTTCGGCGCTCGGCGAATCGCGGTCAGCCAGCGCCGAGCGATGTCGAACTGGCCGAGTCTCCACGCCAGCGCCGCGGGAGGAATCAGCAGATCCGGGAGGCCATCGTTACCGCTTTGTCGCCTGGCCATGATCTTCGCCTCGGCGACGAGCGAGCGGGTCTCGGTGACGTCTCCGCGGGCAGCAAGCGCAACGAGGTAGATCTCGTTGCGACCGTCCCCACCTCCATTGGGCGCCTTGGCGAACTCGCGGACCAAATACTGCCCTGCGGCACGAGCGGCATCGGGTTCGGTCATGAAGCGGACGGCCATCGTGCCGTAGGCGTAGAGGGTGCCGCCGTAGTCCATCGGCCGACCATCCACACGGACTTTGAGGTCTGCGAGCGTCTGCAACGAATCGTCGATGCGGCCCGCGACGGCGTAGTGAGTGACCAAGTACCCGCTGGCAACATCGGCGAGAACGGGCGCGTCGGCGGCATCGGCGAGGGCTCGTGCCTCGTCGAGCAGCACGAGAGCGGCCTCGCCGTCCTGGAACACGATCATCCACGAGTTAACGATGAGAGCGGCCGCCAGCTCCTCGGGAGTGCCGTGCTCTCGTAGCAGCGGGACGGCGGTGCTGGACCCACGCTCGATCCAGTCGGGCCTCCGCGCCGGTAGCCCGGCGCTGGCAATCACGAGGTTCAGGAGACCACGTTCATGGTCAGACAAATCCAGCCGCTCGAGATGCTGTTCGATGCGGTCGATGGCGGCCGATGCACGAGTGCCCGTGTCATAGGTGTAGGCGAAGGTAAGCGCAGACAGCAACCGGGTGAGCTCGCTGGCTCGGCCGGCGGTGGTGAGGCGGTCCTCCACCGCTCGGTGATCGTCGTAGTGGCTGCTCGCCCAGCGCATGACTTCGAGACTGGTGAACCAGGCCTGCGGTCCGTACGCGTCCAGGCAGGCCAGCACCCAGCGGGTATGTCGTTCGAGGTACTCGTCGGCGTCACCGTTCGCTGCCCACGCCTGACGGGCGAAAAGCTTGACCGTTTCCAGCAAGCGATGCCGTCCGTCAATGCTCCATGCCACCAGTCCAAGATCCACGAGGCCGGCAATCGTGCGAGCAGGCGCCATCGAGCTGAGCTCGCCGGCCACCCCCTCGGCGTCATCCGCCGAGAAGTCGGCCGGAAAAGCGGCCAACTGCAGCAGCATCTGTTCTTCGGTCGCATCGAGCATCGCCAGGTGTCTTCGAGCACCGCCTGCAGGCTGGACTGGCGGCCGCGCTGGCGGCGGCCGCGGGCGAGCAGTTCGAAGCGTTGATCGAGTCGATCCGCGAGCTCTCCGACGCCGAGCTGACGCAATTGCGCGGCAGCGAGCTCAACTGCGAGCGGCAGACCGTCGAGGTGGGCACAGATCTGCGTCACGCTCGCAATCTCTTCGGGTGGCACCTCGGCGCCGACCCGCTCGGCTGCTGTGAGGAACAGTTGGACTGCCGGCGATGCAAGGCCATCGGTGACGTCCAGGGGTGGCACTTGGACCTGCCGCTCATCGGGTAACTGCAAGGGCTCCCGGCTCGTCGCCAGCAATCGCAGCCTCGACGTTCGTTCGAGCAAGGCGTCGACAACGTCGGCGACGTCGTCGGTGATGTGTTCACAGTTGTCGAGCACAACCAGCAGCTCCCGATCGGCCACTAAATTGGCCAGCGCAGCAACGAGATCTGCCCCGGCGAGCTGCAGGCCCATCGCCGTCGCGATCGCCTCTGCGGCCTGGTCGGCGCCTGAGGTCGGCACCAGATCGACGAACCACGCGCCGTCAGCGAAGTCGTGCGCGACATCGGCTGCAACCGCCGAGGCCAAACGGGTCTTACCCGTTCCCCCCATCCCGAGCAGTGTCACCAGACGATGCTGCGCGAGCATTTCGGCAATCTCTGCAACCTCAACATCGCGACCGAGTAGCACCGTGCGTTCCACCGGCAGGTTGTTACTCACCCGGTTCAGTGTTCGGAGCGGCGGGAACTCGCCCACTCCCAGCTGCCACAGCTGCCGGGCGGCTGTGAGGTCCTTCAGTCGATTTTCTCCCAGATCGGACGACTCGGAGGGGTCGAAGATCGACACCACCGCTGCCGAGGCCAGTATCTGCCCGCCGTGACCCGCCGACATGATCCGAGCCGCCGTGTTCACAGCAGGACCGAAGTAATCGCCCTCGCGTTCGTGGGCTTCGCCGACGTGGAGACCCATCCGGACCCGAAGAGTGACCCCGGCCGGCCAGCTCTCGGACGCGAGCGCCGCCTGCGCGGCAAGTGCCCCGCCGACCGCGTCGCCGGCCGAGTGGAACCCTGCAGCGAACGAATCTCCGGCCGTCGAGAACACATACCCATTGAACGAGGCGATCGCCGATCAGAGGAGCTCGTCGTGACGCTCAAGCGCGAGGCGCATCTCATCGGGGTGCTCTTCCCAGAGGCGTGTCGACCCCTCGACATCGGTGAACAAGAACGTCACCGTCCCGGAGGGGTACTCAGCCATCCGCCTAGCTTCGCATGTCTCCTCGGCGACCTGCTCAATGCCATCTCGGCTCAATGGCTGCGGGCGGTCACGGCGACGGCCCTCAGACGATGACCACTTGCTCGCTGTCAGCGAATTGTCGAAGCCTTGTGCCGTGGGGCGAGCGAACCGTGGATGCGCCCAGCGACGGAGGCCGAGCGCGCTCGATGCGGAACGAACTCGTCGGCTCGCATGGGTCGTCGTCAGTCTGGGCGGGCCAAATCGATCGTCGCCGTCTCGTTGAAGGTCGTGAGGATGGGGTTGCCGTTGCGGAACGCAATGCGGCAGACCGAGGCATGATCGAGGTGACAGGTCCACGAAATGCCAATGTCGACACCGAGGGCCCACGCCACGGCGGACTTCATCGGCGACACGTGACTCACCACGACCACGTTGGACTCCGATGCCCGCTCAGCCAGGTCGACACAGGCGCTGCGCACACGTGCATCGAGCGCCGCCAGCGACTCCCCGCCGTCGGGCACGTAGGCGAAGTCCTTGCGCCAATTGGTCCACACTTCTGACGGGACGTCAGCGTGCTTGACGCCTTCGAAGACGCCGTACGACAACTCAAGGAATCGTTCGTCAGTTTTGACCGGCATGCCGAACTGCGCCGCAGTTTGTTGCGCACGCTTGAGCGGACTCGACACCACCTCATCCACAGGTCCCATCGCCTTCACCATGTCCGACACCGCAATTGCCTGCCGCTGACCGACCTCGTCGAGGTCTTGATCAAGACGACCCTGGAGCTGGCCGGCTTTGTTGGCAGCGGTCCGGCCGTGGCGAACGAGAATCAGCACGACTTGAGTGTGTCACAGGTTCATCGCTGCGGCGCAGCGATGAGGACCCCGGTGTGACGGAACGTGGCCCGACGTGTCGCACTACCAAGGCCATTGATTCGCCACAGCCACGCGCAGAGCCCAATCCCGACTGCTTCGAGGGCGACGCTGATCAGTCCACGGTCGGTGATCGGGAACGGATCATCCTCGAACCCGACACCGGTGAACGGCCACCAGAACACGTCGGTGTTGTTCCAGGCACCGTCGAACACGAGGTGGAGGAACATGCCAATCGGGAGACCCAACAACATCTTTCGGATCGGTTTTCGACCAGACGTAGCCAACATCAGCACGGCCAGCAAGCCGATGCTCACCGTGATGCTGTGCAACGCTCGCGCTCCTCCGAACACGCCATCGAGCAACGGGACCACCGACCCGACAATCAGGAGCCGGTAGTCAAAACGTGGATCGCGGAACACAAACCCGACCGCCAAGATCGCGGTACCGATAAACCAGAAGAACACGGATCGTTCAGACGATGAGGAGCCGGCCGCATTGCGGGCAGTCGGTGTAGCCGGCTGCGACCGACTCGTCCTTGGCGGTGTCAACCTCGGCGGCGGAGAGATCGAGATGGCACCCCTCGCACCGGTGGCCCTTCAGCTCTGCGACGGCGACGCCCGCTGACGAGCGCACCGACTCGTAACGGCGCACAATGCTCTCGTCGAGATCGCCGGCAGCGACGACACGTTCTTCGCCGAGCTGTTCGAGTTCGACATCGATGTCGGCACACCTTCGCTTCAGCGCTTCGTCGGCTTGGCCCAGGGCTTCTCGCAATGCCCCTTCGGACGCGAGGTGGGCGACCCGCTCGTCGTCCAGTGCTGACTGCTCCTCGAGCGCCGCCAGCTCGGTGTCATCAAGTTCGTCGCGCTGCACGTTGATGGTCTCGATCTCGTGCATCAACGCTTCGGCTTCGCGTGGCGCAATGACAGTCTTCATCTGCGCCTCAAGACGATCGCGGCTTGAGCTCAGTTCGGCGTTGCGTGCCTCGGCTTGCTCGATCGCTGACGTGAGTTTGTCGAGTCGAGTCGCGACCTGGGCGCTTCGCTGTTCCCAAGCCGTCATCTGCTTCTCCTGAGCGGCCAGTTGTTCTCGTTCCGACAACCGCTCGCGTTTGACACGCAGTTGATCCGCTTGGGTGTCGATGTGCTGCAATGCCAGCAGCCGAGCGGCTACGGACGTCTCAGGATCAGGTTCAGCAGCGTCAGTCATCGCTGCTCAGTGTGCCACCTCAGCGGCACGGCCCGACACTCAAGCCGATCTCCACCGTGGGAAGCGGTGCGTTTGGATCGAGGTTGTCCGGCGCAATCGTGGTGCCAATGTCGACAGCCACGACGATCGGACGACCGGGAGTCGTTTCCGGGGGCACTTCGGGCTCGCCTGGGGCGAGCGTGGTGGCGGGTGCTTCTGGGTCGATCTCCACCTCGATCGGCTCGCCTGGCTCGAAGCCGACCACGCGCACGGCGCACTCGTTGCCGGGCAGGATCAGACGAGCATCTGCCCGCTCAGGGGGTTGGGGGTCATCCCAGTCGAGCAACGGTTCCAAGGTGTGCGCCGGATCCATGAACGCCGACCAGATCTGCTTCGGGAAGAGGCCGCCCTGGACCTTGCTGACTCCCTCGGCTCGAAACTCAGGGATGCCAACCATCGGCGTATACGCGTCGGGGTCGCCCACCCAGACAGCGGTGGCAAGTTGTCGGGTGCCGCCGACAAACCAAGCATTCGTGTTGTCCTGCTGTGTGCCTGTCTTGCCGAATGCGGCGCGGTCGTTGGAGAGTGGATAGCGGCGGCCGGTACCGCTCCGGATCACGCCCTTCAAGATGTCGATCGTTTCGAGCGATGCCTCACGATCGAACACGACCGTGCCCGGGCTGGAGTGCGTGTACGTGCGCTTCCCCTCGGGGTCGGTGATGAACTCGACGTAATAGGGCTCATGATGCACACCCTCGTTGGCCACTGTCTGCACACCCGACGCCATATCGAGCGGGCTGAGTTCGTTCGCACCTGTCGCGAAGCTCAGAAAGGGGTTGATCGCCGCTCGTTCGCTCTCAGGCTGGCCTGCATAGAGATACGGCGACTTCGCAGCTCGGTAGACCGTGTCAACCATGCGGTTGAGGCCGACGATCTGTGAAAGGCGAGCGAACGCACAGTTGACCGACGACCAAGTTTGTTGCGCCAGGTTGGTGACGCTGCCCTGGATACCACCGTTGATCTGGAAGAAGGGTTCCTCACCACCGGGATTGTCGAAGCGACAGCCGCGCACGCCGTCGATGACGTCCCCTGCCTGCGCCCCAGCTTGAACAGCAGCAGCAAGGATGAGGAACTTGATACTCGAACCGGTCTGGCGAGGGGCAAGGGCCATGTTGACCTCGCGCTCGTTCGGAACGAAACCTGAGCCGCCGACCATCGCTCGAATGGCTCCGTTGGTCGCGTCGAGCGACACGATCGCATTCTCAAAACGGCCAGCGGTCGGCGGTAGGACGTCGTGTGCGTTCTCAGCCAGCAGTTGCAAATTCTTGTCGATCGTGGTGTGGATGCGCAGGCCGCCACGGAAAAGTTGGTTGTAACGGTCTTGGTAGGTCGAGCCGAGAATCGTGGACTTGTTGAGGAGGTAATCGCGAAGCGCCTCGGTGTAGTAGCTGCGCTCGCTCGACCGCGTCGGGATGGTCTTGACTCGGGATGGCAGGGCGAACGTCTCTTCGAGAATCTCGGACTCTTCGAGGGTGATGTACTCCTCGCCAACCAAGCGGTCGAGTATCTGAAGCCATCGAGCACGACTGCGCTCTGGTTCGTTGATCGGGTCGAAGCCAGACGGCGAACGAACGAGGCCGGCAAGAAACGTCGACTCGATGAACGTC
Source organism: Ilumatobacter sp. (assembly GCA_018666235.1). Taxonomy (GTDB): domain Bacteria; phylum Actinomycetota; class Acidimicrobiia; order Acidimicrobiales; family Ilumatobacteraceae; genus Ilumatobacter_A. Next base: position 10,716 of record JABJAB010000067.1, read on the forward strand.
AGCTCGGCGGCGGTCTTGCCGAAGTAGGTCTCGGCTGCAGCCTGGATTCCGTAGGCGTTGTTGCCGAAGAAAACCGTGTTGAGGTAACGCTCGAGAATCTCTTCCTTGGTGAGTTCCTTCTCGAGCATGCGTGCGTAGTGGGTCTGCAGCAACTTGTAGCGGCCATCGCGTTCCAGACCGGCGAGGAAGTCGTTCTTGACCACCTGCATGGTGATCGTGGAAGCGCCCTGCTGCGGTGCGTCGCTCGCGAAGTTCGACAGCGTGGCGCGGATCAGCGAGCGAACGTTGACGCCGTCGTGGTTGAAGAACTCTTTGTCTTCGACGACGAGGAACGCCTGCACCACTTGCGGGGGCATGTCGGCGTACGAAATCGGCTGCGAGTTCTCCAGCTCGAACACGGCGATTTCTTCGCCATTGCGGTCATACACATAGGTGCGTTGGGCAAGGGCTTCGAACTCGGGGAGCACGACCGGAACTTCTTCGTGCGCGTTCACAATGTGCCACACCCTGGGAGCCACGGCCACGACGACAGCCGTGATCATGAGCGCGCCGGCCGCGATGATCGCGAACAGACGTGGAAGCCAGCCGGTGATACGCACAGTGAGTGCGACAGTAGTGGCCGTTTCCGCCCGATTCGGGTCACCCGGCATGCGCCAGGGTACGGTCATTGAGATGTCGCGATTTCCGGTGAAGCCCTTCCGATTCGGTGTCCAACTCTCGGTGTCTCCCGATCGTAATCACTGGGTCGAGCAGGCCAAGAAGATCGAATCACTCGGCTACGACATCGCCACGATGCCCGATCACTTCGGCGATCAACTCGCGCCCGTGCCTGCGCTGCAGACCATCCTCGATTCCACGACCACCCTGCGGGCAAGCGCCCTCGTGTTCGACAACGACTACAAGCATCCCGTTGTGCTCGCCAAGGAGTTGGCGACAATGGACGTGCTCAGCGATGGACGCGTCGAGATCGGCCTCGGTGCTGGATGGATGATCAGCGACTACGAACAGGCGGGCATCCAATACGACCGCCCCGGCGTACGTATCGATCGCTTCGTCGAAGGCCTCCACATCATCAAGTCGGCCATGGGTGAAGGTCCGTTCTCACACGAGGGCGAGCACTACGCAATCACCGACTACAACGGTTTCCCGAAGCCAGTGCAAGGCCCGCACCCGCCAGTCATCATCGGTGGCGGCGGCAAGCGTGTTCTCACCATCGCTGCGCAGCAGGCCGACATCGTCGGCGTCAACGGTTCCCTGCATGCCGGCGTCATCGGCCCCGACGCCATCGCCACGATGACCGGCGAGGTCATCACCGACAAGGTTGCCCTGGTTGCCGACGTCGCCGAGGCGGCGGGACGGCTCGAACACATCGAGATGAACATCCGTACCTTTTTCGTCAGCGTCACCGATGACCGAGCGGGCCAGGTGGCCGGCATGGCCCAGATGATCGGCGTTGAAGAATCAATGATCGAAGAATCGCCCTTCGCACTCATTGGCAGCCCAGACCACATGATCGAGACCATCCAAGCGCGCCGCGAGCAGTACGGGTTCAGCTACGTGATTGTCGGGCCCGACGAGCTTGAGGCGTTTGCTCCGGTCGTTGCAGCTCTCGCCGGCAAGTAGTGCCTGTCGACATCTGGGGTGACAGTCCGCTCGCCGAGGCAACCGTCTTCGGTGCGCGCTCATTGGGTTGGGATGTCACGACGGGGGCCGATGTCATCGCCGTGGCGCCACTCGCGTCAACCGTTGCGGAGTGCGATGCACTGATCGCTCGTCCGACTGCTGGCAAGCGCGCGTTCGCATGGCCAACGGTCAGCGTCACCGCCGTGCAACAGATGATCGCTCGTTGTCACAGTGTTGGTCCGTTGACGAACCTTTCTTCGCGATCGACCCGGCCTCAATCGAGCCTGCTCACGGCTGCACACGACCAGGTGGCCCTGTTGTTGCTGGTCGCTCAGATCAACGGGCATGGCGCCCCGACCGAGGTGTCATTGCGCTCGACTGCTGAGCGCGTCGACCAACTCGTGATGCGCTTCGAAGGTTTCGCCGCCGCGGTCGAAGTGACGTGGGACAACGCCGTCACCCCGTCGCTCGACGTCCAGGTCGCTGGAACCGACGGCGTTTTGCGAATCGAGACCGACCCGTCGACCCAACTCGAGCAGAACGGTGCACTGGTTCCCCTCCCCCGGCCCGCAGCGATCGCTCCTGAGCTACAGCCACTTCGCGACACCGGCATCATCAACATGTTGCAGACGATCGGCGCAGCGTTTCACGATGACCGCCCATTAGCCCATGCCTTCTCATTCGAGTTCGGCCGCTCCGTTGTGGCCATCATCGAAGCCGCCGAGACCGGCGCGGGAGTATTTCGGCCTACCCAACGGCCGAGATGAACAGGTTCGGGTCGAACGCGCCGCTGCCGTCAGCGGTGGTGAGCGGCTCAACGGCTTGCCGCCGAGCTGAGGCTTCGGCATGGACTGCCCCAGAGCGTCCAGAACGGGCTCGTAGAAGACCGTTGCGGGCGACCCAAACAGACCAGCGACAATCGAGCCGCCGGCACCACAGCCTGACCAGCGTGTCTTAGGTGATCTGCTGATCCTTCGCAATGACGACAATGCCGTTGTCGCTGATCGTGAATTGCTTGGCGTCCTGCTCAGCGTCAAAGCCGATGCGTGCGAAGTCCGGAATGACGACGTTCTTGTCGACAATGCACCGGTTGAGTCGGGCGCCCGGCCCGATCGTCACACCGGGGAAGAGAATCGAGTTGGTGACATGCGCGTCATGATCGACAAAAGATCCCGGGCCGATAATGGAACCCTCGACGTGCGACCCGGAGATGATCGAACCTTGACACAACAAGCTTCCGTCAACGAATGCAGGCTCGCCGCCCCGCCCACGCGACACCTTGGCAGGCGGCAGGGCCTGGCGTCCGGTGAACACCGGCCACTTGTCGTTGTAGAGGTTGAACACCGGGACAGGCGCGATGAGGTCCATGTTGGCGTCGTAGAAGGCGTCGAGCGTCCCCACGTCTCGCCAATACCCCTGCTCGCGTTCGCCCTGGCCGGGAATCTCGTTCCTCGAAAAATCATAGACACGTGCGTCGCCCGATGCGGTGAGTGCTGGGATCACATCGCCGCCGAGGTCGTTCATCGCGCTATCAGCACCGTCCTGGTCTTTCTTGGGCGTGACGATGTCAATCAGCGTCTCACGGTCGAAGACGTAGTTGCCCATGCTGGCGAGACATATGTCATCGCTCCCTGGCATCGTCGGCGGCGTCGGTGACTTCTCATGGAACCCGATGATCCGACCCTCTTCGTCGGACTCGATGACACCAAAGTCCGTGGCCTCGTGCTTGGGAACCGGGATCGCCGCCACCGTGACGCCAGCGTCATTGGCCATGTGCTCCTTGACCATCTGGCGGGGGTCCATGCGGTAGATGTGGTCAGCGCCGAAGACGCACACGATGTCGGGCTTCTCATCGTTGATCAGGTTGAGGTTCTGGTAGATCGCGTCGGCTGACCCCTGGAACCAGTACGGGCCACGCCGCATCTGGGCAGGCACTGGGGTCACATAGTCGCCCAGCAACGTAGAGAACCGCCAGGTCATGCTGATGTGACGGTCGAGGCTGTGGCTCTTGTACTGAGTGAGTACGACCACCTTGCGGTAGCCCGCGTTGGCGAAGTTCGACAATGCAAAGTCGATCATCCGATAGGTGCCGGCGAACGGCACCGCTGGTTTGGCGCGATCGTTGGTCAGCGGTTGGAGGCGTTTACCCTCGCCGCCGGCGAGGACGATCACGAGCACGGTTGGTTCGACAGCCATCGCCTCTCAACGTACCTGGTCGGTTCGTGTCACAACGGAAACGCTGGATGAATGCTGCGTCAGGAGTCTCCGCGCACGAGCTCACGGTAGAGCTTGACGTACGTCTGCGCCGGACCGGTCCATGACCAGTCGATCGACATCATTCGTTTCTGCAGCGCAGCGGTTCGCCGCTTGTCCTTCAGCCGTCGGGCAGCTCGGAACATCGCGGCGAGCAAATCGGTCGACTCAACCCGTTGCGCGACGAACCCGACGCCGCGTCGTGTATCGAGATCGGCGTCTGGAACGGTGTCGACGAGACCACCGACCGCTGTCACGATCGGCACGGCGCCGTATCGCATGGCCTGCATCTGGGTGAGCCCGCACGGCTCAAACCGGCTCGGCATGAGGAATGCATCGGCACCAGCGAACATTTGATGCGAGAGGGATTCGTCATATCCGTCAACGAAGGCGAGATGGTTCGGATGAGCTGCTGCGAGGCGATGGAGTTCGCCCGACAGCACCGCGTCTCCCGAACCAAGAATGCCAAGCCGCATCGGGATCTGCTCAAGCAACGGCACCAGTGGGGTGATGAGGTCGACACCCTTTTGGTGCGTGAGGCGGGTGACGATGGTGACAAGTGGCGTGTCGTCATCGGGCAGACCGAGCCGAGCGAGCAGCGCTGTTCGATTCGCCGTGCGGGCGGAAAGCGATGACGTATCGAAGGTGGCGACGAGATGCGGGTTGTCAGCTGGGTTCCACACGTCGGTGTCGATGCCGTTGAGGACGCCGATCAGTGCGTCGCCGCGCTGCCGGAGCGGCCCGTCGAGCCCGAAGCCACCTCCAGGAGTGGTGATCTCAGTGACGTAGTTCGGTGACACGGCGACAACACGGTCCGCAAGCGCGAGTGCCCCGGACAACGGATTGGTGTCGCCCCACCACTCGAAGTGCGCGGCCAGCGGGCCGATCAGTTCAAGCCACTCAGGCCCCGCCACGCCCTGGTAGGCGAGGTTGTGGATCGACACGACCGTCGGCGGCGGCGATTCGAGCGCCGCCAGGACAGCGCCCGTGTGCCAATCGTTGAGATGCAGGACATCCGGCGGATCAGCCTCCACAAATGCAGCAACCGCCCGCGCGAAGCGAAAGAACCGTTCGCTGTTGTCGACCCAGCCCGATCCATCCGCCTGGAGGTACGGGTGCGGACGCGCCATCCCGGGAACGCCGACGAGATGCAGGCGCCCGGCGACGGGATGAATTCCCACCCGGATTGTCGCAGCGCCGACCCATTCAGGGACTGACAGCTCGATCGTGGTTTCGTCGACGAGGTCGACGTCGCCGTAGTCGGGCATCACCAGATCCACATCAATCCCGGCACGACGCAACTCGGCGCCAAGTCCTGCGGCGGCGGCTGCCAAGCCGCCGACCGTGGCCACCGGAGAGAGTTCTGCAGTGGCGAACACGACGCGCATACCCATCAGTCTGGCCGACAACTACCGTCGCCTCATGCGCCGCCCCTCGATTTCTCATTCGGCAACTGCCCTCGCAGCAGCCGCTGCTTTCGTCGGTGGCGCGGCCTGCAGCTCGGACGGAGACAACAGCGGCAGCACCAGCGAGTCCACCACGGAGTCAGTTGCCGAGCAGCGTTTCCCCGACGCGATCAATGCCAAAGCCGCCGTGTCAAGTACCGGGTGGAGCTTCGCCGTCACGATCTCGTCGCCATACGACTCCCCCGACCGCTACGCCGATGGGTGGCGGATCCTCGGCCCCGACGGCACCGAGTACGGGTTTCGTCTCTTGACGCACGACCACGCGTCCGAACAGCCATTCACCCGCGCGCTCGACGGCGTCGCGATCCCTGACGGCGTCACGACGGTCACGATCGAGGGGCGCGACCAAGAATTCGGGTTCGGCGGCGCAACGTTTGAGTTGACGCTGCCGAGGAACTGACCGGTCGAGCTCAAGAGTCCAGGCAACAATGGCAATGCGACCTGCTTGACTGGCTCAGTGTTCGACTCCCCGTACGAAGAGCTCAGCAATGACATCCGGCTCCTTGGCCGCATCCTCGGAGACATCGTCCGCGAGCAATCGGGTGACGAGACCTTCGAACTGATCGAGTCGGTGCGTCAGGCCGCAGTCGCCGGTCGCCGTCACGACGAAAGCGCCGTCGAGGTACTGCGGTCGGCCTTGAGTGACCAGCCGATCGAGCAGCAACTCGACGTGATTCGCGCCTTTGACTGGTTGTCTCTGCTCGCCAACACTGCTGAAGACGTCCATCTCGAACGGCGGCGTCGTTTCCATCGCGCCCATCGCTCGACGGCACAGCCGGGCAGTCTCGATGCGACATTCGAACGGCTCCGTTCGATCGGCGTGGACGCGGGCGAGGTGGTCGGCGTGATCGATGCGCTTTCCGTCAGCCCGGTGATCACCGCACATCCCACCGAGGTTCGCCGACAGACGATCCTCGACGTGCTGCGCGAGATCGCCGAGGTCCTGAACGAACGCAACGGCCTCGACGCCAACGATCCTGCGATCGACGACGCTGATGCGCGGCTCGGCGTCAACATCTTGTCGTTGTGGCAAACAGCCATTCTGCGTCTCTCAAAGCTGCGCGTGCGTGACGAGATCAACGAAGCGCTCCGGTATTACTCGGCAAGCCTGTTCGAAACGATTCCAGCACTGTCGCGACACCTGGAACAGATCGTTGAAGACGACTTCGGTGCGATCGATGCCGACGCCAGCGCTGCGGTCAGCATGGGTTCGTGGATCGGCGGCGACCGAGACGGCAACCCGTTTGTGACCGCAGAGGTGATGCGGCTCGCAATCGGTCGCCACACCCACGTGGCGCTCGGCCACCACCTGGCAACGCTGCACCGGCTCGGCCGCGAGCTGTCGATGTCGGCTCGCCTGATCACTCCCACCATGGAGCTCACTGCCCTGGCTGATGCATCAGGCGACGACTCCCGATTTCGCGCAGACGAGCCATACCGCCGAGCGCTGCGCGGCATGCATGCCCGGTTGTATGCGTTCGCTGAAGATGCAATCGATCCCGACATCGACGAGGTGCCGGGGCCTCCTCCCGCTGTCCGGCAAGACGCCTATTCGTCGATCGACGAACTGTTGGCTGATCTCGACATCGTCGATGCATCGCTGCGCACACACGGTGGCGCTGCCCTCGCTGATGCGCAGATCGAGCCTGCTCGTCGCGCCGCTGCGATCTTCGGCGCTCACCTGTGCGGTCTTGACATGCGGCAGAACTCCTCGGTCCATGAAGGTGTCATCGCGGATCTGCTGGCCAACGCCGGCGTGCACGGGGAGTACTTGACGCTGGCCGAAGCCGACCGAGTCGAGGTGTTGACCGCTGAGTTGGCGTCGCCACGGCTGCTTCGCAATCCGAGCGCCACCTATGCCGACCAGACGATCAGCGAACTCGGTGTCCTCGACGAAGCCGCGCGATCGGTCGCGCGTGTTGGGCCTCGAGCTGTTCCTCACTATGTGATCTCGATGGCCGAAACCGTGAGCGATGTGCTCGAAGTTGCGGTCCTCCTCAAAGAAGTCGGACTCCTTGAGCCGGCACGTGCTGGCCGACCGGCATCCGCCCAACTCGACATCGTCCCGCTCTTCGAGACGATCGGCGACCTCGCCCAGTCGGCTGCAACGCTGACGGCGATGCTCAGCAATCCGGTGTACAGCCAGCTGGTCGCATCTCGCGGCGATCGCCAGGAGGTGATGATCGGCTATTCCGATTCGAACAAGGACGGCGGCTACCTATCGTCGCAGTGGAACCTGTTCGCCGCACAGGCGGCACTCGTTGAAGCTGCTGACGTCGCTGGGGTGAGGCTGCGGCTCTTCCACGGCCGAGGCGGCACGGTCGGCCGCGGCGGTGGGCCTGCCTACCAAGCGATCCTCGCCCAGCCTCCCGGATCAGTCGACCGGTCGATCCGGCTCACCGAGCAGGGCGAGATGGTCGCGGCGAAGTACAGCACGCCCGCCTTGGCCCGCCGCAACCTTGAGACACTCTTGTCCGCGACGATCGAGTCCTCGTGCCTCAACGCCGAGCAACTTGGCGCCCCTGCGGACGGGTTCGGCGACACAATGCAGCAACTTGCCGACACCGCGTTCACCGCGTACCGCTCACTCGTGTACGGCGATGACCGTTTCGTCGACTTCTTCCGGTCGATCACTCCGACCAATGAGATCGCCACGCTCAACGTGGGCAGCCGGCCTGCCTCACGCAAGAAGTCGCTCGCGATCGAAGACCTTCGAGCCATCCCCTGGGTGTTCGGGTGGACACAGTGCCGCTTGATGATCCCGGCCTGGTACGGCGCGGGCTCGGCATTCGAAGCAGTCGCCGCCCAGGATGACACTGCAGCGGAGCGCTTCGCTCAGATGTACACCGACTGGCCATTCTTCACAGCCATTATCAACAATATGGGCATGGTGCTCGCCAAGACCGATATCGACATCGGGCGCCGCTACGCCGACGTTCTCGTCGAGGACGCGACAACTCGGAGCGACATTTTCGGGCGCATCGAAGCCGAGCACACCCTCACTCGAGGGTGGCATGAGCGGATCACCGGCTCGCCAGATCCGCTTGCTGACAACCCGCTCCTGGCTCGCAGCCTGAGCAACCGCTATCCCTACCTCGACCCCTTGCATGTGATGCAGGTTGACCTCCTGCGGCGCTATCGAGACGGCGACCACGACGAGTTGATCGAACGCGGTATCCAGCTCACGATCAACGCCATCGCCACCGGCATCCGCAACTCCGGTTGAACGGCCCCTCACGTCCACCAGCAAGGGTTTCGGGGGTATTTCCACATCATGTTGGCGATGTATCCGGTCGCATGGCTACAATCCCGACTGGTTTACTCGGCTTTCTTGATCGGCGCTGCGAATGACACTTCTCGAACACACCTCAACGGGTCCTGATCTGGCCCCACTCAACGACCTCATTCCCCAACGGTTCTGGACCGGCACGTCACACCACGCTCCCGAGGTGTACGAAGTCGACTGTTCGGATTTCGAGATGAACGATGCCGATCTGCGGCCAGATGGCGAACTCGCCCGGCGCATGCGGGCCACGTTCGACTCCGTCGGCCTGGTCGTGTTGCGGAACACGAGACTGACCAGCATCGCTGCGATGCGCGAGTTCGCCAAGATCGTCCTCGATGCCGAGATGGTCTACGAAGGCGGCGCAAACCCGAGAGACCGGATCGAGGCCAACGTGTACGAGATCGGTGCTCCGCTCGCCGCCCGTCTCCCCTACCACCACGAGATGGCCTATGTCAGCAAGAGCACTCGGCTGATCAGCTTCGTCTGCGCCGACGCACTTCCCGATCGGGGCGCGACCTACGTCTCCGACGGCGTTGCCTCCACCGACGCGATTCTCGCAACCGAGCTTGGCCAGAAACTCAAGGCGCACGGCGTCTGCTATCACCGCAGCCTCACCGATGCCGAGAACTTCGTCGGAGAGATCGGGTACGGCGTCTACAACCACTGGCAGAAGTCGTTCGGCACCGATGACCCCGCCGTCGCCGAAGCCAAGGCGATCGAGCGAGGTCTCCTGGTCGAGTGGGGCCCGAATCGCCTCATGAAGACGCGGTTCTACAACCCGGCGTTCGAGTACTTCGCACAACTCGATCGCAATCTGCTCTACGCCAGCCTCGCCGATCACGGCATGTGGTTCGACACGTGGCCGCTCGTGCAACATCTTCCATTCGCCGAGCGCCCGCTCCACATGACGTTTGGCGACGACACCGAGTTCACCCGTGACGAGCTTGAGCAGTTCATCAAGATCTACGACGATTTCGGCACCAAGGTCGACTGGCGCCAGGGCGACGTCGCAGTCATCTGCAACTACCGTTTTGCGCACGGACGACCGGAGATCCACCTCGAGTCGGGTGAGCAGCGCACGTTGGGCGTGATGCTCGGCGAGCAGTTCGACCGGATCGGCCAACTCCCCGGCAAGTGGTGAGCGGCGAGTAGCGAGCCGTGCAACCTGAGATCGGGTACCGGTGGGCCAACGATTCGACCCCCTGCTGGATGCTCGAAGACATGAATGGCTGACAGCCCGTCACCAGTGCTCCACGTCGGTTGTCCAATGTGGGCTCATCGCCCGTGGGTCGGTCGCTTCTACCCGACCGGGACGCAACCCGGAACAGAACTGGCGTTGTATGCCCAATGGTGCACGGCCGTCGAGGGCAACACGACGTTCTACGCTCAGCCGACGGCCACCACCGTGGACAAGTGGTTGCGGCAGACGACGGATGACTTCCGGTTTGCCTTCAAGCTCCCGCGCACCGTGACCCACGACAAGCGGTTGCGCGACGTCGGTGCTGAAGTGCGCAGCTTTCTGAATGTGATCGAGCCGCTGGGTCAGCGCATCGGTCCAGTCCAGGTACAACTCCCCGGCTCATTCGGTCCAGCCGACCTTGATGCACTACTCGCGTTTCTCCGCCGGCTGCCACAAGATTGGCCCTGGGCCGTCGAGTTGCGACACCGCGAATTCTTCGACTTCTCAGCGGCGCATCGGGCCGTCGACAAGTTGTGCCTCGAACGCAATATCGGTCGCGTTGTACTCGACACGCGGCCGCTGTATGCCGTTGCAGCCAGGTCGACAGCGGCCATCGACGAGCAACGTCAGAAGCCCGACCTCCCGGTCGTCCTCGACGCGATCGGATCGTCGCCGATTGTCCGTGTCATCGGAGAGGACACCGTCGACGGAACACTGCAGGGACTGCTGGCTTGGGTGCCACAGATCGTCGCGTGGCTTGATGAAGGCCGGACGCCCTACGTATTCGTCCATCAGCCGGAGAATCTCGAGTCGCCGGGGCTGGCCCGAGCGTTGCACGAGGCAGTCGCCGCCAAGCTGCCCGCCCTGGCGCCGTTGCCGACGCCGCCGGGACAGACCTCGATGTTCTGATGCTCAGACGCGTTCGATGATGATGGCCGGGGCCATACCACCAGCGGCACACATGGTGATCAGACCGAACTGCTTGTCCTGACGCTCGAGTTCATCGAGCACGGTCCCGATCAGAATTGCTCCGGTCGCCCCGATCGGGTGCCCGAGCGCCATGGCGCCGCCATTGACGTTGACCTTGCTGCGATCGAGGTCCAGGTCGCGTTGAAACTTCTCCGACACGACCGCGAAGGCTTCGTTGATCTCCCAGATGTCGATGTCGTCGGCAGTCATCCCCGCCTTCTCGAGCACCTTCTTTGCAGCGGGCACCGGAGCGTTGAGCATCAAGGTGGGGTCATCGCCCATGTTCGCTGTGGCGACGACCCGAGCACGGGCCTTCATGCCGTGGGCTCGTGCGTAATCCTCGCTCGTGATGAGAATCGCCGCGGCGCCGTCAACGACGCCCGATGAGTTGCCGGCGTGATGGACATGATTGATGTCGAGGTCCGGGAACTTCTGGTTGATGAGTTCGCGGAAGGTCTTCGAGCCTTCTTCGTGGCGGTAGTCCGCCACCGCCGGAAAGCTGGCCGAGAGCTTGGCCAACGATTCAGCTGTTGTGCCCGGCCGGGGGAACTCTTCGCGGTCGAGCGCAAGGCTGCCGTCGAGGTTGTACACCGGGATGAGGGCCCTGTCGAAGCGACCTTCCTTGATGGCGATTTCAGCCTTGCGTTGCGAGTCCGCGGCGTGCGCGTCAAGCGCCTCGCGCGAGATCCCTTCAAGGGTGGCAATCGCATCGGCACAGACACCCTGATGTGACTGTGGGTGCAGTTCCTGGAGGTGCGCGTTGTTTGCGCCCATCGGCAGCATGCCCTTCTTGGGCAGCGACATCATCTCGGTGCCACCCGCGATGACCACGTCTTCCATGCCTGCCATGACGGCGTGCGATGCGTAGTTCGTGGTCGTGATGCCCGAACCGCAGAACCGGTCGAGCGTGGCGCCGCTTGCCGTGATGTCGTAGCCGGCATCGAGCGCTGCCATCCGACCGAGGTCACCGCTCTGCTCTTGCACCTGGGAGCTCGTGCCCCAGATGATGTCGTCGACGTCAGCGGTGTCGAGGTCGTTGCGGTCTCGAATGGCCTCGAGCACCGTGCGCGCCAAGTGCTGTGGGTGCAGGTGAGCAAGGGAGCCCTTGCCTTGTTTGCCGATGCCGCGGGGCGTGCGGCAGGTGTCGATGATCAGTGCGTCGGACATGTGTGCTCCTCGAAGACAGGCGGGCGATTGGTCGCTGCGCCAACGCTACGCAATCGCGCTGGGCCAACGAGAACCGGCGATGGGCTTTTGCGGCGAACCCTTCGCAGCGACACTCATCGCTCTGGCGGAGTCGAGGAGATGAGTTCGCGAGCCACCGCAGCGATCACATCTTCTTTGGCATCGAGTGGCGGGAGCAGCACGATCTGATCGAGACCGGCTTCGTCGAGTTCGGCTACACGGCGACGCAGGTCGTCAGGGGTGCCAACCAGGCACGAGCGCTCGATGAGTTCCTTGGTAATGAACCGCTCCTCCTCAGGAATCACCCAGCAGTTGTGACCGAGGTGCGTGCGGAGGTGGCGGCGCTCGAGCGGGGTCTCCTCGACGGCTGCCACGTAGTCACCCCACATGTCAGCGAGATGGGCCGGCGGACGGCGGCCGAACTGCGCCATTTGCTCGTAGCTGTAGTGGAGCGCTGCGACCGCGAATGCGCCGACCTGTTGTTTGACCCTGTCCGAGTCGGTGGCTTCGCCCGGTTCGAGCACGGCAATGGTGGTGAGCGTCGCCATCGGGAAGTCGGATCGAGATGTGGGCCGACCGTGGGCGGCGCGGCGCTCGGAGATGACACCACGCATGTGTCGCACGGCCGCCGGGTCAGGCGGAACCGATGTGATCAGCCCGTCCCCGTGCAATGCGGCAAGGTCGAGCGCGCGAGGACCGAACGCCGAGACGTAGAGCGGTGGCGCTGGGTCGAAGCGCACAAAGCCGTCCTCGGGCATCAAATGCGCGATCGGCGCGGTCTGACCGTTGAGGGTGTACTCCACTTCCTCGCCGTGCAGGAGTGAGCGGAGGACACTCAGGTACTCGTCGAATTCTGCAATCCGTTGCGGCCGATGACCCATGATCCGCATTGCGGTATTGCCGGTGCCGATCCCGCAAAACGTGCGACCGGGTGCCAGTTGGTTGATCGTGCCGATCGCTGCCGCCGTGACAGGGGCGAGGCGCGTTCCCGCCACGGCAACGCCGGTGCCGAGTTGGATCGTCGAGGTTCGATCCGCCGCCAACGCGAGCATGGCGTACACATCACTCCAGATCATTTGACTGTCGGCCAACCAGGCGTGGGTGAAACCGAGCCGCTCGGCTTCGACCACATAGTCGATGTCGCCGGGCCGCGACGCAACACAGATGCCGTATTGCATGGCGCTACCTGAACCCATCCAGCCGACTGTCCGTATCGGTGATCGGGTAGTCGGTTGCCGCTTCGTACGCGAGTCCGTCGGTCAGACCGTGCTGCTCGGCGACGCGGTACAGGTCTTTGTACGCAGCGAGTGAACCGTCGCTGTTGCCGAGAATCTGCTCGACAAGTCCGGCGACCTCGGCATTGAGTTGATCGCCCGGAGCGGAGCGGCACGCGAGCCCGATCGAAGCAGCCTCGACACCCTTGACGTTCCGAGCCGTCAGCGAGAGTTCTCGGGCCAGGGTGAGGCCGACTGCCGCCGGCAGCCGCTGACTCATCCCCCAGGTGGGACGCAGCCCGAACTTCGCATGCGTATCAGCCAACGTTGCTTCGTCAGCGACGACCATCAGGTCGCAGGCCAGTGCGATCTCCAGGGCACCGGTGAAGCAGAAGCCGTTGACCTTTGCGATCGTGACGATGGCCCCGTTGGACAACTTGTCGGTCAGCGCTCGAGCGGGCACGTCGAGAATGTCGCCGACCACGCCGTTTGTCAGCGCCCGATCCCCGAGCGCTTTGAGATCGACACCGGCGCTAAAGGCCCGCCCGGCTCCCGTGAGCACGACGAGTCGCTGCGTCGGATCGTCGATTGCGATGCCGACAGCCTGATCGAGTGCGACGAGCATTGTGGGTGTCAGCGCATTGAGCGCATCGGGCCGGTTGAACGTGATCGTGGTGACCGATCCGTCCACATCGACAAGGATCTCGGAGCCATTGGAGTTCATTCCCGAGTTTGGCATTTCATCGGGTCGGCGCGCGTGCTGGGACGTTGGTCATTGGTTCGCCGCATTCTGTTCGGCATGCTGGAGCGCAATGGACGCTTCAACGGTCGCCACTGTGTTCGCTCTCGCCCTGTTCGCCGGCCTGGTGGGCATTGTCGTCGCCGTCTTCAACGAGTCGGTCCGAGCCGTGGTGCGCCGGAGGGCGCTCATGATCGCCGGGTCGGTCGCTGTGGCCGCAACGCTCGGGAGCCTTTACTTCTCAGAGGTGGCGGACTTCATCCCATGCAAGCTGTGCTGGTACCAACGCATCGCGATGTATCCGCTCGCCGTGCTGCTGGTGATGGCGGCCGTTCGGCGCGATCAATCGATGCTGCTCTACGTCAGGGTCATCGCCCTACTCGGGCTCGCCGTGTCGGCCTATCACGTGTGGATCCAATGGTTTCCGGAGAAGTCGAACTTCTGTGAGTTCGACAACCCGTGCAGCGCACGTTGGGTCGAGGCGTTCGATCGCGTGACCATCCCGCAGATGGCTGGGTTGTCCTTCGTCTTGATCATCGCCACTGCGACGATTGGACTGCGTCCGTCGGCGGAATCCCAAGCCTCCGAAGAGTCAGTCGCGTGAACTGACCGGCGAGAACTCCGGCGGACGCTTGTCGAGGAAGCTCTGGACACCCTCTGTGAAGTCTGCCTGGCGCAGCGAGTGCTGCATCCGCTCGTGCGTGTCAGCGTTGGACGTGGCCAGGTCCCACTCCCAACCGGCCATGATCTGCTGCTTCATTGAGCGAATCGACGTCGATGCCACGTTGTCGGCGATGTCGTTCGCGTAGGCCATTGTCTCCTCGAGTAGACGGTCGGCAGGAAACACCTTGTTGACGAGACCCATTTCCTGAGCTTCTTCGGCAAGGACGATTCGGGCGGACAGCAGGAGGTCCATTGCATTCGCATGACCGACGATGCGGGGAAGCATCCACGAGATGCCGTACTCAGCGACGAGGCCGCGACGGCCGAATGCCGTGGTGAACTTGGCGCCAGCGGCGGCGAACCTGACGTCGAACATCATTGCCTGCACCATGCCGAGGCCAGCACACGCGCCGTTGATCGCACCGATGACGGGCTTGGGGACGGTGGTCGTGTACGTCTGGTGCTCATCGCGAGCCGGAGCACTGCGCTCTGCGCCTGCTCCGATGCCCTGCAGCAGATCCATATCGGCGCCCGCGCAGAACCCTTTCCCCGCACCGGTCACGACGATGACACGGACGTCGGGGTCGGCGGTCGCCTCGTCAATGCGATCCCAGTAGGCACTACCGAGATCGGTGGTCCACGCGTTGAGGCGCTCGGGACGGTTGAGGGTGATCAGCGCGACCTTGCCTCGCTTCTCGTACAGCACGACATCAGACATGAAACGATCGTACGAGGCCAGCTCAGTCGCCGGCGAGGTCGGGGCCCATGTCGCTCATCGCGACGCGACCACCGGTCTACGACCGGGACTGATCGAAATTAGGCAAGGCTCGCCCCGTCGAACTCGAAGTTGCCACCCACCATTGTGGCGAGCACCTTGGTGTCCCCGATGCCATCGGGTTCGATCGCGGTGAGGTCGGTGTCGAGCACGACCAGGTCGGCCAGCTTGCCCGACGTGATCGAACCCTTGCGGTGCTCATCAAACGACGCTGTCGCTGATCCGACGGTGTAGGCGTGGATTGCTTCGTCGATCGTGAGCGCTTCGGCCGGATTGAAGTCAGCGCCCGACGCCGTGCGCTGGTTCACCAAGTCGTGGATGCCGAGCAACGGTGCACCGTTGACGACGGGCCGGTCGGAGCTGCCAGGCAATGTGACACCTGCGTCGAGGAACGATCGCTGCCGGTAGCAATCCCCGACACGGTCGGGTCCGATCGCCCGGAGCATGCCGTCTCCGATCTCAGAGACGAAGCGGGCCTGTGGAACTGGGATCACGCCGAGCCGAGCAATGCGGTCGACGTCTGCAGCTCGGGTCATCCCAGCATGTTCGATGCGGTGCCGGTGGTCTGCTCGGGGGTACTGCTGCAGCGCCGCCTCGTACCCGTCAAGCACTGATGAGACTGCACGGTCGCCGATCGCGTGGGTGGCAACCTGCCATCCCGACCGATGCGCGGCGAGGATCAGTTCGTGCAGCCGAGATTCAGGCATCTGGAAGTAGCCGTTGTTGCCGGGCTGGCCATCGAAATCCTCGAACATCGCCGCCGTGCAGCCCATGAGCGAACCGTCGGCGAAGATCTTCGTCGCGCCATAACGAAGCCAGTCGTCGCCGAACCCGGTGTGCATGCCGAGATCGAGTGAGAACGGCTCGTTGTCATCCGCGTGATGTGCGCAGCTATGCAACGCATCAACCGAGGCCATCATGGTCACGCGCACTCGCAAGCGATTGGCTCGTCGGGCTTGTTGGTACGCAGCGACTTCGACCGGTTCGGCCGTGCCGAGGATGCCGCCGACTCCCGCCTCCTGGCAGCTTGTGATTCCTTCGGACAGGTATCGATCGCTGGCGAGGCCCAGGTTGGTGGACATCTCAGCGACCGATCGGGGGTGGACAAGGGAACGGACGAGTTGTTGTGCCTGCTCCTCGAGGAGGCCGTTGGGTCGGCCCTCGTCATCGACGGCCACCACTCCCCCGTCGGGCACGTCGATTTCGCCGATCCTGGCGAGGCGCATCGCTGCGCTGTTCAACGTGGCGAAGTGACCCGAGGTGTGGTTGAGCAGAACGGGATGATCGGGACTGACCCGATCCAGTTCGTGGCAGGTCGGGTGACGTCGTTCGGCCAGCTTGTTGTGGTCATAACCGGCGCCGACAATCCACCCACCCTGCGGGGTCGAGGAGGCCCGCTCGGCAATGGCGGCGACCAGCTCCTCAATCGAGTGGACAGCGTCACCGTGAAGCGGAACCTCGTTGAGGGTCGCGCCGTACGCCTGCATGTGGTTGTGCGCGTCGTTGAACCCCGGCGCAACAAAATGGCCATCGAGGTCGATCGTTCGCTCCGCGTCGAACTGGGCCAACTCGCCGCGCCCGGCAACGGCAACGATCCGATCGCCAATGATTCCAAGCGAGCCGGCCCTAGGCCGCGCAGGGTCGACGGTGAGAATGTTCGCGTTGTCAAGAACAAGGTCGAAGCGCACGCCGCGACCCTAGGCAACAGCCCCCACAGGGTCAGCAGTTGGCGACGATCAGACCAGCGCCGCCACGGCGGTACCCATCAGATCGAGGAAGTTGTCGGCGTAGAAACGCTCGCGCACTTCGTCGGTGGCGTCACCCAGGCTGGCTTCGAAGCGCTCATAGGGTCGACGACCACCCTCGACGTGCGGGTAGTCGGTATTAAACATCAAGATGTCGGGACCCACCTGCTCGGTCACCCAGCCCACATCTTCGGTCGGATACGGGGTCACGCGAACCTGACGCTCGACGTACTCGCGCGGTGTGATCGAAAGTGCTTGCAGTCGTTCTTCGTGGCGAGCAAAGGCATCCATAGCCGACTCCATCTGCTTGAGCCAGCTTGGCAACCACGTGCACCCCTGCTCAACGACACCGACGCGGAGGTTCGGGAACCGTTCAAGCACGCCATCGAAGATCATCGTGGCCAGCGTCTGCATTGGAGGGAACGGGATGGCCATGTAGTCCACCGAGCGGAAGTTTTCCTCGCCGCCGTGGAAGTCTGGCGGGATCGGCAGTCCGTTGTTGAAGTAGCTCGGGTCAATCAGCGCACCGGTGCCGCCGACGTGAAAGACAATCGGGATGCCTGCTTCTTCTGCCTGCCGCCACACAGGGTCGAGCCCGCGGTGCGAAGGCGAGTGACCGCTCGGGCACCCTGACGCGATCAGCAAAGCTGCCGCCCCCATGTCGATCGCCTCGGCAGCCATCGCCGCAGAGCGGTCGAAGTCCGCAAGCGGGACATAACACGTCGAGAGGAGTCGGTTGTCGACCGAACAGAACTCGGTCATCCCCCGGTTGTGCGCGCGGGCCGCGCCGTAGGCGAGGTCAAGGTCGGGCTGGTGCTCCCACTCGAACAGGCGCGAGTTGTGGAACGTGTTGAACATCAACTGGCTCTCCACCCCGATGAAGTCGAGAACACGTGGTCGATCCTCGGCGATGAAGGAGCCGGTGGCAGCAAAGTTCTTGCGCTGCATTACGTCGACGTCCTCGTTGTTCAGGAATTCATCGCTGCCCATCCGCTCGGTGAGCCGCGCGAACACCTCGTCGAGGTCTTGCGGGTCATGCCCGTCGCCGGTCTGCACCAGCTCGTTCGCGTACGACGGGATGGCGAGCCGATCACGGATATCGGGATCGGCATGATCACGCAGCCAGTTCGGTGGCTCCATGATGTGCGCATCCGCATCGTGAACCCGGGGACGGTCGATGTAGGCCATCTTCGCATTCTTGTCGCCCAGCTCGAGCGACAGGTGGTCGGAGCCATTCTCCGTCTGGCCCGCCGTTCAGTTTTGGAACTTGCCGCCGCGAATTCGCTCGGCCTCCATCAGTTCGACCTCGTGCGCACCCGAGACAACGATGGCCGGGTTCGGGACGTAGTCCAGCTCTGGGTCGCGGCCGGAGTAGTCAACGGCATCGAGGATGACCCGCATTGCGTTCAGCCGCGCCTGGTGCTTGTCCTTCGAGCGGATCACCGTCCACGGCGTCGCGGTCGTGTGACTCCGCCGGAGCATCTCGTACTTGCGTTCGGTGAACTCGTCCCACAGTTCTTGTGCCTGCACGTCGACTTCACTCAGCTTCCACTGCCGGAGCGGATCGTTGCGGCGACGGTCGAACCGACGTTGCTGTTCGTCCTTGGTCACCGAGAAATAGAGCTTCACGAGGACCGTTCCTTGGCGGACGAGGTCCTTTTCGAATCCAACGACGCCGCGGAGGAAGTCCTCATGCTCCTTGTCGGTACAGAAGCCGAACACCGGCTCGACCATTGCCCGGTTGTACCAGCTCCGATCGAACAGGACCATCTCGCCCGCACGTGGGAACTGCGTGACGTACTTCTGGAGAAACCATTGCCCACGCTGTTCGTCAGTCGGACGGCCGAGCGCCACGACGCGATAGTGCTTTTCGTTCATGTACCGAGTCACGCGGCGAATGGTGCCGCCCTTACCAGCGGCATCGCGACCCTCGAAGATGACAATCATCTTGCGGCCGGTGCTCTCGAGGTGTGACTGCAACTTGAGCAACTCGACTTGGTAGGCCTCAAGCTTTTTCTCGCGTCGATAACGCTGTCGCAACTGCTGGCCTGACTTCTCCCCCGGCTGCCGCTTCTCTGGCGGAGCCACACCCTTCGATGCGGTCGCCAGATCTGGAGGATCGAGCGGATTGCTCTTCATGCGTGCGCTCGACTTCTTGGCCATTAGTTCACGATTGCCGACCTCCGCTCTCCATGCCAGGGCCGAACGACCCAAACGGTACGGTGCGCATCCATGGGTGATCGACTGATTGGTAAGCGGGTCCTCGTGACAAGTTGCGACACCTACATGGGACCTCCAATTGTCGAGTTGTTCCGCGCGGAAGGCGCTGATGTCACCGCCGACAGCGGTGCGCTGATCGGCGCAACCGAGCCGGCCGATCTCCTGGCGGCAACTGGCGAGATCGACGTGCTCGTCGCCAACCTCGACCTCGCGGCATACGCCGCTCGGGTGCGCGACATCGACGACGACCAGTGGCTGGCCGGTTTTGATGCCATGGTTCATCCGCTGATGCGTCTTGTGCGGGCTGCGGCACCTTCGATGATCGACCGTGGTGGCGGCTCGATCGTGGCACTGACCTCATCGTCGCCGATGCGTCGAATGCGTCCACAGGCGACCAGTTACGTCACCGCACGGGCAGCGCAGAATGCCTTCGTCCGATCGGCCGGACATGAATTGGCGGCGCACAACGTCCGCGTCAACGCAATCGCACAGAACTTCGTCGAAAACGACACGTATTACCCGCCAGCGATCATGGAGAACGAGAAGTTCCGTGACCGTCTCAAGTCAGAGGTTCCCGCCCAACGCCTCGGCACGCCCCGCGAAACCGCCGAGCTCGCATTGTTCTTGGCGAGTGATGCGTCCACCTTTACCTTCGGCCAGGTCATCAGTGCTGACGGCGGCTGGTCGTAGCCAGGATCATGGGTGAGTGATGGTCAGGACATGAATGGTCGCAGCGCGTGGATTGTTGTCGCTGCAACCCTCACGAGCCTGCTGTTTGCCGCGGTCAGCACGTCAGGCGGAGTGAGCTTGTGGGGCGAGCCGCAGCTCGACCCGACCTCTGGCGAACGCGCACCGCTTGAGATCGACATTGCGTTCGAACCCGGAGAAGTGTTGACCGCACCCGACGATGCGCGCAATGACCCGATCAAGCTGCCCGAATGGCTCAGCGCCGTGCTGCGTGTGGTCATCGTCGTGCTCGTGTTCGTGATTGCGATCACCCTCGTGATCACCGCGTGGCGCAAGCGGCCGCGGTTGCGCTGGCGACGTCAATCGTCTGGAGAAGGTGATTTCGAGGTCTTGCCAGACATTTCCGCAGCGGTCGTCGAACATGCTGCGGCGCACCGAGCTGCGCTCCTCGACGGCGCCCCCCGCAATGCCATCGTGCAGTGTTGGCTCCGGCTCGAACGCGATGTCGCTGCGGCCGGCCTTGAGCGCGATCCGGCTGACACATCGCTGGAGTTCACCGAGCGCGTTCTGGCGCGCTACGCCCTCGATCCCCAAGCGATCACCGAGCTCACTGCGTTGTATCGCGAGGCCCGGTTCTCTGACCATCTGCTCGACGAATCGGACCGTCGCGCTGCGCTCGACGCGCTCGAGCGCCTCCATCACGCGCTCGGCGGCTCCACCGTCGGGGCAGCAACGTGATCCGGGTGCAGAGGCTTCGAGCCGAACGCGGCAGTCGAGGACAGCCTCAGCTGCAGGACAACACCCGACGCTGGGTCGTTGTCACGGCCCTGATCGGAGTCGTCACTGGCGTGCTGATGGTGCTGCTCGGCATGGAACCCAGACTCGTGCTGGTCGGCTTCGTGGTCATCGTGGCGACCGCTGCGACATGGTTGATTCTCGACGTCGGCCAGGCCACGGCGCCGGTGAATTGGCACAACTACGGTGCGGCTGAGGACGCTGTCACTCGTCCTGA
This sequence comes from Ilumatobacter sp., assembly GCA_018666235.1. Taxonomy (GTDB): domain Bacteria; phylum Actinomycetota; class Acidimicrobiia; order Acidimicrobiales; family Ilumatobacteraceae; genus Ilumatobacter_A. The sequence continues at coordinate 31,733 of JABJAB010000067.1, forward strand.
TCGGCGGGTCCAGGTGCTCAAGGCGCGACTTCGTCAGCCCACTCGTCGTGGGCGTGCTCTGGGATCGGTGGGGGCAACACCGACGGGTCGCGCTGATCCCAGCGATGAGATCGGCGATTCCCTCGTCGAGGTGCTCGACGATCACCTCGTCGCAGATCGCGGCATCGATCGCTCGGAAGATCCTGTCGGCGCTGCAGAGGCACTTGGTCCCGAGCTGATGCAGTTCGTCAGCGACCCAGCTGTACGCCGGTCGATGACACAGCGCCGGACCCTTGTTCGCACGGTCACATCGATCGAAGCCTTCACAACCCACTCGCCAGACTCCAACTGAAAGACCCCCCATGCCCTCCCTCGAACTGACCCAGGTTTCTCAACTCGCCGGTGCGATTCTCGACGAAGTCGAGACGGCCGTGATCGGTAAACGCGAACCCCTGACGATGGTGCTCGGCGGAATTCTCGCCGGCGGTCACGTGCTCCTCGAGGATTTCCCCGGGCTCGGCAAGACACTCGCAGCGCGCTCATTCGCGCAGACCCTGGGACTCGATTTCGCCCGCGCTCAGTTCACCCCTGACCTGCTGCCTGCGGACCTGACGGGCTCGTTCATCTTTGACCAACGTGTCAACGAGTTCTCGTTCCGCCACGGCCCGCTGTTCACGGGCCTGCTCCTCGCCGACGAGATCAACCGCACGCCGCCGAAGACGCAGGCAGCGCTACTCGAGGCGATGCAGGAACGCCAGGTCACCGTCGAAGGCGAGACCTTCCCACTCCCCCGCCCGTTCCACGTCCTCGCAACGGCAAATCCGGTGGAGTACGAAGGCACCTACCCATTGCCGGAGGCACAGCTCGATCGATTCATGCTGCAGATCAGTTTCGGATACCCGACTGCTGACGAAGAATGGGAGGTTCTCAGCCGCCGCCTCGCCCGTCGCCAGGAGGACCAGACACTGCGGGCCATCGTTGACGCCGACACCCTGCTCAAGATGCAGGAAGCGATCGAGCGGGTGACCGTCGACGAGAGTGTTGGCCGCTACTGCGTCGCGCTCGCTGCGGCGACTCGCCGCCATGCCCACGCGCTGATGGGCTCGTCGCCCCGAGGAGCGCTGGCGCTGATGTTGGTCGCACGATCCTTCGCTGTCATCGAAGGTCGCGATTACGTCACTCCCGACGATGTCAAGGCAGTGGCCGTCCCCGTGCTCGCCCACCGGGTCGCCGTCAAGCCCGAGCTCTGGATGAGTAACGCGAGCGGCGCGTCGGTGGTCGCTGCGGTATTGGCGTCGGTGCCGACTCCGGCAGCGCTCGAAGCCGACGCCACGACGACGTGACCGTCTCGAGCGTCGACCCCTGGAGCCCAAGCCCAGCTCACTTCCGCGCCATCGTCGTGGGCGTCGTCGGGATTGGCGCGGCGCTGCTGTTCCGAGTTCCTGCCATCTTGGTGTTGGCCACACCCTTCGCCTTCGTCGCGGTGTGGTCGACCGCAACCCGACCCGATAATGCACCGACATTGACGAGTCAGATCAGTCCTCGGACGATTCGTGAAGGCGAGGCGACGACATGGGCAGCAGAGCTCTGCGATGTCAACGCCGTGGACCACGTCGTTGCGTTCGCTCCACCACGCACGTGGCTCGAGACGCGTCCACATTCGGGCGTTGTGGCGACGGGTGTCGACCACGGCGACTCGACGACCACGGCCGCCGTCGCCGTCGCGATGCGCTGCACGCACTGGGGTCGTCACGAGATCGGCCCGATCAACGTGGTTGCCGTCAGCTCGTGGGGCGCATTCCGCTGGAGGGCGCTCGACGTTGGGTACCAGGTGACGACACTTCCCCTCCCCGAGGTGTTTGACGCGGCGCCACCGCAGCATCGGGCAAACGGACTCGTCGGGCTGAACCGCTCGTCGCATCCCGGCGACGGGAGCGAATTCTCTGGAATTCGGCCGTTTCAGACGGGCGATCGGTTACGTCGCATCAACTGGCGGCGTTCGCTCCGGAGCGGCGATCTCCACGTCACATCGACCTATGCAGATCAGGACACCCACGTTGCACTGTTTGTCGACGCACTCGCCGACTTCGGCACGTCCGGCGGCATCGACGGCGCAGCATCGAGTCTGGACACCACCGTGCGAGCCGCCGGCGCAATCGCGGAACATTTCTTACTCCGTGGAGATCGTGTGTCACTGCAGGTCTTCGGCTCACGAGGCCGGTCCCATGTTCCTCCTGCCAGCGGGCGCGGCCATCTCCGCCGGATCCTCGACGTACTCGCCGTAATCGACCCCGACACAAGTCGTGCCGGTGAGGTCCGTGCCGGCCGCGGGGCGATCCCCGGCGACGCGCTGGCGATCATGTTGTCGCCGCTCATCTCACCCATCGCGCTCCAGCGAGCTGTGTCGATCGCGAGCCACGGACTCACGGTTGCCGTGGTCGATACCTTGCCGGATGACGTCCATACCGACGACGACGCGTCGACCGAGTTGGCGTGGCGCATCCGTCTTCTCGAGCGGCAACGCGAAGTCCGTTCGGTGCAAAACGTCGGTGTTCCGGTCATTGCCTGGCGCGGGCCTGGCAGTCTCGATCCGTTCCTCCGCGAGATCGCCCGTCGCGCCGCAGCCCCACGGATGGCGCGGCGATGAACTCGGCCAAGCTGCAGGGCTGGATCGACGAGCTCCACGGAACCAGTCGGCAGCAGTGGTGGTTGCGGCTGGTCACCGTGCTTGCTCCGCTCGGTGCGTTGTTCGCTGTCACTGCAGAGGTCGGTACGTGGTGGCCGTTCGGACTTGTTGTCGTGACCGTCCTCGCCTGCGCTTCTGCAATCCAGCCGGATTCACATACTGCTCTCGTGGCGATTGCAGTGTGCGCGGCGCATTGGCTCATCACGGTCGATCGTGTGGATACGCCATGGCTGCCCGCGGCAAGCGTCTGTCTCCTCGCCTACCACGCCGTCAATGCTCTGGCCGCAACATTTCCGACCGGTGGCAAGGTCCCGACAGCGACTCTCGTCCGGTGGTTGCGCCGCACGATGTTCGGCGCGAGCGTCACCGTCGGCATGTGGCTGCTCGTCGTTCTTCTCGACCGCCGTGACGCACCTGGCAACGGATTATTGACCGCTCTCGCCCTCGCAATCCTGGCGGGAAGCATGTTCGTGATCCGAGCGCGCAGCGTCCATGCCTCACGCTGACGTCAGAACTTCGTCCGGATCTGCTTCCCTCCCGGGCAGGTGCCGCGTAAATGCCAAGGAGGCAATGGCGAGGAACCCGGCAAGCAGCAGCCCAACCTTGAGCGACGCCAGCTGAGCATTGCGATACTCCTCCACGACGGCGTCAACGTCAGGGTCTTCCACCCCGGCTTCGGCGAGGGCGACTGCGACCTGGTCTGCTGCGACGAAGCTGCTCCCCGACGCCACCTCGATCTCGATGGCACTCGTCAGTTCTGCAGGGATGGCGACCTCGTCAGTGATGTTGTTGACAAACGCAGCGACGAGCGAGCTGACGACGACTGCACCGATCAACGCTGTGCCGATCGCCGATCCAAGTTGCTGCGCGGTGTACTGCAAACCGCCCGCTTCGCCTCGGTCCTCTGGGCCGACCGATGACTGAAGCACGCTGCCCAGTTGCGACGCGATAAGACCCATGGCAACACCGAGAATCGCCAGCGTCAACCCGAAGCCGAATCCGTCAAGCTCGGGTTTGATCGCCTGCAGCATTCCGAACGCTGCCACGATCAGGAGGACGAAGCCGGCTTGTACGACGCGCTGGGGCCCGAACCGACCGGCGAGGAGCGGACCGCTCGACGAAGTGATGAACATGGCGATCGAGATCGGCAACATCTTGATGCCGGTCTCCAAGGCATCGAAGCCCAGCACGATCTGGAGGTAGAGCGGAAGGATGAAGAAGACGCCGAGCAAAATGAGGTTCTGGCTCAGAAAGCAGCCGAGTCCCGAACGCAACGGGGGAACAGACAGCAGTTCCATGCGAACCAGCGGGTCGAGTCCGTGCGAGGTGCGGTGGTGTTGCCACCGCACGAAGCACGCGAGCACAACACCGCCTGCCAAGATCACGAAGGGTGTGAGCGCGAAACCGAACGGTTCGAGCGGGGATTCCTTCGGGCTGAGCCATCCCCACGAACTCGCTTTCAGCATCCCCAACACAATCAACCCCAGTCCGATCGCGGAGAGCACCGAGCCCACCACATCGAGGTTCGGCCGGCGTCCAGTGAGCTTGGCGTCGCCGATCAAGCGGGCAGTGAGCACGATAAGCAGTGCGATGATCACCTCGCCGACAAAGACCCAACGCCACGACAACTGTGTGGTGAAGAAGCCGCCGATGATGGGGCCGGCAGCAATGCCAACGCCCGCCACCCCACCGATGACACCGAACGCAGTGATTCGATCGCGTCCGCCGTAGTTGGCGGCAAGCAACGCCACGAGCGCGGGGAGGACGAGCGCCGCGCCAATGCCTTCGAGCACCGACCATCCAACGATCAGGGACGGAACGCTCCAGGACACGGCAGTCAAGGCCGAACCAGCCCCGTAAATGACGAGCCCGATGACAAACGCCCTGCGTCGGCCGATGATGTCGCCCACCTTGCCGCCCGTGATCATCAGCGTCGCCATGACCAAGGCGTACAACGTGATGACGCCTTGAATCGTTGTCACTGTCGTGTCGAAGTCCTCGACCAACTGGCTGATCGCCACATTCATCACCGCCTGGTCCAGCACCATCAGAAACTGTGCAAGGGACAAGACGACCAGGGGAATCCATTTCTTCATCAGGGCGCCGACGTTAGTTGGCCACTCCCCCAGTCGGAATGCTCCCCGGGCCGGTCGCTACGGTCGGGTCCGATGCTCATTCACTGGCCGCTGCCGAGCGGCCATGCCCTTGACCGCTTCCTTGGCAACGCTGCCGGCAGATGAGCGAACAGACCATCGACGCTCAGACTGTTGCCGCGACGCGGTCTCCGTGGCCTGTGTTTGCAGTCTGCGCGACTGCGTTCTTCATCATCATGTTCGACCTGGCGGTCGTGAACGTGGCGTTCCCCGACATCCTCAGTGACTTCGGGGTCAGCCGGGCGGACGGCTCGTGGATCGTGACGCTCTACAACATCCTGTTTGGTTCACTGCTCGTCGTGGCGGGCAAGACCGCTGACAGCGTCGGGCGGCGCCGAATTTTCCAGATCGGTGTCGCGACCTTCGGGCTCGGGGCCGCTCTCGCCGCTTTCGCTCCCACCCTTGCTGTGCTCCTTGCCGGACGCGCAGTTCAAGGCGTCGGTGCCGCATTCATGTCACCCGCGGCTCTCGGACTCCTGGTTGCAGCATTCCCATTGGAACGCCGAACCCAGACAATGGCGCTGTGGGGCGCCGTCGGGGCCTTGGGTGTGTCGAGCGGACCGAGCATCGGCGCCGCCATCATCGAGGTGACCAATTGGCGCGCAGCATTTTGGATTCCGGTTGCCCTCTGCGCTGCGCTCCTCACGACGAGCGGGCGGGTCCTCAGCGAGTCACCAACGTCATCGTCTCGGCACCGACCTGACTTTTTCGGTGCCGGCGTTGTCACCACAGGGCTGGCCGCTCTGGTGCTGGGCGTTTCCCGCTCAGGCGTCTGGGGTTGGTCACACCCTGCAACGCTCCTTTCGATCGCTGTCGGAGTGGTCGCGATTGTCGTGTTCGTCTCGCGACAGCGGGTCCATCCTGAGCCCATTGTCGACCTGACATTGTTCCGCAGCCGCTCGTTCAGCATCGCCAGCTTCTCTGGGTTCGTCTTCTTCGGCGGATATGCGGCCTACAACCTCAACAACGTGCTGTTTCTCCGTCAGGCGTGGTCCTACACCGTCCTTGAGGCCGGGCTCATCGCCCTCATCGGCCCGGTCACCGTGGCCGCCCTGTCTCCCCTCGGCGGGCGCCTGGCCGCGCGAGTCGGGTTCCGCCTCCCTGCGATAGCCGGTGTGTTGACCGTCAGCGTGGGCACAGCGGCCATGGCGATCAGCTTCGACGAGACCCGCAATCCTGGACTGTTCATGGCCCTCGTTGTCGTCGTCGGCATCGGCATCGCTGGCTTCAATGCGGCCAACGCCGGGGCCAGCGTCGCAGAACTCCCACCGGAACGACTCTCGATTGGCGGCGCTGTCAGCAACGCCCTCCGACAGGTCGGCGCTGCCTTCGGCGTGGCGTTGCTGGTCGCTGTCGTGGGCACACCGGACAACATCCCTGAACTGGTCGACTCCCACAGCAATGGCTATCTGCTGGTGTCCATCGTGATGCTCGCTGCCGCTCTTCTCAACGGCTGGCAGACCGGTCGCCGCAGGTCGGCCGACTGAGAGCCAATCGTCGCCCATCGAATATGTTCTGGGACATGTTGGTAACGAAGTGATCGTTGAGACTCTGCTCCCGCTCGGCAAGCTTGACCCCGGTCTACGCGAGCCAGAAATCCCGCTCGACATCCGAGAGTTCGGTGCACTGGCAGCGGTGGCCGAAGATGTCGGCGTCGGAGCGGTGCTGGTCGAAGAGACCAAGGATGATCCGTATCAGCTACTGGCGTTGGGCGCGGCGACAACCAGTTCAGTTCAGCTCGGCACATCGGTCGCGATGGCATTTCCGCGCAGCCCGACCAGCACAGCGATGTCTGCGTGGTCACTGCAGAAGTTGTCGGGCGGCCGCTTCCTCCTCGGGCTCGGCACCCAGGTGCGGGCACACATCACCCGTCGCTACGGTCTCGACTGGCACGCGCCGGCCCCGTGGATGCGTGACTACGTCAACGCGATGCGTGCGGTGTGGAACACCTGGCAGACGGGCGAGCCATTGCAGTTCGAAAGTGAGCACTATCAGCTCGACGTCATGGTCCCGTTGTTCGATCCCGGCCCGATCGAGCACCCTGACATTCCGGTCTACATCGCTGCGATCGGCCCGAACATGTGCGCCGTGGCAGGCGAAATTGCCGACGGCGTTCGCCTGCATCCCGTCTGCACCACGAAGTTCATCGACGACGAGGTGCTCCCGAACGTCATGCGCGGTGCCGCCCGCAGCGGCCGGCGACTCGACGATGTCGAGATCTGCCTGAAGCCCTTGATCGGTACGGCGCCCAACTCGGCGCGACTCGAACAGGTGGTCGAGACCGTCCGCGCTCGAGTCGCGTTTTATCTGTCGACCCCCTCGTACCGACGGACCTTTGAGCTGCACGGTTGGGGCGACATCGCACGCGAGGCGTCCCAACTGTCACGCGCCCAGCGTTGGGATGATCTACCCGGGCTTGTGCATGACGAGATGCTGCATACCGTCGCCACGATCGGCACCTACGACGAGATCGCGACCAAGTTGAACGACCGCTTCGCCGAACGACTCGATCGCATCGAGTTTTCGATTCCCGTCAACAATGCAGACGACGCGGACGCCTTCCGCCAGATCTTGGGTCAGCTCAAGTAGCCGTCGATCCCTGACGGTCAAGGGCCTGGGGCTGCTACTTGAGGGACGACGGGGCCGAAGTTACGAGACCACCGACGCCGGCCGACCAGCGAGCACAGCCAGCGCGTTGTCGACAGCGTGTTCGAACAGCCGCCGGCGACCGGCCGCTGTTGACGACGCGATGTGCGGCGTGATGATCACATCTGGCCGACCCAGCAAAGGATGACCGACAGGGAGCGGCTCGGGTTCAGTGACATCGAGTCCCGCGCCGGCAACCTGTCCGGCCTCGAGTGCCGCGAGGAGCGCCTCCTGATCGATCAACGGACCGCGCGCGCAGTTGACGATGTACACGCCTCGTCGCATTGTCTGAATCGTTGCGGCGTCGATCAGATGCCGTGTCGTTGGAGTCGACGGTGCGTGCAACGAGACGACGTGCGCTGTTCGGAACAACTCGTCGAGGTTCACCAATCTGACGCCGTCGACAGAACTCGACGACAGACCCGGGTCGTGTGCAACCACGTTCATCCCCAAGGCTTGGGCGGCGACCGCAACGCGCGAACCGATGCGCCCAAGGCCAACGAGTCCGAGCGTTGCGCCGTCGAGTTCGAGCGACGTGGCGACTTTTGGCCCGCCCAGGCCAGCTGCTGCGCTCGCCATGTGGGTCGGCAGTTCCTTGGTCACTGCGAGCAACAGCATCATCGCGTGCTCCGCAGTTGACACCGTTGGCGAGTCTGGGCCGTTGCAGACCACCCCCCCCGCCGCTCTGGCAGCATCGAGGTCAACGTTGTCGTATCCAATTCCCATGCGTGAGATCACTCGCAGCTCCGGGAATCGGGCGAATCGTTCTGCGTCCCATTGGTGACCAATGCCAATCACCGACGCGGCGACGCCCACCAGCTCGGTGTCTGTCGAGCCGACGAGCCGGGCCGACTCTCCGACATAGGCCAGGTCGGCATCGAGGATCGGCCGATCGAGGTGCAAGACGGGAAGGTCGTGGTCGGGCATGGACTGATCATCTCGCAGTCAGTCCGCTGTCGGCGAACCCGCGACACGCCGGCTCGGAAACTCGACAA